>JAGUYG010000031.1 GCA_020061465.1 Ignavibacteriales bacterium
CCAATCTAAAGATCCTACGGATAAGCCCTTCTCTTCTTAAGAGAAGGGTTGTCCAAAGGACTCATTTGAGGGATGAGTTCTACTTTTCCGAAGGATCAGTCTGATTGTTTGTAGCTTTCTGCTACGCCGTGTTACTTATTTTTTCTATTGTTACGTTTCTAAAAATTAAACTCATGTTCGGGGATTACAATGTTCAGATTTGAAATAGAATTATGAGAAAGATGGGATAATCTTGTTTGAAAAATTAAATAATATTCCTTCAAAACTTCCGGCATTTTCTATTTACACTCTATTTAAAAAAAATTATATTGAATCCGGTTTAAGAATTTTCTAATGAATTAACTTAACTAAGGGGGTCTATATGTTAATTACAGGGGCATTTGAAAAAGCGCGAAGGTACATTGCATCACACTCTCATGATGCGGAAAAGCAGGACAGGTACAAACCGGAAAAACCCGGACCTTGCATTACAATATCACGCCAAACCGGCTGCGGCGCAGCGGAAATCAGCAAAGAACTTATTAAAATTTTACACTCCAACGACGTTGAAAAGGATGCCGAATGGGCAGTTTTTGATAAAAACTTAATCGAGAAAGTGCTGCAAGATCATAATCTCCCGTTAAGCCTTGCTAAAATAATGGATGAAGGTAAATACTCTTCGGTTACTACAATAGCAAATGATCTCTTTGGTGTTTATCCGGATAGATGGAGCCTGGTTCATAAAACTACCGTTACAATTCTTCAGATTGCACAAATAGGCAGAGTTGTAATAATCGGCAGAGGTGCCAACGTTATTACTGCTCAGCTAAAAAATACATTTCATATCCGATTAGTAGCACTTCTTGAAGATAGAATTTCCAGAATCCAGCAAACATTAAGTTTGGATAAATATGAAGCTGAAAAATTTATCAAGAATGACGACCGTGCCAGAAAGAAATTTTTGAAAAATTATTTTCATAAAAATATTGACGATCCGCTGCTGTATCATGCAGTTATCAATACCAATTTGCTTAGCACCGAAGAAACTGCTCAAATGATTGCAAATTGTATTATGAAAAAATTCCAGGACGTGTTTGTTACTAAGAGTGCGGTGGTAAGTTAGAGTGTTGTTTCTAGTAATACCTTAATTACACCTAAATGTTTAATGCGAATCGTTGACAAAACTAAGCTATATTAAACTTGAATCGGATATTTCTGCTGTCCGAACACCAAGGCAAATTAATATATGTAGAGCACTCTCAAATCTGTTCCAGCCTTAATGACTAAAACATGAACACAAAACAATGCGCTTTCACCTTTATCATTTCTTCTTTAACTTTTCCGCTAAGAATAAACCAACTGAGAAGGTAACAATGACTATCGGCAGATATGAACTAAAGATTATTGAATCGGGCTATTTTAGTCTTGACGGCGGGGCAATGTTTGGTATCGTACCTAAACCGTTGTGGGAAAGAACAAATCCCCCCGATTCTTCCAACAGAATTTTATTAGCTACTCGAAATTTACTGCTAATGGGAAACGGTAAAAAAATTTTAGTCGATACAGGAATGGGAAATAAATGGGACGACAAATCAAAAAATATTTATGCTGTCGATCAGCAAAACGTATCCTTATTCAAATCATTAGAGGCAAATTCAACCTCTCCTGAAGAAATTACAGATGTGCTTTTGACCCATCTCCATTTTGATCATACCGGCGGATCAACTATAATTAAAAATGGCAAATTGATTCCGGCATTTCCGAATGCTAAATATCATGTTCAGAAAAAAAATTTTGAGTGGGGGGTAAATCCATCAGAACGAGACAGGGGAAGTTATTTGAAGGAGAATTTTCTTCCTTTAAAGGAAGAAGGTGTGTTAAATCTTTTAGACGGAGAAAAAAACTTTGATGATGAAATAGAGTTGATTTTAATTAATGGACACACATTTGCACAGCAATTAATAAAAATAAGCGATGCTTCAAATCAATTTCTTTACTGCTGCGATTTATTTCCGACAACATCGCACATTTCTCTTCCGTACATCATGGGATACGATTTGCAGCCGCTTGTTACTCTCGAAGAAAAAAAGAAGATATTAGCTCGAGCCGTTGAGGAGAATTGGACGCTAATATTCGAGCACGATCCGGATTCTGCAGCAGCAACTGTTGCTCAAACCGAAAGGGGAATTCAGATTAAAGAAAAATTTAGAGAGTTAAAATGATTATTGAATCGGATGGATTTGTGGAAGTTTGCAGTATTAACGAACTTAAAGAAAAGCAGGGTAAACGATTCTTATTGAACGATGTTGAAGTTGCCGTTTTTAAGGTTGAAGGTAATATTTATGCAGTAAGTAATATTTGTCCGCATCAACATACCGCATTAATCTTTGAAGGAATTATTGAAGAAGGCTGCGTCATTTGTCCGGTACACGGGTGGACATTTCATCTTCAAACCGGCAGAAAGCAATCGGGCAGCAAAGGTTTAGAAACATATCCTGTCATAGTGAAAGACGGAAAATTATTCGTTCGGGTATTCAAAAAAGAGTTGAACTGGTGAATGATATAATTATATCGAAGATTACCAATCAAACTGTGATAGAAGAATCCAAAGCTTTGGGTTTCGATTTAATCGGTTTTGCCAAAGTTGAACCTTTAACCAAAGAAGGTAAGCGATTGAAAGAGTGGTTAACCCGCGGTTATCATGCAGATATGAATTACATGCCAAGAAATTATGAAAAGCGGATTGACGTTTCAAAAATATTTCCTGGAGCGAAAAGTGTTATTTCATTAGGAATGAATTATTATTCCGGGCAGCATCATACAAACCAAGACAGAATGGGTAAAATTTCAAAATATGCCTGGGGAAAAGATTATCATCTCGTGATTTGGGAAAAGCTCAAAATTCTTGAATCGAGGTTGAGAGAGATCGACAGTAACTTCAAATCAAAATCTTATATAGATACAGGACCGGTGATGGATAAAGCGTGGGCTGTGCGGGCAGGTTTAGGCTGGTTAGGAAAACACACAAACGTTATCAACCGCAGAATCGGAAGCTGGTTCTTTATTGCCAATATTATTACAAACTATGAGTTCACACATTCCGAACCGATTCCGGATTTTTGCGGTTCATGTACTGCTTGCATAGATGCTTGTCCAACAGGCGCAATAGTTTCGGAATACGTTGTTGATTCCAATAAATGCATATCTTATTTAACGATAGAAAATAAAGGAGAGATTAATAAAAAATTCTCAGGTAAATTCGATAATTGGCTGTTTGGCTGCGATATATGTCAGGATGTTTGTCCTTGGAATCAGAAATTTTCCGTTCCTTCGGACGAAGAAAATTTTTATCCTAAAAGTGTAAATGCCGAGGTGCCATTAGAAGAAATATCTTGCATGACAGAAGGAGATTTTCAGAAGAAGTTCAATGAAAGTCCTGTAAAAAGAACAAAGTTAAGCGGCTTAAAAAGAAATGCATCTTTTCTGAGTGAACAAAAGATCGAATGAATCTATACCAATTTTAATGTATCTAATGCTGTGAAATAAAATTATAATTTTAGGGAACTACAGATCAACACGGAGAAATAATGGCATCGAATCAAACACAAAATCATCACAAAGTAATTATAATCGGAGCAGGACCTGCCGGTTTTACTGCCGCTTTATACACAGCTCGCGCTAATTTAAACCCGGTTATCTTCGAAGGCTTACAACCCGGTGGACAATTAACGATTACTACAGAAGTAGAAAATTATCCCGGTTTTGAGCATGGCATACAAGGTCCTCAGCTAATGGACATTATGCGAAAGCAAGCGCATCGCTTTGGTGCCGTATCACTTTATAAAGAAATAACCGAAGTTGATTTTTCAAAAAGACCATTTGTGTTAAAATCCTACGACGAAACATATACTGCTGATGCAGTAATCATTGCAACCGGTGCTTCGGCAAAATTATTAGGACTTGAGTCGGAAAAAAAATATATGGGCTATGGTGTTTCGGCTTGTGCTACTTGCGACGGATTCTTCTTTAAAAACCAGAAGGTGCTTGTTGTAGGCGGCGGAGATACCGCAATGGAAGAAGCTAACTTCCTTACAAAATTTGCTTCGGAAGTTACAGTGATTCACAGGAGAGAAGAGTTTAGAGCTTCGAAGATTATGTTAGAGAGAGCGAAGAAAAATCCCAAAATTAAATTTTTAATTAACAGCGTGGTAACCGATGTACTTGGTAAAGAAGAAGACGGAAAGAAAACTATGACTGGTGTCGTTGTGAAGAATACTAAGGACGGCTCAACGCAAACTATTGATGCCGACGGATTATTCCTCGCCATCGGGCACCAGCCGAATACCAGCTTATTTAAAGACTATTTGGACATGGATGAAACCGGTTACTTAAAAGTAAAAGCCGGTACTACCTATACTAACATTGAAGGTATTTTTGCCGCAGGGGATGTTGCAGATAAAGTCTACAGGCAGGCTGTTACTGCAGCCGGTACCGGATGTATGGCTGCACTTGATGCCGAAAGATGGCTGGATGCGCAGGAGGGTTAAATATTATTAGGAAAGCAGAAGGCAGGCGTATTTTAATCTTGAATTTATATGACGCCGAACCTTTCGCTTTCCCATAATCAAAGGTTATTATTCCGTTTTCCGATTCTGAAGTTTTCTTGTAACCAGATTAGCGGCAATAAATCCGATACCCGTAAAGAAAAATATAGCAAATGGAGTCCAATACTCTTTTCCCGTTACATCGTGCAGCATCATTCCCAATCCTAAACCCAATCCAAAAGCAATTGCTACCGTGCCAATTTTTATCATTCGAAATGGATCTTTTTTGCTCTCAAAAAATTCTTTAATTGATTCGGCGTCCAATCCTTTTTCTATCAGCAATTGTCTTTCGCGTGACCTAAAATAGAAGAAGGTTACAAAAATTAAACCCGTGACCACAATGGCTACTATGGGTATGAATACTGCAATTACGGCTTCGTTCATTTTTATCTCCTGTTAATATTATTTAATACTTATGACAATAAACTCGATGTTGAGGTTACAACTACACAGAAGCTTTAAAATCTCAATCATTCAATTCTTTCTCTGTTCTTATGACAGCAAAACAAACATTATGGTTACAGCTTTACTTAACTTAAATTGATTTTACTTTTAGCAGTATCTATTTTATATCGTGTAAACAAAATCGGTTACTCAAATGGTTGTGTAACCGCAATCAAAAGATTTTTGTCTAAGTTAGAAATGAAAAACCTGAGCGACCTTGAAGTTATAGAATCGGTTAAAAAGGGTAATGTTTCCGATTATTCGATCATTATTGACAGATATAAAAACAAGGCGTTCTCTCTTTTAAATCGTATGCTTAAGAATTCTATGGAGGCAGAAGAAGTTTTGCAGGATTGCTTTATTAAGGCATTCAACTCATTAGGGGGTTTTAGAGAAGAAGCAAAATTCTCAACCTGGTTTTACAGGATTGTTTATAATACTGCACTAACAAAACTTTCTGCTAAAAAAAGAAAAATTGAAAGCGAAATGAGTTCAATAGATGAGCATATAAATTTGGAGAGTAAATTAAACATCGAAGGGATTGAGCAAAAAGATATAGCAGATACGCTTCAAAAATTAATTTCCGAACTTCCGTCTAATTATGCTGCGGTAATAACAATGTTTTATTTAGAAGGAATGAGTTGTGAAGAAATCAGTCAGGCTATGAACCTATCGGTATCAAACGTGAAGGTAATGCTGCATCGATCTAGAAATGCTTTGCGTGAGGCTATTATGAAAAAAAATTACTTAGAGGAATTATTATGAGTTTATTAAGCGATGAATTGCTAAACAAATACATCGACGGTGAATTGGATTCTAACACCGCCGAAGAAGTAAGATTACAACTTTTAAAATCCGGCGAAGCTCAAAAAAGATATAACGCACTTGTAAAAGTTCATAGCAGTTTGAAGAATCTGCCTGCAGAAGAAGTACGTGAAGATTTTACTCAAATGTTAATTCAAAAACTGCAAAAGAGTTTTCGAACACGTAAGAGCGATAGAATTTTCATCATTTCTGTTTCCTCAATATTCACAATACTCAGCTTTGGAATCATCTCATTAGCGGCTTATTTAATTATAAGTGCAGGCAGTGAATCCGAATCTACGGGAATACTTGCGCAGTTCTTCTCATTGTTTAATTCATTGGGTGGAATTTTAGCCGGTTTAACAAGTGCCAAAATCATGTCCATTATCGGATTTATTTTTTCCTTCGGAATAATTATTTCCGCATACTTCTTCTTTGAAAACCAGAAGAATTCCCGTCGTCGATTGAAAAAGCTATAACGTTAGTGTATTATAAATACTTTGTTTATTTCCCCCGCTTTTAATAAAATGGACGGCAAGATATAATATTTTTTATCAATAACATTCACTGGCGTTTATGCATACAAAAATCAGGTTATTCCTTTTAACATTAATACTTGCATTATTATTAGCTGTTGGTCATTCCTATTCGCAGCCGGATCATGATCACTCAATAAAACCAAAAGCCTTTGCTGCTATCGAGAGCGATTTAATTCAAAATAAAATCGATTATCAAACTGCTTTACTAGAAAAATTCTACTTCTCCTTTAATAATGAAAAGCTGAATAAAAGATACCTTTTTAAAGAAGAAATATTTATTAAGTGCGGCACACCTTTAATTCAAGAGTATAACTTGAACAAAAACATATTATCTGCTTATGCCGTTAATGAAATTGAAAACTTATTAAACAGACCATTCCTGAAAACACAAGATACAAAAACATTCATTTCTCCTTCTGGCAAATTTGAACTAACATACAATACTACCGGAACTGATGCCGTCCCGTTATCCGACTTAAACGGCAACAGCGTTTCCGATTATGTCGAGTGGATAGCCGACTATTTCGATTACTCATGGACCTACACAATTGATACATTGGGACAACTTGCACCTAAGATAGGTTCGGGGCGCTATCAAATAGGTTTTGAAAATATGTTTTATTATGGATACACAAATAATATATCGGACACTTTAACAAGAATAGTTATGCACAATAATTTTAGCGGTTTCCCGCCAAATACCGATCCTGAAGGAAATCAAAAAGGTGCGGCAAAGGTAACCGCTATTCATGAGTTTAAACATGCTGTTCAATACACCTATAATAGCTGGTACGATCCGGGATGGTTCATTGAAATGGATGCAACCTGGATGGAGGATATAGGTTACGATTATGTAAACGACTACTACAATTATTTAAGCTCATCTCAAATTACAAGTCCAGGAAGATCGTTCATCTCAGGGCAGGGCTATGAAGATTGTTTGTGGCTGCACTATATATCACAAAAGCATGGAGTAAATTCGAACAAGCAATTATGGGAAAGGAGAATGACTTTAAGAGTTGAAAACATATTTACTGCTTTTAACGAAATACTAAAGATTTATTCTACTAACTATGAAACTGCAATTCAAGAATATTTTCTGTGGAATCTTTTTACCGGCACCAGGAATCAGGGTTTATTCCCTACCTATAAGGAAGCATCTGCTTATCCTTCTGCATCTTTGTGTATGGGGCAAAGGGTATTACCGGACAGCGGTGCTGGATGTTCAATTAGTTCATCGGCAGCTAACTATCTGATGTTCAAAGGGAATGAATCAAATGTTCCGCTTCATTTTCAATTTTGGGGAAATCAATTTGGTAAACCGAAAATTTACTTTATCTTGTTTTATAAGGATGGTACAAACGAACTAATTCATATTGATGTACCTCCTCCCGGGAATTTGGATTACCTTCATTTAAAACAAATTTCAGAGATAGATTATTTCTACTTCATTCCTATAATGACTACTACCGTAGGATCGAATTATGCGTATCAATTCAAGGCGGGTCCTTATGTTCCTGTAGTTTTTTCTCATACTCCTTTGAAAGACATAGAAGATTTTTCTGAACGAGAGGTGATAGTAAATATTTTTCAGTCTCATCAAACATCGGTTATCGACTCATTAAAATTACATTTCAGTATTAATAAAGCTCAATTTCAGTCTGTGCAAATGGTCTCCACAGGAATAGAAGGGGAATACGCTGCTCACATTCCGGAACTAAGCCAGGAAAGTAATATCGATTATTACTTTAGCATTTATGATACTTATATCGGTAACTTATTTTATCCAGACAACGCCCCTTACCAATATTTTTCTTACAGTGTTGGGGCTGATCAAATTGCACCTTCAATTACTTTGAATCCTATAAATTCTCTGTCTTCTTATCATTTTCCTTATACGATGTATATTGCTGTTAATGATAATCAAGGAGTGGATTCTGTTTATATTCAGTATTCGTTAAACCAAGGAGAATGGATAAAAGAAAATTTAGAAATCTTTACAGGTGACATTTACTCAATTAAATTTCAACCTCCAATTAATGTATCACCCGGTGATCGGATAGATTATATTCTCACTGTTGTTGATATAGCTAAAACACCAAACGCTGCTAAGTTTCCTAACGAAGGATTTGGAACTATTACCATAACCGACGGATTTGCTTATAGCAAACAGCCGAATAAAACAATAAACAGTACATTTAGCTTCGGAACGCGTGATACGATAGATATAACTGATAATATCATGATAAATGACATAGATATATTTTTTGAAGCTGAACATGGAAACTTCAGCCAGTTGACAGGGAAAATTATCACGCCCGAAAGAAAACACTTAACTCTGTTTACGCGTCCCGGAGTTAATTCCGGATATCCAAATGCTGCTAATCCTAAAATATTTTTTGATCAGGAATCCTATTTATCGATAGACAGCATGTTATTAAAAGATCCTTCGCTGGCGGAAGGCAGATTTAAGCCTGACCCGACCGATCTTAACACATTGTATGGGCAAGATGCAAAGGGGAAATGGATTTTTGTTCTGACCGATCTTGATTCGGATAAAATAGGAATTTTAAAAGAGTGGGGATTAATCATCGGCGGTTCTATTATATCCTCAACCGCAACTGAGGAGAATGTTATTCCGGAGGATTTTGTGCTTCATCAAAATTATCCTAATCCATTTAATCCCGAAACAAAAATTGTATTCGACATAGCCAGGGGCAGCAATATTCGTTTAACAATTTATGATATTTTAGGAAGAGAAGTGGTTACATTATTAGATGAATTCAAACCAGCCGGAAGTTATTCGGTAAACTTTAATGCAAAGTCTGCTGCAGCCGGATTGGCAAGCGGTGTTTACTTCTATCGATTAACAATTCATTCGAGTAAACTCGAAAATGGCACAAGGATTTTTACAAGAAAGATGATCTTGATGCAGTAAGATCACAATCAAACAGCGTTTTTATTAAATTATAGGTTCACAATGCTCATAACAACCACAAACTCCATCGAGGGAAGAAGAATAACTAATTATCACGGCTTAGTAACCGGTGAGGCAATAATGGGGGCGAATATTTTTAAGGACTTCTTTGCCGGTATTCGGGATATCGTCGGTGGCAGATCTGCCGCTTATGAAAAGGAGCTTAGAAAAGCAAAAGATATTGCCGTCCAGGAAATGGTTCAGCAGGCTCAAATGATGGGCGCAAACGCAGTGATAGCAGTTGACCTCGATTACGAAACCATCGGGGCAGGAAGTGGAAATATGCTCATGGTAAGTGCAAGCGGAACAGCAGTCTCAATTGAGTAATGTACAGATGATTAACATAAAATCCGGTTATGTATCTATCCTTGGACTTCCAAATGCAGGCAAATCTACTTTGATGAACGCACTGTTAGGTCAGAAGCTTTCAATTATTACTATCAAACCACAAACAACACGTAAAAAAATTATTGGAATATTATCCGAACCGGAATATCAAATAATTTTTCTTGATACCCCCGGTGTTCTTAAACCGGCATATCTTCTTCAACAAAAAATGGTGGCGGCAATTGAACAGTCGATTAAAGATTCGGATGTTATTTTATTGATGATGGATTGTCATGAAGACCCTGTAGGTAATAAATTATTCAATCAACAATTTGTTCAAGAAATAATTTTGAGGAGCAGTAAACCAAAGATATTAATTCTTAACAAAGCTGATTTATCAACGCAGGAAAAAATATCTTTTCTAATATCAAAATTTGAAAAGCTCAAATTATTCAAAGAAATAATTCCGACCGCCGTAACTCTAAATTTTAATGTTGAGTCAATAAAGCCAGCTATTCTCCACTACCTTCCGTATCATCCCAAATATTATCCCGATGACATAATAGCCGATGCGAACGAAAGATTTTTTGTTTCCGAGATTATAAGAGAAAAAATATTAGAACAGTATAAGGAAGAGATTCCATACAGTGTTGAGGTAGTAATCGCCGATTTCAAAGAAAGAGAAACCGGTAAGGATTTTATTCAAGCGGAAATAGTTGTTGAGAAAGAGACACAAAAAGCAATTCTGATCGGTAAAGACGGGGAGGCAATCAAAAAATTAGGTAAAAATGCCCGCAAAGCAATTGAAGATTTTTTAGGCAGAGAGGTATTCCTGGATTTGCGTGTGAAAGTAAGAAAAAATTGGCGCTCCAATGAAAACTTTCTGAAAGCTTTTGGCTATTCGATTGACGACAAATAACAATACCTGCTGATTTAATATAATCTAAAGCAAATTTATCCTGTTTTTAATTCATGAAAAAATATTTAAGCGAAGGCGCCTTACTGCTAAATACTATTATTTGGGGAGCTACCTTTGCTCTAATTAAAACAGCTCTTAATGACATCTCCCCAATGATGTTCATTTCTTTCAGATTTACTTTAGCTGCCCTGCTTCTTCTCCCTATTTATAAGAGCGTACTGAAAGTATTAAATAAACAGTTGTTAATCCAAGGTGTGTTTTTAGGACTTCTCTACTTTTTAGGATTTGCATCTCAAACAATCGGACTAAAATATACAACCGCTACAAAATCAGGTTTTATTACAGGAACTTTCGTAGTATTCACGCCGATATTTCAAGTATTCATTGAAAAAAGAATGCCGGGGAAAGGAAGCCTGATAGCTATTGTTTTAGTTATTGCCGGATTAGTTTTACTTTCAAGCAAGGGCGAATCGCTGCTGGATGTTTTTAACGAGATCGGTACTAATTTTAATATAGGTGATTTTCTTACACTTATTTGTGCCATTTTTTTCGCGTTATATTTAGTATACCTGGATATCATAAGTAAGCAGCATCCATATATGCCGCTTGTATTTTTGCAAATTGCGGTTACAGCAATTGGAGGAATTTTGATGGCTGGAATATTTTCAACAACCGGAATTGAAGAACCATTTTATGTTTTAAATTTTAACGTTGTATTTGCGATTATCTACACTGCTCTCTTAGCCACAGTGTTAACCACCATTCTGCAAACGAAATATCAAAAGTTTGTTACCCCGACTAAAGCGGGTATCATCTTCTCGTTAGAACCTATCTTTGCAGCCGTGCTGGCTTACATGCTTCTAACCGAACAAATTTCAAACTTTGGCTTTATAGGCTGTATACTTATATTTACAGGGCTTTTGGCTTCAGAGTTAATCGATAAAAACAAGAAAATGTAAGATGAATTCCGGTGAAAAGAGAGCCGAAATTATTGTAAAAGGTTTAGTGCAGGGCGTTGGATTCAGATACTTTGTTCTAAGGCATGCACTTAAACTTGGGCTTAAAGGTTACGTAAAAAATTTATATTCCGGGGATGTTTTTACGGTTGTTGAAGGAAGTCTTGCACAAATAGAAGCCCTATACGAACAGTTAAAAATAGGTCCTTCATATTCAAGCGTTAGGAAGCATCAAATAATCTGGAGCGACTCACAAAACGAATTTACTAATTTCGAGATACGCCATTGAACTTCAACTTTAGAACAGGTATCGGTTTCGATGTGCATCAGTTTTCGGATAATAGAAAACTGATAATCGGAGGAGTTGAAATACCTTATGAAAAAGGCTTGTCGGGTCATTCGGATGCGGATGTCCTGCTTCATGCAATCTGCGATGCGCTGCTCGGCGCCGCTGCTTTAGGCGATATTGGTATGCACTTTCCGGATTCGGCTCCTGAATATAAAAATGTAAGCAGCGCACTTTTACTGCAGGAGGTTTCGTCACAGCTAAAATCTTCCGGTTTTTCCGTGGGTAACATTGATTCGGTGGTGATGGCTGAGAAACCTAAGCTTCTGCCTTATATAAATTTAATGAGGGAAAAAATTTCCAAAATTTTGAACGTACCTATTGAGAGGATATCAATTAAAGCAACCACTACGGAAAGTTTGGGATTTGTTGGTCGCAAAGAAGGGATTGCCGCATTAGCAACCGCACTCATTATAAAAAATAAATAATATGTTTGAAGATATTCTTAAGTTTATCACGCAACTTACTCCATTCTGGATTTATGTTACATTATTTCTATTTGCTTTTATTGAAAATGTCTTTCCACCCTCGCCAAGCGATTTAGTTATTGTGGTCGGAGGTTCTTTAATATCTCAAGGAGCTATACATTTTATCCCGACATTAATCATCACAAGTCTTGGAAGTGTGTTAGGTTTTATGACTCTCTATTTTATTGGTTCGCAGTTAGATAAACGAGTAATCCGTGCGGGGAAAATCAAATTCATTTCCCTGGATGCTTTAGATAAGGCAGAGTTGTGGTTTAATAGGTATGGTTACTTTATAATTGCCGCAAATAGATTTCTTCCCGGAACAAGATCGGTAATTTCGTTTTTTGCCGGCTTAAGCGAACTTGATGTAAAAAAAACTGTTATATTGGCGCTGCTTAGTGCCTTCGCATGGAATTCAATTATAATTTATTTGGGAATCGTCTTTGGTAATAATATCGAACGAATAGATTATTATTTAAATACGTACAGCAACATTGTAATTGCATTAATGGCGGCGATAGTTTTATTCTTTACAATAAGATATTTTTTCAGGAAAAGGAAAAGCGCAGGATGAAAAAGTTTTTCAAAATTCTTAAGCTGCCGCTCGATCCTCCAGAGAAAAAAAATAGAAGAAAAGAAAGACTGCTTCTTGTTTTAAGCGGAGTGTTGTTAGGAATTTCCTTTCCTCCCTTTCCTTTTCCATTTCAACTTTTAATGTTCGTCGGGTTAATACCTCTGTTCATAGTGATAGAAAAGCGGGATAGACTTATCGCCGTTAATCGGGCAGTGTATTTAACTTTTTTTATTGTTTGCTTGATAACACTTTATTGGGTCGGAAGCTGGCAGGAAACCGCAGATCCTTTCCTTATGATTTCAGGTGTGCTTCTGATTTTTGTGAATCCGGTGTTATTTTTAATTCCTTCCACACTTTATTACTTTGCAAGAAAATACTTAAATGCTGCCGCAGCTATTTTCTTTATGCCGTTTTTCTGGGTTGCATACGAATATGCTTATATGTTAACAGACTTAAGTTTTCCCTGGCTTACACTTGGAAACGGTTTATCGTACTTCACATATTTCATACAAGCCGCCGATATTATCGGTGCTTTAGGATTGTCGCTTGTAGTTGTGTTGATTAATGTATTATTGTATAAAGCATTTCATCTTAGAAATCAAATTAAAAAAGCAATCATTCCGAAAGCTGCAGCGGTTTTTATATTTGGTTTAATGTTAGCTTATGGATATTTCCGAATTAACGGTTATAATATTTCGACCGAAAAAATAAAAGTTGGAATTATTCAACCCGATCTCGATCCGTGGGATAAATGGGCAAGCGGCGGCATTGATAGTATGATGAAACTTTATCTCGATCTTTCACAAAAAGCTGTCGATGGCGGTGCAGAGTTATTAATCTGGCCGGAGACTGCACTTCCGGTTTACTTATTCGGAGGTACTTACAGGTCACAAGTTGATGAGCTTTTTTCGTTTATCCGGCAAAATAATGTTTACCTTCTAACCGGTATGCCCGACGTAATTTTTTACGATCGGGATGATCCCTCAATTCCTTCGGATGCAAAAAGCGGGAACAACGATGATTTTTTTTATACAACTTATAATGCAATTCTTCTTCTCTCGCCCCAAACAGTTAATCTTCAACGTTACGGTAAAATGAAATTAGTTCCCTTCGGAGAGCGGGTTCCTTATGTTGATGTGTTTCCTTTTTTGGGTGATTTAATTCGGTGGGGTGTTGGAATCACCGGCTGGAACGTAGGAAAAGAAAAAACCATTTTCACTTTACCAATCTCAAATACAAATTCTGATAGAGATACATTAAGAATTAACGGCTTAGTTTGTTATGAATCAATTTATCCGGCATTCGTTTCGGAATTCATAAATAATGGTGCGGATTTAATTGTGGTGGTTACAAACGATAGCTGGTACGGCAAATCGAGTGGTCCTTATCAGCATAAAGAAATTGCAGTATTAAGAGCAATTGAAAATAGAAGGACCGTTATTAGGGCTGCTAACGGTGGTGTAAGCTGTATCATTAATCCGTTGGGAATTACGGAAGTCGAAACGGAGTTGTTCACTCAAACGGTTTTTACTGCCGATGCTGTGCTTCAAAATGAAGAAACTTTCTTTACTCAAAATTCTTTATTAGTTCCTATTGCATCATCTGTGATTTCTGTCTGGGTATTCGGAATATTTTTATTAAAGAAGATTAAAGCAAAATTCAAATTGTAAAAATCTGATGGAAAAAATGATAGACCTAAGAAGCGATACTTTAACCAAACCTTCGGAGGGTATGAGAAAGGCGATGTACGAAGCCGAAGTTGGTGACGATGTATTCAAAGAAGATCCTACCGTGAATGCACTTGAAGAATTTGCTGCCGAATTGTTAGGAAAAGAAGCGGCACTGTTTGTTACGAGCGGAGTAATGGGTAATCAACTTTGTTTAAATGTATTAAGCAGTCCGGGTGATGAAGTAATTTGCGAGAAAGACTCGCACATTTTTAATTATGAATCCGGTTCGCCTGCTGCATTGAGCGGTTTGCAGTTATCTCCCATAGAAGGTGTGAACGGAGTTATTCTTCCTGGACAAATAGAACCTTTGATAAGACCGGCTAATGCTTATTACATGCCCCGCACAAAAATTTTAACAATTGAGAATACACATAATCGTGCAGGCGGAACAATTCAACCCTTGGAGAACATCATTACTCTCAGTGCGTTGGCTAAACAACATAATTTATTTTTTCATTTAGATGGTGCGAGAATTTGGAATGCATCAGTTGCCACCGGTATCCCGGTAAAAGAATATGCTTCGCATTTCGACTCAGTTTCATGTTGTCTATCAAAAGGACTAGGCGCTCCGGTTGGTTCTATAATTGCCGGTTCAAAAGATTTTATCAATGAGGCATACAGAGTTAGAAAAGCTTGGGGTGGAGGAATGAGACAAGTCGGTATTCTTGCTGCTGCCGGTTTATATGCTTTGCAACATAATATCCACAGATTAAAAGAAGACCACGTTAATGCCAAGTATCTTGCCGAAAGAATAAATGCAAATCCAAATCTTGAAATAAATATGGAAGCAGTACAGACTAACATACTTCTCTTCAAACCGTTAAAACTTTCAATTGAGGAAAGCATAAGAAGATGTAAGGAAAGGGGATTGTTGTTATCAGTTGGTAAGATAGATTTGATCCGTGCTGTTACCCATCTTGATGTTTCAGTGGAAGACATTCGGAAAGCTGCTGATATTATTGATGATGTTTTTAATGAACAGTATGTTTAATTGTAAATTTTAAAAGTGGTAAAAAAAGTAATGAAACAATGCCGCAACTAAACAATAATTAAGAGATTAAAAAAAGATTACAATGAACACAGAACAATTCAAACACGAAACAAAAATAAAGGTAAGATTCTCCGATCTGGACGCAATGCATCATGTTAACAACGCAACTTATCTTACTTATCTGGAAGAAGCCCGAATTGATTATTTCAATAGTCTATTCAACCGTAAAAAAGATAGTCTTGATTTTGAAGTTGTAATTGGCAGGATTGAGATAAATTATATTTACCCGATTGTGCTGGGTGATGAAGTTGAAGTATTAACCAGGGTTTCGAAATTCGGGGCTAAGAGTCTTGATGTTGAACATATTATCGCTATTAAAAAAGATAATAAGTTAATTAATGCAGCAACTTCTGTAACTAAGCTTGTTTATTATGATTATAAAGCTCAAACTACAAAAGTAATTCCGGAATATGCTAAAGCGAGAATTGCAAAATTTGAAGGATTGGCACTTTAAAATCTTCTAAGCAGGGTATTCGATTATTCTAATTAACGGATTGGAATAATGAAAAGATTCTCATCGAGGATCAATAAAAGCTATAACTTTTTAATTGCATTCTCAATATCACTGGATATCTGAATCTTTTTAAGCGTAATTGGTTCTGATACTCTTTCTTTGCAGTCTGTTATGTTGCACATTTCACAAGTGTTGTTAACTATTCTAAATGGAATTTTAGGCTCATTCCAAAAATTTATTTTTTTCTTTAGATGATCATCCAGATAAAAGCCAAGTGTGATACTAGTAAACATATCTTTATCCAAAACGTTTTGCTGTGCTACTGAAATGGAGAGGTATTCATCTTCTGTTTGATGAAACTTCGAATGAAGAATTCCTGCCTTCATTTTACCACCGCTTTCTATACCTTCCAACTCATGTTTAATATTTTTCAACAATTCGATTGATAACCATCGACGACAATAATGTTCGCTGGTTTGGTATCCACCAGGATTTTGCCGGATGTTTAATCGTACCTCTTTAGTAAGATCATATCTGTCTGAGTGAGCAGAAGTGTTAAAGCGCAGGAAAAAGAATTTATGAATCTCCCAAACTTTTCCGGTTAAATTCGCTAATCTTTGAAAAAACATTTCAGGTGTAGCGTTATATTTTTTTATTATCTCGAGAAGTGTATTACTACTCCATGTATTTTGTTTAAAAAAGTTATTAACATCTCTTACAAAAAAATCTTTATACAAAAGTAGAGCAGTGGCAAAGTAAGCTGATTTATAGTTGTTTAATAGATGGTCGAATGTATTAAGTTTCAAGCTCGAGTGGATGTAACTTCTATTGCTTATTTCTAAATAATTATACGCTATTTCTTTTGTTAGAATAAAAGACTTTTGTGCTGTAGATATTCCCGGATTCAAAAATAGAATTGGCTGCTTGCCTGGTTTTAGAACTCCTCGCAATTGTCTTAATTCATTAAAATCATTAAATCTTTTTTCATCTATAACATAATGATATTCGTCCTTTAAGATGTCCGGAAGCAACTGCAAGATTATAGGCGGAGTAACATCTAGATTAAAGCCTGAAATAAAATTATTTACTGATTTTTCTATATCTTCAAAATAATTTTCGTTAATCTCTTTATAAATCCTAAGGGCAGTTCTGCTAAAATTATTTTGACTTAACTCAGCATTGTGCGCCATTTCAATAACTGTCGATACAAGTGCACTCAACTGATAAGATGCTTCGGACATTAAAGAAATAAATTTATTAAGGTTAATTCCATAATGATCAAGTGGAAGCATTTCTAAAATGTTTGAATCAATAAGCTGTGCAATAGGAGTTAAGTTTCTTGTTAACTTAAGTGAAACAAGGCTATCGTAGCTTACTTCTAATGCATCTGCAAGCCGTGCAATTTTTTCAGCTTTAGGATATTTTTTACCTTTTTCAATTTCGTTAAGATAGGAAACAGAGAGTGAGCTTTTTTCAGCCAGATCATTTAGCGAAAGATGCTTTTCCTGGCGTAACTGTTTCAGCTTCAATCCGAAGATGAGCCTTATATAATTTCTATTATTCTCCAAAACAATCCTTTTTTATACCAAAATATAAAAAAAATTAAATCAACTTTTAGCAAATTTTCATCTTTAGCGAAAATTCGCTTGCTTAATATCATCTGTTGCCGTATATTAAAAATAAAAATAAAGCTTATTTGCCAATCATTAATTAACAAAATAATAAAAGTCGAGGTAATCATGAATAACTCCTTAAGACTTTTCGATCTAATTCCTTTCCAAATAAATAATTTTCCCCGGGCTGATTGTATTTCTGATAAAAAAGATGGCAAATGGGTTAATTATAGTTCGCAAGAAGTACAATCAATAATAGATAAAGTTAGCTTAGGACTAATTAAGCTCGGTGTTAATCCAAAAGATAAAATTGCAATTATTTCTCCCAACAGAACCGAATGGAATTTTATTGATCTTGGTATTCTTCAGGTGGGGGCAATTGATGTACCAATTTATCCCAATATCAGTCTTATCGATTATGAATATATTTTGAGCGACTCCGAAGTAAAATACGCTTTTGTAGCTAATGAAGATTTGTATGATAAAATCAGTTCAATAAAACAAAAAGTAAAATCTTTAATTAATATTTATAGTTTTGATAAACTTGACGGTAAAAACCATTGGAAAGAAATTCTGGATATTGCAGGCGAATCATTAAGAACTAGACTTAATGAAATAAAAGGCAGCATTCAACCGGATGACGTTGCTACTATAATTTACACCTCAGGGACTACGGGAACTCAAAAAGGGGTAATGCTTTCACATCGGAACATTTTAAGCAATGTAAATTCGATTAACCGAATAATGCCGATAAACAATACTCATCGTATTATCAGCTTTCTTCCAATCTGCCATATCTTCGAAAGAACAGCAGTTTATTATTATATGAAAATTGCAGCCGCAATATATTATGCAGAGAGTATAGAGAAAGTAGCTGATAATCTTAAAGATATTAAGCCGAATTACTTTACAACTGTACCGCGTCTTCTTGAAAAAATTTACGATAAGATAATGGAAAAAGGAAGAGAACTTAAGCAGCCTAAACGCGCAATCTTTGGTTGGGCTATTACTCTTGCCAATCATTTCCATCCGCAAGGAAAAACAAATTGGTTTTATAATCTAAGGCTTTGGGCTGCTCGCAAGCTCGTTTTTTCTAAATGGCTTGAAGCGCTGGGTGGACAAGTAAAAGGAATTATAAGCGGAGCGGCGGCATTACAACCTCGCTTAGGTAGAATTTTCACTGCTGCCGGAATAAATATTATAGAAGGTTATGGTCTTACTGAAACATCACCGGTTATTACCTGTAATCGTTTTGAAGATTATTATATTGGAACAGTCGGTTTTCCGATTCCGGATGTTCAGATAAAAATTGATGAGGAGACCAGTGAAATATTGACCAAAGGTCCTAACGTTATGCTTGGTTATTACAATAAACCCGAAGATAAAAAAGATGCCTTTGATGCTGATGGCTGGTTTCATACGGGTGATATTGGAATTTTGGTTGATAATAAGTATTTGAAAATTACCGATAGATTAAAAGAAGTATTTAAGACATCGGGGGGAAAATTTATCGCTCCGTTACCGATTGAAAATAAAATGAAAGAATCAATCTTTATCCGGAATATTATGGTTATTGGTGAAAACGAAAAATTTTGCGCCGCACTAATTGTTCCAGAGTTTGACTTTATAAAAAAATGGTCTGAAAGGAAAAGTGTGCAAGATTATATTGAGAAAGGTATTAGCCGTAGTGATGTTATTAAAGAAAGAATTTGGAAAGAGATTCAGCGCTATAACAAACGATTTAGTCACATAGAGCAAATAAAAAAATTCGAATTAGTTGATAGAGATTGGACAGTTGACTCCGGTGAACTGACGCCTACTCTGAAACTTAAAAGAAAAGTAATAATGAAGAATTATGAAAATCTTATTAAAAAGATTTATTCAGAACCATAATACACTAACTAAATGAAAAACATTATGAAAAGAAAAATCAATGAAGTGGCGGTACTGGGCTCCGGCGTAATGGGTTCGCGCATTGCTGCCCACTTTGCAAATATAGGATGCAAAGTTTATTTACTGGATATAGTACCAAAGGAATTAAATGATTCCGAAAAGAAAAAAGGTCTTACTTTGCAAGATGCTTCCGTTCGCAACAGAATTGCAAATGATAATCTGCAAAATGTACTTAAGGCAAAACCCTCACCAATTTATAAAACCGATTTTGCTGCAAGAATTACAACCGGAAATTTTGAAGACAATATGAATTGGCTTCCCCATGTTGATTGGATCATTGAAGCCGTAGTTGAAAATCTTGAAATCAAGAAGAAGGTTTTTGATAATGTTGAAAAGTTTCGCAAGAATGGAACACTGATTACAACCAACACCTCAGGAATTCCAATTCACTTAATGAATGAAGGACGAAGTGAAGATTTTCAAAAACATTTTTGCGGCGCACACTTTTTTAACCCGCCGCGTTATCTCCAATTATTAGAAATTATTCCTACACCTAAAACAAGTCGGGATGTTATTGATTTCCTGATGTGGTACGGTGATTTATATCCTGGCAAAACAACAGTGCTCTGCAAAGATACGCCCGCTTTTATTGCAAATCGTATCGGTGTCTTTAGCATCATGGCTGTGTTCAAATTAAAAGATGAATTGGGATTAAGCATAAAAGAAATTGACACCTTAACAGGACCATTAACTGGTAAACCTAAGTCGGCAACTTTTAGAACCGCCGATGTTGTTGGTATTGATACTTTAGTTAAAGTTGCAAATAATGTTTATAAAGACTGCCCAAATGATGAAGCGAGGGAATTATTTAAGATTCCTGATTATGTGAATAAACTTGTTGAAAATAATTGGCTTGGTGATAAAACCGGACAAGGCTTTTACAAAAAATCAAAAGATGAGAGAGGTGAAAAAGTAATTCTTGAACTTGATCTTTCTGCCTTCGAGTATAAACCAAGTTCCAAATCAAATTTTGCTTCAGTAACAGCCGCTAAACCAATTGATAACCTTAAAGAGAGATTAAAAGTTTTAAATAGCGGTAAAGATAAAGCTGCTGAGTTTCTAACATCTCTTAATTTTTACATCTTCCAATATTCCTCAAGACGAATCCCCGAAATTTCCAATGAGCTATATAAAATTGATGATGCAATGCGTGCAGGTTTTGGCTGGGAATTAGGACCATTTGAGATTTGGGATGTGTTGGGAGTTAAAGAGACGGTAGAACAAATGAACGCCGCTAATATGAAACCCGCTGACTGGGTTTTGAGAATGTTAGAACGCGGTTTTACTTCTTTCTATAAATCTGAAAATGGAAAGAAAAGTTTTTATGATATTAGTTCAAATTCGTACAAAGAAATACCAGGAAAAGGTGAATTCATCATTCTTGATAATTTCAGAGCGAACCAACCGGTTTGGAAAAATTCAGGTGCAACTCTTCACGATATTGGTGATGGAATTGTTAATCTGGAATTCCAAACAAAAATGAATTCAATTGGCTCAGAAATTTTAGAGGGAATAAACAAATCTATTGAAATAGCTGAAAAAGACTTTAAAGGATTAGTAATTGGAAATAACGGGCAACATTTTTCTGCCGGGGCAAACTTAGCCATGATGTTTATGCTTGCAACTGAACAAGAATACGATGAATTAGATATGATCGTTAGACAATTCCAAAATACCATGATGAGAGTTCGTTATTCCAATATTCCGGTTGTAGTGGCACCGCACTCCTTAGTGCTTGGCGGCGGCTGCGAGGTTTGTTTGCACGCAGATAAAATTAATGCATCTGCCGAAACTTACATCGGTTTAGTGGAAGTTGGTGTAGGAATTATTCCGGCAGGCGGTGGTACGAAAGAAATGACTCTCCGTGCTTCGGATTCATACATTGAAGGTGGTTTAGAGCTTCCTGAGTTGCAAAAAAGATTCATGAACATTGCAACAGCAAAAGTATCAACTTCTGCAGAAGAAGCTTTCGATATGGGAATTTTCAGAAAAGGACTTGATACTTACTCTACTAACCCCAATCGTGTTATTGCTGATGCTAAAAAATATGCAATCATTTTAGCAGATAGAGGTTATACCAAGCCTGTTCCAAGAACAGGTATTAAAGTACTTGGTCGTACTGCGCTTGCAACTTTGATACTCGGCATTCATTCCTTTCATTTAGGAAATTATATAACTGATCACGATAAAAAAATTGTTGAAAAGCTTGCATACATTATGTGTGGTGGTGATCTTTCAGAAACTTCGCTTGTATCAGAACAATATTTATTGGATTTAGAGCGTGAAGAATTTTTAAGCTTAATCGGTGAAAAGAAAACATTAGAAAGAATTCAAAGTATCTTAACAACAGGTAAGCCGTTAAGAAATTAATTAACAACGAATTTTAAAATTAAATAAGAAGAAAAATTATGAGAGAAGCATTTATAGTCGCCGGATTTCGTTCCGCCGTCGGTAAAGCAAAAAAAGGCGGGTTTAGATTTTATCGCCCGGACGACCTTGGCGCGGATGTTATTAAACATCTGATGAAATCTGTTCCGCAACTTGCTCCACATAGAATTGATGACGTAATTGTTGGAAATGCCTTTCCTGAAGCCGAACAGGGATTGCAGGTTGGGAGAATGATTTCACTTTTATCACTTCCTATAGAAGTGCCTGGTTCAACGGTGAACAGATTTTGTGGTTCCGGACTTGAAACAATCGCTACCGCAGTCACTCGAATTCAATCCGGTATGATGGATTGTATTATTGCAGGTGGTGTTGAATCTATGTCACTTGTACCGATGACAGGTTGGAAACTTGCGCCAAATTATATGATTGCAAAAAATAATCCTAATTATTATTTGGGAATGGGATTAACTGCAGAAGAACTTGGGAAAGAATATAAAATCTCGCGCGAAGACCAGGATTTATTTTCGTACAATTCTCATCGGAAGGCACTTAATGCAATTAATAATGGTTACTTCAAAGATCAAATTGTTCCGATTGAAATTGAACAAGTTTATATGGAAGATAACAAACGCAAAACAAAAAAATATTTAGTTGAAACAGATGAAGGTCCGCGCGCCGATACTACATTAGAAGCATTAGCAAAATTAAAACCGGTATTTGCAGAAAAAGGTACCGTAACTGCCGGCAACTCATCACAAACATCCGATGGAGCTGCATTCGTTTTAGTAATGTCGGAGGAGATGGTTAAAGAATTAAATCTAAAACCAATTGCAAAACTAATATCCTATGCTGTTGCCGGTGTTGATCCGCGTATAATGGGCATTGGACCGGTTGCCGCAGTGCCAAAAGCTTTAAAAAAAGCAGAATTAAAACTTGATGATATTGACTTAATTGAATTGAATGAAGCCTTTGCCGTCCAATCATTAGCTGTAATTCGTTCGTTAGGATTAAATCAGGACATATTAAATGTAAACGGTGGCGCAATCGCTATAGGTCATCCGCTTGGTTGTACCGGTGCTAAACTAACAGTTCAAATTCTTTATGAACTGCGCAGAAGAAATAAAAAATACGGAATGGTTACTGCTTGTGTTGGCGGCGGGCAAGGTGTTGCAGGAATCTTTGAACTGTTGAATTGAATATGTTCATAAATACATTATTTGAGATAACAACTATCCTCGTTGAGGAACAATAAAATTAATTAACTTATAAGTGAGGACCTCAAAATGTCAGAAGAAACAACAAAAAAAGTTTTATTAGGCGGTGAGTTCTTAATAAAAGAATCTGATGCGCAAAGTGTCTTTATTCCGGAAGAAATTAATGAAGAACAAAAAATGATGGTCGAAACAGCCGGCGATTTTGTTAAAAACGAAATCTTGCCAAAGCTTGATGCAATTGATAAACAAGAGCCTGGATTAACAACTTCTCTTTTAGAGAAGGCAGGAGAACTTGGTCTATTGGGAACCTCAATTCCCGAAGAGTATGGCGGTCTTGGGGGGGATTTTAACACTAACACTTTTCTTGCCATGGAATTAGGAACTAGCTATTCCTTTGGAGTTTCATTTGCAGCCCATACAGGAATCGGCACACTTCCAATTCTTTACTACGGTACTGCCGAACAAAAAGCAAAATATCTCCCTAAACTTGCAACGGGCGAGTTAAAATCAGCTTATTGTTTAACCGAACCGACTTCCGGATCAGACGCACTCTCTGCCAAAACCACTGCTAAACTTTCTGATGATGGAAAGTATTATGTTCTTAATGGACAAAAAATGTGGATTACAAACGGCGGCTTCGCAGATATTCTTATTACTTTTGCTCAAGTAGACGGTAATAAATTTACTTGCTTCATTATTGATACAAACTCACCGGGCTTTACTCGTGGTGAAGAAGAAAACAAGATGGGAATTAAAGGTTCATCAACGCGTGCTTTGTTTTTAGATAATCTTAAAGTTCCGGTTGAAAATGTTCTTGGTGAAATTGGCAAAGGTCATTACATTGCTTTCAACGTTTTGAATGTTGGTCGCTTTAAATTATGCGCAATGACAACCGGCGGCGCAAAAAGATTTGCTTCAATCTCAACTCAATATGCAAATGAGCGAAAACAATTTGGCAAAACAATTGCCAGCTTTGGAGCTATCAAATTTAAATTAGCAGAGCAGGCTATAAAAATATTTGTCGCTGAATCTGCAACTATGAGAACCAGCGGTTTGATTAATGATAAAGAACACGAATTGCTTGCAAGCGGCAAAAGCTATAGTGAAGCTATGATTGGCGCAGCAGAAGAGTATGCAATTGAAGCTGCTATGTTAAAAGTTTTTGGCTCAGAAGTTTTGGATTATATTGTGGATGAAACTGTACAGATTTACGGCGGCTACGGTTATTCGGAAGAATATCCCGCTGCTCGCGGTTATCGCGATTCAAGAATCAATAGAATTTTTGAAGGCACCAATGAGATAAATCGTTTACTTACCGTTGATATGCTTATCAAGAGATCAATGAAGAATCGAATCAATTTGTTAGGTCCGGCAATGGCAATTCAAAAAGAGCTGATGAGTGTTCCTAGTTTAGGTGAAAAACCAAGCGGAATACTTGCTAAAGAGATGCAAGCTATCCAAAACGCAAAGAAAGCAATTCTGATGACTGCAGGTATGGCTGTTCAAAAGTTTATGCAAAAATTAGCTGATGAACAGGAAATAATTATGAACTTAACCGATATGCTGATAGAAGTGTATACTTCCGAATCGGCAATTCTAAGGACACAAAAATTAGCCGCTATGAAAAGTGACGCTGAACGTCAACCTTATATCGATATGACGCAAGTATATGTAAGCGATTCGCTTGAAAGAATTAATCTTTACGGCAAACACGCCATTGCTGCCTTTGCTGAAGGTGATGAGTTGAAACTTTTAACACTTGGCTTAAAACGATTCACAAAGTTCGATTTGGTCAATGCTACCAAGCTGAGAAGAAACATCGCAAACAGAATGATTGAAGCGAATGGATATTGTTTTTAAGTTGTTTTAGATTTTATAAATCCGCTGCAAGGATTCTGCCATTTTGTGTTGATAATTTTGTACAACAATACAACCTCCACGAGGTTTGAAAAACAATAGCGTCATTCATAATAAAGAACGCGGTAGGTGTTCAATTACTATAATAGGAAAAAGAAAAAAGGACATAAGAACCTCGTGGAGGGTTATCAAAAAGATTTAAGACCAGAGAAAATCTATGTTAGAACAAAACTACAATTCGTCAATGCTTAAAGAAGGTTCTCTTACAGATAAAGTAATTTTAATTACCGGTGGCGGAACCGGACTTGGTAAAGCAATGGGAAAATATTTTTCAGAGCTTGGAGCCAAACTAATAATTGCCAGCCGCAAATTAGATGTGCTTCAAAAAACTGCAGAAGAGATTTCCGCGGCAACTAAAAACGAAGTTTTTCCCGCCGCATGCGATGTGTCCGATTATAAACAAGTAGAAGAACTATTAAAAGCATCAATGGAGAGATTTGGTAAAATAGATGTATTGGTTAATAACGCTGCTGGAAATTTTATAAGTCCAACCGAGCGGTTATCAAATAAAGCCTTTGATATAATCATCAATATTGTGTTAAAAGGGACTTACAATTGCATACTTGCTTTCGGTAAACATTGGATCAAAAATAAACAAAAGGCAACTGTGCTTAATATCGTAACTACTTATGCGTGGACTGGATCAGCTTTCGTTGTTCCATCTGCTGCGGCTAAAGCTGGTGTTCTCGCAATTACTCGTTCGCTCGCTGTTGAATGGGCAAAGTATGGTATTCGCTTCAATACAATTGCACCGGGACTTTTTCCCACAAAAGGAGCATGGGAAAGGCTGCTGCCAGGTGATCTTCAAAATAAATTCAATTTAAAAAGAAAGGTTCCGCTTCAACGTGTTGGTGAACATCAAGAACTTGCAAATCTTGCTGCTTATCTTGTATCTGACTTTTCTTCTTTTATTAATGGCGAAGTAGTTACAATTGATGGTGGTGAATGGCTTAATGGTGCTGGTCAGTTTAATATACTACAAGCGGTTCCCCAAGAACAATGGGATAAAATTGAAAAAATCGTTCGCAGTGTTAAAGGAAGTTAACCAAAAATTTATCGCGGCTGCTTATTGAAACCCACAAAAAACAAATCAGACTTTAAACATTTTTATGATGTTATAGTAACCTTTGATGAAGTTGATATGCTTCATATTGTAAACAATGCAGTTTATTTCAATTATTTTGAGCGGGCTAGAATTCAATGTGCAAAAGATCTTGGCATTCTTCCTAAAAAGGGAATAGGGCTTAACGGCACTGCATTTTATATGGTCAGAAATGAAATTAATTACCTCAAAGCTGCGGTATTCGAAGATAGACTACGAGTGTATACAAGAATTTCTTTCATTAAAAATTCAAGCTTTGGATTCGAACATATCATCGAAAATTTAGATAGCGGTGTTATTATAGCCGAAGGAATGGGTGTTCTTGTCCATGTTGATCCAGCCTTAAAAAAATCTATTCCACTGCAGGAAGAATTTTATAAAAAAGTTTTGGAATTTGAATCGAAAGTAAAAATTCTCAAAACTGTTTAAAGATATCTAAAACAAATCTTTCTTACCAAAGGGGTTAATTGAATACAATTTATCTTTATAATTGCATAATCTGGGTTGAATTAAAAAATTTCTTCTGTTCCAGTATCATTCGATAACAATATTTATTTATATTTAATCATCTTAAAATAAAGAAGGTGCTCTATGCGAAAAATTGTTTTCGATATAGAAACAAGCGCGTTTCCTTTTGAATCGCTATCCGAAAGCCAGCAGGAATATTTGCTTCGCTATGCCGAAAAGGAAAGAGATGAGGAATCAAAAAACCAAAAGATTGATGAAGCTTTAAGGTATTTGAGTCTCTATCCCTTCACGGCAAAAGTAATTGCAATAGGAATGTATGATGTATTCAAAGAAAAAGCTTATGTTTATTTTGAGAGTGAAGAGCCGGAAGAGTGGTTGGTTGAGGAGAAAAATATTCAGTATAAAGGTTTGACGGAAGACGAAATAATAAAATCCTTCTGGCGGATAATGGAAGTTACTGATCAGATAATTACTTTTAACGGGAAAAATTTTGACGCACCGTTTTTAATGCTTCGTTCCGCTGTTAAAGGAATAAAGCCGTCGCGTAATTTAATTACCAAAAAGTATGACAATAAATTCCACGTCGATCTGCTTGAACAGTTTACTTTTTTTGGGTTAACAAGAAAATTTAATTTGGATTTTTACTGCCACGCATTCGGAGTTGAGTCTCCAAAATCAAAAGGGATCTCGGGTATGGAAGTAAAAACACTATATGATGCAGGAAGAATTAAAGATATTGCCGTGTACTGCGGCGAGGACATTAATGCAACATACAAGCTGTATAAAATTTGGGATGAATATTTGAACTTTGAATAAAGTTTTCCCGTTATTTTTGACTTCCATTTTTTAGCATTCAATTATAAATTTACTCCCAAAATAAACCTTCATTCTAATTTCATTAAGAGGAGCAAATGAAAAACATATTCTTTCTATTTACTCTAATTTTATTGTTTCCAATATTAGTTGGCTGCCAGCAGGAAAAACAGAATCCGGAAGTTGAAGTCAAAGAAACCTATTATAAAAACGGCACAATTAGTTCCCGGACAGAATACGTAAACGGTGTTCGGGAAGGATGGCATCGTGTTTATGCAGAAGATGGGACACTCGTCTCGGAAGTTAATTTTGTTAACGGTAAAATGGAAGGGCAGTTGAAAGCTTATTACATCGACGGGGCAATGAAAATGATTGCCAATTATAAAAACGGCGTCTTAGAGGGCGAGACAACTTCCTTCTTCACAAATGGTAAAATAAGAGCTATCCAAAAATATGAGAAGAACAAACTCGTTTATCATAAACAATTCGACATAGAAGGCAATGTGGAATTTGAGGAGAGCTATTAGAGAGAAGTGGTAAATTGATAATGAGTATTTAGCTGTTATCTCAACCTACGCAGTCCTTAGAGATGACATCTTTTGTTCGCTATTCCGTTACGAAAGATGTCATCTCTTTCCGGGTAGCGAAAAGAAAATAATTTTCAGAAACGGTCAAAATTAAATTGTGAGTTAGTTGAAGGCGAAATTACACCCGGAAGATTTTTTAAACATGTTTTAATTAAAACACTATCGGATGTTTTATAATTTTTCTGTACGTCAAGCTAAAATGGTATATTTAACCACCCATTTTAAATTTTAAAAGCAGGATTAGAATATGTTATCCCGCAAACTAATTTCTGAAATAACAAACAGGCTCACATCAAAATTTGATATTGAGAAGATCATTCTTTTTGGCTCACAGGCAAGAGGAACCGCAAATATAAGAAGCGATGTAGATTTACTTATTATAACTCCAAATATCAAGAACAGGCTGAAATTAATCGATAAGATTGACGCATCGCTTGAAGGATTAAAATTAGCAAGAGATATAATAGTATTAAGTGAGGAAGAATTTGATTCAGATAAAAATATACCGGGCACCATAGCACGATACGCATTTAAAGAAGGAAAAATCTTGTATGCAAAGTGATAAAAAAAATGTTGAAAAGAAGGTCTTAAGATGGGTGGAATATGCCGAAGAAGATCTTAGGATGGCTGAGGTTGCATCCTCTCTTACAAGCAATATACCTTATAGAATTATAACTTTTCATTCGCAGCAATGTGCAGAAAAATATCTTAAAGCATTTCTTGTTTTTCACTCGATAGACTTTCCGCATACTCATAATATTTCTACTCTTATCGAGCTTTGCTCTCCCATTATAGATCTTAACAATGAACTTAAAATGGCAAAAGAGCTAAGTAAATATGCGGTGGCTGCTAGATATCCCTATGCATATATTAAAATTAGTAAGAGTGAAGCTTTGAGAACTATCCGGGCGGCAATTAAAGTTAAGATAATCATCACAGATTTGTTACGAAAAGAAGGAATGAATTTATAACCTACTGCATTCGATTTGCAAAATAATCAGTATAAATAGCATTGGAGCATTATTTAATTTTTTTAACAGTTTAAAGAATTTATTCTTAGAATTTAAAAGGGAGTGACTAAACAAATTTTGACTAAACATGAACCCACAGTCAATTTGCAATCAGCTATCGAGCATGGCTTAAACGAAGAAGAGTACGGACGAATCAAAAAAATCTTAGGAAGAACACCTACGTTTACTGAACTCGGCATTTTCAGTGTAATGTGGAGCGAGCATTGCAGCTATAAGAATTCTATTGCCCTGCTAAAAACCTTACCCCGAACAGGCAGCCGGTTATTAGTGGGCGCAGGAGAAGAAAATGCCGGATTAGTCGATATCGGAGATGACCTAGCTGTTGCCTTCAAAATCGAAAGTCATAATCATCCGTCGGCGGTAGAGCCATACCAGGGTGCGGCAACCGGTGTTGGCGGAATTATGCGTGATATTTTTACGATGGGTGCAAGACCTATCGCGTCATTAAATTCACTTCGTTTCGGATCTTTGGAAGACCCGCGAACCCGATATTTATTTGACGGAGTTGTAAGAGGAATTGGTGACTATGGTAATAGTTTTGGTGTTCCTACAGTTGCCGGTGAAGTTTATTTTGATGAATCATATCAGGATAACCCTTTAGTGAATGCAATGGCAGTCGGTTTGGTTAAAAAAGATCGATTCATAAGCGCAACAGCAAAAGGAAAGGGCAATCCGGTGATGATTGTCGGTTCATCTACCGGGCGCGACGGCATTCACGGGGCTACCTTTGCTTCCGAAGAAATATCTGAAAAATCGGAATCCAAAAGACCATCTGTTCAAGTAGGTGATCCTTTCACTGAAAAGCTGCTGCTTGAAGCTTCTCTCGAAATAATCAGAAACGACTGGCTGATAGGTATTCAGGATATGGGTGCTGCTGGCATCTCCTGTTCAACAAGTGAAATGTGCGCAAAAGGAAAATCCGGAATGAAAATAAATCTTGATAAAGTACCTCTGCGCGAAAAAGGAATGACGGCTTATGAGATAATGCTCTCGGAAAGCCAGGAAAGAATGCTTTGTGTTGTTAAAAAAGGATTTGAAGATCAGGTAAAAAAAATATTTGAAAAGTGGGATTTGAACTGCGAAATAATCGGTGAAGTAACCGATGACGGAATTCTTCATATAAGTTATGAGGATGAGTTAAAGGCAAAGATCCCGGCATTCGAATTAGTATTGGGTGGAGGGGCTCCCGTATACTATCGAGAATTCAAAAGACCAAACTACATGGATAAATTTAGAAAGTTCAATTTTGCCGAACTTCCGGAACCTGGTAACATTCAAGAAGCATTTCTAAAAGTTTTTTCATCTCCTAACATTGTGTCGAAAAAATGGGTATATGAACAGTATGATTCAATGGTGCGAACAAATACTGTAGTTGGTCCGGGATGCGATTCAGCAGTAATTTATATTAAAGACACCAATAAAGCATTAGCCGTTAAAACCGATTGCAACTCGCGTTACGTTTATCTAAACCCAAAGGAAGGAGCAAAAATTGCCGTTGCCGAATCTGCACGAAATATTGTTTGCTCGGGAGGTATACCGCTTGCAATAACTAACTGTTTGAATTTTGGTAATCCGTATAAACCGGAAATTTATTGGCAGTTTAAAGAAGCCATTGAAGGAATGGGGGAAGCATGCAGGTTTTTCGATACACCCGTCACCGGAGGCAATGTAAGTTTTTATAATGAATCTCCGAACACAGCAGTTTATCCGACTCCAACTATAGGGATGGTTGGGCTTATTGAAGACCTCAAACACATTACCACTTCGTTCTTCAAAAACAACGGCAATTTAATTTATATTTTAGGAGAAAATTTTGAGGAAATGGGCGGAAGCGAATATCTCAAAATTATTCATAAAAAAGTTGCAGGAGACTCACCTAAAATTAATTTAAAGAAAGAAAAACTTCTGCACGATTCACTTCTTGAATCAATCGGAAAAGGTTTGATTAACTCGGCACACGATATCTCGGAAGGCGGTATTGTTTGTGCATTAAGTGAATGCTGTGTAATGAACGAAGAACAATTTATTGGTGCTGAAGTTAATATCTCAGTTAAAACAAGGAATGATTTTACTTATTTTTCAGAAAGTCAATCAAGGGTAATCGTATCTATCAATCCGAATAACAGAGAAGAATTTGAAAAACTTCTTAAAACAAAGAAACAACCCTTTACATTAATCGGAAAAACAGGCGGGAATATTTTAAAACTAAATGATGATATCAGTCTACATGTTGATACGCTCGGTGACATATATTTCAATACAATTTCCAGAATTATGAATGTTTAAGAAACTGAAGAATAAAATTAAGGATAGCAAAATATTTGTTTTTTACAGAAAGCTGCGGTACATCCTAAAAATCTCCCCAATCCTCTCAAAAATCGTCACTGCATTTAAGCATTATATTGGAGGCTTATACAATCGGATAGACGAGCATCATGTTTTCCTTCTTGCGGGCGGTTTAGCATTTTCACTTTTTGTATGCATAGTTCCGTTTATGCTGATAATCTTCTCCGTACTTGGTAACATACTCGATTCTGAATCCATGCAGTTACAGCTAAATACCTTAATCGATACTATGATACCATATTATAAATATGCCGAGTATGTAAAGAAAATTATTTTTACACGTGTTAACGAGGTGGTCCAGTACAAAAATATTGCCGGTATCCTCGGCGGTTTTGGTCTATTGTTTGCGGCAAGCGGTTTATTCAGCAGTATGAGAACTATTTTAAGCAAGGTTTACAGCGTTGAGATAGAATCGAATGTTATACTAAGCAAGCTGAAAGATTTTGCTTTTGTTTTAATTGTTGTTGTTATCTTTTTCTTAACAACGTTTTTAATGCCTATACTTGATCTGCTTCGTCAGTTGGGGAATCAATTCGAAGCATTGGAGTTTTTTCAAGCAGGCGTATTTCAACATTTCTTTTTTTCACTAATTTCAATTACCCTCATATTCATCATATTCACGTTGTTATATTTTACCATTCCGGTAAAAAAGATCGGCGGTAAAACTATCCTATTCAGCGCAATGTGGGCTGCCATACTTTGGGAAGCGGCAAAACAGGCATTTGGGTACTATATTTACAATTTCGGTACTTTAGGGAGAATTTACGGTACTTATGCATTAATCGTAGTAGTAGCATTTTGGATTTATTATACAGCGGTTGTATTCATAATAGGCGCAGAGATGGGACGATTATATTACGAACGAAAGTTTGAAAGGCAAAGTGCTTCCAAAAAGCAATTGGACTTTTTCCTTTAAAATTTATTTCACTTCGAAATAAAGCTCTCAGAAAAGATTATACTGCAATCCTACTCTTGTCGTCAACACTCTTGGATCGTTTCCTTGCTTAATGAATCCGGCACTTACTGTTAAATAAACGTTATTTTCGATGTAATACCAGAACGACGCGTTCAAGTTATGATGTATAATCTCATTTTGTGAGGTAGGTTTGGTAACACCTAACCTATAACCGGAAACGAGATTGATTCTATTACTCAATTCATATATGAAATCTAATCCCGCTCTAACTGTGTATTTTTTAAAGAAAGCTGTATCTAATGGAGTAAACGCTTCGGCGATGGTATTAATTTGAGTTTGCCAGCTAATCGGGAATGAAAATCTACCTAATAGGTTAAGATTTGGATTGCCGGCAGGCGATTTATCGAGTGTAGTCAAAGGAAATAAAATTCCGGTCGAAAGATCCCAACCGTAATATCTTTGATTCACTCTTTCATTTATAGCAAACAGTACTTGCCGCATCCGTAGAATTCCTATCGATCCTACATGGTCACCTTCAAGCAAACCGGATTTAGCTATCTCTTCTTCAATATCATCGAACCAAAAAGTTTCGTAAGTATCACCGTAAATATCTTTATATTCGCTTTCTCGTTCTATGATGTTTGCAATAGTAATCATCACATCTTTCGGGAGATAATCTTTTATTACTTCATCGCGCAACAGATGACTTTCTATTCTCACCGCTTTGGCAAGTGCAGTAGCATTTATATAACGTCCGAACCCAAAACCAACCGTCAAGTCGGAAGCAATTTGTTTATAAAAATTTGCATGCTCTGCGTTGATGCGCGCAAGTGCAAACCAATCACGTTCATCCCAAATATATTTTCTGAAGCTTGCATCTAAAATTATGTCGTGTGTGTATTTATTAAAGTTCTTCCCGCCCGATGCATCTATATTGATAAACCAAGCCATCGGAAGAGAGGAGTAAAAATTTCGAAAAGTTATTGTACCGTTTGCAATATTGAATTTAACACTGTCCCCGGTCTGCGACCAATTCCATGAACCGTCAAATCTTAATGTTTTTGCCTGGCTTATTGGCACGTTATAATCTGAAACATTCACATTTTGAGCGCATAACTGAAATGATACAATATACAGAATAAGGATTAGCTTTTTCATCTTTTTCCTTTCAGATGCTGAGTCAGAAAAAAATAATTTTCTAACAGTCAAAATACAAATCTTTGCTGCTAAATAAATAAGACATTTTACTCCAGTAGGAATTAAGAGGAAATCAGGCTTAAAAATTTTGCAGTAAATTATAGAAAAATTTTCTTGATTTTTTGAAAAATAAGTGGTATTTTATAATCAGATAAAATAATCTGATTATGACAGTCATATTTTCAAAAAAATGTGAGTACGGCTTGCAAGCAATGCTGTATTTAGCTGCTGAGAACCATGGTGAAGTGGTGTCCGCGGAAGCAATTGCAAAAAAGCTAAATATACCAAAGGAGTTTGTCTCAAAGATTCTGCAAAGTCTCACCGAAAGCGGAATGGTCTATTCAAAAAAAGGGAAGTCAGGTGGCTTTGCATTAGCTAAAGATCCGAATAAAATTTATTTAATCGATATTGTTGCAGCAATTGACGGATTGAGCATATTTAATAATTGCGTACTTGGCTTTCCTGAATGTTCACCCGAACATCCATGCCCGGTTCACGACAAGTGGGGCGAATTAAGAACGAAAGCTTATGAAATGTTAACATCACAAAATCTGGCTGATCTTAAGGAAAAAGCATTATTAAAAATTAATGCTTTGTAAATTTTTTTATATATAAATCAGATAAATATATCCGATTATGAGTTTAAATAAAAAAATAATTAAAAACACTGAGAGACCGATTCAAAAATATAGGTTAATTATTCAAACCGTATTTGCTTTGTTATGTATTTGGATTGGAGTAGAGTTCTATCTATTCGTGCAATATTTAGAAAGCGGAGGTATCGCATCTTTTTATGAAAGACCCCCCGGTGTTGACGGCTTCTTACCGATTAGTTCAATGATGAGTTTTTATTTGTTCTTAACTACAGGCGAAATACATCCGGCTCATCCGGCGGGAATGTTTATATTTTTTTCTATAGTAATGATGTCTTTGGTTTTCGGCAAATCGTTTTGCAGTTGGTTATGTCCGGTAGGATTTTTATCGGAGCTGATCGGTGATTTTGGAGAGAAAATTTTTAAGCGAAAGCTTGTGTTACCAAAATTTCTTGACTATCCACTGCGAAGCTTAAAGTATTTAATGTTAGGGTTTTTATTTTATGCAGTTTTTTTTCTTATGACCGATATGGCAATTAGAGCGTTTCTAGACAGTCCGTACAATTCAGTTGCCGATATAAAGATGTATTACTTTTTTGCGGACATATCACGTTTCTCGTTAATTGTTATCGCTGCTCTTTTTGTCTTATCAATTTTTATAAGAAATTTTTGGTGCCGTTTCTTATGCCCTTATGGAGCGCTGCTCGGAATTTTTTCGATTCTGAGCCCGAATAAAATTAAAAGAAATCAGGCTAACTGTATTGATTGCGGTTTATGTTATAAAGCTTGTCCTTCAGCAATCAAAGTAGATAAAGTAAAAACTGTTATCTCCGACGAATGTACCTCATGTTTAAATTGTATTGATGCTTGTCCTGTGGCAGATACACTTTATATGCAAACGCTCGTTCCTAAAAAGAAATTAAACAAGAAGGCGATTGCCGTTGGTGTCGTTGGAATCTTTATGGCAATAACTGCCGCCGGAATGCTTAGTGATAATTGGCAGAACAACATTTCGGGAGAGGAGTATCTTCATCATTACAAATTGATGAACAGTTACGGACATCCCACAGGTACACAATCTGTTAAAAAATTTAATGAGCAGTCTATTCAAAAAAATAACCGGACTGAAAACCAAAAGGACGGATTTTACAATCGGGCGGAAACGAAAGGAGAAGTGAACAAAGATTAAAGAAGATGTGAGCAGATTTATAATTGAATCGAATTTTCACTTTAGATATTCAGTAGCGAAGTAACAATTAAATTTATAAGAATTCAAGCGGTCAAAATTTTCGAAATTAATATTCATAACGGCTCAAGAAGAAATTATGAAGATGAAAGCCGGATTTATTAAATATATAAAGGAAGGAAAAAGATGAAGAAGTTAAATAATTTTTTCGCACAGACAATGGTAATTCTCGTGATGCTTGTTTTTAGTGCATTATTTAGTCCTGTTGATGCTCATTGCGACGGTATCAACGGTCCAGTTGTTAAAGCTGCAATTAAAGCACTTGAAACACAAAACGTTGATCAAGTTTTAATTTGGGTAAAGAAGGAACATGAGCCTGAAATAATAAGCACCTTTAAAAACACTTTGGAAGTACGAAAGCTGAATGAACAGGCGAAACAGCTTGCAGATAAACATTTTTTCGAAACTGTTGTAAGGCTGCATCGTAAAGGCGAGAATGCATCTTATGACGGATTGAAATATGAAGACACTGTCGATCCGATGATTAAACTTGCCGACCACGCCATCGAAGAAAAAGATGCTTCGCATTTAATCCATCATCTTTCCGATGCTGTGAAAGAAAGGCTTCAGCAATACTTCGATGATGTAGTAAAGTCGAGCGGCTTTGAATCAAACCTGATTGAAAATGGAAGAGAATATGTTGAGAGATACATTAAATTCATACACGCGGTAGAAAAAATAAGTATGATTTTTTCTGATGAAGACCATCACGAGCATGAGCATTAATCGATTACGGTTTACTGTTTATCGAAATGAAGATTTGACATCTCTTCTGCTGAAATCTTCGTCATTCAAGAAATTCAACGATTTAAAATAAATTTAAAGGAGTATCATTATGGATAAAATTGGAAATACATCTTTGCTAGGTGAAAATTTTCTGAATAAAGCTATATCGGATATAGTTAAAGAAAATTTTAAAACCGCGGCAGTATTTGAAAAATACCATCTTGATTTTTGCTGCAGAGGAAACAAACCGTTAAATGAGGCATGCAGCGAAAAAGGTTTAGATGCGGCAATGGTTGCTGATGAATTGACTAATCTGAAAAATGGCTCTCACAGTGCTGACAATAAATGCTCTGAGTGGGAGTTGGATTTCCTGGTGGATTATATCGTAAACAACCATCATCATTATGTTAAGCAAATGATTCCGGTCATCTCGACTCATACAAATAAAATAGCAAGAGTGCACGGTGAAAATCACCCGGAAACAATTGAGATCGCTAAAAAATTTTCAGTCGTCTATAAGGAATTAAAGCAGCACATGATGAAAGAAGAAGAAATATTATTTCCCTTTATTAAGCAGCTTGTAAAATTTAAAGAGCGAAAAACTGCAGCCGAAGCCCCATATTTTGGCAGTGTAAAAAATCCAATCAAAATGATGGAGCTTGAACACCAGGCGGCAGGCGATGAATTCTTTGAGATAAGGGAATTAACTAACAACTACACTCCGCCGGGAGATGCCTGCAATACATATAGGATTTGCTATAAGGAGTTAAAGGAATTTGAAGAAGACCTTCATAAGCATATTTACCTTGAAAACAATATCTTATTTCCTAAATCAATTGAATTAGAAAAACAGATGCTTTAACTTTTAATCCGGCTTCGACAGAATTATTCAAATTAAAGTTTTATCCAAAATATGAAGAGACACGAAAGCCTTTACAAATTGTCGCACGAGCATCACAGGGGATTACTGTTAGCGCAGTTAATTAAAAAGAATGCACCTCGTTATAGGGGACTTCCGAATACTTTGAAGGGGAAAGTAGAATATACAATCAACTTTTATAAGAATGATTTAATAAAACATTTCCGTGCGGAAGAGAAAATTTTATTTCAGGCAGTGCAAGCGAAAAATCAAGAAATTGACTCTCTTTTCGAAGAAATATTCAACGAGCATAATCTAATTAGAGATCTTGTCTTATCTCTTAACGAAGGCAGCAATCACAAAGATACCTTAGATAAATTAGGTAATCTGCTTACAAAGCATATCAGAAAAGAAGAAAGGCTTTTGTTCCCGATGATTGAGGAAGCACTTACCGGTGCTGAATTGAAAAAATTAAAGCAGCTTCTTACTGAGGCAGAGTAAATAGTGAATAACCCATGATACGCAGAATTCAGAAAAAATTAGTTTAAGTCTGTTTCCTGGCTATGAGAGGTGTCATGTTATATGGTTGTAAAGACGGGGCATGCCCCGTCTCTACGCTCGTAATTTCAAATAAATTCATGTAAATCGAATTAGCGAATTCGGATAACTCTGTTACAATACAAAATCATCAATTGATCGTGCGGTTCATTTTTTGTGTAAGGTGACTGAATAAATTTATTGCTCTCTAAGCTAAATCCATGTCTCAAAACATTTAACTTATTCAAATGAAATTAATAATAAGATCATTGATTCCGCCGGCTCAGTGGAAGATTCCTGTAATCATTACTTTGGCTGTATTAGCAGGGCTTGGTATACTGATTCTTCGAATATCGAATGCAACAGCTTACCTTTCGAATGATCCTCAGGCTTGTATAAATTGTCATGTGATGACTACGCAATACACATCCTGGCAGAGGAGCAGTCATGCGAGATTTGCTACATGTGCCGACTGCCATGTTCCCCAGGATAATTTTATCAGGACTTATACATTTAAAGCAAGTGATGGATTAAGACATGCTTTTATGTTCACATTTAGGCTCGAACCGCAAGTAATTCAAATAAAAGATGCCGGAACAAACGCAGTGCAAGAGAATTGTATTCGATGCCATGCTAACCAGCTTCATCGAACATCGGCAATAAATTTTATTACGGTAAGTATGAGAGAAGCGGGCGAAGGAAAATTCTGCTGGGAATGTCATAGAGAAACGCCGCATGGTGTTGTGCGAAGTTTATCTGCTTTTCCCGATGCTCGTATTCCGCAGCTAAACCCGATACTGCCCAAATGGTTAGAAGATTTTACGCGTGCGGATAGATAAAAAAAATCAACGCGTTATTCCACAATTCATTCTCATTTAATTTTTTTATTCTATAATAGATAATCTAAACCGGAGTAATTATGACAAAAATCAGAGACATCATCAGCGAAAAACCCTGGGTGGGATGGGTGCTTTTCTTTGGCACCTTAGTAATCGTTTTTTTGGTAGGTTTATTCGGGGCATCAATTATAGAAAGGAGAAGTGAAGCAAACCTTGTATTTCAATTGACTAAATCCATTAATGAATGGGAGCCAAGAAACGAAGTATGGGGCGAAAATTTTCCGCGTCAATATGAAACCTATATAAGCACGCAGGATACCACATTCCGCAGCAAGTACGGAGGGGGAGCTATGGTTGATATGCTGGCGAAGTATCCCAATCTTGTAATACTTTGGGCTGGCTATGCTTTTTCAAGAGATTATAATCAAGGACGAGGGCATTATTACGCAGTTCAAGATGTAAGAAACACTCTTCGTACCGATGTGCCGCAGCCTGCTACTTGCTGGACGTGCAAAAGCACAGATGTTCCTAGACTTATGAATGAAATGGGGATTGCTAATTTTTATAAAGCCGGCTGGTCCGAACTTGGATCGGAAGTAGTTAATCATATTGGATGTCAAGACTGCCATGACCCAAATACATTGAATTTGAGAATAACAAGACCGGCTCTCATCGAAGCATTCAAAAGACAGGGTAAAGATATTTCTCAAGCTTCCCATCAGGAAATGCGATCTCTGGTTTGTGCACAATGCCATGTAGAATATTATTTCAAAGGCAAGGAAGATAACTATCTCACTTTTCCATGGGATGACGGATTGACGGCAGAAGAAATGGAACAATATTACGACAGAATAAATCATGTGGATTTTATTCATGCGTTAAGTAAAACTCCGATTTTAAAAGCTCAGCATCCCGATTGGGAAATGTCACAATTCGGAATTCATGCCGAACGGGGTATTGCATGCGCCGACTGCCACATGCCGTATAAAACAGAAGGAGGTGTTAAGTTTACCAATCATAAAATGCAAAGTCCGCTGAATAACATTTCCGGTTCCTGCCAAACCTGTCATCGGGAAAACGAAGGAACCTTAGCAAGAAATGTTTATGACAGACAGGATAAAGTAAGACAGCTTGCCGATATTGCCGAGCAGTCATTAGTAAAAGCTCACATTGAAGCTAAAGCAGCGTGGGATAACGGTGCAACTGAATCGCAGATGAAAAATATATTGGCATTGATTAGACACTCACAGTGGAGATGGGATTACGTGGCTGCAAGTCATGGCGGCAGCTTTCATGCACCGCTTGAATCTGCAAGATTGTTAGGAACTTCAATTCAAAAAGCAGAACAGGCAAGAGTCGAACTTTCAACGTTACTTACAAAGTTAGAAGTAAAACTGCCTATTCCGATGCCGGATATTTCCACAAAAGAAAAAGCACAAGCGTTCATAGGTCTAAATATGAAAGAACTATATCAAACAAAAAAAGAAATTTTATTTAACATTGTACCCAAATGGGATAAGCAAGCATTGGAAAGACAAAGTAAAATGGGGACGTATTAAATTAATGTTAAACAAGACAAAGTGTTGATTCATTTTCATCAAATAGATCTAAATTATTTGATCGGATAACTGGTAATAGTTTATTAAAGAAATGACATCTCTTACAGGGGTGTCATCTTTTATTAAATAACCCTCTTCAATTACCCAAGCCAGAAAAGCCTGAACCAAAATGATCACAGTCATTAATGGTCATTCGCCTTGCTTTCATTCATTGTTTAAGCAATTAAATGGCTACTAAATGACTACGAATGACGGTGTCTATTACCTTCTAATCTCTTTTCCATTTTACGCAGAATTTGAGAAATAGAGATTACTGCCGCTAAAATTATGTGACGGTATTCCGTAAACTGACGAAATTTATACAAGCCCCCTGCCATTTATTTGCTTATAAATATCCAATTAAAAATTTCTTACATGTTTTTGATGGCATCATAATTGGAACTTTACGTTGATACTAAATTATTGCTGTCAAAAAAACTGGGGAAATTCAAAATGGATAAAGAAAGTTCTCCTGAACTAACAAGACGTAACTTTATAACCAAATTTGTTATGAGCGGGGGATTAATCGCCGGTGCCGTTCTTTTGCTTAGAAACAGCTTAAGCTTCATCTTTCCCAAAATTGAACCGCCCCTGCTTCGAAAACTCTTAATAGGAAAGGTTGGCGATTTACAGCCCGGACAAGCTCAGGAAATCCCGTTTGGCGAGAGTATACTCTACCTAATCAATACTAAGGACGGATATAAAGTTTTCTCATCGGTATGTACACACCTTGGCTGTATAATAAATTGGGAATCTTATCGCAGCCGGTTCTACTGTCCTTGTCATAAAGGTATCTTCAACGAAAACGGTGAAGTTGTTGAAGGTCCGCCGCCAAGACCATTAGATGAATTCAAAGTGGAAATAGATAAAAATCTTATCTATATGTGGATCGAAGAAAAGAGCGGAGGCTTATCATGAGCGGGAAATTTAAAAGCTGGTTTCTGCAAAGGTTCCCGATTGACACTCAAAAAACTTCAACCGTGATGGAAAAGATTTTTATTAAAGAGCCGATACCGAAACACATGAAGTATTGGTACTATGCTTTAGGAGCCACTCCGTTAATTTTATTCCTGATAATGGTGTTTACCGGCATTCTGCTCACCTTTTATTACATCCCTTCACCCGCAAAGGCATACGAAAGTGTAGTATATATTACTGAAGAAGTAAGCATGGGATTTTGGATTAGGGGAATTCATCGGTGGGGTTCAAATTTAATGGTTATAGCAATGTTCCTGCACATGGGAAGGGTTTTTTTTACAAGAGGATATAGAAAACCGAGAGAAATAAATTGGGTGCTCGGTGTGTTAATGCTGCTTGTTACTCTTACTCTTTGCTTTACCGGTTATTCGATGATCTATAACCAGCTTTCTTATTGGGCTACTACTGTCGGTACAAACATGATAAAAGAAATTCCTTTGATAGGTGCTCCAATCCTTTATCTGTTAAGAGGAGGAGAAGATGTTACTGCCAATACATTAACGCGCTTCTTCAATTTGCACATAGGATTTCTGCCGACAATTCTTTTCATCTTAATTATTGTGCACATAATATTTGTCAGGATGCACGGTGTTGCTAAGCTTGAAGATAAAGAAGATGAAGAAACATATTCGTTTTACCCGGAACATTTCTATCACACCTTAATTATCGGTCTATTTCTTTTGGCGGTTTTAAGTGCCCTGACTGTAATAATGCCTCCCGGTTTGGGTGAGCAGGCAAATCCGAACGTTACTCCTCCACATATAAAACCCGAATGGTACTTTTTTGCAGTGTTTTCGGTTCTCAAATTTGTTCCGCTCAAATTAGGAATTTACTTCTTCACAGCTTTGATAATTGTTCTGACATTTTGGCCCTTCTTTGATGATTTCATTAGAAGAAAATGGCAGGTAAGAAGAATTCACTATTGGGTCGGCAGCTTAACTATCATTCTTTTTCTCTTTTTAACAGTATTTGAAATAATCGTCCAATAAAAAATATTATCGGAGAAAGCTAATGGCTGAAAATAATTCACTTCGAACACAGAAATTGCTGGTTGGAATTTTTAGCATTTTACTTGTAATAATTCTGATCATCGTAGCTTTTGTTGAAATGAAAGTAACTCGCGATGCTAAACCTGTAATTGAGATTAGCGGCGTAAATAAAAATTGCGTAACATGTCATACTCAAAAAGGTATTGCCGTAAAAGCGATAGACCATTGGAAACAAAGCCTTCATGCCCAGCAAAATATTTCGTGCGTTGACTGCCACACTGCTAAGGAAGGAGACTTCGATGCATTTTATTGTCCTGAGAGTGACTTTCTTGTAGCAAGGCATCCTACACCCAAAGACTGTGCAGAATGTCACGAACAGCAGGTTCAGGAGTTTAGTGCAAGCAAACATGCACATCAGTTTTGGTTAATAAAAAATACCGATAGATCGGTGTTTGAAATACCTATTGCTACAAAAAACGGATGCGAACAATGTCATCATATAGGTAATTTATGGCCCGATCAAAGTGTAGGTGAATGCGATGCATGTCATCCTAAGCATACATTTAGTAAAGCTGTTGCCCGCCAGCCTGAAACTTGCGGTGAGTGTCATGTTGGTTCCGATCATCCTCATATCGAAATTTATCTGGAATCAAAGCACGGAAATATCTTTCGCGCCCAGGAGAAGAAGCTTGACTTAAATTATGCGACTAAAAACAATACTCCTATTCCTATTGATATACCCGTTTGCACAACATGCCACATGGACGGCAATGAAACGCAGCCGATGACGCATAATGTAAGCGAGCGTTTAGCATGGGAGTCTCAATCCGCCTGGAGTTTCCGTACAGTTTGGTTAGAAGAAAAGATTGGCGATTGGAAAATGAAACGCTCCAGGATGGAAGCAATTTGTAAAAGCTGCCACTCGCCGGAATTTGCAGAGATGTACTTATTAACAGCCGATTTTACCAATCTTCAGTACAACGAAATCCGCAGAATGTTTGTTAGATGGACAAAAAAATTAACGGAGAATGGAACAATAAAACGCTTAGAGAAAGACGGAAAATTTTATTCAGACCCAGTGTTAACCGGATGGGATGAAGTGCCGGAGATTGCTATGTACCATGCATGGCATCATGAAGGAAGAAGATTCCGCCACGGCGCAATGATGATGGGTGCCGATTACACGCAATGGCACGGCATCTGGGATATTCAAAAGGGCATGGTTGAAATGCTTACATGGGCTGCAGAAAAAGGTGATAGTGAAGCGAAGCGATGGGTTGAATCGACAGATCCTATTAAGTTTGCACCTTATGCACTATTCGATATTCCCGGTAATCCGTGGGGCATTAATGTTCTCTCCAATACTCTCCCTTATGTTTACAATGCTTACCCGGATTACTGGGATTTAATTTATGCAAATGTTAAAACTGTCTATGATCACAACTTACTCTCAGAAAAACAATGGCAAATGTGGGAGAAGAAATACAAAGACAAAGAGCACTATCTTGGTTATAAGTATAATGCCGATTCTGTATTTAAATACTACCAAGACCTTGATAGCAAAGATACAAAAGCCTTTACGGAACAGGCAGTTGAATTAAAGCTTCCGTCTAAACCTTTTTGGATATGGTAATGAAATAAGGGTGCGGTTTTTTAATCTGAACCGCACTAAACTTTGATGGAGAAATTAAATGGGCAATTCAAAACAAGAAGAATTACACAGAAACATTATTTATACTTTAGTTTTCGGAATCACCTGGGGATTCCTTGAAATTCTGTTAGGCAGCATGCTGTACAATTTCTCACTGATATTTAAGGGAATTATTATTTCATCTATTACCGTGTTAATATTGGTTAGCGTTAAGAGCTTTATTCTTTATAAATCTTCTTTGATATTCGTTGGAATAATTGCTGCGCTGCTGCGGGGTGCAGCCTCCGGCTTTATTATAACTAATGCGGTATTTGCCATCATAATTGAAGCTGTAATTGCAGAATTAATTTTTTCGGTGTGGAGTTATAAAAATATTACCGCAGTAATTTCGGGGAGCTTGATTGTTCTATATTCATATATCCACAGCTTAATATTCCACGGAAGTCTTCCGGCGGCATATATTAAATATCTATACAGAACGACTGTCGAAAGTTTAATCAGTATTGAAATTTCGGATACGGTGTTAACCGCAGTTCTTATTGTGTATGGTGTTATTATTATTCTTATTGGAGCAACCGTGGGAAGATTAAGCTGGTTATTCAAAGAACACATATTTATTCCGGCAGTTTATAAGATTGAGAAGTACATAGCATGAACTTCTGACAATTATTAATAACGGTTAAATGTTATTAAGCAATCATTCTCTTAACTGAGAGTGATTAAAATTCTATCATTAGTACTGAGAAATTCAATAGTCTATCCAACCGCTGTACTTTCGAATTTCAATGTATCCTTCCTTGCTATTTAATGGCACTTAAGTTGAATCCTTATTTAGTTATACATTTTTAATTAAGGGTGAAGCATGCCGAAAACTGAAATTTGCGATCTTGGTTCATTGATAAAAATAATGGATAGTCTTGATGTGGGAGTGATTTTTATCGATAAAGAAAACCGTCTTGCATTTATAAACACCGCTGCTGAAGAGATAAGAAAAATTAGAAGCGTCGAGAGAATAGGCACTTCTATTTTCGAATGCCATGGCGGTAAAATGAATAGCAAAGTTGATGAAGTGATCAACGGATTCAGAAACGGTTCTTACTCGACCCGGCATAAAATGATTAAAACAGGAGGGAGGTATTTTGATAATACTTATAACGTTGTTAAAAATGATCGGGGAGAATATTTAGGTGTTGTATTATTAAGCCAGGATGTGACTGAAAAGAAAGAACTTGAAGAAAAAATACAAAAAGTAAATGAAGATTTAGAACAAAAAATTTTAGAAAGAACCGCCGAAATTGAATCGGCTTATGAACAGTTGAAAATAGTTCAGCAGCAGCTAATGCAATCCGAAAAGATGGCTGCAATAGGTCAATTCGTTGCGGGAGTAGCACACCAAATCAACAATCCTTTAGATGGAATTCAGAATTGTTTGCAGGCAATAAAAGATGAACCGCAGAATATGGGGCAGATAAATAGTTATATAGACCTTTCGTTAGAAAGTTTATACAAAATTGAGCTTTTAGTACGAAAATTGTTAGGCTATGCGCGCCCTCATTCCATGGAAGCGCTTGAGGTAGACTTAAATCAATTACTCGAAAATTTATTGTCACTAACTAATTTGAGATTGAAAGACAAAAAGATAACGCTGAAAAAATCTCTACAAATAGATTTACCACTTTTTTACGGTGACGCTCACAATTTAGAACAGGTGTTTGTTAATATTATCCTTAATGCCTTCGATGCGATGGAAAACGGAGGCGAGCTTCAAGTTGTTACTGAAACAGATCAAAATAATAATATCATAGTTCGCATAATAGACACGGGCTGCGGCATCCCCTTGTCATATCTGAATAAAATATTTGATCCTTTCTTTACAACAAAAAAGAAAAACAACGGGACGGGTTTGGGTTTATATCTTAGTTATAACGTAATCGCACAGCACAGAGGAAAAATAGTAGTGAAAAGTAAAGAAGGGAGGGGCACTGAATTTAAAATTGTGTTTCCTGCAGCGGACACTAATTATGTGCCCGAAAACGGAATAGTAGAGTTTGAACAAAATGGAATTTAATCGTTAAAGATTATGAAAGTTATAGTTATAGATGATGAAAAATCGAAGCGCATAACAATGTGCGATGCCCTTAAAAAAGCAGGTTACGATTCAGAATCTTTTGAATCGCCCATTGCCGCCATGAATTATTTCGAGCAATACGGTGCAGATATCTTAATTACAGATATCCGAATGACAGGAATGGACGGTTTTGATGTGCTTCAAAAAGTAAAATCGCTAAATCAACGTACCTCGGTTATTATGATTACTGCCTATGGAACAATTCAATCAGCAGTTGAAGCAATGAAGATGGGAGCCTACGATTATATCACAAAGCCTTTCTCCTCCGATCATCTTGTTCACCTTGTAAATAAATTGGCGATGTATAAAAAACTTGAAGAGGAGAACTTAAATCTTAAACGGAAATTACAGGAGAGATATTCGTTTCATAATTTAATCGGTAAATCGAAAGTTATGCAGGAACTTTATGACCAGCTTGATACAATTTCAAAAACCGATATGGCTGTACTAATTGAAGGAGAAAGCGGCACAGGCAAAGAAGTAGTCGCAAATGCTATTCATTACAACAGTAACAGAAAGGACAAGCCCTTCATTAAATTAAGCTGTGCTGTATTGAACGAATCTATACTTGAAAGTGAACTATTCGGACATGTAAAAGGTGCATTTACCGGTGCATACAAAGATAAAAAAGGACGCTTTGAATCAGCCAACGAAGGAACTCTTTTTCTTGATGATGTAGACGATATTCCTTTGTCGTTTCAAGTAAAGCTGCTGCGAGTGCTGCAGGAAAAAGAATTTGAACGTGTCGGCGGAAATACTCCTATAAAAGTTAATGTAAGAATTATTTGCGCTTCCAAAATTGATTTATGGGAAAAAGTACAGAGGAATGAATTCAGAGAAGATTTATACTATAGAATTAGAGTAATTCCAATCCGTTTGCCTGCCTTGAGAGAACGCAAAGAAGACATTCCGCTTTTAATCGATCACTTCATAAAAAAGATTGGAAGAGAAGAAGTTAAATTTTCTCCTGATTCAATCGAAGTTCTTTCTGAGATGGATTGGCACGGCAATGTTAGACAATTGGAAAACGCCGTTAACCGGATTGTAGCTTTTTCCGGTTCTAATCTTATCAAAAAAGAAATGATACCGGAGGATATATTGTGTAAAAAGGAAAAGCATCTGCCGTTAAGCTTTAATGGGTACGATTCTATCTGTTTAGAAAAAATCGTTGAAGAGCTTGAAGCAAGTGCAGTAATTTGGGCGCTGCAAAAAGCAGGCGGTAATCAATCTAAAGCCGCTAAATTCCTGAACATTAAACGAACAACATTCAGAGATAAAATGCTTAAGTATAAAATCTCTGAAAAAAGTTAGAGCATTTGTTTTCATTCTGATATTTGTATGACGTAATTGCGTCAGTCGACGAGCATCCGTCCTTTAGTGCAGTAATAAAAATATTTTCAACACGCAATTCACATTTCTAACAGCATTTATTTATACCGCCGATGGCATCAAAATTGATTTTAAGCGTAGGTTAGTTATGCTAATAACTTAATTAAAATCATTCACAAAATTGGGGTAAATCATGCTAAAATTCAGATACATTACAACTCTACTTTTCCTAACTCTGCTCGTTCCTAAGTGCTTGTATGCACAAGATGCACCGCAAGTTCAGTTTAAGCTTAACGGAGTATATACAGCGTGGGGACAGATGCAAAATGATTTCCTCCTGGGTAAGTCTGAATACAGGGATCACTACATTGTTCAAATGCTGCGTTTGAATCTTGCAGTAAATTATACAGAGAACATAAAAGCGGTTACCCGATTAGACTTAGCACAGGGATGGTGGGGAGTTGATAACGAACCTCCAACATACAACGGCGCAAGCGGTCTGTTCGACAATAAGGATACTCATTACGGACTGCATGTTGACCATGCTTACCTCTGGTTCAAAGTTCCTTCTATCTCTACTGCTTTTACCGTTGGGCGTTTCAATTGGTCTGCCGGAAATAAATTAGTGCTTGATAACAACTATGACGGAATTTCTGCTGCGATCAGCTTAAGGTCTCATGAATTAAAATTTGGCTGGGCAAAAATTTTTGAAGGTGTAAACGGTATATCCGATCTTCCCAAAGTGGGTATGGATCCGCGGGGTAACTACGATGCAAGAGATGCAAATCTTTTCTCCGCTTCATTTAATGCTAAGTTAGAAAATACTAACCTTGAAGTGTACGGCATCTATTATAAAGATGCAGGCATTGATGATTCATTAGCCTTTTTACCCGACGGCTTCTTTTATAATAGACCTCGATTTACTCCCCAGGTAACTTCTCTTGGAATTGTGGGTATTGCCGGTACAACTAAATTAGGCAAGCTGACGCTTAACTACGAAGCAAATTATTTAACCGGTAAAGATGAGATAGATAATAAGACTCACGCCGGTCCGTTAAATACCTCTATGGCAGGTATCGACCCACTAAAATATGATATTAACGACGGCGATCTTGCAGGTTACAATATTTATGCTAAGCTGGATTACGCAGTTGCTGAAGCAGTTACTCTCGGCTTAGTTGCTGGAATGGGATCAGGTGATGATGACCCCACTCAAGGCAAGGGTAACGTAAACAAACTTCGTACTGCGGGCTTCTTCTATTTAACCGAAGTATGGGAAGATTCAATCATGCCTGATGAAGAAGGAATTACACCACAGGGATTAGGCGCGCCAAACGTTAGAGCCTATAGAGAATTAGAAAATACAACTGCCATCCAAGTTAACAGTACTTTCAAATTAACTCCCAAGTGGAAAGTGTTCGCCTCATTCACTTACTTAAAAGCCACCCAGACGATTTACGCATGGACTGCTGCAGGTCCCGACCTTACAAAAAGTGCTAATGATATAGGCTGGGAGTTCGATCTTAAAACCGATTATCAGATCTATGATAAATTAACTTTAACCTTCAGAGGCGGCTATTTCTCACCGGGTGATGGAGCAAAATACCTCATCATCGGTACGGTTGACGATAGATGGAAACTGCCACCGTGGGAGTTGAAGACAGAGATAACTTTTGCATTTTAATTTTTAGAGGATACACATGAAAAAAACACCCTATTTAATAACATCCTTAATTTTCGTCTCGCTGCTTGCTGCCGGATTCGTAACGAACAGTGGAAATAACTCTACGCAGCAACTACCTCCAAAAGATAAACATCCTGAAGTGGATTGGTCGATTGGCTGTGCCGAATGCCATGAGGAAATGACTCCGAAAGTATTCCAGGAATGGAATGAAAGTCGTCACGGTCAGGTTAACTTCGGCTGTTATATTTGCCATGGTGATGGACAGGAAGTCTTCTATAAAAAGGGAAAAGACGAAGGTTGCCTGGGCTGTCATGCAGCTCAAGAAGTTAACTACAAGCAGCTAAAAGTAAAGTCATGCTTTGACTGCCATAACGGGCATACGCTTAAATTTCATAATGAAAATAAATAAGATGTCGGAGGAGAAATCAATGTCAATTTCAAGAAGAGAATTTTTAAAAGCATCAGCTTTAACCGCAGCAGCAGCAGCAATAGGAGTAGAACCTCTATTGAACAGCAAAACGTTAGCGGCGGCTGCTCAGGAAGGAGTCATCTGGCATAAATCCGTCTGCCGTCTTTGCGGTGCTGGCTGCGGTGTGATGTTAGGCGTTAAAGACGGTAAACCCTTTGGTGTTAGAGGGGATAAAGAAAACACAATAAATGCCGGCATCCTTTGCGTTAAGGCATTTTATCTGCATAAGATGATTACCGCAAAAAACCGACTGCTATATCCTATGGTGCGGAAGGACGGTAAATTGGTAAGAGCATCATGGGATGAAGCAATGAATTTGGTTGCTTCGAGATTTAAAGAGATACTGGAGAAACATGGACCTGATGCCTTAGCTTATTACGGTTCAGGTCAAGCTCAAACGGAAGAAACGTATCTTGCAAACAGACTTTTCAAAGGCTTTATAGGTACAAACAACGTTGAAGGAAATCCACGCTTGTGTATGGCAAGCGCTGTTGGCGGCTACATTTCTTCTTTCGGTGCAGATGAACCGATAGGAACTTATGATGATATTGAACACTGTGAATTGTTTCTTTTAGTCGGTACTAATACTGCCGAGGCACATCCTGTTTTGTACGATAGAATAGTAAGCAGAAAAAAGAAACATCCTTCAACAAAAATTGTCATAATTGATCCACGGAAAACACCGACAAACAGAATTGCCGATTTGCATTTACAGGTAAAACCCGGTTACGATTTGGCAATTATGCATGCCATTGCAAGAATTTTAATTAAAGAAGGCTTTACAGACGAACAATTCATTAAAGATTCTGTTGTGTTTAGCGATGGTAAAGATCCGATTTCATACGACGACTACAAAACGTTTCTCGAAAAATATACTCCCGAATATGCAGCCGAACAAGCAGGAATAAATCCTTCGGAAATAGTTCAAGCTGCAAGAATTTTTGGTCAATCTCCCACAGCTATGACGATGTGGACGATGGGAGTTAACCAACGCGTTGCCGGAGTTTTCCTGAATAATCTTATACATAACATTCATCTATTAACAGGAAAATTGGGAAAACCGGGATCCGATTCCTTCTCATTAACCGGACAGCCAAATGCATGCGGCGGCGTTCGGGAAGGCGGCGGTTTATGTCATTTACTTCCAGGTCACCGCTCTGTTGAAAATGAACAGCACCGGAAAGAAATTGCTGAAATATGGATGACAACACCGGAAAAGATTCAGCCTAAGCCGGGAAAACATACCATTGCAATGTTCGAGGGTGTTGCTAACGGCGATATAAAAGGATTATTTGTTCTTTGCACTAATCCAGCTCAATCTCTGCCTAATTTGAATAAATATCTTAAAGGAATGAGTGATGTATTTCTCGTTATAACCGAATCATTCCATCCAACAGAAACTTCAAAAATTGCCGACGTAGTTTTACCAGTTGCTTTTTGGGGTGAAAAGGAAGGTGTTTACGGCTGTTCTGAAAGAAGATCGCAGCACCTTGCAAAAGCACTTAAACCAATGGGTGAAGCCCTCTGGGACGGTGATGTATTGATCGACCTTGCTAAGAGAATGGGTTACGGTGCATACTTCGAACACTTTAAAACTCCCGAAGATGTGTGGAATGAATATTTGAAAACTACAAAAGGAAAGGGTTTGGATTTAACCGGAGCACCTTACGAAAGGCTGAAAAAGGTTCGTGGTTTAAGATGGCCCGTTCCGAATGTGAACCATCCCGGTACCGGGCATCGATTTACCGAAGGCGATCCATTATTCCCCAAGGATAAAGCAGGTAGTAGAAGAATGTACTTTTATGCAAAACCGGAAGGAAAAGCAGTGATCTTTGCTCGACCCGATAAGGGACCTGAAGAACCCACTTCTGCCGATTATCCGATAGCACTAACTACCGGACGCATTCTCGAACAATGGCATACGATGACGATGACAGGTCAGGTTCCCGAATTAGTGCGAGCTAATCCGAATCCTTATGTTGAAATTAATCCGGATGATGCAAAAGCTTGGGGTATCAGCAGCAGAGATAAAGTGAAGCTGACTACTAAACGCGGCTCATTAACTGTCGAAGCCAAGGTTATCGATAGACCCCGCAAAGGTACTATCTTCTTGCCATGGCATTGGCCCGAGAGCTTAACTAATATTTTAACAATTGACGCTGTCGATCCCGGTTCTAAAGAACCTGAATATAAAGTAGCAGCATGTAAAGTGGAGAAAGCATAACTTATTAATTTTTGACCCTGATAAAATGCTGTATCGCACTCACAGCAGGGATTGCCTTCTTCTCTGCCTTGAAGGCAATCCCGATTATTTTTTTCGAGGATATTAAAATGATTATAGCAAGTATGATAGTACGAACTCAGGTTGATAAAGCTGAAGAAATAGCACTTCAGTTGAAAAGATTACCAAACGTATCAACGCACGGTGTTTACAAAGACGATAACATAATTGTCATAATCGAAGCCGAAAGGGAAGAAGAGCTTGAGAGATTATCGCGTTATATAATGAACGAGTTCGAAGGTGTTCTGGGCACTTATCCAACCTTCATTTCATCTGATGAAAATGTTTTGAATTTGTGAATGAACTTTAAACTGAAAACAGCCTGATTGTGGTTTCATTTATTATTGAATTTGTTCGTGATTTAATTAGCGGTAAATCTCCACTAAGACCCCCGGGTGCATTTCCTGAAAAGGAATTCTTAAAGAAGTGTATCAAGTGCAATAAGTGTGCGCAAATTTGTCCTTACTTTAGCATTCAAATGGCGCATATTGAGTACGGTAAAAGTATGGGCACACCTCTGATCTTTCCGAGAGAAGTTCCTTGTTACGTTTGCATGAAGTGTCCGCCAGTATGCCCAACGGGCGCATTAAAAAACGACGTAGTAAATAAAGAAGATGTCCGGATGGGCATTGCAGTAATCAATGAAGAAACATGTCTGCCCTACATAGGAATAATTTGCCGGGCTTGCTTTGAAAATTGTCCCATCTTTAGAGAAGCAATAATTCTAGAAGATGAAATGTATCCGAAGGTAATTAAAGAAAAATGTATTGGCTGTGGAATATGCGAGAAGGTTTGTCCGATTGAAGGTTCAGCAATAATAATTGAAAGCGCTCATAACATATAAACAAAAGTATTTTGCGATGCCTTTAATATTGTAGATAATTTTGAAAAAACGGAAGCACATTGTTCGGCTTAAAGCAAAATAGTTTGTATTCGAATCTGAACCAGATCAGAAAATTTGTTCAGATATTTTCATTAATATTTTTAATTGCGGTGCCTGTTTTAATCTTATATGAAATTTGGTTCATCATCGGAAATTTATATTCTATCACTATCGGCGGACTCGATATTGTAGATCCAGCTTCAGCATTGCAGACTATTCTTCTATCAAAGGAAGTTACAACAACCGTTCTTTTCGGTTTAATTGTTCCTATTGTGTTGGCTTTAGTTTTTGGAAAAGTATTTTGCTCATGGATGTGTCCTTATAACACTCTAACTGAATGGTTAACTGCTGTTTCGGCAAAGCTATTCAAGAAAAGAGCACGAAAGGCAAAACTGCAATTAGTAGATCGAAATCCTAATCCAATATTATATTGGAGTATTCTTGCGGCGATTTTGATTCTTTCATGGATGTTAGAGTTTCCGCTGGTTTTGTTTTTATCGGCGCCGGGAATAATATCGAGCGAAATTTCTCATGTAATTTTAGGAATGGGAATGGGTTTAGAACTACTAATTGTATTAGTAATAATTTCATTCGAAGCGTTAATATTCAAGAGATATTGGTGTAAATACGTTTGTCCTGTCGGTGCCGTATTATCTTTATTCCGGGTAAGAAAAACATTACGCGTTGCTTATGATAAGGCTGTTTGCAATTGCGCCGGCGAATCAGAACCTTGTTCATATATTTGTCCTCTCCAATTATCGCCGAAACAGCCCTATCTTTATCCCTATTGCTTCAACTGCGGATTGTGTATTAAAATTTGCGAAAAATCAGGCAGCGGTGCGCTTTCATTCAAGTTTGATGAGAAAAAGATTACCGCTGAAATCTCCAATTCAAAAAAAAATTGTTGTGAATAAAATTGAAATAACCATCAATTTATTATAGCGGTCAGAAATAGATTCGATTTAATCGAATAGAATTTAAAGGACGACAATCATTTGTTAAAATATTATAATCAAAGAAGGAAGGTACTACCAACAAATAATTAATCAGAAATAAAATAGACGTTATTATTATCTCCGAGCTTATATCTTTAGGGAAGAATTTTCAAGAAGAGAAAAAATTTCCATATAGATGAAAGCCGATGGGTTTCAGATAAAATCTGACGCCTCCCGAGTCTCGCTTTAGGCGTGATGAATTGGAAAGGAGAGAGGTTTTTACCTTATGTTAAATTTAAAACCCCCTCTGATTCGATGGGGTTTTTTTTTGTTAGAGTGAACAATGATTAAAATTTTCAACAGCAGTCCGACACAGGAAGAATTATTTAGAACAGCCGTATTCGGTGTATTGTGGGGGATAGTAGAAATTACTATCGGAACTGTTCTTCACTCTGCAAAAATTCCTTTTAGGGGAACCATTATTTCTCTAATAGTAGTGTGCCTCATTACCTGTGGAAGAAATTTTGCCGGTTATAGAGGAGCTACGTTAACAATGGGTGCAATTGCAGCAAGCCTAAAAATATTAGCCGGTACAGGATTCAATATTACGCCGTTTGCAGCAATTATTTTTGAAGCTCTAACAGCGGAAATTATTTTTAGCGCATTTGGTTACCGTAAAGTTTCTGCTTTATTGACGGGTGCCTTTGTAATGCTTTACACGCTAAGTCATGGCTTCATAATGCAGGGAATATTTTTAGGTTTCGACGTATATAAAATTTATGTGCGAATAATTCGAGAGTTGAGCAGCATCCTGCATATCGACGGATATCCCATACTAATGATCGCAATGGTAATCATTATTTTTTACGCCGGTGCGGGTATGTTTTCAGCATTTATCGGACTGAAAATAGCAACAAGGACTAAAGAAATAATTTTAAGGATGGAAAATGAAATCTGAAAAAATTATATATCTCACCATAATTACGTTCGCAGTTATTCTGCCTGTCAAGTTTTACTTTTATTTCTTTATCGCAGCGCTTTTATTAATTCTGAATAAAGACTTTAGAGCTTTTAAATTTGTAAGGAGTAAATCTTTTATCTTTTTATTAGTGCTGCTTTTATTAATTCATCCGTTATTGGGAGGCGAAAAAAATATTAGCATTTTAGGTATCAAGTATAGCTGCGATTCTTTTATAACGGGGCTGCAAATGATTATGCGAGCGGCAGTAATAATACCTTCAGTGAAACTTCTTTTTGGTAATTTGCATGGCAGCAATGTTAATAATTTTTGGAATAAGTTTGGTTTAACTTACTTTGATTCGACGTTTAATATGTCGAAAAATCTTATGCCGAATTTAAAAGATACGACCAATAATTATTTCGGGGGCATGAGTCTAAATGAAAAGAAGCAATTTCTTCTTAATCCCATAGAATTTATCGCAAGATTTTTAGCCGTTTTGTTAACTACACAAAATACGGCTGACAAAAATAATTATATGAAAGAATCATCATGAAAAGAATAATATTACTTTTATTATTTCTGTTTATCCTCTTCAAAATTTATGGACAGACAACCGACACTATCCCTGCTTATAATCTCGGGGAAGTTATAGTTACAGCAAAAAATGAAAATATAGTGAAGGCATCTTCAATAATTGAAGTTGATTTTGCTCAGATGCAAAGAAGCTTAGCTTCAACCGTTACCGATGCGATTAGCATGGAAGCAGGTATAAGAACGCAAGTAAATTCTAAAGGCGAAATCCCTGTTTATATAAGAGGATTTAGTCAAAAACAAATTGCTGTTTTTATAGATGGTATACCCGTCTATTTCCCCTATGAAGGTGAACTGGATCTAAATCAAATTCCAACAGCATCGATTGAAAAGATAACCATCTCTAAAGGAATGCCTTCAATTTTATATGGACCAAATTCGATGGGCGGGACAGTCAATATAATTACTCAAGAGAACAGAGAAGGATTTGGATTTGGGGCAAGCTTTCAAACAGGAAGTAAGCAAAGCATTTCGTTGAACACCAGAGGAGAATTCTTGAATTTGAAGTGGAATGTCGGTGGTCAATTCAACAAATCATCCGGTTTTTATTTACCAGGGAGTTTCAACAATACGGTGAACGAAGACGGTAATAGACGAGATAACAGCCATTATGAAAATTTGGGTGGTTTTTTAAGATTAACGCATTCTCCTTCAAAGAATATTCATCTCTCATATTCGTTGTTCTTAACCGACAACTCAAGAGGAATTCCACCTAATATTTATTCAATTAGACCTAGATACTGGAAATTTACAGAGTGGAAAAAATATTTACATAGCTTTGCTTTCAATGTATTCTTGGGGAAAAGCTTTGCAGTAAAAGGAAATTTGTTTTATGATAAATACCGTAATGTATTGGATTCCTATGATGATAATACTTATACAACCCAAACGTTAAAATCGGCATTTCATTCAACGTATGACGATAACTCAAGAGGACTTAATCTAACGTCATTTATAAATCCGGATTTTTTCCCTTTAACAAAATTGACAATGCTATATAAAGCAGATATTCATAGAGAGCAGGGAAATATCCAGCTTCCGTGGGGAGAATATAAAACTGAAACATTGACAATAGGTATCGAACAGGAGTTCAATCTAACCGATAAACTGTTCGGTGTTACAGGTATTAGTTACGACCGTATGAATCCGCTTTTTGCCAACAATGCACCGCTTCGTAGTTCATGTTCGGTTCTTAACGGTCATGCTGGCTTAAACTATGAGATTAACAATTGGCTTAATTTTCATGCACATGCTTCGAAGAAAAGCAGATTTCCCACATTAAAAGAATTTTATTCTGAAGTATTAGGGCGGAACATCGCTAATCCTGATCTGTCAGTAGAAAAAAGTATGAATTATGAGGTTGGTTTTAAGATTGACATTAAAACCGAAAACCCGCTTAAATTAATTTTTTTCTTCAGCGATGTAAAAGATATGATTCAATTATTAAATCTTCCTGATGGTATAAGGCAGTTTCAAAATCTCGGAAAAGTTCAGCTTGCCGGTTTCGAAACGGAAGTAGGATTAGATGCCTCTATCTTTGATTCGAAAATAAATTACACCTTTCTCTCAGCAAAAAATTTATCTGTAAATGCTATAAACCGGATTCTTGACAACCGTCCTAAGCATGTATTGAATATAATTAACTCAAAGAAATATCCCCCCGGATTTGAATGGATAATCGAATCTTCCTTCGTTAATTCAAGATACAGCAGCGATGGTGATACGGGGGAATTCATCAAAATGCCCGATTATTTTTTATTAAATGTAAAATTATCACAAAAATTCTTTGAACAATATTATTTAGCCGCGGGAATAACCAATATTTTAGGTAAGTATTATGAAAGCGAATACGGCTTTCCTCAACCGGGCAGGGAGTATATTTTGCAATTAGGAATAAGTTTATGATGGAACGGCTGATAAGGATACAACAGTTTATTATCGAAGAATATTGTACCTTATGTCGATTTTATTAAACCGCTCATCGGAAAACTGATTGACATTGAGCAACATTTATAATAATTAGTCCCTCGAATTTAATAACTATTTTTCTCGGACTGTTAAATCTTTATTCAGTCCATATTGATCGGGGTTCGAACCGCAAGGTTTGAAAAAATATATATTGAAGCCGACCCAAAGTTGTCTTTGTAATTTCTTTTAAAGACAGCCGGGTCAACCCGAAAATTAGCATGTAAATATCTTAATTTCATAAGGATATCTCATTTTAATCAGGAGGTATTTTTTCGGTCGGCATCAAAAATTATAAATATTAAAAATTTGGAGGGTAAGCCAAAAGTAAATTTTTACGATTCTACGTACAATTCTGAAAAAGGAAACTAATATATCTTAAGATTATCTAAGTGTATTAAAGCATAATGACTTCAGAATTATTATAGAATACTTTTGGATTTCTCTCCTCAAAACCAGAGATAAGGTTCGATTAATTTTACTTTATCAAAGGTATTATGAAACCCCATATTAAATTTTGCATTAAATTTTTTTATAATAAAAATAATTAAAATCTCGTCCCGGAGGTTTTCGTTGCACTCTCAGAAAACCTTCGGGCTAAATTGAAGGATGATGCATTATGGAAATTAAAGAAAAGGAAGTCCTTGCTGAAGAGCATTTTAACAGGGGATATAAAGCTCATATCGATGGCGAGTTAATCGAGGCAATAAATGAGTATAAGACCTCAATCGGATTGTGTCCATCTGCCGTCGCTTATACTTTTCTCGCCTGGGCATATAGGCTCTTAGGAATGTATGATAAAGCTATTGAGGAGTGTTTAAATGCAATTGAAGTGGATCCCGATTATGGGAATCCTTACAATGATATCGGTTCATACATGATATCATTGGGGCGTTACGATGAAGCCAAGGTTTATTTAGAAAAAGCACTGCGTGCCCCGGATTATGAACCTCACCATTATCCGCTTTACAATCTCGGCAGAATATACGAGAAAAAAGGCGATTGGCTTAAAGCTTTAGAATATTACAATTGTTCGCTTGAGATTGATCCCGAGTATGAACTTGCTCAGGATGCGGTGCTGCGGATAACAACATTGTTAAATTGAAGTCTTTAGTGAGAGAGGATGGGTCACTGACCCGTAGTGTACGATTGCACTGCTTAAGTGTACATGGAAATGTTAATAAAGTATAATCATAAAAAAATAGAGGGTGACCAATCCAAAGGATCGTTCCGAATTAGCCACTAAGACACACAGACTCTAAGGATCACCAAGAAAAATTACTTGTTGGTCAACCTCTACAACGATTACGCTTTCATTCGTTTGCCCTGCTCTTCGTGAATGAACAGCCAACTGCAAATTTTACCTATGTTTATTTCCTTAAAGTTTCCCCAATAAGCTCGTGTTCGTACATGCATTGAGCTTGTATTGTCCTCAGGTACAACCTCGGCTTCTGCAATTAATTCTGCTAACCTTACCTGCCATTTTTTCATGTTCGATGGTCTTAGATCAATCCAGCCTTCATTTGACCATTTATTAATATTTTCTGGAGTAATCTTAAGAAGATTTTCTCCTCTGAACGCAGGGATTTTAATGTTCTGCCCTCTAAGCAGTGACTCACCGTCGGGAAGTAAAATCGGTATTCCTATGGACAAGATTTCGCATCTGAGTTTGCGATTTTCAGAAAGAAGCTGCACACATTTTTGTGAGAGTTCTTCCGGATTTGCACCAATAATATCATGCATCGTTTTGTTGAATAGTCTCAGTAAATGAATCTCAAAAAGCAGTTTGGACAATCGAGGAGGTCCGAGAAGCTCGAATGCAACGCTGTAAAGATTATTTTCCATTTCGAGATCTTTGAGCTTTTGCACTGCCATGTGCTGCATATAACCGGCACGATAAGTCGGTTCCATTGCTGCATGGTCCATGGCGCTAACAAAATCATGCCCGGTATTACCGCCCTTAACTTCATAAATTACAACCTCTGCTATTTCTTCAGGAGTAACAAACTCCATTTGTTTTTGAGCCGTTATGGTTTCAAATTCGCCGCGCGAAAATATGCCGTTTTCTCCGGTATCGATAAAGACAGACTTGAGCGTTTCACCGGTTGTTCTGTAGGTTTTATCAGAACGAATTACAAAGCTGTCTTTTAGCGGAATTGTCTCATTCATTTCAACATCTATCAGCTCGATTGGCTTTCCCTTTTTCCTTATTTCGCCGTATTCAATTCTTTTCCATGCAATAGCAGCCGTAGGCTTAACTTCTTTTGTAACTGCAGTATCGGGTGTTCGCGCCATTAGGAATAATAACAAAGTATGCGCTCCTGCAATTGATGATTTGCTCAGCAGAACCCGTGAGGGTTTTTCTTCACTATGCGTGTAAGGAATATTAAGCCCCATGCCTCCGGTGCCGCTGGTTCCTATTTTAATATAAATTTTTGTTTTTACCTCACTCATCGAGGCAAAAAGTATCTGTATATGTCTTATTAATTGAGGAATGTAAAGTGTGCAAACTAATTTTTCGGTTTCCTCAATAAGCTCCTCGTACGAGCATTTGTTTTTTACTTTGGCGGTAATATTTCTGTAAGCAGCATAAATGTCCTGGTAAGCAATCGCAGTGGCAGTGCTTATGCAGTCGATTATAATTTCAGGATTAAATTCGGTAAGCAGTTTATAAATTGTGGAACTTTTTAAAATCTCTTCGTTTAATTCCTCCATTATATCTTTTAATAAAATTTTTCTCTTCTCAGGATTTACCAATAATTCTGTCCTGTTAAGATTTTTAAACTCATCGCGAACGAAAATATCACCGCCCCAAGGAATGAAATAGCTTTTGCCCACTTCAGGAAAATCTTTCTCGAGCTGTTTTACGGTTGATTCAGCCTCGTCATTATAAAGCGAAGTGATGATGATTTTTTTAGGTTCTTCATCTACTAGTTTGCGTGCAACGGCTCTGCCTACTAAACCGAAGCCGCCAAGGACAAGTACTGTTTTATTGTGAATATCCATAATTAACTCCCCGTGTTTAAATATTTTTATTTTACGTAAAGTTAATTCAATCCGCTTCCTTAAGCAATGGAAAAGAAACCATTAAAGATTAAACATGTGAAAAATTTCTTCTATTAAAGTATAAACATTGCATGTGTTAAATAGAGATTAATTTTAACATAATCTTAAATTGCTTAACTATTGATGTATTGTTAAATTTGAACGCAGTAATTGGTTTTTAATTTTCAATTTATAGAATTCAGGCGTAAGTGGATGAAATTATTCGAATTGTTAAAGGAAGAATTTGTAGTTGCCCAATTACAAAGCTCCCAAAAAGAAGATGTAATAAATGAACTAATAAATTTATTTAAGAACGATCCGAGAGTAGCTAATCTCGAGAAGGTTCGAGAGGCTGTGCTTGAAAGAGAAAAAATAATGTCAACCGGAGTCGGTAAGGGTTTTGCCATCCCGCACGGCAAAACAGCAGCCGTAAACGATATATTGGCTGCCTTTGGCAAAACAAAAAGCCCTATCGAGTATCAGGCGCTTGACAGTCAACCGGTAAATCTGATTTTTTTATTAGTAGGTAAAGATAATTTGGTTAGCCGTCATATAAAGCTTCTCAGTAGAATCTCAAGGATGATGAATAAAGACGACTTCCGCGGCAAATTGATAGAAGCGTCTTCTAAAGAAGATATAATTGAGTTATTCAAAAAAGAAGAAGAAAGCTATTTCGAAGTCTAACCTTTTAATTCCGTCACTATTAATTTTTTTTGTATAGTTAATCCATGCTAATGGAAAAGATATTTTATGATTAAAGCAATTACCGGCATAAAAGATATTCTGCCGTCAGAGATCCCTTCTTGGAGTCACTTAGAAGAAGCCATTCACTCGGTATTTAAAAATTATAACTATAAAGAAATTCGAACTCCCGTATTTGAGGAAACCACACTCTTTTCCCGCGGAATCGGTGAAGAGACGGATATCGTCGGCAAAGAGATGTATACCTTTACAGACCGAAGCGGGACCAGCGTTACGCTAAAGCCCGAAATGACCGCAGCAGTTGTCCGGGCTTACGTTGAACATTCCCTTGGTAAACAGCAGCCGTTGAATAAGCTGTATTATATTTCTCCGATGTTCAGGCAGGAGAGACCGCAAGCCGGCAGACTTCGTCAATTTCATCAGTTTGGAGGAGAAGCAATAGGGAGCAGCTCCCCGCTGCTTGATGTTGAAATGATTGATATCGCTTACAATATTCTAAACAATCTTGGGTTGAAAGATATTTTAGTTAAAATAAATTCTTTAGGAATTCCAGGTTCACGTGAAAGATACAAAGAAGAATTACGCAATTACTTAGCCGAAAAAAAAGAAATGCTTTCTGAAGACAGCCGTAGACGATTTGATAAAAACATACTCAGAATATTCGATAGCAAAATTGATAATGATCAAAACTTATTAAAAGATGCACCGCTCATATTGGATTATTTAGATGATGAAAGTAAAAGTGATTTCGATATGGTTCAAAGTATGTTAGAGAGGCTAAACATTCCTTTTGAAATAGATCAGCGTTTGGTTCGAGGGCTTGATTACTATACTAAAACCACTTTCGAAATTATCAGCGGAAGCGTCGGTTCGCAAAATGCGCTTTGCGGCGGCGGACGATACGACCTTCTTATTGAACAATTAGGCGGTGAACCAACACCTGGCGTGGGCTTTGCCGCGGGCATCGAGAGAATACTTTTAGCATGCGAAAATGAAAACGTCTTGAATTTACCCGAAGATAAAATCGATGTCTATTTCGTACTATTAGATAATGAATTGAAGATCGAAGCTTTTGAATTAGTTCATAACTTACGTTCTGCCGGATTTAAAGTTGACCTGGACTACATGGATAGAAGCGTTAAAGCTCAAATGCGCGAGGCGAATAAGTACAGTTCGCGTTTTGTAATCTTCATAGGCGGCGAGGAATATGCATCCGGAAAGATGAATGTTAAAAATATGCAAGACGGAAATCAATTCATCATGCCGCTTGGGAATTCGGAAGAATTGATTAAATGGCTTGTTGAAGTTAAGTAATAGAAAATCAGTAAAGACTCACGTTTCATAAAGAAAATTTCTGATGAAATATCATTAGTTAAAGTTTACCTTTTCAGAAAGGAAATAGAATGTATCCCGAACTATTTAAAGTTGGACCTTTCACCGTTTACAGCTACGGTTTAATGCTTGGCATTGCTTTCATTGTTGCAAGTTATCTTTTAACTAAAGAAGTTGAAAGAAAAAAACTTAATCCGAACTTCGCTACAGAAATTACGTTATTAGCAATCATATTCGGAATTATCGGCGCTAAGCTGTTTCACTTATTTGAAAATTGGGAAGCATTTTTAAACGATCCTATAAGTATGGCTTTTTCGCCGGGCGGACTTACTTTTTATGGAGGTCTCATTCTCGCTGTTATTGCAGTTTGGGTTTATTCACATAAAAAGAAAATACCCTTTCTTGTAGTGGCAGATATTGCAGCACCTGCGCTTGCAATTGCTTACGGTATAGGAAGAATCGGATGTCATCTTGCAGGGGACGGCGATTATGGAATTCCAACTGATTTACCATGGGGAACAAATTATGAAAACGGCACCGTTCCCCCTTCAGTAATGTTTAGAGGAAGTGAAATTGCACAAGCTTATCCAAACGGAATCGTACCTGATAATACTCCGTTGCATCCAACTCCTATTTACGAGTTTTTGGTTGCGTTGTTAATATTCTCCATTTTGTGGAAGTTGAGAAAGAAAGAATGGATTGACGGAAAATTATTTATGGTCTACTTAGTGTTGACGAGTTTAGCCAGGTTTTTGGTGGAGTTTATAAGATTAAATCCAAGAATATTATTTGGTCTTTCTGAAGCTCAAATTATTTCTATTGTATTAATTATAGTCGGTGCTGCCGGATATATTTATTTTATGCGTAATAAAAACTTAAAGAAATATATTCCACCGCCGCTTAAAGCAGAGGCAAAAACCTAAGTAAGCAGTCTGATTTTTTGAGAATTGATCTTTAAAATATCCACTCAGTTGTGATTGAATGAATATAATTTTTGGACGGAAGCCTGTACTTGAAGCAATTAATGCAGGTGAGGAACTTGAACAAATATATATTCTTTACGGACAAAAGGGTTTCATAATTACTGCTATCCGGGTTGCCGCTAAAAAAAGGGGAATAAAGTGTACTGAAATTCCTGAGGAAAGATTTTACTCTTATTCTAAAGATTCAGTATCGCAAGGGGTTATTGCAATTAAGGCTGAATATAAATTTACACCTCTCCAAATCATTATTGATTCGGCAAAGAAATCAAGATACCCATTACTCCTGGTTCTCGATTCAATTCAGGATACTCATAACCTTGGAGCTATACTGCGTACGGCGGAGTGTTCTGGAGTTGACGGAATAATTTTAACAAAGCATAGCAGTGCACCTATAAATCAAACGGTATTTAAAACTTCTGCAGGTGCGGTTGGGTATTTAAAAATTTGTCCTGTAAATAATCTGGCAAATACTCTAGAAGAATTAAAGCAGAGCGGCTTTTGGACATTCGGGTCGTCTTTACAGAACGCCAAAAATTATACCGAGGTCGACTATAAATTACCTTTAGCGTTAGTGCTTGGTAACGAAGAAAAGGGTATTCGTAAGCTAACCGCAGATAAATGTGATTTTCTAATCAAAGTACCGATGAAAGGGGAAATTCAATCGCTAAACGTTTCGGTTGCCGCCGGCATTATTCTCTTTGAAATTTTAAGGCAGAGGACATTGTAGGTCGAAACTCTGTTTCGACAACCAAACCTTTACAAATACCCATTATTGAAAAGCCAAAAAATAACCAGCAGTTGGCGGTCTGCGATTATCAATCCGCGATGGGCATAAAGCAAAATTTACAAAAGCAGATATCACTTGAAAACAACAGAGAGTTGACACACCCCTCCGTCTTGGCTCTGCCAAGCCGAGACAGGTCGCCCCTCTTTCGAAGAATCCTTTGGACGAGAGTGGACTCCTCGCTTTTTTGTTTTGTGTGCGGTGTAAAAATTAAAAAAGGTGTGTCGATCCCTTCTTGCTTGCCCGACTGACATTAATACCACTTGAAAAATTAGGCGGGCTTGCCCGTCCGAAACGAAGTGAAGGCGGGAGAAGGTCGGAACGATCCTATGGAGAAGTCAAATTGATCCTTTCCTAAGGATCGTTCCGACGGAAAGGGATGTGTTTATATTATTTTTATAACATATCTTCTCCAACGGATCATTCCTATACAATATTCTTGTCCAGAAAATAAAAATTTTCTTAAGGATCCCCTTCAATCATCCATCCATTTCCGCCGAAGGTTCTTCATGAAAGGATTCTACGAACAGTCATTCAACCATTCAACCATGCAACCATGCAATCATGCAACCATGCAAGCCCTGCTACTGCTCCTCTTTTGTGTTGCTATTGCATTAATAAATTCAATAATTTGTATTGAGTTGTTTTATCAAAATATATTTTAACCGATGAAAAATTTTTTTACGATATCATATTTTATCTTATTGGTTTGGTTTTTATTAAAAATCATCTTCCTTCCTGCATTTGCTCAAACGACTAATCCAATTTCTCTTCAGAAAACAAATCTCGATTTTCATTACGAACCTGTAGAAGGAAAGTTCATTGGGCTTTGGCCGCCGTGGACATATTATACTGCTGAAACTTTAGCAGGTATTCGGCTACATTGGGGTTTCTCCGGTGTGCTTGTTCACTCCGAAGGATTCACTCGAAACTATATAGATTATCAGTACAAAAATGCCATAGCTGCAGGTTATTCATTAGATAAAATAATGGTAAAGTTTTGGGATGATGATAATTTTAACTGGGCGGTAGACAGTTTGCCGGCTGGATTTTATTACTTAGGCGAACCTGTTGAACATGACTGCGCGGGTCATCCTTCAAACTCGGCTGTACCAAAACTTTCAAATCCGCAGGAATTATCAGAGTGGTATAATTATATACTTCAAATAAGACCAAATGCTAAGTTCGTTATAGATGGTTATAAGCGATGCAGCCATTTAAGAATTGCCGGAAATTATGCCGATGTGGTCATGTATTCTTCATATCAAAACTGGAATTCACTTTTTCTTCCGGTATGCAATGTAAATCTTGGCTGGGGAGATCAGTATGAAGCGGGATGGGCGCCCGGCAGCGGCTTACAGTCGGATAGCTGGAATAACATGCGTTCAATATTCGGAGGCAGATTTTCTATGTCGTGGATGAATGCCGGTGCCGACGAATATTTCGAGCTGTTTCATGAAGCAAATAATTTAGGGCTTACTGCTATTTGGCTCTATGCACTCGAGGGACTTGATGAATCTAAATTAGCTGCTTTCTGCGATGCCGCATGGCAAAGAGGATGGCTAAGAAAAGTTGAGAACACACCGGTTTCAGCACCGACTAATCTTAACGCTCAAGCACTTCCCACAGGTTTTATTTCATTAAGTTGGAAAGATAATTCGGATAATGAAAGTGTATTTACAATCGAAAGAAAATCGGCATTGGAAGAATCTTTTACCGGTATAGCTTTTGTTTTAGCTGACGAAACTTCATTTACTGATTATAGCGCTACATACAATTCGACTTACTATTATAGAGTTAAAGCTGCAAATTATTATAACGAATCGGACTATAGCAATGAAGTGCAAATCAATTCTTATTCTGTCCCGGCAAAAACGCAACTGCTTCAGCCGCCGGATAATTCTGAATTAGAAACAGCATCGGTAACTTTTATTTGGCAGAGTGTGGAGTTTGTGCAGACTTATACATTACAAGTTTCGGAAGATTCCTTATTCAACAATCTTATCATTCATGAAGACAATATACCGGATGCATTCTTTACAAATCATACTCTCGAATTAAGTAAAAGATATTTTTGGCGGGTGAAAGCCAATAATTTTTTGGGCGATGGAGATTTCTCCGATACGTGGAGTTTCCGGGTAATTGATTCAAACGTAAACTATACAATTACAGGAAATATAATATACGATAACTCTTCCGGTTCGCCGTTCTACAATGCAAAGGTAACGTTGAAAAAATTATCATCAGGAAATCAAACAGTTAATTCAACAAATGCTTGGGGTAATTTTACCAAACTAAATGTCGATGCAGGATTATATACCTTATCCGTTTCGTATAATGGAATGTGGGGAGGAGTTAATGCTGCCGATGCACTTGCAGTTGCAAGGTACTATGTAGGACTTGTCGAGCTTGACGATTTACAGCTTCTTGCTGCCGATGTAAGCAATAATAAAATTATAAATAACGGTGACGCTTTGTTGATTGTTCAAAGATATGTTGAGCTTATAGATTCATTTTCCGATGGGAAGGATGATTGGGTGTTTTATCCGCAGATAGATACAATTGAAGTGAATGATAATATGTCTTTCTCATTTAAAGGACTCGCCGCAGGTGATGTGAATAAATCTCATATCTTTAATCCTCAGTTAACCAAAGTAATACCGGATCAAACGGTGATGCTTATACCGTCGGATAAAATACAAACATCAACCGGTGAGAAATTTACAGTGCCTGTTAAATTGAACATCAATGAAGAAATAGGCTCAATTTCTCTCACACTAAAATATCCGGCTTCTATTGTAAAATTTAGCGGACTTAAAAGTAATTACGATTTCCTTTACAAAACCGATGAGGCATCGGGAAAAATAATAATAGCCTGGGCAGATTTATCGGGCGGTCTGAAACCGATTAGATCCGATATAAACAAAATCTTGTTTGAACTAGAATTTACTGCATTGAGTGAAGGAAATTTTTATTTAATGCCGGATCCGTCAAGTCAAATTACCGATGCTGAAGGTAATCTGATTACAATGGAATTATTTTATCCAGAAGCCGGGATTAAGGCGGCATATAATTTCCGTCTTTTTCAGAACCAGCCGAATCCATTTAATGCATCTACAAAAATAAAATTTCAAATCCACGAAACAGCACCTGTAAAATTAACAATATACGATGTGCTCGGAACGCTTGTAGAAGTTCTGCTTTCCGAAGAAAAAGAAGCGGGAGAGTATGAAGTAAATTTTAACAGGGCAAACCTGCCAAGCGGAGTATACTTTTATCGATTAACTTCGGGGGGACAATCTTCAATCCAAAAAATGATTTTACTGCGATGATTCGCTCCTGTGCAATTTCATCTTTTTAAAATAGAAGTAAATTTTTATTTAACATAGCACGTCGCTCCCTTCTTGTCCGAAGGATTCTTTGAAAGAAGGGAAGAAGGGATGTGTTAAAACCTTTGAGTTATAAAGTAAAAATTATAAAAGTCGGATTCGTCTGAAACACCAAAGAGTTAAACACACCCCTCG
>JAGUYG010000075.1 GCA_020061465.1 Ignavibacteriales bacterium
GATAAGCCCTTCTCTTCTTAAGAGAAGGGTTGTCCAAAGGACTCATTTGAGGGATGAGTTCTACTTTTCCGAAGGATCAGCCTGATTGTTTGTAGCTTTCTGCTACGCCGTGTTAGCTTAAAATATCAGATGAATTGAAGCATGATTATAAAAAATTATTAGGTTGATAATGAAAAATTAATTGTAATTTCGAACGTAAAGACGGGGTCAAATTGATCCTTCGGACATGCCCCGTTTCTACAACCTATAACACATAACCATTATATAGTTTGATTATTATTTCAAACATTTTTTTGGAAATTTGAGTAAGCCGAAAGTATTAAATAAACAGATGTGATTATTTGCAGCCTACAATAAAATTTATCAGATAAGGGGAGTAAAAAATCCTTATCTAACATTTTATTTCTTGTGCAGAAATTAGCGATTAAATCCGGCTCAAAACTTTTTTAACCTCATTTATACATCGAATGTAAACGGTTTTTTTTATATTGTTGTTCAGAATTTCTATATAAAGACGGATTAGGTTTATGAAATATAAATTTTTGAGCTTTATACAACTCTTCTTATTACTAATATTTCTTGTTTCCTGTTCGGAGGAAAGGAAAGATCATTCCAACGAAAAAAATGCTGCCGATGCCCCCTTTCCGAAAGAAGCAAAGTTTGTAACTCCATTGAATACTATTAATTTGACCGAAGTGCAAGACGGTGAATTCTTTTTTCCTAAATTCTCTCCTGCGGGAGATAAAGTATTTTTTACAAGCGCTAATTTTAACGGCATATGGTATGTCGATTTGAAATCGAATAAAATTCAAAATGTTACTGAAGACAAAAGTGCCGGATACGGATTTGAAATTTCTAACGACGGCAAGAACATTTTTTATCTTACCCGCTTTTCGGATGACGGTAGAAGAGTAAGTAAATATTCACTTATTGAAAAAGATATAACCACCGGAAATTCAAAAGAGCTTTTTGTATCTTCAAAATGGCTTACTCCGCCGCGGTTGGTTGATGAAAATAAAATAGCTTTTTATGAAGATGACGAATTAATTTTGCTGAATACATCAACGGCTGAAAAGTTGGAGAAAAAGAATCACCGGTTCGGAATTTTTATTGCAAGAGAGAATAAAATTATTTTCACTTCAAACATCGGCGAACGACAGATTGAATTCCCGGAAGGGAATAACATTATTTGGGTTGAGCAATCGCCCTTTGAACATAAAGCCTTGGCGTATGTTGTGGGAAAAGGTGTATTCATAGTTGACTCAACGGGAGAAAGTAAAAAATATTTGGGAGATTATCGTGCGGCAAAGTGGTCGCCTATGTACAATCTCATTACATTTATGGTCGATAAGGACAACGGTCATTTCATTACAGAAGTAGATATTTTCGTTACGACAATTTCGGGCGACAGCTATACAATTAATCTTACACAAACACCCGAAATAATTGAAATGAATCCTGCCTGGTCACCCGATGGAAAAAAAATTGTATTTAATACTTACAGCGGCGAGATTAAATTAATTGAACTAAAGATAGAAGAACAGGAGAAACAATGATGAAAAAACTAATATGCTTTGTTTTACTGCTTACTGCAATTTCCCTTGCACAAAATATTAGCGTTGTAAAAGTTGAGCAAATAACTACTAAAAGTCAGGGTGAATTCTATTATCCGCAATTCAGTTTTGACGGATCAAAAATATTCTTTACCTCAGAAAGTTATAAAGGACTCTGGTATTACGATGCTGCAGCCAAGGCAATAGTTAATTTGAATAATTTGCATGGTGCAGGATATCAACCGGTAATCAGTAAAGATGGTAATAAGGTGATGTTTAGAGTTGACGATTATTCCGAAGGTATTAAAAAATCTGCTATGGTTTTACAGGATGTAAATAGTAAATCCTTAGTTACTATCGAAGAAAAAACACGCGGGTTATCGGCACCCATACATAGAATTGATGATAAGGTTGTTTATACAAAAGCCGATGAAGTAAACGCCGTTCTTATTAATTCAGCAGCAAAGCTCAATAAAAATGAAATTACAGATATGTTTGCTTATGTAGATAACTCGAACATTGTATTAGCTGCCAACGGAAGTAAGAAAATTTTAAGTCCTCTTGGAAAGGGGAATTATATTTGGTCATCAGTCTCACCCGATAAAACAAAATTGCTTTTTACACTTGCCGGAAAAGGGACATTCATATCTGATTTGAATGGAACTATTCTTTACGAAATCGGTTATGCAAACGCACCTGTTTGGTCACCCGACGGCAAGTGGATATTATACATGGTTGATAAAGACGACGGTACAAATTTTATTTCATCGGATATTTTCATTTCGTCTGCCGACGACAATAAAAAGTTTCAATTAACGAATGAACCGGATCGAATTAATATGTATCCCTTATGGTCTTCAAAAGGAGATAAAGTTGTATTCAATTCCGCAGAAGGCGAAATCATTTTACTTGAATTAAAAATTGATTCTCGGAACGATTCATTGGAGAGGAATTGAAATGAAAAGAATAACATTAACATTTTTTATTGTTTTATTACTATTAAACGTACAGGCATTTGCACAATTATTAACCGGTATAAAGCTGTGCATCGATCCGGGGCATGGAGGACACGATGCTGCGAATGATAGATTTATTCCTCAAACCGGTTTTTGGGAATCGGATGGAAATTTTGATAAAGCGCTTCATGCCAAAGAAATTCTCGAAAAACTTGGTGCGCAGGTAATTTTAACCAGAACCGGAAATACGGATGCAGATGATATCGCACTTTCACAGAGGTCTGCAATTGCTAATCAAAATAATGTTGACTTTTTCCAATCGATTCACAGTAACGGCTTTCAAGGCACAAGCAATTATACACTGATGCTCTTTAGAGGTTATGATAATGAGCCTGTATTTTCCGGGGCGAAACAGATGGGAACTATTATGGGCAATCAGATTTTTACAACGCATAGAACCACAGCCGTTTACAACAGGGGCGATTGGTCCTTTTACCCCCAGTGGGGAGACAAAGTAGGACTAGGAGTTCTAAGAAACTTAATTATGCCCGGTGTTTTATCCGAGGGTTCTTTTCACGATTATATCCCCGAATCATGGCGTTTGTTAAACACTTATTACCGCAGACACGAAGCCTGGGCTATTGCCAGATCGTTTTTGCAGTACTTCAATGCAGGCAGCCTCGATTATGGGGCAATTGCAGGAATAGTAAGAGATGACCTTCAAAATGTAAGCTACTATTATCTCCCTTCAACAAATGACGCAAAGAAACCGGTGAACAATTCAAAAGTAACGGTAATGCCAGGTGAGTTAGTTTACTATGGAGATGATAAAAATAACGGATTTTATCTATTCGACAGCTTAGCCCCGGGACAGTATACCGTCTACTTTGAAGCAGAAGATTATGCAAAAGATTCTTCAACGGTTACGGTAATTGCAAACAAAACAATCTTTGCCGACAAATGGCTGAGCGAAGCACCGAATTATAATGCACCATGGGTGATCGCGCATTACCCCTCTGACTTGGCTGATGGTGTAAGTCTTAAGCCCCAAATAGAAATTGAGTTCGATATAAGAATGAATACTGCTTCCACCCAAAGTGCATTCTCAATTACTCCCTCAGTAAGCGGCAGTTTTGCATGGGAGAATAACAATAAGAAAATGATATTCACGCCTTCGGCTAATTTAACTGCTGGAACAGATTACACAGTTACAATTTCAACTGCTGCAAAAACTCATTTCAATGTAAATCTTGCTAATCCTTATTCATTCAATTTTACCACGCGAACCAAATTAAATTTAATGTCTCAATATCCGTACGATAATGAAGAGAAGGTCAGCACTACGGTTCAGGTAAGACTGCAGTTCGATGCACCCATTCAAGCCAGCTCGCTTTCGGGTAATATTCAATTTGTTGATGAAAGTGAAACTCAAGTTCCGGTTTTCGTAGACCAAAGCGCTTACTCCAAAGGAAGCATAATTTTTGAACCAACACAGCCGTTGAATAGAAACGCGGCGTATAAGATAATCGTAAGAGAAGGAATCAAAGATACCGAGGGATTGGCATTTCAAGAATCTAAAGAAATTAATTTTTTCACTGAAGCCGAAAATTACGTTTCGGGCAGCATAATAGACGGATTTGAAAGCATTGGCGGCTGGAAAGACCCTGATTGGAGCGGCAGTACAACCGGTACCAATCCCGAACAAACGACATTTACCATTGTTACAAATCGAAAAATTTCAGGAAATAGTTCTGGAAAGATAAATTATGTGTTCACCGGCAGCAGCGGCGTTTGCAGAGTATTCAACGAAAGTAAACCAAATGTTGGTTCCGATGCAAACAATAATGTTGGGCTTTGGATTTGGGGCGATCTTAGCTACAATCTTTTAGAATACTGGTTCTACTACAATCAATCCGTTAATGTTATCGTTCCGATTGATACTCTAAACTGGACCGGCTGGAAGTTGAAATATATTCCGATAAATCAAGTAGCCGGTTCGGGCGATAGGTTATTCCACAGTGTTGTTATAAGACAAACAGAGGACGGCGTAAAAAGCAGCGCCGTTTATATTGACGATCTGCAAAGCAGCATAGTTACTTCGGTAAAAAGAGATGAGACTGCGCAGAAACCTAAACGTTTTTCGCTTGAACAAAATTATCCTAATCCGTTTAATCCATCTACGATAATTCGTTATTCTATTCCCGAAAACTCAAATGTGATACTGAAGCTGTATAACATTCTCGGTAAAGAAGTAGCTACGCTTGTTAATCAATTTCAAAACAGCGGCACGTACCGGTATGAATTATCCGTAGGATCCTTTGGAAATGCAGATAAATTGAATCTCTCATCGGGAATGTACATTTACAAAATAACTGCCGGACCTTATACAAGCACACGTAAGATGATACTCGTGAAATAATTATATATCAACTTAACATATAAACCCCCGGGGTTTTTAATGCTTTTCCACTTTACAAGCCCCGGAGGTTTTAAGAACAAAAACATCAAGCGGCAAGACCACTATTATTGCGATTTGCTTTTGCGAAGCATCCCTTCGGACAAACTGTTACTTGCATTTCTTTCCCATTAGACATTGTTTCAATTCACGTCCACTAGATCCTTCGGACACCCGCGAAGGGTGCGACACTTGTAATACCATTAGCAGACCCTATATAAACTGTTTCAATCCACGCACCCACGCGGGGTGCGACGGCGATGAAACAATTGTATTAACTATCGGCGATGTTTCAATCCACGCACCCGCGAAGGGTGCGACAGTCCCCGAAGGGAGTTTATCAAATTCTAATATTGTTTCAATCCACGCACCCGCGAAGGGTGCGACATCTGTTTTCAGATAAGTAAATGTCGGTATCTGGTTTCAATCCACGCACCCGCGAAGGGTGCGACCTATTTGGGGCGTCTTCGATGCGTTTAATAAAAAGTTTCAATCCACGCACCCGCGAAGGGTGCGACTTTACGACGATGGCACTAATTTAATATTAATTCCGTTTCAATCCACGCACCCGCGAAGGGTGCGACAAGAACTGAACTGGTGGAAGAACTACCGCCAGAAGTTTCAATCCACGCACCCGCGAAGGGTGCGACTTTTCGGGATGTGTCAAGGGATGTTAATCAATTTGTTTCAATCCACGCACCCGCGAAGGGTGCGACATATTTGGACGTGGTTAAAATTCACACCTTTAGGTTTCAATCCACGCACCCGCGAAGGGTGCGACCACCTATCTTTGAACCGATTAACAAGGCGGCGGTGTTTCAATCCACGCACCCGCGAAGGGTGCGACCATGGAACAAGGTTTGACTTGAGGCGGTCCTGGAGTTTCAATCCACGCACCCGCGAAGGGTGCGACAACGTATTTTGCGCATTCTATGTATGTCCCAAAGTTTCAATCCACGCACCCGCGAAGGGTGCGACCAATTTTGATACAGGTAAAATAATCGATGCTATTGTTTCAATCCACGCACCCGCGAAGGGTGCGACTGTTATAGTCGGTGCAGCATGAGTCTGGTCGGCGGTTTCAATCCACGCACCCGCGAAGGGTGCGACCCCTCATGTATAGACCCAATCATAGGCGATATATGTTTCAATCCACGCACCCGCGAAGGGTGCGACCATAAACGCTATCATCAGTACTCCATACTTTGATAGTTTCAATCCACGCACCCGCGAAGGGTGCGACTATAACCCTAAAGCGGCATCAACGCTTCCGCTTAGTTTCAATCCACGCACCCGCGAAGGGTGCGACCCCCTCTATCCAATCCAACGGTCTATTATCTACAGTTTCAATCCACGCACCCGCGAAGGGTGCGACGCCCCGCATATAGGGCATTGCCAGCCGGTTAGATATGTTTCAATCCACGCACCCGCGAAGGGTGCGACTCTGTTGCTAATGCTAAGACAGCGTTTGTAAGAGGTTTCAATCCACGCACCCGCGAAGGGTGCGACAAGTATCTCTTTTACCATAACATCTATCAAGGTTGTTTCAATCCACGCACCCGCGAAGGGTGCGACTTATTATCCTTTCGGTTAAGTAATAGTTATGCAGTTTCAATCCACGCACCCGCGAAGGGTGCGACTGACGAGTCAATATAACTATCACTTGAGCGGAAAAGTTTCAATCCACGCACCCGCGAAGGGTGCGACTATATTTCCCCGCATACAACGGCAAGATGCAGTGGTTTCAATCCACGCACCCGCGAAGGGTGCGACGACCGCTTGCTTGTGAAAAGCCACATCGTTATAAAGTTTCAATCCACGCACCCGCGAAGGGTGCGACGAAATCTTGCAATTCTTACCACAACTGAAAAAGGTTTCAATCCACGCACCCGCGAAGGGTGCGACATCTTTATTTAATTCCTCAACCTGGCTTTTATAAGTTTCAATCCACGCACCCGCGAAGGGTGCGACCATTCTTACGGCATCAAGTCCACTCTTATATAATCGTTTCAATCCACGCACCCGCGAAGGGTGCGACATAAATATGTACAAACAGGCTACCGCAGACAATCGTTTCAATCCACGCACCCGCGAAGGGTGCGACCAACAACTTTTGTATATCTCACCGGAGATAAATGTGTTTCAATCCACGCACCCGCGAAGGGTGCGACGGAATTGGATAAATATTATTTCTCGGCAACTAAAAGTTTCAATCCACGCACCCGCGAAGGGTGCGACCATATCTAATAGTAGTTTTTATTGTTTGGAATTGGTTTCAATCCACGCACCCGCGAAGGGTGCGACAAAAGCGCAAGGGAATAAATATAAATATAACGTGTTTCAATCCACGCACCCGCGAAGGGTGCGACTTTGTATGGCGTAACAGGGACTCTTACAACTTTGTTTCAATCCACGCACCCGCGAAGGGTGCGACATCCGTCAGCCGGCTGTTATTAAAAAAAACGGATGTTTCAATCCACGCACCCGCGAAGGGTGCGACTAATACCTTGCTGATTAACGGTGTTAGTAATTCAGTTTCAATCCACGCACCCGCGAAGGGTGCGACTGAGGCTGTTTACAACCAAGCGATTCAGGATCGGTTTCAATCCACGCACCCGCGAAGGGTGCGACCGATTGTTTTACTTTCTTAAGCGAGTTAGCTCTTGTTTCAATCCATGCACCCGCGAAGGGTGCGACGTACCTGTCATTACTTTTTTCCATGCGTATACTTGTTTCAATCCACGCACCCGCGAAGGGTGCGACAAGGCTCAAAAGAGCAGGTTGGTTACAAAAAACGTTTCAATCCACGCACCCGCGAAGGGTGCGACTGTTATATGTTTAAAGTTTAATAAATCAATTAGTTAACCAATCTAAACCGCTTAACATGCCTTAAATTTATTGTCATTTCTTAAACTTAAAAAATTACTTTGTTTTCAGCCCGTTTTCATAATGCTAACCATCCAATGTTTTTATGTGCGCTTCGGTTAGCGGTAATCATAATCTATCTTAATTAAATAATGAACGGGTCTTCTATATTAATATTTTTCCCTTTGCCAAAGCGTTCCAAACGTCTCTGCCAATTTGAACCTAAATAATAAAAACGTAAGCTGTCTTCTTCTTCATTGTAAATTGATAAGAGCCGGTTCTTTAAAATTTCCCACTGCGCAGGTTCAACAACGCATTCAAAAACAGAATCTTGAGCACGAATGCCGAAGTTTAAACAAGTATCGGCAACTTTCTTAAGCCTCTTTTTTCCGCTTAATGTTTTAGTAGATACGTCATAGCTTACGATAACCATCATAGATTAATTCTCAATTAAAAATTAGAAATTAAAAATTCAGTCATAAAAAATTATTTCAAATAAAACGGAGGATAATTTTCTATATCTCCCCGAATATATCTCGCAAGCAGTTGTGCTTGTATATGAGGCAGCAAACCTATAGTCATTTTCTCTCCTAAAAACGGATGCGTTATTTCTTCCTGCTTCCTTTTTTGATATGCTGTCAATAATTCTTTGCGTGCCGAATCAGACATTCGAACCTCGCCCGATTCTCTTATCTCGAAATCTTTTTTTGTTACCTGTTTAAGATTTATAAGGTTGAGCATGATTCTATCGCCAAGGTAAGCTCTAAATTCTTCCATTATATCTAAAGCAAGGCTTGGTCGCCCGGATCGTATTTGATGAAGAAAACCCACCTGCGGATCAAGACCAACCGTTTCTAAAGCAGACCTTACATCATTTGCCAGTATAGCATAAAGAAAAGATAAAAGAGCATTTGCAGGATCCAGCGGCGGACGTTTCGATCTTTGGCTAAATGTGAAATCTTCCTGCTGTGAAGTAATTAGAGAAGATAAAACGCCGAAGTATAATGTTGCACATTCGCCCTCATAACCGCGAAGCTCATTTAATGTTTCCGATTGCTGGATGTTCGTTAACCTTCGCCCTATAGTATCCGCTGCTAAGCTTACCGAGTCAGGGCAGTTATCCGGATGGTTGCGTTGATGTCTCAGAAGCAAATGACGATAGTTCGATACCTTTGCTGCTATGATTGGTTTAGCAATTTGCAGAGACTGAAATTCATTATCGGATATTGCATACTGAGCTTTACGCAGAAGCACATTCCCTTTTTGTGCGCCGTAAACACGGGCAAGAAATTTTCCTTGTTCTGTTAGATAGCTGATTCCGACATTGTTCTCGGCACAGAATGCCATCACCTGCGGCGTAAGCGGCTTGAATCCAAAACAAACGATGTTTTCTATAGAATGAATAGGCGCTTGAAAGACCTTCGTATTATTTACCTCCACAACAAAAGTCTCTCTTTCTTTTTTTACATACGCTTCATCAGAAGTTATGTAAAGAGTATTGAGATGTTTTTTCATGCCGAATATAATTCCTTAATGTAGTTGTTTAGTTTTCTCTTATTCATGGCTTTTGGCTGACATACAGATTGAATAGAGCAATTGCGGCACTTAGAAGCATATTCTGCCGCCGGAACTGTTTTTTTAGAAACAATTTCTCTAACCGATGCGATAATTTTTTCGGTTTGATTACGCAGTTCATCGTCAATATCAATAACATTTCTTCTTCTTATCTTTCCGTAAAAAAAAGCTCCTTTAAAGATTTTTGTGTTTAGCATTTCTTCGAGACAAAGAACCTGTGCACACAATTGAACCTTATCGCTTATATCTTCTTTCGGTTCGCCGGATTTAAACTCAACCGGAAGAATTACTTTGCCGGATTTTTCTTCACGGAATTCAACAACATCGCAGCGACCAACGATACCGTAATTGTATGAATGAATGCGTAGTCCTCTTACCGTTTTTATTGCACCTCTTGTTTCATAAGTATCGGTGTCTACTTTTTCGTGAAGAATATTTCCGCGTGTTGTAAAAAGATTTTCCTGCCAAACATCTTCAACGTGAATCAGTCCGCATTGCCTGGGGCAATACACATAATGCTGAAGCGCGCTGATCATTATAAAATCTTCTTCGTTGTACATAGGGTTATTTCTTTTTCCCTTTTCTTCTATTTTTAGGAGGTACAATTTCTTTTAATTTCTTAAGAGATTCTTCAAAGTGTTTTTCAGCTAGTGTTGGTTCATCTATTATTCGTTTATTGAATTTCTCATATTCTGCCTCGGCTTTTGCAGCAGCAATTTCGTGGCTTATCGTTCCGGCGTGTTTAAGGATATTATGCTCGGTTAGCTTGAGGAAATCATCGAGCTTAAATATCCATTCTTTCATATACATTGGTTTTCGGTTTATCGCCTGAAGCTCAGCAAACTCTAAGTAGGCAGTTACAATTCTGTTTAGTGCATCCAGTTCTTTTTCATTTAGATAATTTTTTGCAACTATAACATCGGTCTTTTTGGGTGATTTGCCCGTCCAGCTTTTTAAGCCCATAGCAGGAAGGGAAGAATCAGCTCGCTTAGCAATTATTTCTGCTGCAGTATGACCATGAGCGGCCCAATGCATTTTGTTCTGAATAGTGGCAAAGAACCTTTGCGATATTTCGGTGTTTGGATCATAATCAATACTTGTTGCATAGATATCAAGAACTTTTTTCCAGAATACTTTTTCTGAAGAACGTATATCTCTGATGCGGGCAAGCAGTTCTTCAAAGTAAGTTCCGCCGCCTCGCTGCTTCAGTCGCTCGTCATCAAGAACAAATCCTTTAACAAGATATTCTTTCAACCGCTCTGTTGCCCAAATACGGAATTGCGTGCCACGAGGGGACTTTACACGATAACCGACTGCAATAATGGCATCAAGGTTATAGTAAAGGGTCTTATAGTTTTTACCGTCAGCGGCAGTTGTCAAGTATTCCTTGACAACTGAATTTTCCTTTAATTCACCTTCAATGAATATGTTTTTGATATGCAAGCTGATGTTTTGCTTTGTAATCTGAAACAGTTCTGCCATTTGTGCTTGCGTAAGCCAAACTGTTTCACCTTCAAGCCGGACTTCAATACGACTTTTCAGGTCTTCTGTTGTGTAGAGAATTATCTGTGATTTTTGCTGTTCACTCATATTTTGCTTTTTGTTGTTTATAATTATCAACGAATTAATTCTTTCAGTTGTCCGATTTTCCCGGACAACTGATGATAACCTGCTTATTATGGAAAATCATCCAACATCAACAACCTTAAAAGTTTCCGGGAATGTTTTTCCATCGAGATAGATTTCATAATCGGAATATTCTCTTGCCGGAGAATCATATTCAATTAATTTTAATTTGTCTTTTATTCACCGTCAATTATTTCAACTTTTAATCCAGGTAGTTCTGCATTGATCTCAGTCTCACTTGGAATGTAATAATCATTGATGGATTTGGGTTCTTCTTTGTTTGGCTTCACCTTATCTCTTATTGTGCGGTGGACCTTAGCAGAAGAATATTGTTTCTCACCTTGTTTTTGTTCCCACCAAAATAATTTATGAACTTCCATACTTCCTTCAGGACGAGCAGAGGAGACATCATTTACAAATAATGTTTTCAACACTTCTTTTATTTCTTTTGCATCATCATCACTAAAACCAGTCCCTCTTGGTGGAGTGGCAAGTTGTGGATTAATGCTGCCATAGAAAACATAGACTCCATGATTAACACGATGCTTCATCCCCATTGTATCAGATGCTTTTTCTGGTCCAGGTTTCTCATTATTGACACTTTTTATAATTTGTTGGCTTACCACACGGTCATTAACTTGAGCAATAGAAAAAGCAGGATGTATTGAGACTGGGCCCCTAATACCAATCGAGACACTTCCACTTTTTTCTGTAGAGTCACTATCTGATTCAGCATTATTCTCTTTACTTTTATCCTCTTTTCCATAAGCAAACACTTGCCCAAATGCTCTTACATCAAACCATTTTTTACAAGCTTCTTCTCTGAAAATTTCATCAGCTTTTTTTGTCTCTCCTACAGTTTTCTTCTCATCACTCTTTGTTTTCTTTTTAGTTGGTTTTTTAAAAAGATTCTTATAAACATCTTTTAATTCAGTTGATGCCCTTTCTCGAAGACTTCTATATTCGTCAGTTCTTTTATCATCAGATTGAACAAATATGGGTAGTCCTCTATCGATCAACCGATTTCTTATTTTCCGTTTGATGCAAACGTCTGATATTTCACCATATCCCTCATAGTCGGTGCGTGGACGATTTCCGCTTAGCGGATCACCATTTGGATTGGCTTTGTTTACACTAAGAATTACTGCAAAATCAATTTTGTTTTTCAATGTTTCTTTTGTTTCCATGATAATTATTCCTTTATAGTTAGATAATATTTTTTTTATTTCAGAATAAACACTTACTCAGATTGCTCTTCGTCTTGGATTACTTCCGGTTCTTCATCTTTTAATTTTTCCCAGAGTTTTGCGCGTTGACAATGATACCCCAATAAAAATTCACCGCTCAATGGTTTATCATTAATAAAATCATCTGAATTAAATTTGCACATTATCTCATCAACTAAGCCGGTAAAATAATGTGCGCCGCCAAGTCGGGCTTTGTAGGGTGCCAGCGAAAGTTCGATCTGCCGCCAAGTCTTATGTGGGTGCTCAGCGAATAACTGCATATACCTGGCAGCGTTCGTATCTCGTTTCTCTTTAGCTTTGTAAAGCGCTTGTCCTTCAAGCCGGTCTGCTATTGCGAGAAGTCTGCCGTAGAGATAGTCTCGCGTTGTTCTGTTTTCTTCAAGTGCCATATTGTAATTCTCCTTTATATTATATTTTTTAAAAAGTGAACATGCTATACTTAATGTTTTATTCCACTCCCAATTATCCATCGTAATTCTATTGCAAGCGCGTCTCACTGCGGATTCAATAATGTCACGCGGTATCTGTTGTCCGTCAATTATGCAAGGAAGAAGCCGTGCGACCGTTGCTTTTTTTATTTTGTCATCTGCTTTTTTACCAAATGCAGCTTCGGCAATATCAATCGGGGCTGGCGCGCCTATGAATGGTTGAAAGTATCTCTTATTCTTTCCCGTTACTTTGTCTTGGATGTCCTTGTAACGGTATTCGTGAATCCATTCACAGCCCTTATGCCAATCCTCAATTCTCTTTAGAAAATTTGATACTGATAAATCTTCGCGGTAATATGTAATTGCCAAACGTCCTTTAGAAGCGGAATCTAAACACATAACAATAACATTATTTGTACTTCCAATTTCTGAGGCATAACCAAGCATACGGTTTCTAAATTTAATTGATACGTCCTGTGCAGTCGATACTTCAATTGGCGTATCATTCGGCAAATCGTCAAATCCGATAACAGAAAGAGGATCATCTGTTGGTTTTGGAATTGGTTTTCCCGAGATTGCCCATGCGATAACAGCTAATCCCGGTTCTTTTCTTCCGCTGACACCTTTTACCCAAAACACTTTTCCTTGTTTATCAATAAGCCATATCAATGCATTATGTGCTTTCTGCGATACTTCAAGACTAACACCACATGTTTGACTGATAGGTAATTTCCTTTTCTTCGCTTCTTTATCACTGAGGAACCGACCGCGAAAAGTAAAATCAGAAATATCATTAGCAGAAATTATTTTTGCTCCATCTCCTTTAGCACGAATGTATTTCGAATGTAAACTTGTAAGAATAGCATTTTCACCGGTTACAAAACAAATTGGTTCTTTCTTTTTTGTACTGAGATAAAACTTACTCCAACTTTCCCAAAGAGTTTTATCTTTCCATACTTTAGTTTCAAGTTCATCTGGTATTTCAACAGTCCATCTAATAAAAGCATCATCCTGTGAACCAGCAATATCAAAAATATCTTGAGGTGCTTTTTTATCTTTCTTTGTTTGCCTCTTGGCTAATAGTTTTCCATCATCACCTACAAATAGTATATTATGATCAATCAAATCTCTGATAAGTGATTTCTTACTGATGTAGTTAAGAATAGCTTGTACTTTAGGATGATACTCCAATTTGCACCAATCAGTTAGCGTCTTAACAAAATTCCGATATGGTTCTTCCGGATCTTTTAAAAATCCAGAAGTTACAATTCCACCATATTTTGTAAAATCACCTGCTAGATATTGGAGATTATCACAAAGCGGATGAGCTTCGGGTTTTCTACCCGCCCTGCTTGCAGAACCCTCTGTACAAGGAATAATAGTGGTAGCATCATTTTTATCTGTTACTAAGCGCGCAGTTTGGAAATTACCATTTTCATTGAGCATAATTTCAATATGTGCCTGTGCAGTGATATGACAAACGGGAAGAAGTGGTCTTTTACTTTCGTCAGTTGAATAGCCCTTCATTGCTTCACAATTATTGTAGGTCTCATACAGCTTTTGTATCCAGCTCATTTGTTTGCCTCCTGTTCTTCATAACCATCCAAGAGACCTTCTTCATCTAATCCAATCGTTTGTATTTTTTGAGCTTTCATCGGTCTAATTAATTTTCGTATTGTGCATTCTTCCGGTAGCGGAAATTCAACAACACCTTTTTTCATCTGCGACCACCAAAACCGTGCGACAAGTTTCCCATCTTCTTTGCCTTCATCCGGGTAATCAAATCCATGAAACATCAGACCAAATGCAAGTTCTGGAATATCATCGTAATGCCCTTTGCCTTCACCAAATTTACACGGTTCAACATATCCTTGACATTCCCGCGCACCGAGAAAAACGTCTCTTCTACCGCCGCGTTCAATCATTCTTTTTGCAACAAAGAAATGCTTGTTTTCGTTTTGATCTTTTTTCAAATCTTCCCGCTTCGGATTCCATACAAAGTGCGCTTGAACCTGGTATTCAACATCAGCCAGATATGTGTAGATAGAGAGCGAATTACCACCGCTGTATATAACCGGCTTTGCGCTTCGTGTTTGTGTTTTAATTGGTTTTATTATTCGGACTTTATCAATAATCCAAATAATTGTCGGCTTCCAATAGACCGAACTGATGATGCCTTTTAATGCTTCGTACGTTGGTATCTGATACGAACATTTTTCTCCTCCAATCTTTGTTAGCGGATCAGTAAAGAGCGCGTACTTTGCATACACTTTGAACTCAACAATATTATCCATATGGTTCTCCTTATTTATGGTTCGAAATTATGAATGTCTCCATTTCATTAACAATTTCTTTGCTTAGTCCGAATTCGTCACTGTAGTTTTCATTATCCAAATAAAAGATTCCGGTGTCTTTCTGTACCTCATGGATGGCTCTTTGTTTGTAAAGATCATCAAAAACGTAAGGATATATATTCACCGAATAACGTTGTGCTAATTTTAACATCTTAAACCAGAAGCGGGGTTTTTTCAACCTATCAATCGCACATAATGACCTAACAAGTTTTTTCCCATTTTTACCGTATTGAACAATCACACCACGAGTTGGGGAATCAATTGCATGGAATGCTTTTGCTGCACTTTGAAATGATTGTTTCAATGGTATTGAAGGGTAAGCATTATGAACTCTTTTGTATTCATCAATAGAATTTGTATTGAGCGATAACAAATTGAACAAATCGTCTGACCTTCCAATAACTGCGTTGTCAGCAGTAACCGGATAGCTCATTTCTTTGCTCCTATTGTAAAAATAATATTTATAGAACTGCTCCATCGCTTTAATGCCGAGTCGGTCATTATCAAACATCTCCGGGTTGTTTTTAAATTCTCTTAATACACGGTCTGCATCGCCTGCTCCAATTTTAATATCTTTCAACTTATCCAAACTTTCGTCTTTAGGATTAACAATATAAACTCTTCCAAATTTTCGCTTACCGTTGCGGTTGCATCGTCCCGCTGCTTGAACAATCGAATCAAGTCCAGCCATATAGCGAATAACTGTACCGAAATCAATATCAACACCCGCTTCGATCAATTGTGTGCTAACGCAGATGACATTTTTTTTCTCATCAAGCCGACCTTTCACAATATTTAAAACATTGAGGCGGTGTGCAGGACACATATTTGTGCTGAGATGATATACGTTGGTAGATTTTTTCTCGGAAAGTTTCTGATAAAGTGAACGGGCAGAATCTTTCTTGTTCACAATGATGAGTACACTGCCCATCTCTTTCAATTCTTTTTCTACTAAGTCCGCCACTTCTTCTTCTGACCAAGCATCGGTTTCTTTTCTAACATCAAATACCTCAATCCGTTTTAGTTTTTGGAATAACTCCTTTTCGTTCTGAATCATTTTTTGTTCATGAGTTATGCTCAATGACCTTTGAACCGGATCGACTTTATCGAGCAACGGTTGTGTAGCTGTACAAAGAATAACAGACGCGCCACAGTTATTAACAAGGAAGCGAATGGCGATATTGAACATATGAACACAACGAACTGGTATCGTCTGAACTTCATCAAAAATAATTACAGAATTTGCAAGCTGATGCATTCTTCTTACGCTTCTTGTTCCGCTTCCGAATAACGTTTCAAGAAATTGTACTTGAGTTGTAAAAACAATTGGGGCGTCCCAATTTTCCGATAGTAGATTTTGTCTTTTAGTTTCTTCTTCGGGCGTTAGATTCGAATGATGTTCAAGAACTACCCGGTCCAAATATTTTCCATTTTCATCTTTGTCTTCCAGTATCTTTCTAATTTCGTCTGCATTCTGATCAATGATTGAAGTGAACGGGATAATGTAGAAAACTCTATCCATCTTGTGAACTGCTGCATGGTTTAGCGCAAACCGCAAACTCGCCAGCGTTTTACCGCCGCCAGTTGGAACAGTCAACTGGTAAATCCCCTTAACCTTACTTGAAAAATCAAAACAATGCCGAGATACTTCGTTGCGCAAGTCATCAACTTCATTTTTATCTTTTTTGTGCTCGAATTCTTTTATTTTACCATTCAACCGATCAACCAAAACATTCCATGGATGATACTTGCCATAATTTCTGATTCGGGTATTTTTAGGGAATTCAAAGTCAGCAGTATTGAGCCGATCTGCATCAATGATACAGCTAAAGAGAAAACGAACAAGTAAACCATACTTAAATGTTAAAGTTTCTTTTGAATCATTGTTTTCTTTAAGTGATTTTATTTTTTCAATTACTTGCTTTACAATGGTCTCACTTGAAAGTAGATTCCACAACTTTTGCATTTCATTATCACTCAGATACGACAATGCTTCATCTGAATGAGTTTTTTCCTCAGACTTTTCCATTCTTCGTTTATAATTATCTTTGCCATCTGGTAAAAGACAATCAATCAAACCGGAATGATGCGAAGCGATGCAGAGAGATAAAACTTGTGCCGCGATAATTCCTTCCGCTCCTTTCTTTGCTAATGTCTTGTAAATCAATTGCGCTCCTGCACTGGAGTGATCTATCTTTCCCTTAAGCTCTTTTGCATCAACATAATCATCAGCATCAGGATCAATCTTCCCTGTTGCCGATTGTATATAATTTTGGAAATCTCTACTCGCTTTTCCTAGATCATGAAGCAACCCGATAATTCTTCCTGCATCTTTCAATCCAATCTTATGAGCAAACTGTCCGGCATATATAGCGGTTCTTGAAAGATGGTTGCAGAGAGATTGTGCCTCTCCATCTTTTTCACGTCTATGCGCTATGAACTCTCTCATCATTTTTAACCTCCTAAATATACCTTCGGCTTGTCAGTCCCAAATACTGTAGGATTTCTGCGGGATTGCTGTTTTAAAATAACTTTTTTCCACGCAAATGGAAATAAAAATCTTTCCCCGTTCCTTTTGGTTCCTGTTCCTTCATTCATCAGTTAAGTAGTCTCTCAGTCCTGCCACTTTCTCTTTCAAACCAACCGTTCGGGTATGATAACTCAATTCTTGCTTGGCATTATACCCAATCGGGTATATTATTGCGTTGAATTTAATTTATTACACCCGTACAGGTACAAATAATGAAAAAATTAGCCGTCTTTGTTAAGGAAAAAAGAAAAAAATTGGGCTTAACCCAGGAACTCCTCGCAGAAAGAGCAGGCGTTGGGCTTCGTTTTGTCAGGGAGCTTGAGCAAGGTAAAAAAACATTACAATTGGATAAGGTAAATCAGGTGTTATTTTTATTTGGCTATGAACTTGGTCCGGTAAAAAAAATAATAGGAGAAAATGAACAATGAAAAAGGGTAAGGTTTTTTTTCGTGATACTTTTGCCGGCATTATAACCGAAGACGAAAACGGTTACTCATTCACCTATGAAAAGGAATATCTTCAAGCAAAAAATGCAAAACCGGTAAGTTTCACTTTACCCCTGCTGGAAGAGCCGTTTAGAAGTAAAATTCTTTTCCCGTTTTTTGACGGATTGATACCCGAAGGATGGCTGCTTGATATTGCCGAATATAATTGGAAGATAAATCCTCGAGACAGAATGAGTTTATTATTAACCTTCTGTAAAGATTGTATTGGCGCAGTCAGTGTAATTCCGAGCGAGCAAATAAGCGGGTAATATGATGATAGATGAAAATAAATTCAGGAATAGGGAAAGCACCGTATGTTTATATTGTTATTCGCCTTTGGAAGGAGGTACTGTTGATTATCACCCCCAATGCAGCAAAAAATTTTTTGGTTCTGTGCAGCCGCCTAAGATAGATATTGGAATGAACGACATAGAAAAATTAGCGGTTAAAGTCCTGGGAAGAAGCGTTTCTCTAACCGGCGTTCAACCTAAGCTTTTAGTTGAAATTTATAAAACCAGCAACGGGGAAAAACGGATAACCATTGTTGGACTTTGGGGAAATTTCATTTTGAAGCCGCCCTTCTCTCGATTTCCCGAAATACCCGAAGTTGAAGATTTAACGATGCGTTTAGCGGAAACTGCAGACATTATAACCGCTGAGCATTCTCTAATCAGATTAAATTCCGGCGAATTAGCATACATCAGTAAAAGATTCGACCGGCTGAAAGCTTTGAAGCTGCATGTTGAAGATATGGCGCAAATAACAGAAACGCTTACGGAAAGGAAATATTCCGGTTCGATGGAAAAAGTTGGACAGACAATTTTGAAATATTCCGATTATCCGGGCAATGATGTTGTTAGATTTTTTGAACTGACGCTTTTTTGTTTTATTACGGGAAACGCCGATATGCATTTAAAAAATTTTTCACTCCTCCCGAATAAAGATGATGAGGTTATACTTTCCCCTGCTTATGATTTGCTTTCAACCAAATTACTAATGCCTGAAGATAAGGAAGAACTTGCCTTACCGCTGAACGGGAAGAAGAACAATTTCAATAAAAAGGATTTTGAAAATTTTGCCGAATTTTTAAGCATCAATAAAAAAGTTCGTGAATCTATTTACCGTCGAATAATAAATTATCAAAACTCATTTAACGTTTTGATTGACAAGAGTTTTCTTAAATCAGGATCCAAGAATCTATACAAAACGTTAATAAGTGAAAGGATGGAAAGGATTTCTTAATCTTTAAACTTATGCTTGTGGATATGTTCGTTTATGAATATTTATGCACCTTCCGGCTTTCTTATAGGTTAATACTGTAAATACAAAATCTAATTTGAAAATTTTTTTATCCCGTCCTGTGAATTGATTAGCATTTCCCGCAAAGAAGTTTTATTTTTCACTGCGCTCATAATATAAAGGGATTAATTGAACATGGGGTTCAGGGTGAGGGGGAAATGATTACGATTACCGATTTAGAAATCCAATCTTTACTTCAAAGAGTTAAAGATGAAGACGAAAGAGCATTCAGGGAATTTTTCTTTGCTTTGCAGCCGAACATCTTTCACTTCCTCTATCGATTTACTTCCGATCGTGATGCCGCTGAAGATCTAACTCAAGAAACATTCATTAAATTTTGGCTTAATAAAGATCATCTCGATCTGAACCGCTCGCCAAAAGCCTACTTGTTTAAGATTGCACGCAACCTTGCTATAAACCATGTAACAAGAAAACCCCCTGTCAGCTCAATAAGCAACGAAGAATACTTTTTGAGGAACTTAACCCATCAGCCGGAAGAGGAGTACGACAGAGCTTTTCTCATGGATGATTTTCAGCGTGCTGTTAATACGCTTCCGGATAGATGCCGTACAACTTTTATCCTAAGCAGATTCCACGGGTTTGAATATTCTGAGATTGCCGAAATATTAGAGGTTTCGCTTCAAACAGTTAAAAACCAGATGAACAAAGCAATTTCAGTACTGCGTAAAAGATTAGCCGCTCACCTGCAATAATAATTTATTTACATTTTCCCGTAGCTCAGATTAGGATGTGTCGTTAACAACTCGAAATCTGTGCTTTAACCAGTACTGTCCAAATTAATTTTGTTAAAGTCGGAACGATCCTTTGGAAAATTTTATTGTGAATAATTAAAATATTACATTGTTTTTACACTACAATGGA
>JAGUYG010000005.1 GCA_020061465.1 Ignavibacteriales bacterium
GCAGTTCTGACAGAAATACAAATACAAAGTTAGCACTGATAATAAGTCTCTCTCTTTTTAAGAGAGAGATTAGAGAGAGTTTAAGTACCGGGAAAATTAAGAGCAACAAAAAAGTTTGCTGAAAAAACAAACTTTTTTAACGTAGTAGCACTTTGTAAGAACCTCCGACCCGCTTCGGAGACTTTCAAACAGACGTTTAGAATTCTTTAAAATAAAAATGCGAAAGAACTTTTTCTTTCGCATCTTTTTGCGGGCTCGGAAGGATTTGCATGTCCCTATGGGAAACCTTCGACACAATACAATCTTAAAATAAAGAGGCGAAGTAAACTTCGCCTTACAAGTAGGCTCGGAAGGACTTTCCCGAAGGGAACACTTTGTGAGAAACTCCAACCCGCTGATTATGAGTCAGCTGCTCTAACTCCGCCAGAGGAGGAAGCTACGAGCTTAAAATATTTCAAAATTAAAAATGCAAAATGATTTTTTTTGATTTTTGATCGGATTTATGGACACAGGGACTGTTTTGGAGTGAGGCAGATCTATAAATCAATTCGCAGTGCGATACCGAAGTCATAGTCAGTCGTTGTAGTTCCTTTAAGTGATTCGCGCCGCCGCTGCATCTCATAGCGAACCTCGAAAAACATTTGATTAACGATCTCGTAGGCAACGAACGCTTGAAATCGACTCGTCTTCACAAGATTGCCGCCGAGAAACTCTTTGATGTCGGTATCTTTCCCCCCGCGATGCGGCTGGAAAATGTCCCCACCCACGTTTTTCACAAGCATGCCCGTATTTGTGTCGTAGATGTTGTTCCCTTCGCGCTGAGTCTCGAACCGAAATGACGATATCAACTTGCGGCTGAAGAGATAATCGAGCCGAAAGAACCAGCTATCGGCGTTCGGGCCGATGTGATGTCCAAGTATGCGGCTCCCGCTCGTATAACTGTTGTTGCGCGATCGTCCGTGCGAAAACGTGTACGGCTCAACGCGCGTGTATTCAGCGGCGAGCGTAACATTTGGAACGCCGAACAGATCGACCGCCATTCCTCCGATTTGATACGCGTATCGGTTTGTCCAAACGTCCGTCCCCCAGTCGGGAAAATTGATGTCATCAAATACAATACCGGCATGCAGTTGCCATCCTTTCACAAATCTCGTCTTGATGTCGAATACCCACAGAACATTGTCCCGCTCGTCCCTCGAACGCTGAGCAGATTCGATGAGTTTCAGCGGGTTGAGATACGCCAGGTCGGGCGAACGATTGCTGTAAATGGCTATCTCTTGAAATCCAATGTCGAAAAGAGAAGGGAACGAAAGCGAAAATCTGTGTGCCGCAAAATACTTGTCGGCAGTCACCGGCTCGACAAACTGATACGATGTATCTGAAGGCAAAGTGAAGCGAACATCCGACCGGCTTCCGAGTAGCCACGCATGAAGAAACGTGTATTTGAACGACTTATACTCTGCATCCAACCGAATGAAATCATACACACGGACATTGTCGGAAGCAATCAGCTTATCCCCATAACCGTTTCCCCATAATAGACGCTCTCGACCCAACTGAGTAGAGACAATGTCACCGTCGTACCGAACATATCCTTCCGTAAAGTCGAAGTTTCTCGCATTCGTTGTGGCAAGTCCATAGCTTTGGCTGATCAGCTTGTCACGAAATAAAAGCTCTCTGCTTCCCCAATACTGTGCATTTGTCGCCTGCAGATAGTAGCCGAGTCGGCTGAAAACTGTTCCGCGGATCCTCCCGCCGAATTGCACAAATGTCGCATTCTTCTCCCTCAACGTCTCGCTTGTACTCTTGCGCGAGTCAACCGTAAGCAAACCATCGACAAAGAACGTCACATTCGTGTCAGCATACGCGTACAGGAATTTCTGTCTCTCCGTCAACATGCCGCTAACTGCAGCACCGAACGATGGCTCCCGTGAATCGACCAGCATGTGGTATCCCTCCGTCGTTCCATAAACGTCATACTCAAATTCAGTGAAGAAGTCCTCGAGAATGTCGACTTCAACACCGGTCAGTTCACGTTCCTTCGTGTGCACTTCTTTGAGACATCCGGCTATTTGTCGCCTCGACAACGGAAGGACCGCATCGTAATAGCGCTCGATGATGCCCTTCACTTCCATACGTTTGAGAAAGCGGTAAACCGGATGATCCGTAGGAACATTTTCCGCTTGCGCATGCAGTGGAGAAGGAACCCACAGAATGATGGAAACGAAGAAGAGGAATTTAGCAATTTGGTTGAACTTGATGTGATTCTTCAAAAGTACACTCCATACCATATAGTGGATGGGGAAATTCTCACTGCCGGAGCCGGCCATCGTATGAAATTCAGGGCCCGTCCGAGAGACCGGAGAAACCATGTGTTGTTAGGAATGATCTTCGTCATGTCGTAATCGAGACCGATGAAGACAACCGGATAGGGATTCTGTCCTTTCACATCTCTCGCGGCGTAGCCCACTGCCAATCCGAGAAAATCGGGCCAGTACGGCTCCAAAGATGAGGGGAGAAGATTGTTTACTTTTAGCCCGAGCCAAAAGGTTTGCCCTTCGTAGTCGTCCATCATCAAACGTTTCTGTCCGGGAAAGGATCCGGGTGTGTGGATATTTTGCGAAGGCCAGTAGCTAAACTTGACATCCACATTTTCCAGAGACGGAATGTAATACCGAGCAATGGGCCACAGAGCACCGAGCGTGTTCGCGGCGAAATCCACTCGATCAAATCCCCACGCTGAAAACCCATCCTGGATCTCGATGTATGTTTGGAAAATGAAACTCGCCCCTGCTCCCATCCAAATCGCTGTCGGCTCAGGTACGTTCGCCCACTCGAACGACTTGCTCGCGATGTATGTAAGAAGGGAAGCTCCAAAGAAATGACCAATCTTATCAACCCAAAGACCGTAACGGAGATCCTCCAGGAAGTGAAACGGTGCACGGTTATCTTTCCACCATCCATTCTGCTGATAGATGTGGATAGCCAACATTCCACCGACTAACGTTCCTCCCACAATTGCCAAACGTCCGTATGATAACTCTGATGAGGAATCAACGCTGATTTTACGCGGCACATCCAAATCAGAATTCTCTTCAGAGGCGTGCGAGATGTGACTCGTCGAATCAGAATCAGTGAGTCGCGATTCGCTGAACACCAACTGAGCCGGTGAGACACACACGAGAGCAAAAAGACAAACCGATAGAGACCGTGTAATAAGTATTTTGCTAATAAATAACTCACCCTGAATCCCTCTCTTGAAAAGAGAGGGACTTTGAAAATAGAGCGAAATCGCCCCTTCTCTTTGTAAGAGAAGGGGTAGGGGGATGAGTTCGGTTGCTTTAAAGAACCTTTTACACAAGCTCGATAGGCTCGGCCACCGTATTTTCCACTTCATATTCAAACTATTTCCATTCTTTTGCCGTCCCCCAGACCTGCCCGACTGACTGGCGTCAGCATGTCGGGCGGGCTCGTTCGAACCCCCGCCTGCCATGCCTTCGGCAGGTAAACCGGACTGGCAGGAGTGTCTCATCCTTTCTTTTGTTGTTTTTGTGTCAACCTATTTCAGGACAAGACAGAAGGGGTTGCCTGCCCCGCTATGTTAAGCTTGCAGAAGCAGGCGGGGGAGGATGAGTTCTACCTGCCCGCCATGTCGATAGCCCGCCGCGGCGGGAAAAAGAGGATAACCAAAGTGTTATTAATCAAATTAATTTAGAAGTTTAATGCATCGAAACATCCATAATTCTGATTGAATTAAAAACTCTTTGAGTATCCTCAAAATAACCTGTTATTTAAATTTTACTTGGTCAACAACATTTTTTTGGAAAGTGTTTTACCAATAGCTTTTAATTTATAAACATAAACTCCGCTTGATAATCCGCCGAAGGCGGACGCGTTAAAATTGACTCGATAGCTTCCGGCTGACTTGTAACCATCAACAAGAGTTGCGACTTCAACACCGAGCAAATTATAGACCTTTAACGAAACATTTGAACCTTTTAAAATTGAATACTCAATATGGGTACCCGGGTTGAATGGATTAGGATAATTTTGTTTTAGCTCAAAGTCTTTTGGAATAGTACTAAGTACTTCCTCGCCGACATCTACCAGAGTTTGATCGCCGGCGCCAATCTCAGAGAAATGACTGATTTTGGCAGTGACTTTTGTCGGTTCATTGATTGTTAAAATATCGATGTTGGTGAACCCAACTCCAGTCTTATAATAAGCGAATTGCCATGTCGTTCCGGGTGTATATCCAAGAGTCGAAATCATTGCATCGAATTGAGTTGTGCGCGGCATCTCAAAAACTGCAGCTTTATTATTTAAAAACCAGAAATCAGCTCCGATAACTCCATCGACTTCGAACACACCAAGGAACCAGACTTTTTTGCCGTCAATCATCCAGGGAATAGTTGGTGGCACTTCCATTAAAATTCTAATTGATATATTTCTATCGATTCCGCCATCCTCGACATAAAATTTAGAACCTGCGATTCCATCATAGTAATATTGATAAACATCAAATGGTGGTGACAACGTTTTCGTTGGAATAATATAATTCTGCCCTTCAACGATCTTTCCGGTTGTAACTTCCTGAATGCTGAAACCTTGTGAAACGAATAATGTAATAGAAATTGTGTCAGGCGGTGTTTGTGAATAAGTTAGACTTGCAGTGAATAATACTGCCAAAAGAAGTATAAGTTTTTTCATGTTCCCCTCGTTTTTTTTTGATGAGTTCCACCTGCCCGCCATGTCTATAGCGAAAAGGTAGGCGGGATAGTTACCAAAATAAAATCCTTACTTTGGTATAATATCGTGATAGTTATTTAACATAATGCTTAATTGAAGCCCATATGAGGTGATCACCAATTAAGAAGATTTTAATTTTTTTTATACTCCGGAATTATTTCTGATAAATATTTAACTAATTCATTATGATCATTTGAGTCAATAATTGATTTTAAATGACCTAATTGTTTTTGAAATTTTATAAAGTAATCATTGGATGATGCAGAAATGTTATGTATTGGATTCATTAATCTGTAGATTTTATCAATGTCTGTTTTCGAAAATGCTTCTCCTTCATATTTAATCTCCTCAAAAATCTTTTCACCTTCTTTCAAACCAATAATTTCTAACTTAATATCTTCATCTAAAACTAAACCTGAAAGTTTTACCATATCTTTAGCTAAATCTAAAATTTTTATTGGTTCACCCATCTCGAGAACAAATGTTTCATTATTAGTCCCCAATGCGCTCGCTTGAAGAACAAGTTGAACAGCTTCAGGAATTGTCATAAAATATCTTTTAACATCAGGATGTGTTAAAGTTATAGTCCCACCCCTTCTTAACTGATCTTGAAAAATTGGAACGACACTTCCTCTGCTACCGAGGACATTACCAAATCTAACAGAAACGTAATTTTTATTATATTGATTTGCGTACAAATAAAAAGCCAATTCAGCAATTCTTTTTGTTACCCCCATAATGGATGATGGTTTAACAGCTTTATCAGTTGAAATCAATATCATTTTTTCAACATTATGTACCACACCTAACTTAAGTAGATTTATTGTCCCAAAAACATTATTAGAGATTGCTTCAGGAATATTTTTCTCCATCAATTCAACATGCTTATGGGCAGCAGTATGGTAGACAATTTCTGGTTTGTAAGAATTAAAAATGTGATCCATTCGTGAATAATCTCGTATATCACCTATCAATTTCTCGAAATTATTAAATCCAATATTTTCCTGTAGTTCACGAGAAATTTGATAGATACTATTCTCTCCATGACCCAATAATAAAATTTTATTCGGATTAAACTTAATAATTTGCCTTATAATTTCTGATCCTATTGAACCACCAGCACCAGTAATTAGCACATTTTTTGTTTTGATAACTGACTCAACAAAGGTTAAATCAGTTTTTATCTGGTCTCGTCGTAAAAGATCTTCAATATTAATTTTTCTTAATCTATCGATACTAATCCTTCCATTTACTAACTCAAATAAGCTGGGCATAGTTAATTTTTCAATATTAATATCTTTAAGGGATTCAAGAATTTCTCTAATTCTTGTTCCTTTGGCTGATGGAATAGCTAATACGATTAAATCCGGATTATTAGGCTCAACAATTTTTCGAATATTGTTAATCGTACCTAAGACATTTATCCCGCGAATTCTCATATTTTGCTTTTGTGGATCATCATCAACAAATCCGATAGGTAGCAACCCTGAGCTTTTATTGCTTTGCATCTCTTGAGCAATAATAACGCCGGCTTTACCTGCACCGATGATCAATACTTTTTTTACCTTTTCATAAACTGCAAATCTTTGATCAATTCTTTCTAAAATTCTAATACTCAATCTAGAAAAAGAAATATATAAAGTTGTTAGCATGCCATCTATAATAGGAATTGATCGGGGTATAAAAATATTTATAGATAAAAAATTATGAAATAATTTGAACGTTATAAAATATTCTAAAAAAATAATTAGAACCCCACTCAAACTTATTTTAACAACCTCATCAATACTAGCATATCGCCATAATCTACTGTATAGTCCCAGAGAATATAAAACTATAATTTTGAGAATTAAATAAACCGGTACGATCAATAAAATTTCTTCCCCGTAAATACTAAATGAAGTTATATCACCTGTTCTAAGGAAAATACTAAGAATCGGCGTTACGGTAAAAGCTACAATATCAAGAACGAAAAAATGCCGATTTCTAACTTTAAATATAAGATCCCCTATCATTATTTAGACCTTTTAAACTTGCTTCTAAAAACTTTTTGAGATTGACAATGAGTTTTTTGCAATGTATTAGAAAATATCAGACGTGTTAAATATATGGGTGTTAATTGCGTGAACCGGACTATTAGCATCATGAATGAGCCGAATCTACCTGGCGGTAGACAGGTCAAATGACAGAGTCATCACTTTGTGAAAAGGTCAAAATTGAAAATTAATGCTACACTTCACGAAACTTGCTTACGCTAAAGCTTCAGCGAGGCTAAGCGTTTCGTGCATGCACGCCAAAGTGCACGCCCGCAGTTCTAGTATTTTGATATGCGGGCGTTACCTGCCTGCGCGTAGCCTGCCTTCTGAAAGTTTCATACGGCAGACACAGGCGTAGGCAAGCCGCTTCGGCAAAGGCAGGCGGCACGCAGGCGTGTAGTGAAGATTCGCTTTTATCTCAATTTCAAAACCCGCCGTGGCGGGTTATTGAAATTATCATTTTGCCATAGGCATCCCTCACGGGATTTGAGTAGGCTCATGAATTTAATAAAGATAATCTTTGGGCAGCTTCTTGAAGTATATGGTCTCGTTTCGCAAAACAAAACCTAGCTATTTTTTCCCCTTTATCTGAGCTGTAAAAAGCTTGTCCCGGAACACAAGCAACTCCAGTTCTATTCAAAATCTCCATCGCTTTTTCTTTACTATTTTTTCCTTTTACATTTGAGATATCCGCTAAAACATAATATGCGCCTTTCGGAACTATTGGGTTTAATCCGCAGTCAGTAAGTGCGTTGCAGATTATTTCTCTTTTTTTAGAATAAGTAGTCTTAAGATTCAAATAAAACTCATCAGTTAAAAATTTTATTCCCGCAGTAACTCCGTTTTGTAATGGAGCAGGTGCGCACACGTACATTAAATCATGAACAAATCCAATCACTTCTTTAATATTTTTATTACAAGCGATATAGCCAATCCTCCAACCGGTAATGCTAAATGTCTTGGAGTAGCCGCCAATTGTAATAACCGTGTCTTCAAATTCCTTAAAGGATCCCGGGCTAATATGCTCTTCATCATCATAAAGAAAATATTCATAAATCTCATCTGTGATCAAGTATATCTTTTTTTCTTTAGCAATTCTACATATCTCATAAATTTCATTTTTTGAAAATACCTTACCTGAAGGATTAGTAGGAGTGTTAAGTATTATTGCTTTTGTATTCTTTGTAATACTTTTTTTAAGTTTATCAAAGTCAATATTCCAATTAGGGGCAGGCAATTCAAAATATACAGGACTCATATTTAGAGCAAGAATTGTATTGAGATGGTAACCATAGTATGGTTCGAAAAGAAGTACTTCATCTTTCGGTTTTAGCAAAGCATATAAAACACAAAACAATGCCGCTGTAGATCCGTTTGTTACTATTATATTCTCTTCTGGATCAGCTTTTATTTTATTATACTCAAATAATTTGGATGATAAGGCATTTCTTAATTCCAGGATCCCATCAAACCTAGTATAATGATTATTGCCTGCATCAATTGCTTCTTTTGCTGCTTTACTAATAACATCATTTATTTCAGTATCAGAAAATCCTTGTGATAAGTTGATACCATTCACTTTAGCACATTCAATGGACATATTCCGGATTTCAGATTGAATTATTTTATTAGATATTTTTTCAAGCATTATTAAATTCCAATAGTTATTAAGTTATATTAGGCAGCATTTTGAACCCAAACCCTAAATTTGAGTTGTTCAAAAAGTAAATTATTATAATAAATAGAACGCTGATGACACTGATTTTGGCGGATTTTCGCAGATGATTTCAGTGTGAGTTAGTAAATTATTTACCATAGAATGAACGCACGACTTTAATCACGTAATCAATCTCCTCATCAAAAATTTCAACATTCATCGGTAAGGAACATACCTCACGGCTTAATGCTTCCGTTTCCGGAAATCCCCTATCAATAAGATTTAATCCTTTATGCTTGTAATAGGGTTTTCTGAATTGGGTTAATACACCGATACCATTTTTCTTAAGATAATCAGAGAACTCATTTCCTTGTTTTGAACGGACTGTATAATTTTGATAAACGTGATCAAATCCGGGAACATTATAATGCGGTAAAAGTAAGTCAGGGAGATGATTAAGACCTTCATAATATTTTTGAGCTACTTCTTTTCTTCTTTTAATCCATTTAGGAAAATGTTTCAACTTGACATCTAAAAAAGCAGCCTGAAGATTATCTAATAAACATGTAAATCCATGCATATAATATTCACCACTATCTCTATCTTCCCCGTTATATCGTATTCTTTTCGCAAAAAAAGCAATATTTTCATCATCAGTTGTAATTGCGCCGCCATCACCATAACCGCCTAATATTTTAAACGGGTAAAAACTAAAGCAGCCGGTATTCCCCCAGGCACCTGCACCTTTTCCGTTTATACTAGAACCTAAACTTTGACATGCATCTTCCACAATGTATAGATTATACTTTTTTGCTATTTCCATGATTACGGGCATGTCTGCCATCCAACCACTTAAATGGACAGGCATTATTGCTTTTGTTTTATTTGTTATTACTTCTTCAATCTTAGTTACGTCAATATTAAAATCTTTGGCAACATCCACTAGGACAGGTGCAGCACCAACATTCGGGATAGCGGAACAAGAAGCAACAAATGTATGTGCAGGCACAATGACTTCATCACCCGGTCCAATTCCTAATGCTCGAAGAGAAACTTGTAAAGCATCATATCCGCTATTCAATCCAACTGCATATTTTGTCCCTACAAATTTTGCCAGGTTATCTTCAAAATTCTTTAAGTGACCTCTATCTATGTAATCGCCTTTTTCCATTACATCATGGTAAGCTGCATCTATTTCTTCTTTTATTAAATGATAATTTCTAACCGGATTAACAAATGGTACTTTCACTAAAGGTCTCCTATAAATATTTTTTTTGAAGATCATAAGAATAATGCATACTTCATGAGTTAACCCCACGATTTATCGTGGGGGTTACAGTACAGATGATTCAGGGCTTTAGCCATGATAAGAACTTTGTTATAAATTCTTCATACTCGCTTTTGAATGTCATTTTTTTATGATGCTCTTCTTGACATTTGATGTAATCCCGAACTTTATCGAGCATTGATTCACTAACAGATACTGCAAAATACTCATCCGCCCATTCTAATTTCTGTTTTAGCAGTGAGTTCTTATTTGCCCAATATGCAGCTTCCCCTTTTATCAGTTGCATAACTTTTGCGATCGTAATATCAGCATTCAATGCTAACAAGCAATGTATGTGGTCCAAATCTCCATTAATAAAATCAATATGAATCTGTTTCTCTTTTGCATTCTCACGGATATGCTGAAAAAGTTGTTGTCTAATATCCTTAAAGAGAACACGCTCATGGTTTTTCGTACCCCAAACTGCATGGATCCATATTTTAACGTGTGACATAATTCATGTTGATGCAGGGCTAAAGCCCGAAGTCGTTTTTAGTATTTCCCTCCACACACTGAAGTGTGGGGTTTATGCAAAAAATATCTGTTTGATATCCATGAAAAAAGCTCGTGTCTTTATGATGAACCTTTTTTGAATATTTTACAGATAGATTCATAGATTTTTTTTTCGTTCAAATAATAAGCAGCTTCTAATGTTCTGCTTGCAGGAGCCGGTGTATCAGGGAGCGCTAATCTTTTAATAGGTGATTTTAAGTTGATACCGCTCTCGGCTATTCTTGCTGAAATCTCTGCAGAAATTCCAAAACTTTTCCACCCCACATCTATAATAATCACTCTGCCGGTTTTCTTAACTGATTTTAATATTGTATTAGTATCCAGCGGCTTGATTGATCTTAAATCAATTACCTCAGCGTCAATTCCATTTTCAATAAGTTTCGGAGTCACCTTTTCTACAAGAAAAGCTGAATATGATACCGAAATAATCGTTATGTCTTTGCCTTTTTTACGTACTGCAGCTTTACCGATTGGGACACTATATAATTCTGTGGGAACTACTCCTTTGTTACTGTATAATAATCTTTCATCAATGAATACTACCGGATTAGGATCTAACACAGCAGAGATCATTAAACCTTTAGCATCATAAGGAGTTGACGGCATAACGACTTTTAAGCCCGGAATATGTGCAAACAATCCGTGCAATGCCTGTGAATGCTGCGCAGCTTGTTCACCCCCTCTATTAATAATTCCCCAAAAAACAACCGGTACAGAAACTTTACCCCCGCTCATGTAAAACCAATTAGCCGCTTGATTTATTATTGGGTCGAATGCATACAACATAAAATCCATTCTTGGATGAACGACAATAGAAGGATACCCTGCAATCGAAGCTCCTATAGCCATTCCAGTCATTGCATTTTCCGAAACCGGAGTATCTATAACTCTCTTTTCACCAAACTTTTCCACTAATCCGTTGCAAGTATTCCCTACATACCAAGGGCTCTTCACACCTTGACCCATCAATAAAATACTTCTATTCTCATTCATCATCTGATGAAGTGCTTCATTTATTGCAAGGCTATACTCAAGTTCTCTTGGTTTATCTAAAGACATAATACTCCACCTCTTCTCCTTTAGGAAAGTTCGAAATTTGAGCTTTTTGATGGGCAGCAAATACCTGCGATTCAACTTTCTTGGAAATATTTAATAATTCTTTTTGTTCACATATTCTATTCTTAAGCATATACCTTTCCAATCTTTTAATCGGATCTTTCTTCTTCCACTTTTCAATTTCTTGTATTGGACGTATATCGGTTTGAGTTCCTTGAATATTATCACTTGGTCCAACATGTCCCCTCAACCTGTATGTTTTAAATTCTATGAAAACGGGTCCTTCTCCTTTTCTGCATGTACTAATTGCTTTTTCACAAACCGCTGTTGTTTTCAGAATATCATTGCCATCAACTTGAAATGATTTTATTCCAAAAGCTCTTCCTATTTTATATACGGGATAATTAGGTCTCGTCTCTCTTATTGGCAAATGTGTAGAGTAGTAATTATTTTCGCATGAAAAAATGATCGGTAATTTTCTCAACGCAGCAAAATTAATTGATTCAAAAAGAACACCCTCCCCTGTACCGCCGTCACCGAAAAAGGCAACTGCTACATTTTTCTTTTTCTCATACTTAAACCCCAACGCTGCGCCTAATGTGAGCGATATTGTCCCGGCAACTATCGGTGCTGCACCAAGCATCCCAACTGATTTATCAATTATATGCATAGAGCCCCCTCTCCCTCCGGCGCATCCATCCTCTTTGCAATAAATCTCAGCTACCATCGCTTCAAGATTCCCCCCTTTGACTATATAATGACCATGTGAACGGTGATTGCCAAAGAAAACATCTTCTTTTTTTAGGTATGCAGAAAAACCTACAGCAACAGCTTCTTCGCCAGAATAAAGATGTACTGGACATTTAATTCTACCATTTAATATTGGTTCGACAAAGCTTTCCTCAGTTCTTCTTATAAGAACCATTTGTTTATAAAGATTTAAAAGCTCTTTTTTTTTGTAAGAAATCTTCATCTCTTTCCTTTATTTAGGTAAGACTCTCTTAATTGTTTGCAAAATTAGTTTAACGTCTAAAAACATATTTTGCTCTTCTACGTATTTCATCTGTAACCGCAACTTTTCAGGCCTAATCAGTTTCATATACGCTTCATCTGCATCTATAATACCGGAGTTCTCAATTATTTCCCCTTCATTATGAAATTTAATTGATGCGAAATCCGTAATACCGGGCCTAACTGTTAATATTTTTTTTTCTTCCTCAGTATATTGATCTACAAATTTTTGAACTTCAGGGCGAGGTCCAACCAAACTCATATCTCCCCAAAAAACATTAATTAATTGAGAGAATTCGTCTAGTTTGTATTTTCTAATAAACATTCCAACTTTTGTTAACCTAAAATCATTTTTACTAGTAGAGGCCGCACCGATATTATCAGCATCTACCACCATACTTCTAAATTTAAAAATGCAGAATGGTTTTCCATGCAATCCAACTCTCAACCCGCGAAAAAAAACTGGACCATTTGAATCCAATTTTATCCAAATCGCCATAATCAAAAAAAATGGGGATAATATTACAAGACCTAAACTTGAAAAAAAAATATTAAATATTCGTTTTAGCATGAGTCAAATTTTCATTTTACTACACAAATAACTTACTTTACAAGAAACGGGTCAGTTCTTTGGACTAAACAATAATTTATTCTAAGAGAATTTTTAAAATAAATCAGCCTAAAGTTGGAATTAGCGCGTCTATCTACTAATACAAATTTGGTTTAGAAGTCAACATCAAAAATTTCTTTTCGTAGGAGAATTATGATCATGATTATTTGGTTTGGTAATTCACTAACGAACTATAAGACTATATCAGTGAAATTAATAAAAATAATATAATTCACCGTAGCCGAAAACTTTTTCAATCAGTTTTCATTACCGTTGGCTATAGTATATCACTTATGTTTTTCTATTCTGGTTCAGACATACTTTGTTTTCCTAGTGTTGTCGAAGAATCATGATTTAGGTTTGTGTCTTAATAGTATACTATACCGCGCTCTTTTTAATATATAGCATTATTACCATGACCATCCTTCTGTCCATTACCAACTGTTACTTTATTTTGTATTAAGAATTGCCCAAATATTTTGAAACCAAAGCGATTTATTCTTACTCCACTTCCAATAAATTTGAACCCCACTTTTAGACAAACTTTTATAGAAGGAATATTTGCATTTCTAGTTATATACCATATTTTTCTACTAGGTTGATAATACTTCTTAGTAATGAATTCAAGAGCAATTGGAGCAAGACCTTTTCCCCGAAAATCAGGATGTGTCCAAGTGCTAGTAACTTGTAAATCATTTCTGCTCATGAACCGCCAACGGAAGTATCTTGGAATTACACAAGATCTGTGAACTATTCTACTATTTCTCTTTATATAAACAATACTATAATCCTTTGTAGAAAACAAATGAAGAAAATGCATAATGGACCAAAGGAGAAATCTCTTATTTAAAGAAGGAGGAAATATAGAACTCAGCGATGGTTTCCAAATAATTAAATTCTCAGGATAATAAAACTCAGTGGAATTCTCAGTATCCCTGTTGTAGAAGCTAAATTGTTTTTCCTTATTCACCATTATAATTTCATTATCTTTTCGTAACAGATAAGCAACCTGCCCTACTAGGAATGGGAAAATCCTACAAACTAAAAAATAAATACTGGGAATATTTTTTGAAAGAAACCGTCCTATTGGTGGAATAAGCGCGCCTTTTTCCATTGTAATCAATTTAGTTTGGGTGCCCACATTAAAAAAATTCTTAAGTTTCTTTTTTGTTAGAGCATTATAATTCGGATTATTTGGTTTTGGTATTCGCCAGTCTATTAATAATATATAACCTCCAACTTTACAGACACGAATCATTTCATCGGCAATGGATTTACAAAGCGTATCATCTGGCAATATGGAAAACACTGTAGATTCATAAACTAAATCAAAAGTATTGTTTCCAAATTGCATTTTTGAGGCATCACATACATAAAAATTAGCCTGGGGGTAGAGGTCTTTTATTTTCTCAATATTTTCTTCTTGAATATCTACACCTGATATATTTGATGCTTTATACCCAAGTCTTATTAACTGGAATAAATTTCCTCCTGATCCACATCCGACATCCAGCAATTTGTCATCTTCTTTTTCTCCTTCAATAATTCTAATAGCCTTTACTAGAGAAACTTCGGAAGCCAAAGCTTGAAACAAAACTTCTGGATTCCTGAGCAAATCATTCCTGTATTTTCCTTTTCTTTCGTAATAACCCTTATACCATTCTCTCGTCTCTTCACTATTTTCTATCATAACTTCCTTCTAAAAGTATTATTTTTAAGTTTTGCCTGTCAAAAACAAGATTATTCCCCAAACCGAACCCAAACCATGCTTTCGCTTGGTGAACCACAGTTTCTAAATCATAGGAAAAACCGAATAATCAACAGGGGCAAGAAGACGATAAGGCCAACGGAAGAAAGGACGATGTCTAACAAACGTTTTAACATGATTTTGCAAAGAAATTTTATATTTTATCTGTGGAATCGATTTTTCCAAAATTTTTTGGAAATGATTGTCCTTGAAAGCCCGACCAATGATCCCACCCCATAAGCTATGTGCAAGGAACAGAAAATGAACGGCATCATTAAAATATATTTGCCGTTCTTTTCTTTAATAGCAATCTTTAGGGAAAAATAAAGACTTAACAAGAAGTAAGGGCCCAATATGAACAGGAGAAACCAAAGAAAATATCGATAGAATAAGGATAAAATTCCTAGAGTGAATAAGCCAGAAACAAAAACCAGTGGCACCAAATGTCTCCAGGAAACAGGCATAAAACAAGAATATTTGAAAGGAATAATTGCCCAGATACCATTTCTATAATTGTGCCACCAAAATGATTTAAAGCTAGAGCGAGCGTGGTAGTAACTTACAAGTTCTGGCACTAACAATATCTTGAGTCCGGCTCTTCTAAGCCTTAAACTTAATTCCATGTCTTGGCTGTAAACAAGATTTTCATTAAATAAGCCAATTTTGTTGAATATCTCTCTCTTATAACAGGGCCCAAATACTGTACTAGCCCACTTTGGGTTTTTTGAACCAATTCTAAAATCAGAATTTCCAACACCAAAAGAACTAGAAATACTCTGAGCTATTGCTTTCCCGAGCAAGTTATTAGTTCTAGGAATTGTTTTTATTATCCCCCCAACGCAGTCTGCTCTGTATTCTTTTAAATATTTTATACATCCATTTATATACTCTTCTTGATACTCATTATGCGAGCTTGCCCATATAATTAAATCCCCTCTCGAATTATTTATCCCAATGTTCAGAGCACAAGAAATTATTCTTTTTGGATTATCTAGGAGCTTGATAAAAGGATATTTTTTTGTGTATTCTTTAATCATTGTTCTTGTTCTTTCTTCACTCATACCGTCTACAACTAAAACTTCAAGCTTATCTATAGGAAAATTTTGTCTAATAATGGAATCAAGACATCTAGCTATGTATTTTTCTTCTGCAATGCTAGAAGAATCAAGACACCTGCCAGAATATTTTTGCTCATTTCGGCAAGGGATGATGACTGAAATTAAGCTTTGATCAGAAATGATATTACCTTGTTTTAATCATTTAAAAGTAAATTCATAATTTACATTGAATCAATGATTGGATGGAGATTTGAAGAGATCTTTGGGTCTACCCTAATTTTTTCCCTTTAATCTTATTAAGAGAAATTTTAAATAATTTGATAGGGCAAAGAGCAAGGGTCTATAATAAAAAAAATCCCTTTCTCCCTGAATAAAATGCAATAAATGATTCCAAATAATCCTAGGCCTGCAATAGAACTCTGTTATGGCTTGTTTTTGTAACGCCTTCATCTGATCTGGTTTAAGGGAAGGAGTTTCTATTACAGCATTTCCCCATCTTGTAAATTCTCTCCAATCGCTAGTCAATAATTTTATCCCTTCTTCTTTAAGAGCTTGATTATATATTTCAGTGCCAGGGAGAGGGGTCATAATATTGAAATTTGCCCTATCTATCTTTAATCTTTTGGAGAAATCGATAGTCTTTCTAACAGTTTCTAATGTTTCAAATGGGAACCCTATAATAAATGATCCTCGAGTTTCAATTCCTATATCTTTTATAATTTTGAAAGCTCTTTCAAAATCTTCTAATAGCAATTTCTTTTCTACTTTATTTAATATACCTTGATCCCCACTTTCCACTCCCAATGAAATCATGTGGCAACCTGCCTTTTTCATGATAGAAACAATTTCTTGGGTTACAAGATTGGCTCTTGTCATACACCACCACGGAATACTAATTTTTCTGTTAATCATTTCTTCACATATTTTAAATACATGTTCTTTTTTATAGCTAAAGCTTTCATCTAAAAAGACAAAGTACTCATGTTTATATTTTTTCACGCAGTATTCAATTTCATCAACTATGTCAACAGGATTCCTAACTCTCATTCTTCTACTATTGAAGAAAGAATAGCAATAACTACAGTTATAAGGGCACCCTCTTCCAGTCAAGATTGTTCCAAATGGTCTCATGCCTTTCTTGGGAACTGAATACAAATAATCCTCAGGGGCCATCAAGTCTCTGTCAGGCCAAGGAAGGGTGTCTATGTCATCAATAAAAGGGCGGCCTTCATTGTAAATGATTTGTTCATCTCTTCTAAAAGATAGACCTTTTATCCCTGCATAATCTGAATTACCATTTTCTAATGCGTTTAGAAACTCTAACATAGTTATCTCACCCTCTCCTCTAATTACAAAATCTATCTCCGGATAATCCTTTAAGGTTTCTTCTGGTAAGGCTGAAACATGGGAGGCCCCAAAAACTATTTTTGCTTTGAAAGATTTTTTGATTATCCTTACTATTTCTATACAATTAAAAAATTCTGGTGTGGTTGGGCCAAAACCAATCACTGCTGGCTCAATTCGTTCGATTTCACGCAATAATTCTTCAATAGAATAGTTTTTTACCTCATTGTCTATAAGGAAAACTCGATGTCCATGCTTTTTTAAATAGGAAGCTAAATAAAGAATTCCCGTGGAGGGCAATACTAATTTTGGTGATTTTGTTTCCTTGAAGACCTTGTAAATACCTGAAAAAGCAGGTCTAATAAATAGAACCTTCATCATTACCTCCTAAGTATAATTCAATGAACAAAGCACTCTCTCATTATTATAATGGATTTTTACTTAAATAATGAAGTAGTTGCTTCTGATAATTTAGATTATCTAAAGAGCTTGGTATCTTAATTTGATAACATTCATAATGCGCGAATGTACGTCTAAAAATGTCTTTAATCTCACTAAAAAGTGAAGTTAACGAAAATTTACTTAGTGCACTATACGTATATAAAATTGCCATGGATTGATACCATTCTTGAAATAAAACATTTACACAAATTTCCGCCAAATCGCTAGAATTGATTCGTTTGACTGTGATTTCATCGAGACTATTTTCTAAGCGGCATAAGTAATATATCTCTTCAATTTGACCTTCTTTTATAATACAGTTTTCACCAAATATTTTTTTAGGTGACATGTTGATATATTTAATCTTTATAGAATAAAGTATTAAAAGTAATAGTTTAATGGCCCTATAATTTTTGTGTTTTTCAAGAGGTTCAATGATTTTATCTAATATTTTGTCTATCCTAAATCCATTTTCTATTTTTAAAATATCAAGGTGATAGGGATAAATAGAAAAGTCAGATGGATAACTTAAAATCTTTCTTTCATTTATAATGTTCATATCATCCCCAAATAATTTTCCCCCACTATATATTATTGCAGAAATTGTTGTTGTTTTCCCTACCCCACCAAATGCTGGAAAGAGATAATTTTTTCCCTTATATTTTGCTGCAGCTGCATGTATAAGAGAATAGCCTTTAGTTAATAATATTAATTCAATTAAGAAGCTAAGGGGGATTAGAAACTTTTCACAATACACAACAAAAGGAACATCAATAAAATTAAAGCAAAATTTCTCAATAGGTATATTTAGATAATTATTGGAGTTGTAATAATAGTAGTTCGATATAACAATAGAGTTTTCAAATTTTGGGCATTTGGAATGATCATATATGAATATATTAATATTTTTATCCTCTACAAATGACTCTTCAAACTCCCCAATTTGATGCATGGTTTCCACTATCTTTGACGAGACGTTGGACTCAAATTTTATTTTGACTATGTTGTGTATGTTAAAATACTTTATCATTACGATTTATTCCTTTTTAGACTTATTCTTTTATTAAAAAATTCTAGATCTCCTTTTTTAATTTCATCCAAGTGTTTGATACAATAAATACTCGATTCTAATAAATGTCCGATTCTAATTAGTTCTATTTTAGATAATTTGGAAAGAAAACGACCTACAGCGAAAAACAACTTTCCGATCCTGCTCATAAAATAAATTAGTTTATTTTTAAAATTTTGGTCAAACATTTTATAAAAAAGATACAGCTCGTAAATTTCACACATATCACTCAATTGTTTTTGGGGCATTCTTCCTTTCGGTGATACTTTATGGATCAATTTTGCATAAGGAGTAATGTATAATGAGCTATGATACCTTTTAAAAACTCTATATGATAAATCTATATCTTCTCCTTGGGACCATTTTTTTAAGTTTTCATCATATTTGAATTGCTCTAAAATGCTTCTTCTATAAGAGTGGTTTGCTCCTGAAAGCCATTCGCATGGAATAATTCTATTTAATGGATAAGGGTAGATTGAACTTATAGAAGGCAAAACCCTGCACTCGTCTTCTTTTAAATAACTAAGGAAAAAAATCTTAGAAATTAGATTTATGATTTTTAAAGTTTTCTTCTTTGTTATATAAATATAACCTTGAACACCTAAAGCATTTGGATATCGTTCATAAACTTTTACAATTTCTTTCAGGTAATCCTTATCCACAACTACGTCATCGTCTAAAAACAAAATTATGTCTCCACCAGCATTCTGGATTCCGATATTTCTTGCCACCGTTAAGCTATTTTCTCTCTTATTTTCTATGTATTTCAAAGGTATGTTATGTTTTCTGAAATCTTCTTTTTTATTCTTTATCAAATTTCCCAATTCGCTATTATCTCCGTTATCCACAACTATTATCTCGTCAGGTAAAGTTGTCTGAAACAAAATTAAATTTAAACACTCATTTAATTCTTCCCCTCTATTATATGTTACAATAATTATTGAGATTTTCATTAGCAAGCTGTATGGCATTACTCACAGAAGTGAGAAATTACCCCACGGACTCCTTTACTCCATGATTACTCTAATCATAAATCCTTGTTTCAGCCAAGGTTCTTCTGGCCATAGCTCTTTTGGGAGCTTGGTCAAATAAATAGAATCCTTCGATACATATTTTTTTAGCAAATCAACATAGTTTCTTTTCCAATTACCGTGGTCGTAAAAGCATGCATATTTCTTTAAGTGCTCATCGTGCAATTCAATGAAAATCAAAGCGCGACGCGTAATACGGAACATCTCTTTTATAACGGAGTCAATTTTATCCGCACCAATATATATTAACAAAGCATCCGTGAAGACGATATCAAAACTTTTATTTTGCAATTGTTTTAGTTCATCTGCTTTACCAACTAACAGTTTAACGTTTAAAATATTTTCTTTGGTAAACCATTCATTACCAATTTGAACCGATTTTGGATTAATATCAATTCCTCTTATCATGGCGTTAGGGAAGCTTTTAGCAATTACATAAAGGTTGGGGCCAAAACCACATCCTATTTCCAAAACACTAGAGACGGGATCGAATGCCTCTAACGCTTTCACTAAAAAAAGCCGGCGGGGATGGTCTTGAGATCCGAACCCTTTTTCAATCTCAGAAAGCGGCCGTTTGACCCATCTTTTTTCTTCGATTTTTGTCCCAAATAAACACATCTGCAAACCACTAATTTTCCAATATAAATGCCGAACAAAAGAGAAAAGGGTTGGAAATAGCGCTTGAAAGTTATTTTTTACTTTACCGATCATTTTTACCATACAATAGCTCTATGTAGATATTTTCCATTTTGTGCATTTCTATTTGGTAATTATTTCTTTCCTCAATTATCTTTCTATTACTTTTACCAAATCTTTCTCTTACCTCTTTATTCCTTAAGATATATATAATCTTCTCAGCCAACATCTTTGGATCTTTTATAGGCACTAAAAATCCATTCTCTCCGTCTTTAACCCATATCTTATTCTCACCAAAATCCGTGATTATTACGGGTAATCCACAAGCCATAGCTTCGGCTGTACTAGCAGCAAGCCCAGCATCTGATGAGGAAGTAGAAATATAAATATCTGACGTTACCAGATATTGGGGGAGTTCATCGTTTGAAATCTGGCCTACAAACCTGACGCTCTCTGAAACTCCCAAAGATTTAGCTAATCTATTTAGCTTCCCTTCACTAGAGCCTGTCCCACCAATCACAAATTTTGCAATTGGAATCTCTTTTAAAACATGAGGTATAGAGTTAATTAAAGATTCAATGTCATATATTGGTTCAAGACTTCTTAGACTTATTATTAAGGGCGAGTTGAATATCCCTAATTTATGTCTGAGCTTTTCACTTCTCTCTCCAGGATTAAATTTTTCAGTATCGGTTCCAAAGTAGACAATGTGAATTTTTTTAGGCTCCACTCCTAGCCGCGTCATTTCGGCTCGCATATGTTCTGCATCACATGTTATCAAGTCTCCTTTGCTTAATGCAAATTTTATCAAGGGTCTTTTTATCTTAGATTTTCCTGCGATTAAAACATCAGAGCCCCAAGCAGTTACAATAATGGGATGAAATTTGCTTAATGCACCTACTAAACCATAAGTTCCCGCAGAGTGGACATGCAGAATCTCTGGTTGAATACTTTCTATTAATTTTCTAACCCGTGGAACTGCTAGCAATATCTGAAATGCCTTTATTGGAAACCGCTTTATCTCATAAAAATCCACATTTTCAATACTATCTATACTCGGTGTAGCAAGGGATATCCAGTGAATTTCGTATCCTTTGTCAGCAAAGTATTTAATCCAGCGATGACTATGAACAGAATTAGCAGGTGCTAAGAAACAAATCTTCATAATTGTTTGTTCAACTCTTTTTATAATCAACCATTCTCGTAGGGGAAAACCATTTGTTTATTACCTTTGCCAATACCAGAACTGGAAGAACTTTTGACCAAAAAATGGGGAAAAATGCGTAGAGCGGTTGAAGACATGTCGGTATTCCATTAGTCAGAAGAGAAGCAGCAAAGCTTACAGCGACAATCACGCCAACTAATCCTCCTCTTGCATCACACCAGCTGAGTATAATCTTCCAAAGGATGCCTGTGAAGAAACCAGCGAGGATAACCCAAATCCATCCCCCTTCCCAGTAAGCATGAGCCGAGGCGAGAAAAGGCCCCATTTGGTCTAATGGGCTGCCCTTTCCGCGCTGAACGAGGAACATCGCGGATCCATAGTTCGTTTCATCCATGCTACCAGGCGGTCTTTTTTCAGCCCAAATAATGCGTGGCACCGGAAAATATAGAGCAGACAGCAGTGGTTTAGCTCCTGCACCGTTACCGTTATCGTACAGGCTATAAAGGAACACGGAGTTCCTAACATCCTCAGCTCGAATTGCCATTTCACCCAACAACTCTGAACTGTAGCCTGTGGTTTGGGATTTTCCTACTATCCCGTCAATAAAAGCCTTACCCACAAACCTCAATTTTTCAGCATAACTTGCGCCATAAAGCCCTGTGTAGATTTCCCATCGCATAGTATATTGCAAGAACGAGAACATTGAAAGTCCCAAAATGGCCAGAAGCCCAGTTATAACAACCAATTTTCTATTTTTTTTTAGGAGGCCAAAAGCTAATAATAGCGATAGGGGCCGGGCTAAGTGTCCTCGGAATCCACGCATAAGCCCGGCGACTATGTATAAGCCTGCAATCCCAACTCCTATGGCACGGATACCCTTTGAATATTTCATATCGGCAACAACATAGCAGGCGGCGATAAGGGAAGGGTATTCAAACGCCTGCCAAAGCCAAGATAGGAGCATTTCACCAACATTTTCATGCCTTATGATTTCCGCATGGTGTATGATATCATCAAGTTCTGTAGGCATAGCAAGTGCTAGTTTTAATGTGATGGGCAGTCCTATCACTACCAATGTTGTAGCCAACTTTCTTTCATTCGAAGTCATCCCCCATATCCCGTAATTGTATTTCGTCACTTTTACAGAGCTACTCTTGATAAGGACAAAACCTAACAAAAACATTATCACGAAAAGTGTGTGACCCATCAACACTATAACAATATCCTGAACATCTACACCGATTTGTCTTTCGAGTTCAAAACCCGTTATTACTGAATAGTACATAGGGAATGTAACGAAGGCTATTTCGTAGAAAAAAGTCAACCCAAAAACAACATGTGTACGTCCTGAGAAATACCTATTAAGCCACAGGAAAATAACTGGCGAAATCATACTCAAAAAGAGGACACTCGTTGACATTATAATCTTTTCCATCTTATATCCTTTTTAGCAAGCAAGACAAAATAGGCTTATTATTTTTATATGCGTGCAATAGCCTAAAAGCATTAACTATGCGGCCTTTGAAAAGTAATTTCTTAAGGAGCCTTTTTCCACTCGTTTGCCATCCGTCTTTAATTATAATTTCCAAGATATCAGTAGGGATCTTTTTTACAATTTGATTAAATTTAGATTCACTAAGGCAGACTAACGAGTATCCCGCATCTATATACCTGTAATTTCCTTTAATTAAGGAGTCTTTCAATGTTCCAGTTACCTCTCCACTATAAAGAAACCGAATAAACTCGGATCTACCGGACTCAATACATCTCTTAGTCACCATCGTGGTAGAAGGAATCAGCATGTATGGTACCAGTGCATTTCTTTGAGCAAAATAATATGCATCATCATTTTCAGGTTTGTCAATAGATAACCCCCAGCTAGAAATGTTGATATCTATGCCTTCTTTAACATCATAGTCAAGGGAATATGCCTGGAGTTGTAGTTTTTCAGGTTCCCAATAATCGCCGTCGGTAATAAAAGCAATATAATCTCCTTCCAAATTAGCCAGCGCGTCTTCAAAGTTATGAAAAAAGCTCGTCTTATATTTTATGGGACTTGTGCTGAGCGCTCCCCTTTTTATTTTCACAATAACATTAGGTACCTTCTGAGAGTTAATACTTTTTACAGTTATGTTGCTAAGCTTTTTAGCACCTAGGCTATCATATATTAGTATAATCCTTGAGTCACTAATATATGATTTAGGTACTTGAGGAGGAGTGTACGTCTCAATTTCTTTAAAGATGTCTTCAAAACGCCTTTCCCAAGTATGTTCTGTGATAACTCTTTGGTATGCAGCATGGGCTATTACCTCACGTTCATTATTATTTTGAAGGTAGTATTTTGTTTTATCGACCAGGTCATCTAAATCATGGAAGGTCACTAGCTCTTTATCTTTTTCGAAATATTCATACAAGTCTGGATTATGCTCTGTTAATTGGAAACCACCACACCCTGCGATTTCAAACGTACGTCCTTTTATTTGCAGGCCACTCATAGTGCCTGCCATTGCGGGATTTAAATTGATTTTTGTTTGATTGATTATTTTGACCATATTCTCATCAGAAAGATATCCGCCTGAAATGCTCTTAAAGCCAGTTAATCTTGCCCATCCTGGCCCAAATACTTTTACTTTTATCCCTTTATTTATCAAATGCTTAACTATCTGAACTCTGTTAGAATGAGGAGCTCCTATTAAAGACACGTCAATCGTTTTCTTTATTCTGAGAGGCTTAAATAACTCTTGATTACATGCCCACTGAGACAAAATAACATTGGTAAATCCATGTTTTTTATACAGAGGGAAAACACTCTTATAAGTGGTAATGACCCAGGTAAAATACTGCACAAAATATCTGCTGCTGGAAAAGAAATATAAATCGTCATCGGTGAAAAAAACGATTTTATTTGGAATATTGATTTGTCTATAAGTATCTACTTTGAAAGGCATATAACCCATGGTCATCAACAGATATTCGTAAGAATTAGAACTCAAAACTTTGTTCAATATTGAAAGATTTTTTTGCTGCATTTGTACTTGGTTCAAAATCAAATGGTCGAACCCTCTTTTTTTTAAATACTTTGCCCAATGTTTAGCAAAATACCCATGGTGTTTGTATGAAATAAATAATCCCTTCTTCATAAGCTTTTCTTTAAGTGATTGATTTTAATTACTCCAAAAATTAATTTTTAGTGAACCAAAATAATCCACAAGCATAATCAGAATTTTCCAGTACAGTCATATCAATGTTTCTCAGGAAATTTCCTGCGTCATCTATACCTGAAAATTCTAAGAGCTGAAGCTCACAGCAATACTCTAAAATTTGTTTGGCTGAGTGAATACGGTGTGCATTAAAACACAGTCTCGTTTTCCCCGCGGGTAAAGATAAGTATAAGTTCCCTTTAGGAGCGAGGACTCTGGACAATTCTTTAATTGCTTTTTCCGTCCCCCTAGGATCAAGTTGATCACCATAGCGTCCTAAACCTATATGTTCGGCAACATGCAAACAAGATAAAGAAAAGATGGAATTATCCCCAAAGGGCAACGAAAGTATGCTCCCTTCTTTTGGATCAAAATTTTCTAAATTTACCATCAGTGGACGAATATCAACGAAGGTAATTTTAGTAATGACTGATAGAAAACCGACAAAATCCACTCTAGAACCTACATCAACATGGTGGTTAGTTTTGCTCTCATATATTTTCCTGAAAGCCCAAATGTCCTGATAAAAATAATGACTGTCAAAACCAGTAGTTCTTGTTTTATCATGAATACATGGGTAAGTATCAACTATTTTTACTGGTTCTGAACCTTCCATCTTTTTATAGTTAATCAAATCATTGAAGTATCCAAAAAATCCGGGAACTGCCCTGAGTACTCTAATGGGGTCAATTATCGGGCTCAGCCAACGATAAAACAGATAAGCAAAATCCTTGAACTTATTGTTATCGAATTTCCTCATATTTACAATAGCTTAAATGAATGCACGATTGCTTTCTAACCTGCAATATTAACCCGTCGCCCTAATCTTTGTTTTGCACAGGATAGGTTGCAGGATTTCTCACTAATTTCTGTACTACTATCATACACCACATAACATAGACAAGCCCTGCAAGTGCCAGTCCCCATACTACACCAGCAGGTCCGATTCTTGCCGATAGATAAAATGTGCCGGCTCCTGCTACTATAGAAGATATACACTTAGGTATAAGATAACTCCACGGCTTATTGGCAAGTGCCGCGAAAGAAAAGAGGGCCTGTCCTAAGTAGAAAAGCCCCCAGGCAACTGTCAACCATGGCAATAAATATGAAAATCTAGCGAAATGAACATTGCTTATTAACAATATTAACGGATGATGAAACACGGCATACAGTGCTATCAAAACCGCTATTCCTATAATATAAACACCAACCATTGTCCATAAAATTTTGTTGGCAGAATCTATGTTTTGTGTGCTTTTAAGATCTCCTGCGCGTTGAAATACTATAGGTGTAAAAAGGGTGGACAAGAAACTAGAGCCAAAAATAATGGGGTAGGTAGCTACTGATGACACTACTGCAAACGCTCCTACAATATCCTCCCCGTAAAAGGCTTGAAGTGACCACCGATCACATGACATATAAACCCAATTAAACATCCCCCAGATAACAAATGGACAAGAATAGGAAAAGATTTGTCTTCCTAAACCTTGAAACAAAGGAATTGACTGTTTTATTTTTAATATAGGTGGAGAAACCTCAGAAACAATACGACGATAGAGAGATTCTGCTACTACGAATATCAAAAATGTAGCCAAGAGATACCCTACCATAACCCAACTTGCACTTGAGGCTATTAATATTATCAAAAGTGCTCCAATTGCAAGTCGAAAAAAGGCATTACCTATATTTAGAAAGGCAATCCATCGCCTCTTGCGCGCTGCCGTGAAAATAGATACTATAACATCTAACCAGCCCGAAGCTACCCCCACACCGAAGGAAAATGCAACTAAGAGTGCCCAATCGATACCCTTAGATAGTCCAACAGCAATAATTAACACGGTAGCCACCAAACCACTTATATAAGTAACATATTCCCTGTATCGGTTAGAAATGGCATAAAAACCCCCGAGATTTTCCCCCTCTCGGGAAATAGCCCAGAAACGCATTAAGCCTTGCCCAAGTGGACTAAAGAGATTTGTAGAAATAAGACTAACAGCCGTACTGGCTAGAGCTAATTTACCAAATTCACTGGGATCAAGAAGATAGGTTAGTACCTTTATACCCAGCAACCCAACGATAGCAGTACCCACCTGCCCTAAAAATATCCAGAATGCCTCTGGACTTAATTTTAAGGCTCTTTGCCATATTATGCTTATTATACTTCTCCTATTTAACAATGGGAACTCATTTAGAAACATACCACTCGTCCGTCATTCTTATCCCTTATAATTATTCTCTGCAATAAAAAGTTTATCGGATGTAAGTTTTGTTGCTCCTTAAAGATTAATCGGCGCAGCTGCTGTAATGCACTCATGCATCTATCCAATATACATTCATCTAATCATTCTATCACTGCAACCACTCTACCATTTTCAAGTTTATATTTTTTTCCACTTTTCTCACAATACGCATAACCATTCTCATCAAATTGTAGTTTTTTACCCGCTTCAGAAACCCATCCTACAATTCTTCCAGGATTCCCGACAACCAAGGCATAATCCGGAATGTCTTTTGTTACAACCGCACCGGCACCTATTAAGCAATGCTTGCCTAGTGTATGTCCGCACACGATTGTAGAATTAGCTCCTAATGACGCTCCTTCCTTAACTAAGGTTTTAATATAAAATTCTTTTCCAACTTGTGGATATTTGCAACGTGGATCTAATATATTAGTAAAAACCATTGACGGACCACAGAAAACATAATCCTCTAAAGTTACTCCTTCATAAACCGATACATTATTTTGTATTTTACAGTAGTTACCGAGAGTAACGTTATTCCCGATATTTACGTTTTGACCAAGTACACATTTTTTGCCAATCTTTGCACCCTTCTGGACGTGCGAGAAGTGCCAAATTTTCGTTCCTTCGCCAATTTTAACATCGTCATCTATGACAGCATATTCGTTAACATAATAATTTACATTTTTATCGCTCATTGTTTTTCCTTTCGATTTAGAGTCATTTCACTTTGTTTGGTACTACAATTATGTTTTTTACTACCATAAGCAATTTTTAGAAATTTATATTGTTTCTAATTTTGTAAACTAATTCAATTGATTGTCGGGCTTGTTTTATACCAAATCCCCTTCCGGCTAAAGTTTCTTCGTAAACTTTTGTATGTAAATCTGTAAAGCCATCCATAAATTCAATTTCTTCATCATCTACTTTAATAGAACGATAAGTAGATCGTCCATTAGTTTTGGTATTATCCGGTAAATCATTTCTATCTATAGCTAAAAACCAATCTACAAATGCAAACTCTAATTCGAGCTTTCCAGTCATTCTTTTAATTTCATTAGATGTTACTTCCGAATGAATTACATTACCAAAAAGATATAATAATAAATCAAAGAAATGAATACCGATATTAGTAGCTATACCGCCGGATTTTTGGGGATCGCCTTTCCAGGAATAATCATACCAAAGTCCACGTGAAGTTATATAGGATAATGTAACGTAATACTTTTTGTTTTTATTTATTTTTACTTCCGTATCAATCTTATTTTTTAATGAAATGATTGAAGGATGAACATGTAGTTGAAGTATAGTGTAAACTTTATTTCCCGTTTCCTTCTCAAGTATTTCTAAAGCATCAAGGTTCCATGGATTAAGAACAAGAGGTTTTTCACAAATTGCATCGGCTTCTAATCTTAAAGCCAAACGGATATGTGCATCATGCAGATTATTTGGTGAACAAATGGTAAGATAATCTATTTTCCCCGAAGGACTTTTTCTTCTTAACTTATCGAGATGACGGTCAAATCTTTCAAACTCTGTAAAAAAAGCAGCGTCGGGAAAATATTGATCCAAGATCCCTACTGAATCATGTGGATCTAGAGCAGCAATAAGATTATTCCCGGTTTCTTTAATTGCTTTAAGGTGCCGTGGTGCTATATAGCCGGCTACTCCGGTAATTGCGAAGTTTTTTCCACTCATTTTAACCTTTTAATTATATTTCATCAATTTGTTTTCTGCTTCTCGTATTCCGTTTCATTAAGGACAGGTCTATGTGCTTGAGTGTTTGGTTGAATGGTTGTTTGTTAATAGTCTGTGGTTTGTTGATTAGTGTACCATAAAATTATTTTTTTTACCACAGACCTGCCCGGCTCTGACGGATAACACTGACTCTCACACCCGTCTACCTATGGCAGAGATTATTCGATAATTATTTCCGTTTTAATCTGTGCAAACCTGTCTCTACCTATCGGTAGTCAGGTGCAGGTAGGCGGGTTTGTGGTTCGTTCTTTTTCGTTTCACTCAGGACAGGGATCAGTCCGCCAAAGGCGAATAAACCACGCCCAATAGGATCCGTCAAAAAGATACCGGACAAGTGACGGGTGAATTATTGATACTTTAAAAACCATTCGTATGTTTTTTTAATACCTTCTTCGAGATCAATTTTACTTCTCCATCCTAGACCGTTTATTCTACTTACATCTAACAATTTTCTAGAGGTGCCGTCAGGTTTAGTCGAATCATAAATTATTTCACCTTTAAACCCTATAATTTCTTTTATCATCTCAGCAAGCTCTTTAATAGTAATATCCTCACCCGTACCAATATTTAAATGAGTAATCCGTTGCTCGTAAATATCCCTTGCTTCGACTTCGCTCAGCAAAAAGAAGAGAGCGTCTGCAAGATCATCTACGTAGAGGAATTCGCGGCGGGGAGTGCCGGTGCCCCACACTTCGACAGGACTCAGTGTAGATTTATCGACAAGCTCAGCATTGTTGACCTTAGCCTCGTGGAATTTGCGGATAAGTGCCGGGAGGACATGGGACGTTTCGAGATCGAAGTTGTCATTGGGACCGTAAAGGTTTGTAGGCATAACGGAGTAAAAGTTGCAACCATACTGTTTATAATAATTTTCACAAAGTTTTATTCCAGCGATCTTGGCAATTGCATAGGGTTCGTTTGTTTGTTCCAATGGTCCGGTTAATAAGTATTCTTCTTTGATAGGTTGGGGACAGTCGCGCGGATAGATACAAGAGCTGCCGAGGAAGATGAGCTTCTCGACTCCGCTCGAAGCTGATGCATGGATTATATTTGATTGGATCATTAGGTTATCATATAAGAACTCTGCGCGGTACGTATTGTTGGCAAGGATGCCACCAACTTTGGCTGCGGCGATTATTACATATTCGGGTTTTTCGGTTTGAAAAAAGTGAGTTACTGCTTGCTGGTTACGGAGATCGAGTTCTTCCCTAGTTTTAGTGATAATGTTGGTGAAGCCTTCAGCAGTGAATTTTCGCATCAAAGCTGAGCCGACCATGCCGGTATGACCAGCGATGTAGAGTTTGGAGCTTTTATTCATAAGTAATCTCAAGTATAAAGTAAAAAGTCAAAAGGAAAAAGTAATTGAAAAGGCAAGAGTGATTTAATAATTCTATTTTAATTTGGACTTTGAAACAATTTTACCAAGGATTTTTTTTAATTCTTCTGATTCATTAATTAAAAAATTAGTTTCCTCTAAAGGTGCGATTTCGACTGCTTTAATCATTCTAAGCCAATAATTTGATTCACGCATTTCTTTAAGAGATATATTTACTTTATTAATAAAATCTGCTTTTGATGAAGCGGCTTGGGATTCTTCGTAATTCGCACCGGAAGATGTAGAAGATTTTGTCAACTGATTAATAATCACCTTGTTAACTTCAGAGTATTTTATTTTCTTTAATAGCTGTAAGACTTTTACACCAAAATTGAATAGACGTAAAGCTAAATCATTCATCTCACTTTCCACTTTTTACTTTCTACTTTTTACTTACTCAGAACCCTCTTTTGAGAACTTTTTCAAGATCGGCTTGAACCATTATATTAATGAGTTCTTCAAATTTTACTTTGGGTTCCCAGCCGAGTTTTTGTTTTGCCTTGGATGAATCACCTATTAAGAGATCGACCTCGGTTGGTCGGTAGTAGTTGGGATCAATTGTAACAAGGGTGGTGCCCAAGTCAAAAGGTAAAAGGTTAAAGGAAAAAGTGTTCTTAAAAGAATGGTTGTATGGCTGTATTGCTGCATGAGATTGCCACGTCGCAGAGTTTATCCCGCATGCGGGGCTCATCGCTATGACAGACGGGTCTAAAGATTTGACGATTCCTATTTCGTTTTCGGCGGAGCCGGACCATTCTAATACTATACCGAGCTGGGAAAAAGTTTTTTCGCAGAATTCGCGGATAGTGTGAGTCTCACCGGTTGCAAGAACAAAATCTTCAGGTTGATCAAGCTGAAGCATTTTCCACATACCTTCACAATACTCAGGTGCGTAACCCCAATCGCGTTTAGCATCGAGATTACCGAGTGTCAGATTTTCCTGAAGTCCAAGTAAAATTCTAACAGCGGCACGGGTAATTTTGCGTGTAACAAATGTCTCTCCCCGACGTGGAGATTCGTGATTGAAGAGAATACCGTTTATTGCAAAAAGTTTATAAGCTTCGCGGTAATTTTTTGTAATCCAGAAACCATAAAGCTTAGCCACTCCATAAGGAGAGCGTGGGTAAAATGGAGTATTTTCATCCTGCGGTATTTGCTGTGCTTTTCCATAAAGCTCAGAGGAAGATGCTTGATAAAATTTTACTTTTTGAGTTAAACCAGTTTCTCTAATAGCATCCAGGAAGCGTAATGTACCAAGCGCATCGACTTGAGCTGTGTAGTCAGGTATTTCGAAGGATACTTTCACATGCGATTGAGCTGCGAGATTATAGATCTCGTCAGGGGCAATTTTTTCTAAAAGTCGATTAAGACTACTTGTATCTACAAGATCACCATAGTGGAGAAAAAGCGTTCTGTTTAGAACTTCAAGATTATTGTATAGATGATCGATACGCGATGTGTTAAATGAAGAACTTTTGCGAATGATACCGTGAACTTCGTAGCCTTTTTCTAAAAGTTGTTCGGTGAGATAACTACCATCTTGACCGGTAATTCCTGTAATTAATGCTTTCTTCATTTTAACTCTTAGATAAATATTGTTTAGATGGAATTATTGCTCAAATTTTTCAACTTGTGCTTGGCGGGTTAAATCAAGTCCTGGGTAATCTGCAGTAAGTATGTTTATGTAGCCAGAGTTAACAAGTTTTCTATGTATGCAGAACCGACCCCGTCAGAGTCGGGCAGGCCCGTCAGAGACGGGCAGGCATTCCAGTATGGCCTGCAATGTAGATTTTCTTATTTACATTCAGGTTTACCTTCAGGTTTAACATCAACTCCCTGCATTCTTATATACATTATAATAATGAACGACTCTGTTATTAAATAAGAAGTATCCTGCACTAAATAAAAATGAAAAGAACATGTACAGAATTAGGGTATTTAGTCTTTTCGGACTTGCTTTTTGAATTGGTTCCCTGGCAATTTCAAGCACATTAACTATCGGTGTATCTCTTATCTCATCAATCTTCACTATTTCCAATTGTTTTGCCAAAGCTAAATATACGGTCTGTAAGATTTCAACATTTCTAGCAAACCTTCCCTGCTCAAGAAGTAATTGTGGTGAATTTGAGATGATTCTATTCTGTTCTCGGAAAATTTTTAATTTTTCCTCCGCAATTGTTAATGAATCCTGGACTTCGTTAATCCTTTTGCTAATATATATTTTTTGCTCACTTACGAAAGATTTCCTTTTATTTCTCACTAAATTATCTAGAGAAGCTGCAAGGTTATTTGCTACTTCAGCAGAAAGCTGAGACTCCGGCATTGTGACGCGAATAGTCAGAATTTTGGTCATTCTGTCAACTTCAGATTCAACATTATTTTTAGAGAGAATATTAAAAACCTTTAAGAATCTTTTGCGATTTTCCAGATCTTCAGGAGAATCAGAGTCAGTATCAATTCTGTAATATTGATACAAATTAACTGAATCCTTAAACTTATTTGTTTTATATTTTGCAGTAATAACCGGCTCAAAAACAGATTCACTGTAAATTAGTTTTTCATAAACATTAGTTGAAGCACTTTGTTCAAGTGAAAGTCCAGCCATACTTGCTATATCTTGCAAACCACCTAAAGATGATGATTTTCCGACAAATTCAGGTAATACAATCACTTTACTCTCGTAATATGGTACGGCAATGAATATCAAATAAATTAGGGTTAAACCCATGACTATTGCGTTGAAGATTATTAGCTTCCATCGCACTTGCCATAGTTTTTGGATGTAAGGGCGTAGCTTTTCTATAAGCTGGATGAAACGTTGTTCAGTAGTAAGCTCATCGTTCATAGTTTTCTGATCTTGATAATTAAGTGCTTGGTTAATTGGTTCGTGGTTCATAGTTGAAAGCTCATAGTTGATAGTTCATGGATGATGGTTCATATTTCAAGGTTTAGTAATGATAGATTTTTTTATTGAGTTTATTAAACTTGATAACATTTTGCCAATCTCGCTTCCCTTCATTCTTGTACTGTCGTACTTTTCGATACTAATCCAATTTTTACGTTTAAAGATTTCAATAAGAGTGATTGTCTCGAATAATGATCCTCTCGCGTAATATAGAAATTGAATAAACTCTTTTTTCGAATATCTACCTTTTCCCTCTGCAATGTTCAGTGCAATTGAGGTCACTGCTGATTCTAGTTGCTCTATTATTCTATAATGTTTTCTATCGGACTGCAATGTATCTATTAGATCAATAACCTCGGTACAAAATTCAACAGCTTTTTTCCAAACGCCCAAATCCTCAAATGCGAAATGAATATTTTTATAGGGGTATAAAAACGAGTCATGTTAAATACTGAAACTCATCCTCCAACTCCTTCTCTTACCAAGAGAAGGAGTGAACTTTAAGTCCCTCTCTTGCAAGAGAGGGATTTAGGGTGAGTTATGTTTCTAAAAACAGACCCGCCACAAGATAGCTATGTTGTGGCAGGGTTTTCTAGCAGTGTCAATTAAATCCTCAAATAGTATCGTACAAGAAGTTTTATTAATTGTCTATTCTACAAGTACAACATGATTCATTTTTACACCCCATTTATTTTTATTCTCCATTTACAATTTGTCCAACCATCTATCAGCTATCCGTCAGCTGACGGACTATGAGCTATCCGACAACTGACGGACTAAAAACTATTTCTTCACTTGCGATACTAAATAAATTAATGTTGCTGCACTGGCCGCTATTGCAAATACGTCTTTAATGGTTCCGGCTATATCGAACTTCTCTCCCTCTGGCGGGGGTGGTGGGACACGTTTAACATGAATGATCGACCCATCAAGTGCTTCGGGATTTGATGAAAATAGACCGAATCCAACTTTCTTCGATTCACCATTTGCCTTCCTATAGATAATATAATCTGCGCTATCAGTTTCGCCACCGGCTCGATCGATATAGTCCTTTACATTATCCCCTTCTAAAAATTTGAATAAACCGGGATTATTAACTTCCCCTGTAACCAATACAGTATTTGGTACCTTCGGAATAAAAACATCATCCCCTTCTAGTAATTGAACATCGTAATCTTCATCCTCATCGTCATACAATTTTTCTAAATCCACGACCAATCGTTGATCTCCTCTTGAAAATAATGAGCCAAAAAGAAAAGCTTCTGAGGTTGGACCATAGGCTTTTTTAATTAATCCAAGCAGTTTCTCTTTTCGATTTTCCAATACGTAAGTTCCAGGATATTTTACTTCACCTCTAATTGTAACTCGTCTTTGTGGTTCATAATTCGGATTTTTTCTCACAATAACAACATCTTTATGTTGAAGCTTGAAGTCGGTCTTGGTATCTAACGTATCTATTGAATTGTCAGTATTTCCCTGTTTCTTCTCAAAATTTACCGGTAATTTAACGGTATATATTTCGCTAAGCTTATCTCCTGGGTAACCACCTGGCCGCAGCCGATTCACATAAACTTCTGTTCGTAATGAGGATTCGGTGAAACCGCCAGCTTGAAGAATTGCATCTATCACGGTCATATTGGAATTAAGATTAAATTGCCCAGGACTACGAACATCCCCTTCCACGGAAACAGATTTATCCAATACTTTTTCAACTTCAGCCGTGTAGATATAAATCTTATCGCCTGGATTTAATTGCATATTAAAAGATTGGTCGTTCAACAATTTTTCGAGATCAAAAGGAATAATTCGAGTTGTTAATCCATCCGGATTGATCCTTATGAGGTCACCTCTCATCATGAATGCTCTTCCACGGAAGATTGGATCTTGCAATCCTCCCGCTCGAAATACCATATCATAAAGAGTAAGACTGTCAGCATAGGGAAGTGTAACAGGCGATTTTACATATCCCGAGATCGAAACAGATTTTCTATCTACTAACTCATAGATAGAATATATCTTAACTTGATCACGAGGTTTTAAATTTATATTGTTTAATGGATCCCCCTGTAAAGCTAATCCAAGATTAAAAGAAATAAATTCATAAGTTTCATCCGGTCTGGTACGGATGATATCCGCTTTTCCATAATAGACTTCTGGAAGCACACCATAAGCTTCAGAAATCAATTCTTTAATATTTTGAACTTTACTTAATTCATATGTACCGGATCGATAAACGGCTCCCTCAACTTTCACAAAGTTTTCAACTCTATCAAGTACAGGAAAAATAGTGACGACATCGTTATCGTATAATTGAAATTCTTCATCTTTTATTCCAATTATTTTGGAGAGGTCTAAATCAAGAAATTGTCTTTCCAGTTCAAATTTTTTCCTTTGCTCGAATGGGAGAACTCTTTCAACTTGTGCTCTGCCAAGATAGGCGGTGGTTTTCAATCGTCCTGAATAATCGATCAACTTCTTTAAATTCTCTCCTGGCTTAAGTTCATAAATCGCAGGTCTTAGAATTTCCCCCTTAATAGTAACTGTCTTTCCACGAGGCGGGATAAAAATCATATCGTTGTTTTGGAGACGCACATCTCCTATTAATTGTCCCTTCAGTAAATAATCATAGAGATCGACAGTTGTTAATACTTTGTTGTTTCTGATCACTCTAATTTCTCTTAAACTTCCTGAAGTCAATGGACCACCAACTGCATATAATGCATTGAAGACAGTTGCGAAGCTACTAATGTTATAACCTCCAGGTCGAGGGACCTCACCAAGAACAAATATTTTTATAGGTTTGAGCTTTGCAATAGATATGTCGAGAAATATGGTTGGTGGTTCAGATGCCAATCCTTCATAAAACTTCGATAGGTATCGAGTCATTTTAACTTGAAGATCTTTGTATGATACACCTGAGACAAAATATTGCCCCGCAGTGGGAATAAATATTGTACCCTGTGCATCGACCTCTAGCTGATGTTGTAATTCAACAGAACCCCAAAGGTATAATCTCAGTACATCACCCGGACCAATCAAATAACCCGGATCTATCGGACCTACAGCAGTTGGTTCAAATGCAGTTGGAATGCTTTCAAATATTTTATATCCGAAGTATTCCATTCCACCTTCAGTCTTTGGCGTTGGCGGAGGTGGTGGTGTCGTTTCAATTTCTTTCGGTTTTTCTTCAGTTACTACAGTTGTTTGGACAGTTGTAGCGCCGGTAGTAGTTGGAGGTTCAATCGCTTTTCCTCCCAATATATATGTCTTTATAAATTGATCATAATCCATCCCATACTGTTTTGCTAACTTGCGGGCATCATCTTCTGTCATGTTTCGTTTTTTAAGCTCAGCTTGAACGTCAGACATTGAAGTGATACCTTCCTGCTGAAGTTTTTGCTGAATTTGTTGTTCAGTTTGAGCTAATGAAATTACACTCGTGAGAATGAAAATGAATAAAGTTGATGTAATTAATTGTTTCATAATTATCAGATCCAATCTAGTTTGTATTGCCGTTTTTGATAAATACGTTGATGTAAGCTAGTTGTTGTATCGCTTAATTTACTATTTACTAATGAAGAAATATTTTCTAATCCTAATTTTTTCGGTCTTCTTTTCTATAAAATCTTTTTTTTACCTATAAAAAAGATACAAAATCTTTCAGGATCTTAAGATCAATTCGACGTAATATTTTTATGTTGCACACAAGAAACCTGCCTTTGCTTTCACCATTAATTCTACATTTTCCCCACCTACGAGGTTGTCCAAAAAGTAAATTTTCTTAGTGCTACTACGTTAAAAAAGTTTGTTTTTAAAGCAAACATTTTTGTTGCTCTATATACGGTACTTTTTAACTCTCTCTGCCGAAGGCATCCCTTCGGGATAATCTCTCTCTTACAAAGAGAGAGACTTATTACTAATTATGTCTTTACATTTATAATTCTGTCAGAATGTTAAATGTTAAGTTATCTCTGCCAA
>JAGUYG010000108.1 GCA_020061465.1 Ignavibacteriales bacterium
AGTACATATATATAGAAATAATTCATATAACATATCTCACGGGATGAACCGAACGATATCCTAATAACTCTTGCATCGTAGTTACAACATATCCGTTTCCTAATGAATGTTTGGCAATTAAAGGCTGGAGTATGTGAGTTAAGCTGCCTTTACAATATTTCTTTATAAGATTAAACAGCAATGGAATACATCATATAATATCCCTCTTATCAACTTTTTAACTATTTATCCCCGCCGCCATAAGAAGAGCGCTTGTAACTTAACTAATTTTTTTTATTATTTCCATAATTTTTTTCGGAAACTAAATTTTTTTAATTCCGAAAGGCATGCTAATAATTACGATTGTTAAATTTCTTTACAGCCTTTTTAACTTAAATGAACACTCCGCAATCCAAGAATCCATTACCAACCCACCCCCAACCCCCAACCCCCAACCTCCCACTTCCCACTTCCAACCCCCCATCCCCCAAATGTTTTTTACTCAAATATTCTTACTTTTGCCATAACGTTTACCAATTTTTCGTAATCTCTTTGGTGTCAAATTTTGCATAAAATGGAAAGGAATTAGAAAATAATAGACATTGTCATTCATAGTCATCTAATTGTTTAAACAATGAATGACAGCAAAGCGAATGACCATTAATGACTTTGACCATTTTAGTTCCGGCTTGTCCGGATTATGTAATAATTAATCATTCCCACTAACGCTGCAATGCGGTAAGAGTGGGTAAATTATCATTCAATCATTCAATCACCCCCGTCGATGGGGCAATGATTCGGGAGTTTCTGGAGAGTACATGAATAACTGGAACTGGGAAATAAAAAACAAAGAATACTTTGACAGAACAATTCAACGCTGCCGCGAGCAAAAAATAATCTTGCCAACCTTTGCTCAGCTTAAACATCCCGACACAATACCGGATGAAATTAAAAGCAAATTAAAAGACGTTGACATGCAGGCTCTGAATCCACTTAATCTCTTTCGCATAAATTGGGCAAACGACAACTCAACCGGTGAAATCGGAAATATTAATTACTTAGAGATTCCCAAAGAAATAACAGGAGTTAAAGCAAGAATAATAGGATTGGTTGGAAAATTTTTTCCTACCGGCGCGCACAAAGTCGGTGCAACTTACGGATGCCTTGCGCCTTATCTAATTACAGGCAGATTCGATCCTGCATATCATAAAGCTGTTTGGCCTTCAACAGGAAACTATTGCCGCGGAGGTGCTTTTAATTCGGCATTGCTGGGAGTTCATGCAGTTGCAATTCTTCCCGAAGAGATGAGCAAAGAACGATTCGATTGGCTTAGAGAAATCGGTGCGGAAGTTCATGCTACCGTTGGATGCGAAAGCAACGTAAAAGAAATATATGATAAATGCCACGAGCTTGAAGCCGAAAGCGATGAGTATCTTATCTTCAATCAATTCGATCAGTTCGGAAATGCAGTTTGGCATTATAAAATTACCGGTTACACAATTGAAAAGCTATTTAATAACTTAAGAGAAAAAAATCAACGTACGGCTGGATTTGTAAGCGCAACAGGCTCGGCTGGAACAATTGCTGCTGGCGATTATCTCCGCAAAGTTTATCCTCATATAAAAGTTCTTGCATCCGAAGCGCTGCAGTGTCCTACTTTGTTGATGAACGGATTCGGCGGGCATCGTATTGAAGGTATTGGCGATAAACATATCCCGTGGATTCATAATGTTAAAAACACGGATGCAGTTTGTGCAATAGACGACGAAGAACCTTTAAGGATTTTAAGATTGTTCAACGAGCCTGACGGTGCGGCTTTCCTTTCGCAGCTTGGTGTATCCGATGAGGTTATCAGCAAGCTGCCTTATCTTGGAATATCATCAATCAGCAATCTGATTAGTTCGATTAAGATGGCAAAGTATTTTGAGATGAATGAGAATGACGTAATCTTTACAGTCTTTACGGATTCGGAGGAAATGTATCAATCAAGATTAGGAGAAATGAACGAGAGTTTGGGTGCTTATAATTCAACTCAAGCTGCAATAGATTACAATTCGGTTCTTAAGAGACAAAGCATTGACTACTTTAAGGAGTTGACTTACTACGATAAAAAAACTATTCACAACTTAAAATATTTTACCTGGATAGAGCAGCAGGGAAAAGATGTCGAGGAACTTAATGCTCAATGGTACGATGAAAATTATTGGGATGAAAGATTTTCAGTCGTTCCGTTGTGGGATGAATTAATTACAGAATTTAACAAGCAGGTTGGAGTGGAGATTTAGTTCGAACGATTTATTATTCCATACAGCCTCAGATGTTTGAGGAATCAACATCGGAGGTTTGTAGATTTAAATAACCTCCAACGTCGCTGCCTTGGACGTTGGAGGTTACTTGCTACTTTTAAGCGAGCAGCACTGAATGTTTAATGATATTGAATTATAAATGCAGTATGAAAGAATATATGTTAAAACAAAAAGCAAATAAAATTACCAACGCCTGGATTTGCCAGATTACACGCGAAAAAGTAAAACCTGTGTTCGGCGATATAATTATTTCCAACGGAAAAATTAAAGACATAATTCCGGGAGATTTTAAAGCTTACTTAAAGTCGAATAAAACTCAATCGAATGATTCTTATGATGCGGGCGGCAGAGTTGTTACCATTCCATTGGTTAACTTTCATGAGCATTTTTATTCGAGACTCGCTAAAGGTCTCCGCATCAAGGGTGATATGAGTTCTTTTTATAACATCTTAAAAAATTTATGGTGGAAGCTTGATCGATCGCTGAACCTTCCGATGATAAAAGCATCGGCGCAAATGGCTGCTGCCGAGTCGATTCGAAACGGCGTTACTTATGTCTTTGATCATCATTCATCTCCCGACAATGCTAACAAAAGCTTAAAAATTATTGCCAAAGTGTTGAAGCAATGTAAAATGCGCGGAGTGCTTTGTTTTGAGGCTACCGATAGAAACGGTAATGCGCTGTCCAATGAAAGTCTGAATGAAAATACCCGCTTTTTAAAATCCGATGTGAACGAGGATATAAAAGGTATGTTTGGACTTCATGCTTCTTTTACGGTTTCGAATCAAACCCTTCAAGCCGTTTCAAAATTTATTTATGAAAATGATTTGGGAATTCACATTCATCTTTGCGAGGATGCTTCAGATAATGTTATTAGTAAAAAAAATTTTGGTCGGTTACCCCTTCAAAGACTGATTGACAATAATTTATTGAACGATAAAAGCGTATTAGCTCACAGTATTCATTTAACCGGAAACGAATACAAGCAGATTGAAAAGTATCAAAGCGCTGTAGCCGTTAATCCCGAATCGAATTTGAATAATTCGGTTGGATTAATGAACTTTAAATTGCTTCCGGATAATTTGCCTATATTATGCGGCACTGATGGAATGCATGCGAATCCTGGCAAGTCATTAAAAGTAATTTTCCTTTTGATGAGGCATGCAGGCTTTTCATTCGAAGAAGCTTTTAACAGAATAATAAAAATTTATTTTGATCAAATCGGCTTTGTAAAAAAATATTTTTCGGATTATCCATTGTTGAATAAAAATGAACGCGCCGATTTTTTGATTTGGGATTATATTCCGCCGACACCTCTGAACGCTGAAAACTTTTGGGGTCATTACATCTACGGAATTCTTGAAAGACCTGTCCATTCGGTAATTCAAGGGGGATCATTCTTGATGAAGGATAAACAATTATTAGCCGTAAACGAATCGGAGCTGTACAAGAAAATTTATCTGCAGGGTGAGAAGCTTTTTAAAAAATTTAATTAATCTTACTCAAGTTGACAATTTAAGTTCTTTATGGATTTAAAAACTGTTCCATAGGATCCTTCGGATAAAACGGTTTAATCCTCAAAATTTGGCTTTCAGCAGCCCACGACTTAAGAGGCTGTGTGAATATTCAATTGCAATAAGTGAACTCACCCTAAATCCCTCTCTTAAAAAGAGAGGGACTTTGAAAACAGAGCAAAATCGCACCTTCTCTTTGCAACAGAAGGGATCGGGGGATGAGTTCAGTTGCTTGACACATAATTTTAACACAGACTCTTAAGTCGTGGGTTGCTTAACAAAAAATCTTATTTACTAACCATTTTAATGGTTTTCAATGTAATATTAAACCAGAGCGATCAACTTGAGTAATCTTAATTCTTTATGATCAAAAATTCTAAATTCAAAAAGAGAGGAATCTATATGCCACAAAATCACGAAGGCACGAAGGTACACGAAGAAAGATTGAACAGAATTTGGATTGATGACTCTTTTAACATTCACAATTAATCATATTAAATATTAAGGGAATTATTATGGATATCTTCAAAAAAATAAACGAGCTTGCTGCCAAATACGAATCGTACACTGCAGAAAATCTATCTCGTTTAATTAAGCATAAATCACTAAGCACTAAAGAAGAAGGTGCTGCGAAAGAATTAAAAAGACAAATGGAAGAAGCCGGATTTGATGAGGTTCGGATTGATAAATTAGGCAACGTCATCGGCAGAATAGGAAACGGCAAAAAAGTTTTAGCAATCGACGGACACATCGACGTAGTTGATTTAGGCAACCTTGACAACTGGGATTTTGATCCTGTTGGTGGGGAAATAAAAAATGGATTTGTTCACGGCAGAGGAAGCACAGACCAAAAGGGCGGACCGGCTGCTGCAGTTACAGCAGGCAGAATTTTAAAAGAGATCGGTTTGCCGGAAGACATTACTGTGTTCGTAACCGGAACTGTAATTGAAGAAGACTGCGACGGTCTATGCTGGAAATATCTTGTAGAAGAAGAAAAGATAAAACCCGATGCCGTTATTGTAACCGAGCCGACAAATTTAAATATTTATCGAGGTCAGCGCGGTCGTATGGAAATTGAAGTGGAATTCTTCGGAGTGTCTTCTCACGGCTCTGCACCCGAACGAGGAAAGAATGCAATCTACATGGCATCGAATGCAGCATTGGAAATTGAAAAATTAAATGAGAAACTTCAGTCAGATGATTTTTTAGGAAAGGGAAGCGTAACCGTAACAGAGTTTGTTTCATCAAGTCCTTCGCTTTGTGCTGTTTCGGATTACGCTAAGATTCATTTAGACAGACGGCTTACGTGGGGAGAAGATAAGCAGCTTGCGATTGCACAGGTTGAAGAGATAATAAAAGATATGAAGGCAAAAGTGATCCTGCTTCAGTATAAAGAAAAATCTTACACCGGTTTGGAATATGGAATGGAAAAGTATTATCCGACATGGAAACTTGAAGAAGACCATCCCGTAATTCAGAAAGGCATAAATGTTTTTAAAGGATTGTTTAATGAGAATCCTAAGATTGACAAATGGACTTTCTCCACCAACGGCGTAACAATTAACGGCTATTACGGAATTCCCGTTATCGGTTTTGGTCCGGGTAACGAAGAGCTTGCACATGCACCGAATGAAAAGGTACCGATTGAACATCTTGTAAAAGCATCTGCATTTTATGCGTTGTATGCAATGACTTATTGATATGTTAAAAGTTTGACATTATTGCCATCCGCTTTAGCGGACGGACAAATAGTACAAAAATCAAAGGACTTTAGCCCGATACACTATAACCAATGTGGCTAAAGCCGAAAATTAATTTTGTTTTTAACAACCCCGTCAGTTAAAACCGGCGGCAATTAATTTTTACAGATAATTTTCTTACTAAGGAGTTATTATGAAACTAAAAGGCAAACACTTTTTAACTTGCAACGATTGGTCAAAAGAAGAACTCGATTTTGTTTTCGAAAGAGCATTTGAATTAAAAAAACAATTCTATAATGAAGAACCGCATTTGTATCTTCCGCATAAAACTTTGTTCATGATATTTTTTGAACAATCAACACGCACAAGAAATTCTATGGAAGCCGGAATGACACAGCTTGGCGGGCATGCGCACGATCTTACCGCCGATAAGATGCAGCTTTCACACGGTGAATCAGCAAAAGATACTGCAATAATTCTTTCAAGAATGGGACACGGGATTGCTTCGCGCAATTGCTTTTACGGAATAGGAGCAGATTACCTTGCAGAGATGGCAAAGCATTCAACTAAACCTGTAATGTCTCTTCAAGATGATATATATCATCCTTTTCAAGGTCTTGCGGATTTGATGACGATCTTTGAACACTTTGATCATAATCCAAAAGGATTGAAAGTAACCGTTTCGTGGGCGTATGCTGATACTCATTCCAAGCCGCTGAGTGTTCCTCAAACTCAAATCTTGCTTTTCCCGCGATATGGAATAGATGTAACTGTAGCTCATCCAAAAGAATTTCCGTTAAGCGAAGACATAGTTGAAAAGGCAAAGAAAAACGCCGTTGAAAACGGAGCTAAAATAAATTTCACAAACAATATGGATGAGGCATTTGAAGGCGCTCATGTTGTAATTCCAAAAAATTGGGGCGGCTTCGGCGCTTACAGTGTAAAAGAATATCTTGAGAATGAAGAGGAATGTAAAAAGGAAATGAAAGTCAATTTGGAAAAGTATCACGATTGGATTTGCGATGAACGAAGAATAAAATTAGCCGATAAAAATGTAAAGCTGATGCATGCACTGCCGGCAGACAGAAATCATGAAGTTACCGATGAGATAATTGATAATCCTGAAATCTCAATTGTGTTTGATGAAGCAGAAAATAGATTGCATACGGCTAAGGCAATTATGTCGCTAACCATGTAAATTCATTGTTGAGATGAAAAATTATTTTTATAGATGTTCGCAGTGTTATAAAGAATATCCGGCTGAGGAGGTTGAAGGAAATTTAATTTATCTTTGTCCTGCTTGCGGTAAATCTGAAAAGAACACACCTCTTAATGGTGTAATGACAATCGAATATGATTATGAATTGATAAAGCGCAACGTAACAAGAAATGATTTTCTGAATTACACGACAGGTAAATTCTACAAATATCCTTATCTTCTTCCGCTTGAATATTCTATCGTAAATAATTCATACCGATATATAAATATTTCTGATGATGAACTGCACAGACTCACACTCCCAGCCAATAATGTTATAAGGAAATCTTATCAACAAAAAGAAATTTTATTTTTAGATGAAACACGCAATCCCACTTACTCGTACAAAGATCGCGCATCTATTTTAGTAGCATTGAAAGCAAAGCAAAAGGGAATTAACGAAATTTCCGCTGCCTCCACAGGGAACGCCGGTTCATCGATTGCGGGAATTTGTTCTATGCTCGGAATGAAATCTAAGATATTTGTACCGAAGAACATTCCGGATGCGAAGAGAATTCAGATTCAATCGTACGGAGCGGAGCTTTTTGTTGTTGACGGAGATTATGATGCAGCGTTTGATCTTTGTCTTGAATTATCCGCAAATAAAAAGTGGTATAACCGAAATACAGCATACAATCCTTTGACAATCGAAGGAAAGAAAACTGCCGCATTCGATATTTTCATTGAAACGAAAGGTAACATTCCCGATTTAATTTTTATTCCTGCAGGCGACGGGGTTATTTTAAGCGGGGTGCATAAAGGATTTACAGAGCTGCACAAATTGGGATGGATAGATTCGGTGCCTAAGATAATTGCAGTACAGGCAGAAGGCAGCAGCGCAATAATTAATTATTTAAAAACGGGGAAGTTTGAGTACAAGCCGGCTTCAACAATTGCCGATAGTATTTGTGCAGGTGCGCCGAGGAATTTGTATATGGCGGCAAGGTCAATTCTTGAGTCGGATGGTTATGGTATAACAGTTTCAGATGAAGAAATTTTAGAAGCACAAAAATATTTAGCACAGAATTACGGATTTTTAGTTGAGCCATCAAGCGCCGCAGCATTCGCAGGATTTTTGAAACAAAAAGATTCAATTGCAAGCAATGAAATGCCGATGGTTTTATTAACCGGAAGCGGGTTAAAGGATTTTGATGCATTATCAAAATGGAATGTACTGCCGCAAGTTAAATCAATCGATGAGTGGCGGAAAATTTTGGTTGTTAATTAAGATTTATTGTGTCGCATCCAATTATACATTCTCTATCCTCATTGAATCGGGAAGACGCAGCAGGCAGAACGCAATATTCATTCAGTGTAATATGTCACTCCTAACGGAGTTCAAATAAATTAGGGAATTATCGTTTCTATAATTATTTCACTCATAAAGGAGTGAGAAAATCAAATACATAAACTCTTTAGCTCCAGAGGAGCGAAATATTTGGGATCTTTCGTATTTCGGCGAACCCTTCCTTTCTTCTCTTTCCCGCTTAAATTTGAACAAGTTAGTTTATGAATCCCCTATCCGAAGGATGCTGTGCACGAAGTAAATTTTGAAAGAACATCGCAATTGTTCAATTATTGTAGATAAAAATCTTGCCGACTGTGCTGACATCCTTGTAGAGGATGAATAATGACAAACAGAATAGTAGAATTATAAATTTTTCTTTGGTTTATGTTTTGGAATTTATTGGCTTAAATGAATTTATTCGTCTTTCGGCAAACCCCTCTTCTTCTCCCCTTCTCCCGATTGAATCGGGACAAGCGGGAAGGGGAGAGCGATACGCTTGATTAAACGAAAACAATTACACCGCATCGAAAATCTGTTTAATCGTGAATCAAAATTTTTTTAAGAATTTTTCTTCCCCTCACTTTTCTGTATTTGTTAATCCTCTACGAGGAATCGTTAATTATATGTTTTATGTTTTTCTACAATAATAAAACCTCTAGGAGGTTTGTAAAAATTGAATCTGTTAAACATAATTTTAACAAATTGGAATACACACTCTCTTAAAAAACTATATAAACATACCCAAATTTTTTCAGCAGTGGAAAAGAAAAACTGATTGACCTTGTGCGTAGCGTCCTTTGGATAGAGGATTGACAAATTTTTGCTTCATATTTACTACTATGTTAATCCTCTACGAGATTTGTTAGATGTTGTTTTTGTACTCTACTTCTTCGGTTGTTAATCCTGCCGTTTTATCCTCTTCTTTATCGGCAATTTATAATAGCGGGTTTTTTCAAATTGATAAAATGCATTCGCGACTGCGGCTGCGGTGGGTACTAATCCGATCTCACCTACACCCTTTGCTCCGTATGGTCCAATCGGGTCCGGAACTTCAATTCCGATTACTTCAACTTCGGGCATTTCCTTGGCTCTTAAAATTCCCATCTTTCTAAGCATTGTACTTTTTGGTCTTCCTTCTGATAATTCAATCTCTTCCGAAATTGCATAACCTAACCCCATGTGTATTGAGCCTTCAATCTGTCCTTCGAACAAGCCGGGATTTACAATCTTTCCTGCATCATGAGCGGCAATTACTTTTACGATCTCACCGTTATCATTAAGAATAACTACCTGCGTAGCGTAACTATATGAATAATGTGTGATTATTTCACTTACTTTTTCTTCAGGATCGGTAGTCCAATCACAAATCCATTTGCCTTCATAAACGTTGCCTGCTAATTCTTTAAGAGATTTGTGCTTTAGATCTTCTTTTAATTTTGCTGCAGCATTTATTATTGAATTTCCAACGATTGAGGTAGCCCGCGAGGCAGTCGTCATTCCTGCGTAAGCTTCTTCCTTTGTATCAACCTTAACTTCAATTATCTCTGGATCGATATCTGTTTCACTGCATAGGAATTGTACTACCATTGTATTAACACCTTGTCCCATCTCCGTCCATCCATGATGTAAAATAACATAGTTTTCATCTTTTATTTCTATCTTCACTTTACCAGCATCGGGCATTCCGTTTCCTATCCCTGTGTTCTTTATACCACATGCGATGCCGGCATATTTTGCATTCTTAAATAAATCTTTTACGGCTAATAATGTTTGACGGACGCCTGTTCCGCCGCGTAAAATTTGTCCCGTTGAAGTAATTCCTCCATCAACCAATGCATTATCATATCTAAACTGCCATCTATCAAATCCGCCCTGTTCACAAAGATCATCCACGCAGCTTTCCATTGCAAAAGTAACTTGATTAACTCCGAATCCTCGCATAGCACCACACGGCAGGTTGTTAGTATAAACTGCACGACTTCTAATCTGAGCATTAAGAACATGATAAGCGCCGGTGGCGTGTCCGGCTGCACGTTCAAGAACTTTCATTCCTACAGATGCATAAGCCCCTGTATCACCTACAATATCGGCTTTAAGTGCAGTTAATTTTCCGTTTGCATCGCAGCCCAATTCATAGTTCATTATTAATGGATGACGCTTAGGATGCATTAAAATTGATTCATCTCTGGTGAGTGTAATTTTAACCGGTCTTTTCAGCAAGTAAGCATATAATGCGGCATGATGCTGAACCGAAAGATCTTCTTTGCCTCCAAAGCCGCCGCCGTTGGGGACTAAAATAACGCGAACTTTTTCTTCAGGTAATCCGAGCACTTCGGCAATTTGAGTTCGATCTTCATAAACTCCTTGACCTTGCGACAGAACTTCAACTCCGCCATTTCCATCAGGTTTGGCAATTGAACACTCCGGTTCCATATACCCGTGTTCAACCATTTGAGTTATGTATCTTCCTTTTGAAATATACGCCGATTCTTTCAATGCTTTTATAACATTGCCTCGGTCGATAATTGTATTTGAAAGGATATTCCCATCCGGATGAATTTTTACAGCATCATCTTTCAATGCTTCGAATGGATCTGTGATTGGTTTTAAGATTTCATATTCTACTTCAATAAATGTTACAGCCTGACGAGCAATCTCTTCAGTAATAGCAGCAACACCGGCAATTACATCACCAACATAGCGCGTTGTTTCTCCCTCAGGAATCATTACAGGCCAATCTTTAACTATTAAACCTGTATACAGCCTTCCCGGAAAATCGCTTGCGGTAAAAACCTTTATAACCCCTTGAAGCGTTTCTGCTTTTTTAGTATTGATTGAAATGATCTTTGCCTTCGGGTGGTCGCTGAATTTTAATGCACCGTAAATCATTCCTTCAATTTGAATATCAGCAACAAACGGACTTATACCCAATGTTAATTTATCGGCATCATATTTTGGATGACGCTTGCCAACTCCGGATTTTTTTAGAACAGGTGTTGGAATTTCTTTCACTTCTCTTATTGCTTCAGCCGCATATTCTATCGCATCAATAATTTTCACATAGCCTGTGCATCTGCATAGATTCGGCTGAAGCGCTCTGGCAATTTCTGTTCTGTTTGGATTCGGATTTTTATCGAGCAGCGCATTTGCCTGCATCACAATACCCGGTGTACAAAAACCACATTGAACTCCGCTTTTCTGTACGAATGCATTTGTAAAAACACGTTTGCGGTAATCGCTCAATCCTTCGGGCGTTATAACATGTTTACCTTCAACTTTTCGCATCGGAGTAACGCATGAAAGAAGCGCTTTATCATCAACTTGAACGGCACAAGCACCACAAGCAGCTTGAGGGGCGCATCCATCCTTAATGGAAGTTATGCCTGCAATTTCTCTTATGTATTTGAGAAGAGAAAGTTCCGGATCTCCGTTAAACGTTTTTTCAATTCCGTTTAGATAGAATTTCATTGTGTTCCTAATTTCCGCTGAATGTTAAAAATATTTGTAGGAAATAATTTTTAAAATAAAAATGTGATAAAATCTTTTTTATTTCTCGAATTTCTTAATTATATAACAAAGTAAAAAAATCAAAGGCATTAGGAAATTTATTTCCAGCAAGAAATCTTATCTACTTTTTTACTAACCTTAGTAATATAGATCGTTTACTCACAATACAACCTTATTACCTTATTATTTTAAACCCAGCGTCTTTTGGTAAAATTTTATAAAGGACTCATATTCCTCCGCAAAACTTACTTTACGATGATGCTGAGGCTGATTAAGTATATATTTACATACTTTATCCACATCCGATTTGGATACGGAAAATGCAGATGCAGAATCTTGCCAAGCAAATTTTCCAATACACAGCGTATTATTATTTATAAATTTTTCTGAACTTTCTGCAACAATTGTAGCTAAGCTCTCTTCGGAAATTCTTGGAGAACGAGATACAATAAAATGAACATGTTCAGGATTTGCATATATTGCATACAATTTAGAATCGTTGTTGTACACTATACCTGTAATGTATTTTTCAATTCGCTCCCTGTTCTCTTCCTTAATGAATGGGAAACGATTGGCTGTTACAAAAATAAAATGTGTATATAAATTATTATATTCAATTTTCATTGAGTATCTGACAATAAGCTAATAAGGTTATTAATTTGATAACTAATGTTTGTTACTAAGGTAAATAATTTGCAAATATGTCCCTCAATTTATTGGTACCTGATAATTATTGACTGTCAAGAAAATTCTTTTAGCTATTTATAATCTGTAAAAGAAAAAAAAACATTAAAATACTACAGTAACGCAAGAGAGAACAAAATTCTCAACCTTTTTATCTTATTATGCACAAATAAGGTAATCCATTGTATCCTGGGATAAGGTGAAAGCAGAACAGGAATTGTTGTTACTAAGGTTAAGAAAATATAAATAAGATTGTCTTGAATATTATTTTTCATTTTAAATCGATTATAAAGAAAGTTGGAAATAATATAATGAGTCTTATCTTCCGAAGGATCGTTCCGAAAAAAGGTATTTTCATTAAGGAAATGTTTCGATTATTTCCGAAGGATCCTTTGGAAAGGATATTCGAATACAAAATTTTCAAATCGGAACGATCCTTTGGATAAGACCTTCTTAAATACGCCTCATATAATAAAATCAAATAACTGAAGGATACAATTCATTTAAACCACCGGACAGTAGTAATTGCCTGACAAAAATAAAAAAATTACAAATTTCGAATAAAGACTTTTAACAATTTAAAATTTAATATAGTCTATCGGATTTACTTATTTGTGGCTATAAAATTTAGAACTATCTTCCATACTCAATCTAATCCATCAACCTCCCCATTTTATCGTTCAGAAAAGAGGGAAGAGGGTAGTTCTTTATGCATAAAAGAAATTCTAATTAATCCTGCCAAACAAAGCTTCTACACAAATAGCGGATTGCTTTTTAAATGAATTAAATAAAAATACATCTCCGCAATTTTTTTTGTATCGAGAGTAAAAATACTTTTGTCCAATCTTATTGCCTCAATCGGATTGAAGCCGCTGTCAAATTTAATTTTTATTTCAACATCCTCATAAATAATATAATCATCTTTTAGTTCAACTTTCTGCAGCGAGCCGTTTCGTTTGAATAACAGCACATCATTCTCAAGGTAATAAACATTGTCTTCTTTATCGAATGAAGATTTTGTAAGACAGAATTTAGGCTTCACTTTATAAGGTGCTCCTGATGTCGGGCAAAAAGTATCGCAGTTGCCGCACTCGTTGCAGAAGTCCTTGATATTAAAAATTTGATACTTTTGTGTGACTGATATTTTTTTCTTCTCACTCACTATCCATTTGCCGTTATTGAATGAAATAATCGGATAGTCCACACTGAACGGCTCAATTTCATAATAAATATTTGCGATGTTCGGGCAAACCGTAACGCATATATTGCAAATGTCATTACAAAATAAACATCTTGATGCTTCTTTAATTGCATCTTCATCGTCAATTAAAGGATGAACTAAATTGAAGGACTTTCTTTCAGCAATAGGCAAAGCCGGAGGGTCCTCGCCAAATTTTCTTTGCGCTATTTTAAATTGAAATTCCTTTAAGCTTGTTTTTTCAAATTCAACTTTTTGTTTTAAAGTGCTGCCGTCGATTCTTGATAATATTACCTCAGCCGCTTTTTTGCCGTCGGCTATAGCATTGATAAGAGAATCAGCACCGCGGACTGCATCGCCTCCTGCAAATACATTTGGAATATCCGTTTCGAAAGTATCCCAATTTATTTCCAAATTGTTGTTTGGGAAAAAGTCTAACACTAAATCCTGACCAATCGCAGTAATAATAGAATCGAAATTGAGAACGAAATCTGAGTCTGAAATTTTAACCGGACGCGGTCTTCCGCTCGTATCGCTCTCCATCAATTTTACTTTTACACAATGCAAATTCAAACTCGAATTATTTTTAGAGATTCCTTCCGGTGCGGCTAATTCAATTAGTTCAATACCTTCATCTAACAAAGCCTCAACTTCTTCTTTATCGGCAGGCATTTCTTTTTTTGTGCGGCGGTAAACAACAGTAACTTGTCCATTGCTCCCGATTAACCGGTTTGCAGTTCGTGCAGCATCCATTGCTGAGTTGCCTCCGCCGATAACTGCAACTTTGTTTCCGAGATTATAAGTTTTACCCTGCAGTACATCTGCGAGAAACGTTAATTGATCATAAACATTTTCATAAGCTTCACCTTCGATATTAAGCCGTTTTCCCTTTTGAGCGCCGACTGCGATATAAACATAATCGAAATCTTTTGAAAGTTCGTTAAATTTCTTTCGGTCGATATACTGAGAATAATGAAATTTAACTCCTAATGCTTCAATATTTTTTATATCCTGAAATATTGCATCTTGCTTTATGCGAAATAAAGGAATTGCATCCGAGACCATTCCTCCCGCAAAGCTTTTTGATTCAAAAACTTCAACATGCATTCCGGCTAATCGAAGAAAATATGCTGCCGATAAACCCGATGGTCCGGCACCAATGATAGCAGCTTTGCTTTTATCGGCTTGTATTTTCGGGACTTCAAAATTGCCTGATGCTTTATCCGATACAAAACGTTTTATCTCTCTTATAAGAAGCGAATTATCTGTGTTCATTCGTGTGCATTTAGTTTGACACAAATGATCGCAAACCATTCCGGTAATATTTGGCAGCGGATTTTCCTGCAGTATAGATTTATATGCTTTATCGAATTTGCCTTTTGAGGTGTAATACATGTAGGAGGGTACATCCTGTTCCACCGCGCAGCTTTCAATGCACGGCGCATTAACACAATCCTGCCGGGTTAACTCCCGCTTTGTTTTAATTGATTCATGTTTAAAAAATATTTTTTTGTACTGTGAAGAAGAAATGGTTTCTTCAGCGTACTTGTTTAAATTATCAAGTGCTGCATCTTTTACTGAACTGAGGCTGTTATGCTTAATGAATTCGTCGATGTCCGCACAATTTTTTTTGTCTAATTCTAGTCTTAAATTTTTGAGGTATTGAGGAAGCCGTGAATAACCACCGGGTTTAAGCAAATCGCTGCACACAGTTACGGGTTTAATTCCGCAGGCGATGACTTTATGAAAATTAAATGCATCCACTCCGGCAGAAAAAGATATATCAAGGTTGCCGTTAAATTCATTTTGAAGCGACGCTGCTAAATTTATGCTAATTGGGTGAAGCGCCCTTCCGCTCATGTATACCATCTTTTCTTTCGGGGGAAGAAAACCGGCTGCGTTAACTGACTCAAGCGTGTTGGTTAATTTTAATCCAAATTCAACCTGATGTCCTTTGGCAAATTCAGTAAGTCTTTTTATGATTTCTTTTGCTTCATTAAATTTAAGATCATGTTCAAAAGCCTCGTCGGGAATTGTAATATCATATTCAAGATCATCATTTAGTATTTTTCTTAATTTTTCAGGACCTAAAAGTGTCGGATTAAGCTTTACTGCAGTATGAAATTTATACTCTTCGATTAGGTGCTTTATTATTTTTTCAATTTCGTCCGGCGGACAGCCATGCATTGTAGATAAAGTAACATTGTCGGAGATTTGGTAAGGAATGCTGATATCTTTTATCCTCGGATAAATTTTGTTTAACAATTGCTTTTTAGCTTCGATTTCCTTGCCAGCATTTTTCATCTTATTTAGGAACCATCTAACTTTTTCGCTTTTAATTCCTTTTAGATCGTATCCAACGCTTATATTGAAAATGAATCCGTGCTCTTCGGAATTCCATCCAAATTTATCTTTTAGTAAATGTATTAGTATCCATGCGTTTAAATATTCGTCAAAAGATTCTTCAATTTTTAATTCCTGAGACCACTCGCAGTTGTAACCTTCATCCTTCATATCGATGCAAGGTTTTGTTACTTCAATTTCATCCAGCACCTGAACCGTCTTCAATTCAAGATACCTTGCGCCGAACAGCCATGAAATGATAATGTTTTGCGACATTTGCGTCTGCGGTCCGGAAGCAACGCCTAAAGGATTTTCTAATAATTGGTTGTATCGACTAATTCTAAATGGATCCCGATTATCGGGTTTGAAGAACAAGTCTTTATAGTAACCGAAAATTTTATCATGCTTTTCTTCATTGAGTATCCAGCTTAATACTTTAGCGATAGGATATGTGTAAAGTTTATCGGACATTGTTCTCCGGGTTTTTAATTTGAATTTTAAACAATCTCATAGCTACTTATAACCGGGGATTTACGCCGCAAGGGAGCGTCTTACTTTCACTTGAAAAGATATTCAAAAAAATAAAGAAATGAAACTGGAATGAGGGTAGTTCGGAACGTAGAGATGACATCTTTTACTTAGAAAACGATTTTGCGTTAAAACAGCATCTTCACTCAAATATTGGTGATTTTTACTTAATACAAAAAGATGTCATCTCTTAAAACATTAAAATTTAATAACTACGGATTCGAAAACAGTTTACCCAATTCGTGTAGTTAACGCAAGTATCGGGGCTGACGGCTTGAGACTATCGGAAAAGTAAAGACAAAGCAGAACCGAAAAAAACGACTTCTATATTTGATTTATACGCCACGATTTCTCTTGAAGTAACCAGTTTAGCATCATTCTTTAATCCGATTTTTTGTTCCGTATGACTTTTTCGACAGTCTCGTTAGCGATATAATTTACATTGTTGAAAATATGTCAAAGATGACATATATTCACGCTGTGAATATTCAAGATAAACCTCTCATCTGGCTGCATGGCGAGATCAAAACTCCTCCATTTTCTTCTGCTGCCAGAATTGAAGCCGGATTTCTTTTTCGACTTCTCCAAATGGGAGAAAAATTGAAATTGCCGCATTCGAGGCAAATGCCAAATATTGGTTCTAACTGTCATGAACTCCGAATTAACGATGAAACAAGTACATGGCGGATTATTTATAGAATCGATGATGATGCAATAGTAATTCTTGAAGTATTTAATAAAAAAACTCAACAAACGCCAAAAAGGGTTGTAGACATTTGCAAAAAGAGAATAAAGGAATATGACAATGAATAAAGCAAAACAAAAAAATCTAATAAAAAATGGTTGGAAAATTGGTTCAACCAAAGAGTTTCTAGATTTATCGGATGAAGAATCCTCTTACATAGAATTAAAAATTAAGCTTAGTACCAATTTAAAGAAATTGCGAACAGAGCAAAACATAACACAAGTTGAGCTTGCCAAAATTCTTAAGTCCAGCCAATCTCGTGTGGCAAAAATTGAAACGGGGGATCCTTCTGTTTCTCTCGATCTCATCATTAGATCATTATTAGCTCTTGGAACATCCCAAAAAGAAATTGCTCGAGCTATATCCTCTTGATGTTTTATTTGTAAGGCTAACGGCGTTGCCGCTGATGAGACTATCGAAAAAGTAAAGACAAAGCGGTACCGAAAAAAACGACTTCCATATTTGGTTTGTGCGCCACGATCTCAATTGAAGTCAACATTTTTGTATTCTTTTTTACGGTAATTTTTTGTTCAATATGACTTTTTCGACAGTTTTGTTAGCCCTTGCCTCTAAAATAGCTTTGTTTGATTTGCGAATTCAGCAACTCTTTTATCAGCCAATTCGATATATTTTTTATTAGTATCATAACCTACATAATGACGTCCATTCTTTATCGCAGATAAACTAGTAGTTCCACTACCTAAGAATGGGTCTAAGATAACATCTTGCTTAAATGAATATAATTTTATTAAACGATTGGGAAGTTCTTCGGGGAAAGGGGCAGGATGACCAATTTTTTTTGCGGAGACTGCGGGAAAAGTCCAAACACTTTTAGTCCACTCTAAAAATTCTTCTTTCGTTATTGTACTTTCTTTTCCTTTACTTGCGTGAGTAAATGAATCTTTAGAAAATATTAAAATATATTCGTGAATATCTCTCAATACAGGATTAGCCGCTGAAAGCCAGCTTCCCCAAGCAGTAGATGGACTTGCACTTGAAGCTTTATTCCAGATAATTTCTCCACGCATATAAAAGCCAAGTTCGAGCATATCTTTTATTATGTAACTGTGAAGCGGGATATAAGGTTTTCTTCCAAGGTTTGCAATATTAATACAAGCACGTCCACCGGGGACTAAAACTCTATATGTTTCTTTCTATACATTTTTTAATAAAACTAAATATTCTTCAAGGTTCAGATTGTTGTCATATTCTTTTGTAACATTGTAAGGTGGTGATGTTATCATTAAATGAAGTGAATTATCTGGTAACTCATTCATATCTTCGCTTGAACGATAAAAACTATAGGAAAACAGTTTTAAGAAAATCTTGTTTCTCAATTTCGTTTATTGCTTGCTTAACAAAATATTCTTTTTGATTAAAAATAACTTTTAACAGCCAACCTTCTTCATTAAAATTCTTTTTAACAACAGCATATTCAAACTGTCGATGACAATTTGCACATACTAATACTAAGTTTTTAGGATGATGTCCAATATGTGGTTCCAAATGATGAATTTCATAATATGGATTATCATCTTTCTTTAAAAAAGAAAATGAACATACTTGGCAGAGACCATGATAAATATTTCCAAGAATAATTTTAATATTAGGGGGTGTACTTTCTTTGTTAAATCTATTTGAAATTTTAATTCTTCTTCTCATTTCTTCATTTGAGTAATTTGAAAGTCTTAAAAATTCATTATAAATTATTCTCGATTTTTCAACTTGAGTTAAATTAGAAATTCGTTCAATTTTTTGGGAAGCAATGTTATTATCTTCGGAATTATCAAAGTCGTTTTGAAATTCATTAGTCTTTCTTATGAAGGTACTTTCTGTAAAAAGTCTGTAAATAAACTTTTCTTTATCCAGTATTTGTAAAACTAGTTCGTCTCCTTCACAAATCTGGTTTTCCGAAAACCAATCTTTCAATCCACCAATTCTGTTTTCGTTTGTTGAACTATAATATGAACTGAAAGTCTTTATTTGAGGAGTTAGTGAATCATCGAGATAAATTTTTATTCTTTGGCTTAACTTAGGCAGATAATTAGTAAAACCTCTTGGAATGGCTAACAATCCTTTGCTAATTCTGCTTTTTGTAACTCTAATGGTTTTATAATCGTAATTTAATTCACTTTTCTCAGTGATTTTCTTCGGACTGATTGATTTCATCTGCTTCATCCCAATTTTCTAAATTGTTTTGTAATTCAATAAGGTTTAGTTCGAGTTCTTTTGTTTTATTATATGCCTCTTCTTCAGAATTAGCTTCTACCTCAAACGTCACAAAACTTGAGTAATATCTTTTTACTTCATATTTCATATTTCCTCCTAATTTAAAATCCAAAATCCTTGAATGATTCCAGCATTCTTGAGAAAATCTACTTTCTTATGATAGGATTCTGTGATTGGTGTATTGCCCAAAATAATTATCGGAATACGAGAAGCAGCATAGTCGGATACTCTAATGTTTATGCTTTTGCCAATTGCTTTTAACATAGAGTCTGAGCGAAGTAGGCCAGGATTTCCTTGATGAGATTTATAATCACCTAAACAAATAAGCTCTTCTTTCTTGTCGGTTTGTCTTAACTCCCAATTCCAAACAATCGACATCTTCACTTCAAAAAGTATTAAAATGTTTTCTGGTTTCTGAACAATATCTTTCGTTTTACAAATAGCAACATCAGCGGAGGATTGGCGAGTCAATCCTATTCCCTCACAAACAACGCCTTGAACTGAGTACCACTTATGCTTTGAGGCAAATTCTTGAAGCAAATCAACAGAATATTTTTCAGTAAAACTTCCAATCAGCGAATTTCTACTTTGTAATGTTGACTTTTCACCATCGTAAGATTTGGGCCAATAAGCAAAATATTTCTTATCGCTTGATACATAGAATAACTGTTCTGGAGTAGCAAATTTCCTTGATTCAGTAAAAAATTCAACTTCTTTTTCTTTAGTCCACAATTGTTTCATTGAAATTCAAGATTGGTAATAATTTTTGAATTAAATATAAGCAAAACGAAACAGAATAAAATTTCCAAAACTAAGAGGCCTAACGACGTTGCCGATAAGCCGACGCTGAACGGTTTATGACGACAATGTTTTGGTTAACTGATTATGTTATTTAATCTGAACAATGATTTAAAAACAGAATGAACTTGAGCTGCCAATGCTAAGACCGACTGAATCGTTCGGCTTGATTGGCAGGTTGAGTCTGTCGAAAAAGTAAAGACAAAGCGGAACCGAAAAAAAACGACTTCCATATTTGGTTTGTACGCCACGATTTCAATTGAAGCCATCATTTTTGTATTCTTTTTTACAGTAATTTTTTGTTCAACATGACTTTTTCGACAGTCTCGTTATGTGCGACTTATTCTATTTGCTTTTTATAACCTCTGAAATTTCTAAAGCAATTTCTTCTACAGTATAAGATGAAGTGTTTCTTGCAACTTTGTCAGCCAAGGATGGGCTGAAATCTATCACTTCTTTTTTTGTTATATTATGCCAAATTGGGAGAATAACTTGTTCACCACTAACTGCTTTTGTGATTATACCATCTAACTCATAGTTTGTCCAACCTTTTGTAAAAAAATTCTTTGAAAGTACGACTATTCCGAATTTACTATTTGCTAATCCCTTATCAATTTTTTTTCTTAAGCTATCACCAATTTTTAACTCAAATTCATCATACCAAACGATTAGTCCTTCATTTTTTAATGCCAAAGCTAATGGTCTAACAACTTCATCTTTATCTTCTGATGCGTGAGAAATAAAAACATCAAATTCTTTTTCGACATAATCTTCATCAGAATTTGGGGTATCGTCATATTTATGGACTAATGATGGAACGGAAGATAGCGGTGGTTGTCTTAATTCTGGTAAAGCGCTTGGTAACATTCTAATTGAAGAGCGAACTGTTCCAACTAATCCTTGCATATCAACAGTTACGTGCCAATTTCCAGAATTAGGAATTGCTAATCTAACCGGAGATTGCTTAGCCAAGCCACCATAATATCTATGTTGCCTCCCATTTCGATAATTTGAAAAATTAGAAGAATCCATTAATCGAACATTTGCAGCACTTCCAGATAAACTAATTTCAACAACTTCTCCTCGTTGCTTGTAGCCTAAATCATAATGTGTAAACTTCATAAATACCTATCACGTAACTTGAAATATTCTATTGATTTATTGTTAAGAATTTTTTCGCCAACTCTATTGTTTAATCCTTTAATTCATCAATTGTGAAAACAATCTCAAAATCTTTTTTAGAATTATTCATATTCCATAGTCTAACACCTATCCATTTCTTGTTTTCATTAATCCCGAAAATGTTTTGATGAGCGATACAATTACGAATTCTTGTAAGTAACCAAAATTTGTCTCTTCCTATTAAATTTAATTTATGACCAACATTTATATTAATTTCTGTCAAATCGCAGGTAGTTAAATCTTCTTTTATATTTTTAGAAAGAATAAACCCGATTTTCTCTGGAATAAATTTTATGAAATCATCATCAATATTCCCGCGCAAATAATTTCTTGAATCTTTTTCAGTCTCAGTGATTGCTATTATTATTCCTAATAAACAATTCATCAGAAATGTAACTTCTCTGTCATTCTCTTGAAAGACAGGGTAATAATCAACAAGGATTTCATTTGTTCTTTTAACGATGTCTATTCTATAATTTTCTATTTCGCTCATATTATACAAATTTTATTTAAGCATATAACGGCATTGCAACTAAAGCGCTGCCCAGAACAACAATGCAGTACTGAAAAGACAACGCCAATATTTATTTATAAATTTATTTTGTTCACACCACTCAAAAAGCATTTCACAATTACAACGCAACCCTATAATTTATTAAATGCCACAACGTTTAAAGCAGTCGCTTTGAGTTGCGGGTTATACAGTTGGAATATATCAATTGATATAATTCGCAATTAACGACCACTTCTTTTAATTTTTGCATCAAACGAACTACGCACAGATAACTTTTGACTATCAGAAAATTCAGCATCTAGAGCTAATAAAATAGTCTCCATTGTAGATTGATTGCCATCGTGTAATTTGATACACAGATCAACAAAGATTACAGCTCCAGGATTAATAAGTTTATTCAAAATCAATTCATCTTTAGGATAGATACGTCTAGCACTATCTTCAGCATTAAGAAAATCATATTTGTCAATTACAGAACCATCTCTATATAATAAATCTAATTCTTTATCAGCATTTATTACTTTACCATCGATAAGAATAGCTTTGAAAGGGGGTGTATCATTTGGCTTTTCTAGTTTGATTAAAGTAACGGGTTTTCCACCATTGTTTGTAAATTGTAATCGTAGCCAATGATAATATGAATCGTGTCCATCCTTAAGCATACCAAAAGAAAATATTGGTGCATCCTTTACGGAAATAATGGCAGAGTTATTATTTGAAGTCTGGTAAAGGGCGTATCCCGCAATTAATAATGATAAGAGAGCTATGTAATCCGAGATTTTTATTTTTTTAAAAAAAGACATAAATAAACTCCCTTTGTAACTGTATAACGATTTCTATCTTACGCTTAGTTAAATAAAAAATAAAATTGTGCCTTTCTGCTTTCAAGTGTAATTTTTGTATGCTCGTAGAAAGTAGTTAAAT
>JAGUYG010000048.1 GCA_020061465.1 Ignavibacteriales bacterium
CCCGACCGTCGGAACGATCCTTTGGAAAGGTTCCTTAGGAAAAGCTTTCGGGAAAAGAACTAAAATCCCGAAGGGATGGTATGATTCTAACAAAACAATACCCCAACAGTTAAATCCCAATGGGATGATAGGATTATAGTAATCAATACACTCGTAAGAAATATAATCCCGAAGGGATGATATTATTTTTTTTGTATTAATAGCCAAAAAAAACAAATCCTAAGAATTTTACCAGCCACATCAAAGCAATGTTGTTCCTGATTGGATTTCGTTTTAGAAATTTAACTAAAATTCAAAAGAAAGAATTTCACCTGATTAATTTTTGCTCAGCAATTTTTCAATCTTATTTATTATTAAATCAATAGATAATTGTTTCATGCACTCGTGGTTGTATGGACAAACTAATTTATTACATACAATACAGAATAAATCATCTTTAATTATGTAATCCGAACGGTTTGAGTATGGTCCGTGTTTTTTAGGATCGGTTGGACCGAAAATGCCTAAAGTGGGAATACCTAATGCCGCTGCAATGTGCATGGGTCCTGAGTCATTGGTGATTACAAGATCACATTTTTGAATAAGACCGGCTAACTGCAATATTGAAGTATCTGGTGCTAGTACAGCATTAGCTTTTAAGTTTTTGTAGATGTAATCGGCATCAGTCTCATCACCATTGCCCCACAAAATTAGAAAAGCCGCATTAAATTTTTTTAGAAGCGCTTGGCAGATTTCAACCCATTTTTCTTTATCACATCTTTTTGATACCCATCCGCCGGAGGGGATAATTCCATAGATGGTATTATCACTCAGTTTATCGCTTAAAAAATCGTTTGCAAAAATTATAGCTTCTTCATCGATATAAAAATGAATACGTTTTGAAACAATCGGAATTCCGACAGCTTTTAATTGTTCAAGGTTATGTTCAGCCGAATGCGAATCGCCCCTTCCCGAATCCACTTTAATATTATATGCAAATTTCCTGCCCCGGTATGCATGACCAACCCGATATTTTGCGCCGGATAAAAACGTAATTTGTGCAGTGCGGGGGTTTGACCACAAATCAAAAACTAAATCATAATTTTCTTTACGTACACGTTGTATGATTTTTAAAAAAGATTCTTTCTTATTGAAAGTTAAGACCTTGTTTATGAATGGATTAAATATTAAAGCATCTTTAGCAAATTCTTCCACCAGGAAATCAATTTTTGCCTTTGGGAAATAATTGAGAAGATTTTCCAGCACTATTGTAGATAATACAATATCGCCTATGCCCCGCGGCTTTATACAGAGGATTTTATAAATACCTTTCGAATCGATTTTCATGTTAGAAACAATATAAATAAATAGGTTTCAATGCGCATCCAGCCAATTGTCGCCGCTCCCTAGGTCTACTCCAACTGGAACTTTCAACGGAAGCGCTTCTGCCATTAGCCTTTTGATAATTGGACTAAGTTCCTCGACTTCATTTTTATGCATATCAAACAAAAGTTCATCATGTACTTGTAAGACCATTTTAGTTTTACTTTTACGCTTTAGCAATTCATTATGGATGTTTATCATAGCTATCTTAATCATATCTGCTGCCGTGCCCTGTATAGGCATATTGATGGCAACGCGTTCTTCAAATTGTCTTACCACTCTATTGCTGCTGTTAATGTTACGTAAAAATCTCCTTCGTCCTAATACAGTCTCTGCGTATCCTTTTTCTTTTGCTTTCATGACACACTCGTCCATAAAATCTTTCACACGTTTGAACGTGTTGAAATAAGTTTCAATAATTTCTTTCGCATGCTGCTGTGTTACGCCAAGCCTGGTTTTTAGTCCAAAGGGACCGATTCCATATAAAATTCCGAAATTAACCTCCTTTGCTTTACGGCGCATATCCGGAGTTACATCCAGTGGTTTTACCATAAACACTAATGATGCTGTACTTCTGTGTATGTCTTCATTATTATTAAATGCCTCTATCAATCCTTCATCACCGGAAAGGCTTGCCAAGATTCGCAATTCTATTTGACTGTAGTCCGCACTCAATAATGTGTAATCCTCGTTCCGCGGAACAAAAGCTTTTCTTATTTCTTTTCCAAGTTCAGTTCGAATAGGAATATTTTGTAAATTCGGATCGTTGCTCGATAATCTGCCGGTTGATGCAATAGTTTGATTAAAGCTTGTGTGAATCCTGGCTGTTTTTGGATTGATTAAATTCGGCAGTGCATTGGCATAGGTAGATTTTAATTTTGAAACCTGGCGATAATCAAGAATCATATCGACTACTTCATGCTCGCCTCTAAGTGCTTCAAGCGAGCGAGCATCGGTTGAAAAACCCGTTTTTGTTTTTTTACCTGTCGCTAAACCTAACTTGTTAAATAGAATTTCCTGTAATTGCTTAGGTGAATTAATGTTGAACTCCGTTCCGATGCTTTCATAAATTTTTTGAGTATAATTATCGAGCAGTATTTGAAGATCATTACTTAGCTGTTTTAGTGCAACTGTATCTATTTTTACTCCGCTTCGTTCCATATCTTCAAGCACTGGTACCAAGGGGAATTCAACTTCATGAGCAAGTTTTGTAAGATTATTATTCTCAAGTTCTTTACTTAACTTTTGAAATAATCTAAATGTTATATCGGCGTCCTCGCATGAATAATTCGAGATGTCTTCAATCCTGGCATCGAAAATTCTTGAAGGTTCTTTTTTATTTCCTATTAATTCGGTTAACGGTATCGGCTTATAGTTCAAATATTTTTGCGAGAGTTCATCCATCCCATGCTTTTGGTCGGGGTCGAGTAAATAGCTGGCTAACATAGTATCGAAGTAAAATCCGGATACCTCAATACCGTAGGATCGAAGCACCGCAATATCATACTTACCGTTTTGACAGACTTTCTTAATTTTATCGTTCGAAAAAATATGCTTGAAAATTTTTATAAATGTATTTACCGGCAGCCTGTCACTTAAATCCTTTGTGAAAAGATCTTCACCGCCTTTAAAAGGATTAACAGCTACAAAATAAGCTTCATTAGGAACGAGGGAGAATGATACGCCAACAAGATTTAGATTAAAGTAATCCAATCCGTCGGTCTCCGTATCAAAAACCAAAACCGATTTCAGCTCTAATTTCTTTGCTAATTCCTCAGCTTCTTTCTCGTTTGTTATCAGTTTATATTTCACTTTAGAGGGATCGTAAACATCATTACTTAAGGTAGCTTGCTCAACTTCTTGTTGTTTAGCAGGTTGATTATAAAAATTTAGCAGCCTGCTATAAAAAGTTTTAAATTCCAATTCGAGAAATATGCTTCGTAATTTTTCGAAATCCGGTTTAGTCATCTTTGCAGAATCAAAATTAAACTCAATAGGGACATCACATTTTATTGTTGCTAATTCCTTTGATAAAAATGCATCTTGCTTTCCGGCAATCAGCTTGTTCTTTATACCTGTTTTCTCAATCTCATCAATGTGATCGTAAAGGTTTTCTATTGAACCATATTTCTGAATAAGCGGTACTGCCGATACGGGACCAATTCCTTTAACACCCGGAATATCGTCAGACTTATCGCCAATTAACGCTAAATAATCTATCATCTGTTTTGGTTCGAATCCGAATTCTTTTTTCACTCTCTCGGGATCATAAAAAATAATTTCATCGGCGCTTTTGCCGGGTCTAATTAACTTCACTTTATCAGTAATTAGCTGATTGAAGTCCTTATCCGGTGTTACCATGTATGATTCTAATCCTTCTTTTTCAGCTAAACGAACTGCTGTTCCAATTATATCGTCTGCTTCATATCGTGGCTTTATATAAATTGGAATACCCAATGCTTCTACTATTTGTTTTATTCTGGCTAACTGCGGAATCATATCGTCGGGCATCTCTTCTCTGGAAACCTTGTAGTTCGCAAATATCTCATGCCGGAAAGTTTTTTCTTTCGAATCGAAGGCAACTGCGATATAATTTGGTTTTGTATCTTCCAAAATTTTTAGCAGTTGACTGATAAAGCCGTACACTGCGGAGGTAGGTTCACCTTTAGTTGTAATTAATGGTCTGCTTATGAAAGCAAAATATGCTTTGTAAGCTAATGCCATAGCATCGATTATTACAAACCGGTTCATAGTGAATAACTCATGTAATGAAAATGCATTTATACGAGGGCGACCAAAAAATAATCTTAGAACTCTTTTCCAGGGGATCGTTCCAACAGTTCAAGGTAACTTAATACACTGGATATTTCTTCAATAATTTGAAGGAGCGAAATTCAATTTGCCACTACATTCTGGTCACCCTCTTGATTTAATTATTTTGATCCTTCAAGCCGGCACATTGATACTTCGATAAATTTGCATATCAAACAATCAATTTTTCATTCTCTTCTTCCAATAAAAATATAACGGCAAACCTAATAAAATTAACAAAAAGCCCATTGCCGCATCTTCGGTATCCGATAAAATTGTATTTACTAAAAACAAGAATGAAAATATTACAAAGATTACCGGAGTATAAGGATAACCCCAAACTTTGTATGGTCGTTTTGTATCCGGCATTTTTTTTCTTAGCACGATAACGCCGAAAGCACCAAGTGAATAGAACAACCAGGCAGCAAATATGACGTAATCCGATATGGTATCGAATGAACCGCTTAAAACTAAAACACAAGACCACAATCCTTGAATTACAAGAGAAACGTGCGGCGTACCAAATTTAGGATGAACTTTTCCGATTGGTTTGAAAAATAAATTATCTCTTGCCATTGCAAATTGAACTCTTGCCGTTGCTAACAAACTGCCGTTCAGTGCACCAAAGGTTGAGACTATTACGGCAATTGAAATAATTGCCGCTCCCTTATGTCCGAAAATAATTTCCGCTGCCGAGGCTGCTACTAGTGGTGACTCAGCCATTGTTTCAATCGGCAGCACATATAAAAACGCCAGATTAATTAACACATAAACCGCCATCACTATCAATGTTCCGTAAAGTAAACCGAGCGGTACATTTCGTTGGGGATTTTTTACTTCACCTGCAACAAAAGTTACATTATTCCATCCATCATACGCCCAAAAAGCTCCTGCTAATGCAAGCCCGATTATTGTAAACATACTTGTCATGGTCTCTTGTGGTATTGAGAAGGAGGTATAAATATTTGATATACTGCCTTCCCCATAAGTAAACAGAAGTGCAGATAAAATTATTATGGTGGCTATCTTTACAAATGTTACCACAGTTTGAACAATTCCGCCAAAAATTACGCCTATATAATTAATTCCGGTTAAAAATAATATTGCAAGAATTGCTACACTCTTAGTCCCAAAATCAACGAATGGATATATATTACCGACGACAGGAATATAAAGATAAAATTCTTGAAACTGCTGCGGTAGATTTGGATATGCAAAGAAGTATCCCAAATATTCGGCAAAAACGTAAGCAATTGCTGCCTGGCTTCCGGTTTGAATTACTGCAAAAATTGCCCAGCCGTAAAAGAATGCAAGCGTATTTCCGTACATCTTTCGGAAATAGACATACTGCCCTCCTGTCGCCTCTATCATTCCTGCAACTTCGGCATTGCATAGTGCACCGATAAAAGTAATTACTCCTGCCGCTATCCATACTAATAGGAGCAGTTCTGGTGACATTAATTGCCCTGCCATGGTTGCCGGTTTCCGGAATATTCCGCTTCCAATCATCGAACCGGCTACGATCATTATTGCAGCGGTTAAGCTTAGTGCGCGCACCAATTCTTTCTTAGGTTCTGAAATTTTCATAAGCGGCTTTAGAGTTTATTATTATTTGGGGAATGAAAATACCGATTAGTGATATAAATTCAAATCGGGAAGAATAATACCGAAGACCATTTCAACTATTTTTACCATCTTATATAAAACCATGCTAATATGATTACTCTGATACCTGCACATCGTAATGCATTTTGCTGCATTGACATGAAAAAGTAAAGCATCCATTGGGGGGGATTCTAATAAAAGTTAAATTCGAAATAGTTCCCAACTTTTCCAAAGGATCTAGTGGACGTGAGAATAGCAATATTGGCATTATAGCTTATTAATGTATACAGAATATTCAAAAACAATTCTTTTTAGCCCTGGCTCTGCAGGATTATGATTGACAAAATTTGTTCAGCATATTGCTTAATGTAATTTTAATTCGTGTTATGCAAATCCAAAGAATCGAGACTGTGTAAAAACTTAAAACTGTCATTTCGAAGGAGCGGAGCGACTGAGAAATTTTTACTAAATGCAAGATTTATCTTCCGAAAGCTTTCGGAGTCGAAATGATAACGGCACTTTTCTGAAGGATCATTCTGATTACACAGCCTCAATCCTTTTGATGGAAATGAGATTACATCTCTTCCTTCTTAATTAGATTCAAACTTAACCCGGCTTCTATATAATTGTGTTGAGAACGGGTCAATCGGCATTTTCATCTAAAAATTGAGTAATTATTTTCAAAACAAATGATGTCATCTCTATTCTGCGCTAGTTGACTTCACAACTTAGTGCGAAATAAAGATCGCCAACCTTGCATTTTTTATTCTTAGAAATTACTTTGTAACCGGTTTTTCAATTATTCTTTCACACACAAAAAGAGATACATCTATTGACCTCAGATTACGGCTGGCTTTCGATAATCCCTCCTATTTTAGCTATCATGCTTGCAATTAAAACCCGGCAGGTTTTTTTATCGTTATTCCTTGGAATATTTTCTGGTTGGGTAATCATTTCCGGCGGTGACATTTTCAGTGGATTAGCTAAAGCCGTACAGGCTTGCGTTGACGTATTTAAAGATGAAAGCAATACCCGCGTGATAATATTTTCTGCATTAGTTGGCGCACTAATTACCTTAACACAAAGCACGGGAGGTGTGCATGGTTTTATCGATTTAATTCAGAAGAAAAAATTAGTTCACACAAGAAGAAGAGCTACGGTTTTATCGTTTTTGGTAGGCTGCTGTGTATTTATTGAGTCAAGCATTTCCTGTCTTGTTACCGGAACAATTTTTCACCCTATCTTCGAAAGGTTTAAGATTTCCCGGGAGAAATTAGCGTATATATGTGATACCACTTCATCGCCAATCTGTATACTCATTCCGCTAAATGCATGGGGGGCTTATGTTATCGGCTTATTGTCAAATGAAAAAATTGAAGATCCATTTTCAACTTTCTTTCAAACTATTCCTTTAAATTTCTATGCGATTCTCTCTGTACTGCTTGTTGGGTTTATTGCATTTTCATATAAAGATTTTGGTGCCATGAAAAAAGCAGAAAGACGCTCGCTTGAAGAGGGTAAGACAATCGCCGATGGCGCAGTGCCTGTAATTTCAGAAGAAGTTTCTTCACTTAAGCCGAAAAAGGGGATACCTCATCGTGCATTAAATATGATTATCCCCATTTTAACAATGGTAATTATGATGCCGGTTAGTTTGTTTATAACCGGTAACGGTGATTTAACCGCAGGTTCAGGTTCAACTTCAGTTTTATGGGCGGTTTTATCGGCAATTGTTGCAGCAGGAATTTTAGCAATGATACAAAAAATTCTTTCGCTGCACGAGGTTATGGAGTTAACCATTAAAGGCATCGGCGGATTAATTCCCTTAGCAATCTTAATGACCTTCGCTTTTGCAATAGGTGATACATGCAGAACTCTCGGAACAGGTATTTATGTTGCGGGAGTTGCAGATGAATTCTTAAATCCCATGTTTGTTGCTCCTCTTCTTTTTGTTACATCTGCATTCATTTCATTTTCGACGGGAACGAGTTGGGGAACGTTTGCCATAATGATTCCTATTGCTGTTCCAACTGCGCTGTTAATGAATTTAGCTTTACCGCTTCCGGTTGCTGCCGTTTTAAGCGGCAGCGTTTTCGGGGATCACTGCTCGCCAATATCGGATACAACGATGGTTTCTTCAATGGCTTCTGCCAGTGATCATATAGATCATGTGAGAACGCAAATTCCTTATGCATTAACTGCCGCCGCCGGTGCGGTAATGCTTTTTACCCTGTTTGGGTTATTGCTGAATTGAATTTATCGGTAAATATTCGTTTTGTAATTGATAAAAAAATGTGTTAAATATTCGCCCATGATTTTTACAATTATTACAACTCAAAGCGGAAAGAAATTTTTTGCTCAACTAAATATCTTGTTGCTTTTATTGAATCTTCTTTCATTCATTTCAATTCAAAGCACCAAATATGAAAATAAACTTTGTGATGATTCACAGAACCCGGAATTTTATTCAATATCTTCTTCACAAATAATTTCTCTAACCGTTGAAAAAAAGAATAGCGCTAACGAACAAGACCAAAGCAGGTTTGATGAATATATTGATACATTAACTAAGAATAGAATTACAGCAAGCCTTTCAATACTAAGCAAATCATATAACGGAGCGGTTCGTTTCAACTTTTTCCTCTCATCGCATTTTGCTACAAGCACCTAATTTGCAGCCTTTCCGGCATCTACAATAATTAAATTTATTTAAAACTTTGACGCAAAAAAGAGGAGCTGAACTCTGTTTTGTGACGAAAAAAGAAGTTTGCAATGATTTAGTCTAACGCTTCAAAGCTTAGCAAGACAAATCTATCAGACACGAGTTTTTTATCTAATTATTTTTTTAAGAGAAAGGTCCTACAATGACTGAAGTAAAAAGCAAAAAATCGGATGACATATTCTTTTATATATTCATTTCAACATTAGTTTTAGGATTATTAGGAGCAGTAGGTTATCTAATTTATTCTGTAGTAGCTGCTTAATATTTACAATAAAATTTAGAGAGATGTTGAATATAATCGGGCAAATCAGGTAATTTGAATTTAGTATTTTCAAAGAGCGGGTTAATTCAGTCTTAATTCCTCCAACACCCGCTCTTATTCAAACTACATAGTAATTAAATCATATTCCGAAGGCACCTGATGAAAAGAATGAAACTGCCTAAACTGCACAATCAAATTCTCATCGCATTAATTGCCGGGGCAATTTTTGGTTCAATCTTTAATGTAAACACAAAAACTCTAAGCATCAGTTACAAATCTGATAAAGTCAATGTGACTGAAACAATTTTAAATTGGGAGGTATTTGGTTTTATAAAAATGATTGAATCTCCCGACACGATATTATTCAATTCAAAACAGCAGCTAGAAATCATTTCAACCTTTAAATCGCTAAAAAGTTCAGATACTCCTTTTCAAGCCTTTGCCGTTAACTGCTACATAAAAGGAGAGGAGAGCAGTAAATTACCCATAAAAGTTTTTAAGGAGGCAACATCATTATCAAAAGAAAAATCAATCGCAACAGGAATAAAATGGATTGGAGATATTTTCATCCGGCTTCTCACTATGATTGCCGTTCCTCTTGTTTTAGCTTCTTTAACAGTTGGGGCAGCAAGTCTTGGTGACTTGAAAAAATTCGCAAGGATTGGCGGAAAAACAATTTCTTTTTATCTAATAACTACTGTGATTGCAATTTCCATCGGGCTTCTTTCGGCTAATATAATTCAACCCGGAAAGCAGATGGCTGTGGAAACTAAAGAAAGACTGCTCTCAGTTTACACAGGTGAAGTTGAATTAAAAATTGAAAAGGCAACCGACTATAATATTATACAAGAAATTGTAAATCTCGTACCAAAAAATCCAATATCAGCTTTGGCAAACGGTGAGATGATTCAAATAGTATTTTTTTCGCTTCTGTTAGGATTGATTCTGAGTATGGTGGATAAAGATAGAGCTTCGCCTGTAATAAATTTTTTTGATGGACTCAGCGAAACTTTAATTCGTATGGTAAACGTTATAATGCTGATGGCACCAATTGGTGTATTCGCTCTAATATCGGCTACTGTTAGTGAATTCGGATTTGATATTTTACAAACTCTTTTTTGGTATGCAATTGCTGTAGTGTTAGGCTTGTTTATTCATACCGTCGGAACTTATTCTATTATAATTAAAACCTTCAGCAAGATTAAACTGAGAGATTTTTTTAAAGGGATAAGAAAAGCACAAGCAATAGGTTTTACTACAAGTTCAAGCGCCGCTACTTTGCCTGTAAATATGGAATGCTGCCAGGATAATTTAGGTGTGTCAAAATCAATATCGGGTTTTGTTTTACCTCTCGGAGCTACAATAAATATGGACGGAACTGCATTGTATCAAGGCGTTGCCGCCGTTTTCATTGCGCAGGTTTTTGGGATAGAATTAAATCTAATTCAGCAGTTAACTATTGTATTTACTGCCACTCTTGCTTCAATCGGAACTGCTCCGGTACCGGGAGTAGGATTAATTATGCTTGTAGTAATTTTAAAAGCCGTCGGAATTCCGGAGGAAGGAATTGCACTTATCTTAGGAATCGATAGAATTCTCGATATGTGCAGAACCGTGACCAATATATCCGGTGATGCGGCTGTTGCAGTTAGTGTGGCTACATCGGAGAAAGAAATAAATTACCCGGTTATGAATAAAATGGCTTAATAACTCGCATTATGCACTATCCTTTAAGGTCACTGCCTTAGACCTTGTCAAAATGATCCCGAATGCTTTTCCAATAGAACCTTCGATTGGGAAAGGATGCTGAATTTATGATCAACCTTGAAGGTTTTGAGAAGCTACCTTCAAGGTTTTATGAGATTTTGTGTAAGATGACATTTCTTCTTTTTGATTTTCTTTCAAGACTCATCCCTAATTATGTTTTATTTAATCCACATCAAGTATAATTTTTTCTACAGCCTTGTAAAAACTTAACTGATAGGTCTCACTAATTATTTTACACAATAGACTTCTAAGAGCGAAATTTGCGCTTTAATTTTCGTGCATAAGTCTTTAATTTGCCGTCAAATTAAAAAATATTTTTATTGATGAAAGTTCGTTTAATGACAAAATTTACATTCACTTTGCTGCTCATCCTATTAAATTTCGTACTAACCGGTAATGCATTTTCAAAAATAATAGATAACGATACTTTAGTTGCAGCCTTCTGGAACTTAGAAAATTTATTTGATGTAGTTGATGACCCTGCAAAGAACGATGAAGATTTTCTTCCGAAAGGTGTTAAAGAATGGACCGCAGAACGGCTCGATAAGAAGATGTATAATCTTTCAAGAGTTATTCGCTCCATGAACAACGAAAAAGGTCCGGACATCATCGGCGTTTGCGAAGTTGAACATCAGCATCTTCTTGATACTATGATAGCAAAATTTTTATCCGACAAACCCTATGTAACTGCTTATGCTGAATCTCCCGATAACAGAGGAATCGACGTCGGATTAATTTTCGATTCAACCAAATTTTCGGTTATCTCAATTTCAGCCGATACGGTTAAATTGCCCGATTTATGGCCCACACGGCTGATTCTAAATGTCAATCTATTATTTAATTTAGTGGATACTATCCACACATTTATCAACCATTGGCCTTCAAGAGTAGGCGGTGAAGAACGCTCTGAACCGAATAGGAAAGCCGCAGCAAAAACACTCAGAAATTCCGTCGTAAAAATTTTAACGGCAAATTCTTACGCTAAAATTTTAATCATGGGAGATTTTAATGACGAACCGCTGAACAGCTCAATATTAAAATATCTGGGCGCTCAACCTTTCATTTGCGGTGAGCAGAAAGATTTTAACTTAACCGAAGATTCAACAGCACTGTTTAACCTTTCCTATTCATCTTATGCCAAAGGTGAGGGAAGTTACATGTACAGAAGTAATTGGAATATGCTGGATCAGATAATTGTTTCAACGAGTCTGATGGTTGACGAAAATTTTTCTTATATCTGTGATTCATTCGAAGTATATAAACCGGATTTTATCGTAACGCGCTCGGGTTCATTTAAAGGTGCACCTTTTCCGACTTACGGCGGTAAAAGGTACCTTGGCGGCTACAGCGATCATTTTCCTGTGTTGGCAAAATTTATTTTCAGAGGAGTAAAAAGATGACGAAAGAAATTTTGATCTTCGGAGCTTCAAGTCCTTTAGGACAGGGTGTAACAAACGTTCTTCTAAAACATGATTACGATAAAATATTTTTGTTTGACAGAAAAATTTCAAACAGTTTTAATGATGACCCGAATATTTCAAACTTTAAAATTGAGGATTTATCAATAGAAGAGAATGTTATAAAAGCACTTTCTGTTGTGAAACCTTCAAAAGAAAAAGAGTTATTTTTATTCAGCTCTATAGGAGGATATGCAGGAGGAAAATTTTTATGGGAAACAGAAACCTCTGAATTTGACGATATGATTTTGCGAAATCTTAAAATTAACTATCTGATTGCAAAGCATTTTTCTTTATTAGTCAAGCAGTCTGCCGGAGGTTCACTTTGTTTTACCTCTGCGTACGTAGGGCTTCATCCTGAAATAAAAAAAGTTCTTTACGAGGTTTCGAAGGCGGCTTTAATTCATTTAATTAAATCTCTTGCATTGGAGGGTAAGGAAATCAATCTAAGTGTAAACGGCATTGCTCCGTACATGATAGATACACCGGCAAACCGGCAATGGATTAGCAGCACTGATTATGAAAAATGGACTAAACCCGAAGAGATCGGGGAATTAGTTCACAATCTTTTTGCCTCTTATAAATTTATTTCGGGAAATACAATTTTTTTGTCTTCAAGATTCGCAGTTTAAATTGTTTTTTACCTATTTTTACGCTGTTTATTTAATTTTCATTAACAAATTCTTTATTGACTTTGTATATCGAAATCCTTAATGTAGCATCACATTTTTTAAGAATATTATGGAGCCTTTCTCTCCTCAAGCATCATTTATTTAATTTATTAGGAGGTTACTCTTTATGGAATTTACAGGTATTTTCTCGTCGATTTTTAATGTAATAGCCCAAACCACTGCAGATAGCGGCGGGGCTTTAAATTGGCTTACCGAAAAATTTGAAGCGGGCGGCGGATTTATGTATCCTATTCTAGCAGCTTTAGTTTTGGGATTAGCTTTTTCAATCGAACGATTATGGACGCTGTCACGCGCTAGAGTTAATACAAAACAATTTATCGTAAAAGTAAAAAGAGCTCTCGATGAAGGCGGAGTTCAAGCAGCTATGGATGTTTGCGCAAACACCCGTGGACCGGTTGCCTCAGTTTTTCATGCAGGCTTACTCCGGGCTGAAGAAGGATTGGAAGCCGCCGAGAAAGCGATTATCTCTTATGGTGGTATCGAGATGAGTTTCCTCGAAAGAGGTTTGATATGGATTTCCACATTCATTACAATTGCACCCATGCTTGGGTTTACCGGAACGGTGCAGGGTATGATTGCTGCCTTCGATGCTATTAAAGAAGCCGCACAAATTTCACCCGCAATTGTTGCCGAAGGTATTTCTATTGCTCTTTTAACCACGCTTTTCGGTCTGGTAGTGGCAATGATACTTCAAGTCTTTTACAATTACTTCGTTTCCAGAATTGACCGGCTTGTAGGCGATATGGAGGAAAGCTCTATCGAATTAATCGATGCTTTGTATGAATTAAAAATACATAAAAAATAAATAAGCTGTTATCCATCATCTAAAAAGAGCCATTGGTAATGATTAAAAAGAAAAAAATACCGGAAGCTTCGATACCCACCAGTTCTATGGCGGATATAGCTTTTTTACTTCTATTGTTTTTCTTAGTAGCCACTGTTATAGATGTTGATACGGGTATCGGTTTAACTCTGCCTGAATATGTGGAAGACATTGAAACGGTAGAAGTGCCGAAAGACCGTATGGCTGCTCTGCTGATTAATGAAAGAGGCGATATTCTATTGGACGGTGAACAAGTATCCGTATTTCAAATTAAAAATAATTTGAAAAAAAGAATCGTTGAAAAAATTGAGCTTCCGAAGGCAAAAAAATTAATTGTCTCACTTAAAACCGACAGAAAGACATTCTATAACACTTACGTCCAGGCATTGGATCAAGTAAAGTTATCCTTTTTTGAGGTAAGAGACGAGTATTCAAATGCAAACTTTGGAAGAAGATATATCGATCTTAAACCCGATCAGCAGGATGAAGTTAAGGAAAAAATTCCTATAATTATTTCTCTTGCCGAACCGGAAGTTGTTAAAAAATAAGTTTGAGGTAAATAATAATGAAATTTGAAAAGCGAAGAGCTACTACAAAGCAGGAAATTCCTACTGCATCTATGCCCGATATAGTTTTCATGCTTTTACTGTTCTTCATGGTAACAACCACTTTACGGGAAGTTGATGTACTTGTAGATTTTAAATTGCCCGATGCACAAGCCATCGAGAAAATTGAAAACAAAAGATTAATCTCCTATATATGGGTTGGCAATACAGGAAAAATCCAAATTAACGACAGCATAGTCATGTTGGGAGATGTGCAGCCCCTTATGTACACTAAAAGACAGGAACTTCCTAATATAATAGTTTCTCTTAGAATTGACCGGAATTCCGATATGGGATTAGTAACCGATATCCAGCAAGAACTGAGAAAGGCTTATTGTTTACGTATCAATTATTCGGCTAATATTAAAATTTGATTCTTATTCAAATAAGAAATTTTTATTTAATTTAAGGCAGGTAAATTTACCTGCCTTTTCAATTTACAGAGGATATATGAGCTTAAAAGATAGAATCAATCAGGATTTGAAGGATGCATTAAAGAGCGGTGATAAACTCCGGTTAGAAACTATTCGTTCAATAAGGGCACTTATTCTGGAATTTGAAAAATCCGGGTCCGGAAAGGAACTAACGCCCGACGCTGAAGTAAATATGCTAAGCGGTGCCGTAAAAAAAAGAAAGGATTCTATTGAGCAATTTAGAAATGCCGGCAGAATTGACCTTGCCGAAAAAGAGGAAAAGGAACTTAATATCCTCTTGCAATACCTGCCCGAGCAGCTTGGTGAGATGGAGCTGAACAATATTATTAAATCGATTGCCGAAAGTGTCGGTGCAGCTTCAAAGGATGATTTCGCCAAGCTAATGCCGGCGGTAATGAAAGAAGTTAAAGGGAAAACCGATGGTAAACTGGTTAGAAGTTTGGTTGAAAAATATTTAGGCATGACTTGAACGTAATTGATGTCATAATTCCCCTAATCCTTCTTGTGGGATTTATTTTGGGTTTCAAGGACGGATTTGTAAGGAAGATTATTGGGCTTATCGGCTTTGCAGTAGCGATTATTCTTGCCATTAATTTTGCAGCCGATATAGGACGAGTGATCGAGACAGTATTTAAAATTGAGTTCTATCTCGCCGAAATAATCGGAGGCATTTCAATTTTTTCTATAATAATTCTGTTCACTTCAATTATAAAGAGAGTTGTCCATCCTTTCGATAAAGTAAATAATTTAGTTAATCAATTAGGAGGCGGGGTCGTTGGAGTAATCCAGATTCTCTTCTTTTTGAGCGCAGTTTTGTTCATCTTGAAAATCTTCGACATTCCAAACGAGAACGATTCAAAGGGGTCCTTATTTTATTCCAAAGTTTACAACATAATTCCGGATGTAGTTGATTATATAAGCAGTCAAAATCCGCAAAACAAAAATTTTATTAAAGATTTCATTAACGGGAGAGATACGACGAAATGATTTCGGGTTCTGTGATAGAAAAATTAGAATTCAATAAGGTTCTTCATTACATATCAAATTATTCGCATACAGAAAAAGGAAAAGAAAAAGTTTTCTCGCTAAAGCCGCTTAACGGCATAAGAGAAATTTTAAGCGAGGGAGAACTTGTAAGCCAGGCAAAAAATTTATTAAATCTTCGTGCAGCGCCGCCTTTTGAATACGTACCTGATTTAAGCGAAGCTTTGTTAAAAAGCAAAATTGAAGGAGCGGTACTGGAAGGGAAAAAGATATTCGAAATTTACCGGCTTGCCGTAATCTCCAGAAATATTTATTCGTATCTGAAAAGTAATTCCGATAATGCGCGGGCATTATTCGATACAGGAGCAAGATTATTAGTAGACAAAATGTTCGAGCACCATATTCAAAAAATTATAAATGACGAAGGAGATGTAAAACCCAACGCAAGTCCTAAATTATCGGAAATAAAAAATGAAATTGCCGCAAAGAGCAGTGAACTTGTCAGGTCGGTAAACCGCCTGATTAAGAACTTGCGAGACAGAGAGATTGTACGTGAGGATTACATTACTCTTCGAGACGGAAGAATTGTTATACCTGTTAAAGCCGAACATAAGCGCCATATAAGAGGTTTTATACACTCCGAATCTGCTACAGGGCAAACGGTTTATATTGAACCCGAAGAAACTCTCGAATTGAATAATGAGATTATTTCTCTCAACTTTGCCGAAAGAAGAGAGGTTGAACGATTATTAAGAGAGCTTACTAAAAAAATCGGCGGCTACAGCGATGAACTAATGGACTCGCTATATACTCTTTCGGACCTGGACTCAATATTTGCCCGTGCAAAATACTCAATTGAAATAATCGGTGCATTTCCGAACATAGATAACAAGAAACCCCTTGAAATTATAGATGCACGACATCCGGTTTTACTGAAAAGAATCGGACGCGAAAAAACGGTTCCTTTACATGTTAAATTAAACGGCGGAAACGTCATTCTAATTACCGGTCCAAATGCAGGCGGTAAAACGGTGGTGCTGAAGACAATCGGTTTGACTTCTATGATGGTTCAATCGGGAATTCATGCGCCTCTTAGTGCAGATTCAAATTACCATTTTTTCAATAAAATATTAATCGATATAGGCGATGAACAGTCTATCGAAGATGACCTTTCTACTTTTAGCTCGCATCTTTCTAACATAAAAAATACACTGGAAGATGCCTCCGTGGACTCACTCGTTCTGTTAGATGAAATCGGTACCGGTACCGATCCAACCGAAGGTTCAGCTTTGGCAATTGCCGTTTTAATTTCACTACGCAATAAAAAAAGCACTGTTTTCGCTACCACGCATCACGGCAGTCTTAAGCTCCTTGCAAATGAGCTGGATGGATTTCAGAATGCGGCAATGGAATTTGATAACGTTAATTTAAAACCTACTTATGTCTTTAAGCAAGGCATACCCGGTTCAAGTTATGCATTTGAAATTGCCGAAAGAATAGGGTTTAAGAGAAATTATTTGTCGCTTGCAAAACAGTATATAGATCCCGACAAGCATAAAATTGAAAAATTTTTGGTAGAGCTTGAAACTAAATCAAAATCGCTAGAAGAAAAATTAAAAGAGGCTGAGTTGGAAAATTCACGTCTAACGGGATTGTCTAATCTTTACAAGACAAATCTTGAAAAGCTTGAGAAAGAAAAGAAAGATATTCTTAAGCGTGCAAAAGAAGAAGCTGAGATTTATCTAAAAGATGTAAACAAAACTTTTGAAGCCGTAATTAAAGAGCTTAAAGAAAAAAAAGCCGACAGCGAGACTATTAAAGCTTCACGAAAAATTCTTACCGAATTAAAACTAAAAAATAAAGCCTTGTTCGATGAGGAAAACATTTTAGAAGAGGAAGAAAAATCACTTAAAACAGGCGATATAGTAAAACTAAAAAACACCGAAACTAAGGGTGAAATTTTATCCATAGATATCGAAAAAAGAAAAGCCGTTATAAAAACCGGTTCAATTAAAATGCAAGTTGCTACGAAAGATTTACAACATGCCTCCAAACCGGAGCCGGTACCGGTATACCATCACGAATTCATGCATGCGCAAAGAGACCTTAAATTTAGAATCGATATCAGAGGCGAAAAACCCGAAGAAGCCGAATTTGAAGTTCTCCGATTTGTTGACGAAGCATATATGGCAGGCTTGGAAAGAATTGAAATACTCCATGGAAAGGGGACAGGTGCATTAAAACGAACTGTGGGAAAAATTTTAAAGTCGCACGATAAAGTAAAAAATTATTATTTTGCCCCTATCGAATTAGGCGGAGAAGGTGTAACCATTGCTGAACTAAAATAAGGTGAAGCGTGATAAAAAAAATCTTAATAGCAAACAGAGGCGAGATTGCAGTTCGAATTATACGGGCATGCCGGGAAATGGGAACAACCTCTGCCGCCGTTTATTCTGAAGCCGATCGGACTTCTCTGCATGTTAGATTGGCTGATGAAGCTCATCTTATCGGCAAAGCCGTTTCTTCAGATTCCTATCTCAATGCCGAGAAAATAATCTCACTAGCAAAAAAAATTCATGCAGATGCTATTCATCCTGGTTATGGTTTCTTTTCCGAAAATGCAAAGTTTATAGCGGAAGTTGAAAAAGCCGGACTTATTTTTATAGGTCCTTCATCAACTTCTGTAGAACTAATGGGGAGCAAAACCGCAGCCAGGCAGTTGATGCAAACACACGGAGTTCCGATTGTGCCCGGTACAACCGAATCGATTACATCAATCGATTCCGGACTTAAAGCGGCTGAAAAAATCGGATTTCCTATTTTGCTGAAAGCAGCAGCCGGCGGCGGCGGGAAAGGAATGAGAAAGGTTCTTCACCCGAAAGATTTTAAGGATGCTTTTGAAGCAACTCAACGCGAAGCACTAAAATCTTTTGCTAACGATTCTATTTATATTGAAAAGCTGATCGAAAATCCCCGCCATATTGAAGTGCAAATAATTGCCGATAAGCATGGAAACTATGCGCATCTTTTCGAAAGAGAATGCTCTATTCAGAGAAGGCATCAAAAAATTATTGAAGAAGCTCCTTCTTCTTTTGTAGATGAATGTACAAGACTAAATATTACCAATGCTGCAGTAAACGCCGCAAAAGCTTGTAATTATACCAATGCAGGCACAGTAGAATTTCTAATGGATTCAAATAAAAATTTTTATTTCTTAGAAATGAATACACGCTTGCAGGTTGAACACCCCGTTACCGAATTTATAACAGGCATTGATTTGGTTAAAGAACAAATATCAATCGCCAACGGACACAGGCTCTCCTTTAAACAGGATGCCCTTAAGGTATCCGGTCATTCCTTCGAATGCAGAGTTTATGCTGAAGATCCGTCAAATGAATTTCTACCGTCAACCGGCAGAATTTATGAATATATAGAGCCTTCGGGACCCGGTATTCGTGTGGATTCCGGTTTTAACCGCGGCTCAGTTATAGATGTTTACTATGATCCGCTTATCTCGAAGCTTGTTTGCTGGGGTGCTGATAGAAACCAAGCTATTCGAAGAATGATACGAGCGCTTAATGAATATCATATTGCCGGCGTTACCACTAACTTGAGTTTTTTAATTCAGATTTTTCGGAATAAGGATTTTACTGACGGAAACTTTGATATAAATTTTTTAGAACAAAAGTTTAATTATTTTGATGCTCTGCAATTGAATGAAGCCCGTGAAAAAAGCAGTGATGCAGCGGCAGTTTTTGCAGCATTAATTAAGACACTGAGAATATCGAACGGCACTATTCAAAATGAAGAATTAACAACTAACAATTGGAGCAATCAGCTCTATGAATGAATTCGTTGTAACAATATCGGGCAAAAGGAGGGAAGTGCGTGTTTTAAGTCCGCAAACATTAAGCTTGGATGGGCAAGTATATGCTTATGAATTAATCTCCATTGATTCCTCAAATTATATTTTAAGAATAGACGATAAATTCTTCCACATTTCTTATCACAAAAAAAAGAACGGTGAATTTCTTGTAACGGTTGATTCGGAAACATACGATGTTCTAATCCAAACTTCACTTCAGGAAAAAGCAGCAAAACTGATAGAGCACAAAACTGCGGGTAGCCGAAAAATCGATATAATAGCTCCGATGCCGGGTATGTTATTGAAGATTAAAAAAGGAAAAGGAGAGCGTATAAGACAGGGAGAATCAATTATGATTCTTGAAGCCATGAAGATGGAAAATGATATAAAGTCTCCAAAAGAAGGCGTAATCCTAGATATACATGTGCAAGAATCGAAAGCAGTAGAAAAAGGCGAGCTGCTTTTTAGCCTCGAATAAGCTTCTTTCCGTTTAACATTTAGAATAAACCCTAACTTCCTATTTTATAATAAATTACGGAAAATTCCAGGATTTCCGGGATAAGATATTTTAATATTCAAGTAACAAAAGTCTTCAAATAATCATAATCAATTGCTAAATTTTTGTTGACTCTCACTTCTCGTTTCGCTAAAATTGTTACTCATTAAGCAATCGTGCAAGGTAAAATAACTAAACACAAAACTTTAATAGGAGGTTACTTGAAAACTTTAAAAATTTTCCTGGCTTTCATTATGTTATTATTCGCATTTACAGCAGCGGTTACCATAACAAGCTGCAGTGAGGATGAAACTATCACTCCACCTGTTGACGATACATCGGTACCAAAAAATCTTTTCCCCTTAATTGCAGGTCGTGTTATAGTATATGGACAGGGTAGTTTACTTGCCGCTGATACCGAAACTCCAATACCGGGAAGTGAAAACGGCTTTGAATCCAAATGGATTGTAACGGGCACATCAAACTTAGTCCCGCATCCTACTCTGCCTGTAACTTTAGTTTTAGATACAACGAAAATTCCCGCTTTAGGAGCAGTTAGTGTTAGAACATTTTTTATAGGACAGGATACGGTAACAGGCAACTTCGACTTCCTTACCAGTCTTGGTTTTTTCTATAGAAGTGTAAAAATTTACGCAACACCGGGTGATTCCGCATCAGGTATTCGTGCCGATTCTTTGAAATGGATCTCATTGGCAAAGCCGAGCGAGGGTTTAGATAAAGAATGGACGGCATTTTCGGGGGTATTCTTTGCTTCGGCTTACGGCACTGAAATTAGATTAGAGATTCTCGCAAAGTTCACCGGTAAAGAAACTCTGACCATCGGTGGTCAAGCATACGAAAGTTATATTCTTCGCGCTTATAGAAAGGTATTTCTCCAAGCAAACAATCAAGAATTGTCTATTGGTGAAACAGCAAAATTATGGTTAGCTCCGAATGTAGGTCCCATTAAAATCATTTTAATTGGTGATGCCGAATCACCCGGGAAAAGCCAAACCATGACGGCAAAGAATTTTTAGCTTTTTACATGAAACAACCGGCTTTGAAATCCTAAAATGAGCAGAGATGAGATGACATCACTAATTTTTAGCGATATGATGTCATCTCTCATCTGTGCGTAAGGTTAGTTAATCAGTTTATCCTTATAAATCGAGGGTACACATTCATTTTATCAAATGGGATTTTCTCTATTTGATTAATTTTAGAGTAATGGAGCATTGTTCAAAAAAATATTTTTAAGTAACGAGAGGGTAAAAGTGAGACAATCGATTCAATCGTTATTCATAGGTTTATTGATATCTATCCTCCTCATCGGGGCGGAAGTAACTCATGCACAAAATTCCGGTATTTTAAGCGGAAGCGTCTTAGATACGCAAACCGAAGATGGTATTCCATTAGTGAATATTGTACTTAAAGAAACTTCTTATGGTGCTGCCACAAATCAATATGGAAACTTTATTATATCCGGTTTACCTCCGGGGAAATATACTGTTTCCGTTTCTGCCATCGGATATGAAACACAGGAGACTGAGGTTCAAATAAACAGCGGACAGCGGACTCAACTTAATATAAAGCTTAAAAACTTAGCCGTTGAAGTTGGAGAAGTGTTAGTCTATGGAGCTTCATTAAGGCGGGAGAGAATTACAGAGGCGCCTTCATCTATTTCCGTTATAAATGCTGAAAAAATTCAACGCAATGGAGGACATGGGCAGCTTGCCCGGCTACTTGAGGGAGAAGCAGGTATAGACATTGCGCAAAGCGGTTTATTCGACTTCAACATAAATGCGCGAGGATTTAACAGTTCTTTGAACAGAAGATTATTAATCTTGTTAGATGGAAGAGACATGGGCACCGCTTTTTTGGGCGCAACCGAATGGAACGGACTTTCCACACCTCTTGAAGATTTTGGAAGAATTGAATTTGTTAGAGGACCCGGTTCTGCGCTTTACGGAGCTAATGCGTACAACGGCGTTATAAATATAAGCTCTATACCTCCCAGAAATAATCCTGGTACACGAATTTCTGTTGGTGGCGGTGAAATGGATGCAATGAGAGGCGATATTAAACATGCAGGTACTTTTGACAAATGGAGCTATCGACTAAATGTAGGTGGATACCAGGGTAAGTCATTCAGTAAAAGCAGAAAAAATGCTAACTTCGAATATGAAGGACTGAATCCTGTACTTAACAATGAGGTTATTGATCTTAATACAGACCCTGTTCGTTCGATATACGGAGCCTTAAGAGTTGATCACGAATTTGCAAACGGCAGCATAGGAACCATTGAGGGCGGTTTAACACAAGTTGAAAACGAGGCGATAGTTACTGGTATCGGACGTGTACAAGTTCAAAAGGCTACAAGACCATGGGCAAGATTAAATTATAATGGGCATGGTTTTAATGTTCTGTTTTGGGCAAACGGCAGGCATAACGTTAATCCGGAAAAATCTCTATCAACCGGATTGGATTTAGTTCAAGATGCCTGGATTACTCACGCCGAAGCCCAATACAATTTTACAGCATTAAAAGATAAAATATTTGTTGTTGTCGGTGCTTCACATCGTATGGTCAATATTGATACTGAGGGAACACTGATGCTTGAAAAAAGAAATGATAACACAAGTGGTCTTTTTTCACAAATTGAGTACAAGGTTTTAGATAATTTAAAAGCAGTTGCAGCCGCACGCTGGGATAGAAGCACTCTTCATAGCAGCAGAGTTTCTCCTAAATTTGCTTTAGTATGGAATCCCTCAAATGGACATTCAATAAGGGCAACATTTAATCAAGCGTTCCAGCCACCTAATTATTCGGAACAATATCTTTATGTAAAAAGACCTGCAGAACCCGGCGCGACAAGCACAATTTTATATAGGGGAAATAACAAGCTAATACCCGAAGAAATTACCGGCTATGAGATAGGTTACAAGGGAATATTTGTTAACAGTGTATTTTTCACATTCGATCTATACTTTAATAGATTAAAAAATTTCGTTACCGATTTAGGTCCAAGCGGTGAAAGATATTATGATTTTAATGATAAAATAACTTATGCTGTGTGGTCATATAACAACGCCGGCAAAGTTGATGAATATGGTTTTGAAGCGGCAGTAAATTATTACTTATCGGATTCATGGATTGTTGATGCAAATTTTACTTATTTCCGGTTCGATGTTCTTGAGAAAGCAGTGAACGATATTTTATTGCCGAATACACCCAGGTATAAAGTTAACGGCGGATTAACTTATCGCCATCCCGGTGGGCACAGTGCGGAGGTTAACATTAAATACGTTCCAACATTTCCGTGGGCAGCAGGGATATTCAGGGATGCAGATATTAAGGCATATACAATAGTTAATCTAAGCGGAACGTTTGTGATATCTAAACTATTCAGTGTTAACGCAAATATTTATAACTTGCTTGATAGAGAGCACTACGAAATTTTGGGTGGTTCATTGTTGAGAAGGAGAGCTATTTTAACCGGCGTTGTAAATTTTTAACTGAATAATAATCACGATTTGTGGCTTAATAGAACATAAAATATTAATTTTACATTATATTTAAGCCACAAATTGATTAGCTATAATGAAAACCATACAATTACACACAGCGTTATTTATCCTGCCATTTTTCTTCTTTGCTTGTTCCTCATCCGAACAAACTGTTTCGGATAAAAAAGAAGAAGTGTACGTTTTCGATTCCGTTCCAGCCGATACCTCTTTAAAGCTTCCGGAATTTGTAATCGAATATCCGAGTCTAAACGTAACTTATTATGTCGTTCAGATAGGTGCGTTTACTACACGTGAGAGAGCTGAAAAATTTTCTGAAGACAGCAGAAAGAAATTAGGGAAGGATTTAACAATCTCTTTTAGCAACAATGTAAACCTTTTTGTTGTTCAGTTAAGTCCGTTATATACTTCACGGCAGGAAGCCGAAAAAATGCGAAATTATCTCTGGACTATTGATGATTTTAAAGATGCATGGATATTAACGGTGAGTAAATGAGTAATTTTTTATTTCTAAAATTTATCGGCTATAAAACTTTAGCCTTTCCTGTTGCTCAAGATGTATGCAGCATATAGGTAACTAAGTAACCCATGTTACATAGAATTTATTGTATTTAAGAAAAACTTTCCAACGGAGTTCTTTCCAAAGAACCTCCGGTTGGAAATTTCCCCCAGTTACCCCCGAAGTATTCTTACGGCTTCTCTTGGTAAGTGGAAGGGATGAGAGATATGAGTTCAACTTTTTTACGAATGGCGAGTAACTAATTAATTTAATCTTTATAGAGTAATATCTAACTAAAACAAGGAGGTCTCATGGCATTTTCATTAAACAAAATTATGCTAATCGGACACTTAGGGAGAGATGCCGAAACGCGGTTTACTCCAAACAACCTTTCGGTCACAACTTTTACGATGGCGACAACTTACAGTTATAAGGGGAAAAATGGAGATTGGGTTAATGAAACAACCTGGCATAATATTGTCGGTTATAATCTAAGCGATTTCTTTAAAGAGAATCTTAAAAAAGGAAAGAAATTTTATGTAGATGGAAGGCTCAACAGAAGAGATTATACCGATAAGGAAGGAATAAAAAGATATTCGACCGAGGTAATAGTTGATAGGATAATACCGCTTGATCCGGTTGAAGCAAGCAGTACAGTAAAAGAAGAGGAGCATGTTAACGGCGGAAGTGCCGAAATAAATGTTGAGAATAATGAAGATCTACCGTTTTAATATTATGTTCAACTTCGAGGGGTTTAAATAATTATTGGATGTAGGCTGGGAACTAAAACTAATTTTACTGCTTTTATTGTTTTTAGCATCTGCTTTTTTTTCGGGTTCAGAAGTAGCGCTGTTTTCTATTGAAAAGAGGAAGGTCAAAAATACTTTTAAGCAAAACAGCTTGAAAAGCAGATATCTGCTGGAACTTCTTGATCATCCCCGCAGGCTTCTTGTTACAATTCTTGTGGGAAATACATTAGTAAATGTAGCAGCGTCGATTATTGCGGTAACGATAGCTCTTGAATTGGCACGCGGTTCCGGATTTCCGGAAGATGCCGCACTGTCAATTCAAATTATAATTTTGACTATGCTGGTTATTATTTTCGGAGAACTGATTCCTAAAGTTTGGGCTTCGAAAAATTCGATTTCCTTTGCAAGATTTGTGGCAATTCCTATGTATTGGGTTAGTGTAATCATTTACCCTGTAACTGAAACGCTTACTGAGGCAATTAAAGGGCTCGGCAGCAAGATAAAAATAGATAAGAAAAAATCTGCTATCTCAACTGAAGAACTTAGCGAACTTGCCGACCTTAGCCATGAACTCGGTACCATTGAAGAAAACGAACATGGTATTATTCAAAGCATAGTTGAATTCCACTCTGTTACCGTAAGAGAAGTGATGACCCCCCGCGTAGATATGGTATCTGTTTCTTTAGATACTTCATTTGAAAAAATGATTGAAGTTATCAATACTTCCGGCTACAGCAGAATACCGCTATACAAAGAAGACCTCGATGAAATTATAGGAATCATATACGTAAAAGATCTACTGCCGTATATAAAAGAACCATTAAAACAGAAAAGCTTTTCTCCTTCTAAAATTGCACGTAAGCCTTTATTTGTTCCCGAAACAAAATTAATCAACGATTTACTCCATGAATTTCAAGAAAAAAAGATGCATATTGCAATAGCAGTTGATGAATATGGCGGTACAGCGGGTCTGGTTACGTTAGAAGATGTTATTGAAGAAATTATCGGTGAAATTCGAGATGAATACGATAAAGAAGAAAATGCTGTAACGAAGATAGATGCTAATACATATTTACTGTTAGGCAAACTGCCCATTGATGAATTGAATGAATTATTAAATACTAATATTGACAGTTCTGGAGAAGATTTTGAAACTGCAGGAGGAATGGTACTAAATTATGCCGGTCAAATTCCTAAAGAAGGTTACGCTTTTGTCTTAGCAGGTTACCGTTTTACGGTTAAAGAAGTCTTAAATAAAAGGATCAAAAAAGTATTAGTCGAAAAAATTTAGGAGATTAAATACTAACCAAAAATATTTGAAATTTTAATTGTAAGTAAAAAACAAATAACAAAACCCAAATTACAAATAAACACCAAATAACAAATTCATAATCTTATCGAAACGATCCCGAATACGTTCGGGAAAAACTTATCACTCTGCAGTTTGATTTATTGATATTTGAAGATTGAACATTATTTGTAATTTGTTTTTTGAGATTTGGAATTTTATATCTGAGAGATTTTCTCTTAATTTCTAAAGATTAAGAATCTATCAATGAAGAAAGGGTGTTTCATTAAGCTCATTGTCGTTTTAACTATATTAACGGCGGCGGTATTATACTTTGTTCAAAACTATTTTGATAGATTAATTCTGCTGCCGGGTAAAAAAATCCTTAAAAGCACTTTAATCGAAAATTGGGATACTAATCTTAAACATGTTTACGATACTCCGGAAAAAGATTCACTTAAAGTATTGGTAAATAATTTTCTGATGCAGATCGATTTAACCGATAGTTTGGATGAAACTATGATAGAGAATTTTGCGGTTGAATTTTCAAGAGCAATTAAAGACAGCCTAATAACAAACAAAGAATATAATAAATTAAAAAACATAATAACGGTTGAAGAAGATGAGAGATCAAAGAAAAACTGAAATAAAAGTAGGCATTACCGTAGTTACCGCATTGCTAATTTTTTTATGGATATTGGGGTGGGCAAAGAATTTAACCATTGCCTCCGGTCAAAAAAGTGTGATGGTTAGCTTTACAAATGTCGCCGGTCTTGAAATTGGTGACGATGTTACTGTTAGCGGAGTAAGAAAAGGTTTTGTTGAAAATTTTAGGATAAACAAGAGCGGTGTTACGGTTAAATTGAGCATTGACGCAGATACAGATTTAAAAGAGGATGCTGTTTTCGCTCTTACAATGCTCGACATGATGGGTGGTAAAAAAATTGACATCACGCCTGGTAATTCAGAAAGCAATCTGGATTATTCTACTATTCATCCGGGTATTTTTCATGCCGATATTCCGGCGGTCATGTCGATGGTCGGAAACATGAAAGACGATTTAGTTATTACTCTTGGCGAAATCAAAACAACACTTACATCGCTCAACAAAATGTTAACTGATGAAAGAATGAATGAGAACTTGCGGTCTTCCTTAAACAATTTGAGCGAATTGTCTTTTAAATTAAATAAAATGATTGAAGCCAACAGCACTGAAGTAACTTCACTTATCAAAAACACTAATGAGCTTACTTTAACCGCAAAGGAATTTATTGATGAAAATAAAACTTCATTAAGTGAGAGCGTTTCCGGTTTAAAATCTGTACTGAATAATTCAAATATGCTGCTGGATAACTTGAATAAATTTGCGGATGAAACCAAGGAACAAAAGAATAACCTGGGGTTACTGCTTTACGATAGAAATTTAGTCGACAGCTTAAGGATAACCATTCAGCAAGTAAATGATGTAACAAAAATTTTAATTGAGCAGCTTAAAGGAAAAGGAATTAATGTTGATGCAAAAATTGATCTCTTCTAAATTCATTCTTGTATTTACAGCATTTTATCTGCTTACATTCACAATTAAAGCCGAATCACCCGATCCGGTACGAGCGAAGAACGGTATGGTGGTTTCGGCAAGTAAATTAGCTTCGAAAGTAGGATTAGAAATTCTTAAGCGTGGAGGAAATGCCGTAGATGCATCAGTGGCTGTGGGATTTGCGCTTGCAGTTACTTATCCCGTTGCAGGAAATTTAGGCGGCGGCGGTTTTATGGTTATCCGATTGCATGACGGAACAACAACAACTGTAGATTATCGCGAGAAAGCTCCGCTTGCCGCTCGTGAGGATATGTTTCTAAACGAAAAAGGTGAGTTCGTTCTTAAATTAAGCAGTGAGGGTGTTTTATCTTCCGGAGTACCTGGAAGCGTAGCTGGATTAATTTACGCTTTAGAAAAGTATGGAACTATGCGCCTTGAGCAGGTGATCCAGCCTGCAATAAATTTAGCCATGGATGGTTTTCCTCTCGATTATAGATCTGCAGCTTCATTTAAAAGTACTATGAGTGAATTTAAGAAATACCCGTCATCGCTTAAAGTATTTTCAAAAAATGGAATTTCCTATGAGGAAGGTGAGATATTTAAGCAGCCGGATTTGGCAAAAACTCTTCTCCGAATAAAAGAAAATGGAAAGGATGGTTTTTACTCCGGTGAAACAGCAGAACTTTTAGTTAAGCAAATCCGATCGCTCGGAGGCATAATCACTTTAGAGGATCTGAAAAAATACACTCCTGTAGAAAGAATACCAGTAACCGGAAATTACAGGGGGTATGAAATCATATCAATGGGACCGCCAAGTGCAGGCGGTATTGCACTGATTCAAATGCTGAACGTTCTTGAAAATTTTATATTCAATAAAGAGGAATGGGGGAGCAGCCGTTATCTTCATATGTTAGTAGAAGCTATGAAATATGTTTATGCCGATCGATCCGTTCACTTAGGTGATGAAGATTTTTATCCTGTTCCAAAAGATTGGCTGTTATCCAAAGAGCATGCAAAAGAAATCTTCGCCAAAATAAATTTCGATAAAGCAATTCCTTCATCCGAAATCAATCCGTTATCGGATGGTTATTTTGAAGAAAGCACGGAGACTACACACTATTCAATTTACGATTCTTACGGAAATGCGGTTAGCACTACAACTACAATAAATTCCGGTTATGGAAATAAAATAATTGTCGATGGAGCAGGTTTCTTAATGAATAATGAAATGGACGACTTTAGTTCGAAACCGGGTGCACAAAATCAATTCGGGCTTCTCGGAAACGAAGCAAATGCGATTCAGCCTGAAAAACGGATGTTAAGCTCAATGACTCCTACCATTGTGTTAAAAGATAATAAACCGTTTATGATTATCGGTTCACCGGGAGGTTCAACTATAATGACTGTGGTTCTTCAGGTAATCTTAAACTGTTTGGATTTTACGATGGATATTCAAAAAGCAATCGATCAGCCGCGCATTCATCATCAATGGCTACCGGATGAGATAAGATATGAGGAGTTCGGTTTAACTATCGACGTAATAGAAAAACTACAAAAATTGGGGCATAAATTTGGAAAGCCAACATCGTTAGGCAGAGCTGAAGGAATTATCATCGACCGTTTGAACAACATAATTTACGGTGCAACCGATCCGCGCGGATTTGGTGCGGCAGCCGGTTACTAACTTAACTTGTATATGATCATCGGAATTGGCATAGACATCATTGAAATAGAAAGAATCAAAAAAAGCGTTGATTCTTACGACGAAAAATTTTTAAATAAAATTTATACTAAGCGCGAGCTGGATTATTGTTTATCAAAACCAAATAAGTACCAGCATCTTGCTGCCCGCTTCGCAGCAAAAGAAGCTGTTTATAAAGCAATATCAAGCATATCTGGTTTGGTCGTAGGCTGGAAGAACATCGAGATTTTTAATGAACCCAACGGAATGCCGGTTGTAAAACTTAGCGGTAAAGTAAAAGAAATTTTATCCCATGACAGGGAATTGAAGATTTCTATTAGCCACTCACGCGATTACGTTGCTTGTGTTGCCATTGTGTATAAGAATGATTAAGAGTAACAAATCTGCTTATCCTGTTCAATAATATGAATGCGAATCGATAAATGAAGAAATCTTATTCTTCAACCTCCTGAATTTCTTTACCATACATAATCGGGTATAACCAACCCATTGGAAAATCCTTATCAAATTGCATATATTTACACAATAATTAGGATAGATTCCGTTAATAAGATAAAAATACTACCGGAAAACGCTGTTGGTAACTGAGCGTTATAGTTCATTACAAAGAGATTTTTCCGATTTATCATAGATCTAAGTAAGTATTTGCGTTTGATTTCAAGAAAAAGTTTCGATACAATCAGTTATATTCTGATGGGAATAGTTTTACTAGTAATTATTCTTTTATGGTTTAAGATAATTTCAGAAAATTGGTTTCTTTACATAATCGGAGCCGGTATAGTTCTGTTGGTATTCCGGTTAGGGTTTAGAATTTATTTCATAATTAGTGAAAGAAAAAAATAAGGAGGAGTTTGACTTCGAACCTGCAAAACGAATTAACGGAAAGCTTAACGCAAAGGTATTAATCCTGAACCAAAGCTACGAACCCCTTACCATCTGCAACATAAAAAAGGCAGTGGTGCTAATTTATCTCGGTAAAGCCCAGGTAATTCAAGATGATAGAAAAAAGCTTGTACGGGGCGTAAGCAAAAACTATCCATGGCCTAGTATAATCAGATTGAGCCGCTTTATTCGTGTTCCTTACAAACGGGTAGTGCTGACGAGAAAGAATATTCTGAGGCGCGATGCTTATAAATGTTCATATTGCGGAAGAGGCGATTTGCCTTTAACGATGGACCACGTTGTGCCTAAAGCCCATGGCGGAAACGATACATGGGAAAATTTAGTTTGTGCATGTACTTTTTGTAATAATAAGAAAGGAGATAGAACCCCTGCTGAGGCTAATATGAATTTACTATCTAAACCTTTTAAACCAAGTCATATTATGTTTCTTAAAAACGTTGTAGGAAAGCTTGATGAAAATTGGAAACCTTATCTCTATTTATCTTAACTAACCTTTTTATCTGCATATTATTTCAATGATAGAAAAGTAAAATTATTATTCAAGAGGGCGCTCTAAAAAAATACTTTCGATGAATAGAAGTTTTTATTTTCGATTGAATTATGAGAAACAAAATCTAATCTTAATCTTTTTAGAGCAGACCGACTCATTTTTTTTCAATTACTTATACAGAAGGCATGGCAAAAAAAAGAATTCTAAGCGGAATGCGTCCTACCGGTAAATTGCACATCGGACACTATGTGGGTGCATTGGAAAATTGGGTAAATCTTCAGGATGATTATCAAAGTTATCATCTGATTGCGGATTATCATGTGCTTACTACAGATTTGAACACCGACGACATCTATCAAAATACAATTGAGATGTTGATCGATTGGTTAGCAGCCGGATTAAATCCGGAGAAAAGTCCTATGTTCCGTCAGTCAAAAATTAAAGAGCACGCCGAACTTAACTTGATTTTCGGAATGCTAATATCCGTTAACAGGCTTGAAAGAAATCCGACGCTTAAAGACCAGGTAAGAGATTTACATATTGAGAATATTATTTACGGGCATCTCGGTTATCCTGTTTTACAGGCAGCAGATATTCTGATTTATAAAGGGAATTATGTGCCGGTAGGAGAAGATCAGGTGCCGCACATTGAAATTTCAAGAGAAATTGCAAGACGTTTTAACAATCAATATGGTGAAGTATTCCCCGAGCCCGAACCTTTGCTTACCAATTTTGCAAGGCTCTCCGGTTTGGATGGAAATGCTAAGATGAGCAAATCGCTAGGTAATACTATTCTTCTTTCGGATGATCCTGAAACAGTAAAAGCTAAGATGAAAAAAGCAGTTACCGATCCAAACAAAGTACGGAAAGGTGACCCCGGTAATCCCGATATTTGCCTCGTGTTTTCTTATCACAAAAAATTTAATCCCGAAGAAGTTCCTGAAATCGACGAAGGCTGCCGTTCGGGTGAGCTTGGGTGCGTCGACTGCAAAATGAGATGTTCAGATAAAATATCTGCTTTTCTTTCTCCTATAATCGAAAAGCGAAAATATTTTGAAGAGCATATTCCGGAAGTTTTGGACATATTACACCTCGGTGAGATGAGAGCCAAAGAAATTGCATCAGCTACCATGGCTGAAGTAAGAGAAAAAATGAAAATTGGATAAGAAGTGTATAAAATAAAATTAGAACAGTTTGAAGGACCGTTAGATTTGCTGTTGTTTTTCATCAAGCGTGATGAATTAAACATTTACGATATACCGATCTCGAAAATAACAAAAGAGTTTCTGGAGTATGTTAATCTGGTAAAAATGCTGGACCTTGAAACAGCCGGCGATTTTATCTTGATGGCTTCTACGTTAATGCACATCAAAGCGCGTATGCTTTTACCCCGCGAAATTAATGAAAAGGGTGAAGAAATTGATCCCAGAGCTGAATTAATTGCGGCACTGCTTGAGTATAAAAAGTATAAGGAAATGTCCGAAGAATTGTTATTCTTCGAATCCAATCAACGAAAAATTAATTTTAGGGGAAATTTTAAAGGCGATGAAAAAATTTCGCCGCCGGAATATGAAATGCTGCTAAAAAATATATCCGTCTATGATCTTGCAAAAGTATTCAAAAAGGTAATTGAAGGAATAAAAGTAGAAGTTATTCATGAAATTACAAGAATAAATGTTACCATTGATGAGCAGATTGACTATATCTTCCAAAGACTTAATGAAAACCGCGAGCTTCACTTTCTTAGTTTAGTGGAAAATATGAAGGAGAAAATAAGAATAGTAATTACTTTTATTGCACTTCTCGAATTAATCAAAGCCGGAAGCATAAGAGTTAAAGAATCTTCGAATTATAATGACTTTGTGTTGATGAGAGTTAACCATGGATAAAATTTACAATTCTGTTGTTGAAGCGTTAATTTTTTCTTCGGAAGACCCACTCTCCGCTTACGATATAATAAAAGCCGTACAGGGAATTGACGGAGAAGATATTAAAATTGCTCCCGAAGAAATAGAACAGTGTATAGAAGAATTAAACGCTGTTTATAATGAACAAAAGTTTTCTTTCAGAATTAAAAAAATTGCAAACGGATTTCTCTTTGCAACAAGACCGGAATACGCTAAATATTTGGGTTATCTTTCATCAGAAAAAAGTAAAAGAAGATTAAGTCATGCAGCGCTCGAAACGCTTGCAATTGTCGCATACAAGCAGCCGATAACTAAACCCCATATAGAATCGATTAGAGGTGTTAATTCCGATTATATTTTGAATACACTTCTCGAAAAAAAATTGATTACTATCTCCGGCAGAGCGGAAACAATAGGAAGACCATTGTTGTACGCAACTACCGATGAATTTTTAAAATATTTTGGCTTATATAAATTAAGCGATCTTCCTAAACCGAGAGAGATCGAAGAAATAATGAAAGACGAAGATTTTATCGAACAAAAACAAAAAATTTTGATGAACCTTTTTGAAGAAGCGATTGACAACCAGAATATAGAGACGAATGATAACACGACTGAATAAATATTTAGCCGATTGCGGTGTTGCCTCCAGGCGAAAAGCTGAGGAGTTGATTTTACAGGGAAGAATTTCCGTAAACGGACAGACGGTGCACAATCTTACGATAAAAATTGACAGTGAAAAAGACACTGTTGAGTTTGACGGCGAAAAACTAAAATCGAAAGCCAATGTGTATTATCTATTAAATAAACCGAAGGGTATAATTTCATCAACTAACGATGAAAAAAAGAGAAGAACGGTTTTGGATTTAATCAAATCGGATAAAAGAATTTTCCCTGTTGGAAGGCTTGATTATAATACAACCGGTGTGTTATTTCTTACGAACGATGGAGAGTTTTCTCATTGGCTTACTCATCCAAAAAATAACATTCCACGTGTGTATGAAGTAAAATTAGATAAACCTTTAGTTGAAGATCACCGGCAAAAACTGTTAAAGGGTATCTATATTGAAAATAAAATGTCTAAATTCACAAAAATAATATTTCCTAATGCCGGTGATAAAAAATCAGTCGAATTAGCCTGTGTTGAAGGAAGAAACCATTTTGTTAAAAAAATGTTCGGAGTTTTGGGTTATCGGGTGAATGAACTTAATCGAAAAAGTTTCGGTGGTATTAAAGCGGATATTAAAGTTGGAATGTACCGCAAACTTACCGCTGACGAAGTTAAGGAGCTATACGATAGATATGATAAATAAATTTTTGTATTATTTAATTGTTATAAACATAGTTACGGTTTCCTTGTTTTCACAAAACTCATCATCCGATACTACCAGGAAATTTTCTTACTCTACAATTCCGGAGTTTTGGAGCCAGATGGAAGATATTTTCAACGATCCAAATTTTAGTAATGCTAATTGGGGCGTGTTGATTCAATCTCTCGAAACGGGCGAATATTTTTATAAACGGAATGAAGATAAATTATTTATACCAGCCTCAAACTTGAAGCTGTTTACAACGTCTGCGGGGTTATTCCTCCTGGGGGCGGATTACAGATTTTCCACCAACGTTTACATGAAAGGCTATATCGATGGTTCGGTTCTGAAAGGCGATTTGGTAATTCAGGGCAGGGGAGATCCTACAATTTCAAGCAGGTTTTACAATAACGATATGTATAGGGTTTACTCTGCCTGGGCAGATTCTTTACTTGAACTTGGTATTGACGAAATTACCGGCAACATTATCGGCGATGATAATTTATTCGACGATAAAAATTTAGGCGAAGGCTGGGCATGGGACTATGAAAGCTATTGGTACTCGGCTCCTTCAGGTGCAGTCTCATTCAATGACAACACAGTTGATATCATAATAACTTTCGATAATGAAACTCAGAAGGCGAAAATTTCTATTTTGCCGGATAGTAGATATATTATTGTTAAAAATAATATTACCGTCGTTCCGCAGGATTCGCTTACCTCAATCGATGTATATAGAGAAAGAGGAACTAATTTTGTTTCCGTTCATGGTACGCTCAAAATAAATTCCGATACTATAAAAACATTCGTTACGGTAAATAATCCTACACAATATTCGATGGTTGTCCTGTCCGAAGTGTTGAAGCGCCGCGGTATAACTATCGGTGGTTTCCCTATGGATGTGGATGACATTGCAAAACCGCTCGAGTATTCAGGCATGCAAAAGCTATTTTCTTTTAACTCTCCGCAGCTCAAGGAAATTATCAAAGTAGTTAATAAGAACAGTCAAAATTTTTACGCAGAGCAATTGTTAAAGACAATCGGACTTGAGACTTACAACTATGGCAGCATCGAAAACGGAGTAAAGGCAGCCGAACGTGTTTTCCAGGAAATGGGCATTAATACCGAAAATATGATAATTGTTGACGGCAGCGGACTTTCAAGACTAAATCTAATTACACCGAGACATATTATCTCGCTGCTGAGCTATATGTATAAAAGCAAATATTTCATTTCGTTTTTTAATTCATTACCGATTGCGGGTGTCGACGGTACACTTGGCATGAGAATGAAGAATACAAAAGCCGAGAATAAAGTGCGTGCAAAAACCGGATACCTCGAAGCCGTAAGAAGTCTTTCCGGTTATGCTTTTACAGGTGATAATGAACCGGTAGTGTTTTCAATTTTGGTTAATAATTTTAACGTGCCCGTTAAGCTTGCAGAAAATCTACAGGATTTAGTCTGCTTGCGTTTAGTTAATTTCAAAAGAAAATGATTGGAGGAAATTTGGATAATAATATTCAGCAGGATTTGAATGTACTTATTAAAAGACGTTATGAAGAGTTGATGGAATTAAAAGAAAAAGGGATTGAGCCATTCGCTTATTCTTATAATATTACTTCCGATTCGGAAGATATTATAAACAATTTTAACGAAAACGATAAAAGATTTGTCAGCATTGCCGGAAGAATCATGGCGCTCCGCCGGATGGGTAAAGCTTCTTTTGCCCATGTTCAAGATCATAAAGGAAGAATTCAGATTTATCTAAAAAAAGATGAACTGGGTGATACTTACGATGCATTTAAGTTGATGGATATTGGCGACATTATAGGTATTGAAGGTTTCGTATTTAAGACTAAGACCGGTGAGATTTCCGTGCACGTGAATTCATTAACGCTTCTATCAAAATCTCTACGCCCTTTACCTATCGCAAAAGAAACAGTTGATGAAGAGGGGAATAAGATTATTCATGATCAATTTGCAGATATAGAATTACGCTACAGGCAGCGCTATGTGGATTTAATTGTGAACCCTCACATAAAGGAAGTATTTATTAACCGGAGCAAAATTATTACATCGTTTCGTTCTTTTTTAGATGACTGCGGTTACCTTGAAGTTGAAACTCCCATCCTGCAGCCTTTGTATGGCGGTGCTGCCGCACGTCCCTTCATAACATATCACAATACACTCGATACTTATTTGTATCTTCGGATAGCCGATGAACTGTATTTGAAGCGTTTAATAATAGGGGGATTTAACGGTGTCTACGAAATATCGAAAGATTTCAGAAATGAGGGAATGGATCGTTCGCATAATCCGGAATTCACTATGCTTGAATTATATGTGCCTTATAAAGATTATGATTGGATGATGAAATTTGTAGAAGACATGATTCACACCGTTTGTATGAATGTGTTCGGTACGCTTGAATTTGAGTATGGAAACTACAAGATAGATTTTAGCTCACCGTGGAAAAGAATTTCGATGGTCGATGCGATCACAGAAAAAACCGGCATTGATATTCTTAGCATTAACGACGAAGAATTAAAAAATGCAGCAAAAAAAATCGGAATTGATGTTGACAAAGTTGAAGGGAGAGGCAAACTTATCGATGAAATTTTTAGTTTAACCGTTGAACCGGAATTGATACAACCGTGTTTTATAGTAGATTATCCGATTGAACTTTCACCTCTTGCGAAAAAACACAGAAAAAAGAATGGTTTGGTAGAAAGATTTGAAGCATACGTTGCAGGTAAGGAAATTTGCAATGCTTTCTCTGAATTAAATGATCCTATCGATCAAAGGGAAAGATTTGCTGCTCAATCCAAACTGAGTGAAGAGGGTGATGAGGAAGCCCATCAGATAGATGAAGATTTTCTCCGTGCTCTCGAATATGGTATGCCTCCTACTGCCGGCTTGGGAATAGGAATTGACAGATTGCTTATGCTCTTAACGAATCAATCTTCAATTAGGGATGTTATCTTTTTCCCGCAAATGAAACCGGAGCCAAAAGGTTAATTGTTTATTTTAATTTGACTCTCAAATTTCATTAGGACTTCTTATTTTAATTATGTCAGACAAGGTCAACTAATGAAGATTAAATTTTTACTTGTTTTCTTTCTTCTAATTTTAAGCGGGAATAATTTTGCACAGGTCCCCGAAAATTTTGAACATTTGCTTCTAAGCAGCAGTATCGATTCGTCAAATCCGTCAACAACTATTCAGCATAAAATTCCTCTTCATTTAGCGGTACGAAATTCCAATCAAACTAAATTTGATCCATTTAGTACTGAAATTAATTACGGAACTTTAGCCGGTATGGGTGCAATAGCTTTAGGAACGGGAATAGCGGTTCATATCTATCAAAAAAATGCATGGTGGAAGGATCAAAGATCAAGCTTTCATTTCACTAATGATTGGGAATATGCATTGTGGATTGATAAAGTGGGTCACTTTTACGGAGCGGCGCTTCTTACTCACTTACTTTCAGCAGGCTTCGAAGCCGGCAATGTTCAATCAGAATCCGCAGCAATATACGGAGCGTTGGCTGCTACGGCATTTCAAATGTATGTTGAGATTGAAGACGGCTTCGGTCCCGATTGGGGCTTTAGTATAGGTGATGCTGCCTTCAATATCTTAGGAGCGGGCTATGCGTTAAGTCAATACTATTTTCCCTATTTAAAAAATTTCCAAACAAAGTTCAGTTATTATCCCTCTAAAAAAATGAGAGAGGGAATTCACAAAGGAAATGGAATTGACGACTATGAGGGGCAAAAATACTGGATCAGTGCCAGGGTTAAAAATCTTTTGCCGGATGCCGTTTCAAAATTCTGGCCTGCTTTCCTGAACATTGCGGTTGGTATGGGAGTTCGTGATCTTGACGGATCGGGCGGCGGTAAACAGGAATTTTACATTGCATTAGACCTGGATGCCGAAGAATTTCCTCTTTATGGTCCTGTTTGGCAGTTTATTAAAAATTCTCTTAATTATATTCACTTTCCCATGCCAGGGATTAGAATTTCACCCGATGCGGTTTTTTTTGTTTTGTGTTATTAAGGAAATGTCTTGAAATATAGTATAATAATCCCTACTCTTAATGAGGAAAAACTGCTGCCAAAATTATTAATGCAGTTAACAGCAAACGAGCTAAGAAATAAATTTGATATTGAAATTATTGTATCGGATGGAGGCAGCAGCGATAAAACCGTAGAAATAGCTCTTTCGTTTGCCGATAAAGTTACAGTGCACCATGGTGCAGATAAACAAAATATAGCGGCAGGAAGAAATGAAGGAGTGACGTTTGCGGCAGGCGATATTTTAATATTTTTAAATGCAGATGTCCGTCTGCCAAATACTATTAAGCTGTTTGAATTTCTTGAAAATAATTTTGCGGGAAGTGAATATTTAGCTTTGACGGGTAAAGTAAAAATTTTTCCGGAAGAAGAAATTATAGCTGATAAGTTTTACCAGTTTATTTACAACAGCTATTTCAGGGTGTTGAATATGATCGGAATCGGGATGGGTAGGGGAGAGTGTCAGGTTATTAAAAGAAAAGCCTTTGAAGCCGTTAACGGATTTAATGAAGCACTTGCCGCAGGAGAGGATTTCGACATGTACAGACGAATCCGAAAAAATGGAAAGATACTTTATACCGGTGAACTTTGCGTGTTTGAATCTCCGCGCCGCTACAGAAAAATAGGCTACAAAGCCGTAACTTTATCATGGCTTAAGAATGGTTTTTCGGTCTTCCTGCAAAATAAATCAAGCTCTAAGGAATGGGAAGAGGTTAGATAATTTGAAGATATTTTTATTCATCCTAATTTTTTTCTGCGTCAATTTATATTCACAAAGTGAATACGTGGATTCGGATCGCTCTGTATACAATTTTCTTTCAAGACATGATGCACTGCATACAATCGAAAATTATAATTCATTTGAAATCCCGAAAACACGAAGAGAGATCGCAGAATATTTAAATCAGATTAATGAAAAAAGTGAATCTCTATCTCCCATTGACAAACAAATTTTAGCAGATTTTCTCTCGGAATTTGAATTCGATCGGACCGGTATTTTAACTAAAGCCATTTCACCATTTGCGGTAATAGAATACTCACCGCTTTCTGAAAAAGAAAAGTATTTATTTTATTTTGTCGATAAAGATAGGGCAAATCTTTTCATCAATCTTACCACCCAAGTAGGAATGATTTTTAATAATAAAATTCATCCTCAGACTTCAAACTCAACCACATACGCAGGTTATGGCGGAATTATTCGCGGTACCTTTCTGGATAAATTCGGATTTATGGTTAAAGGCGAGAACAGCAAAGTATTCGGCAACAAAGCCACAGCCTTATTAAAAAAAGAGATTAGGTATAATTTCAAGTTTAATGAAAACGAAAAAGAAACTTTTTTTGATGAGGCTTCAGGTTACATCACAGCAGATTTTCGGACTGTAATATTTAAACTCGGTCGCGATAGACTTAAAATAGGATACGGAGCGATAAAATCTTTATTTGACGATAATGCTCCTCTCTTCGATTACTTAGGCTTTGATATCAAATATGACTTTTTTTCTTTCTCGTATTTTCACGGAAAATTGTTGGGTGAGCAGAAGTATTTTGCCGATTTAGTAACGGGCGGTTACTATACAATAAGCGATAAATTCGTCGGTTATCACCGGATAGGTTTTGAATTTTCAAAGAATGTTAGTTTTGGTATGGGAGAAATAATTGTTTATGGAAACAGACCGATGGACCTTTCGTACGTTAATCCGTTTAATTTCTATAAAACAATTGAGCATTCAAATCGGGATAGAGATAATGCAATGCTGTTTCTGGACGTAAAAAATAACTCTATCAAAGGATTAAAAATTTATGCTAACTTATTAATTGATGATATTTCTTTTGACAAGTTAGGTTCAGGATGGTACGGGAATCAAACTATGATTAATGCAGGTATTTATTCGTCCGGTTTGTTTAACTACATACCGATAGAAGTATTATTTGAATATTTTCGGATTGAACCTTATACATTTACTCACAGGCTTCAGTATAACAACTTCACAAATATGGGTTATAATTTTAGTTCATTTCTTCAACCCAACAGCGAATTATTTGTTTGCGGATTTAATTACTATTTAAATTATAGATTAATATTAAACATGAATTTCGGATACTCGGTTCACGGTGCCAATCCTGTAATCAACGGGAATGTTCGCAACGTAGGAGGCGATATAAACTTAGGGCACAGAACAAACGATCCCGAGTCTGTAAAATTTCTTGGTGGTGATTTAGAATACTCACGTTTTATTTCGGCTTTAATTACTTTTGAGCCGGTCAATCAATACTTTATACTGCTGAAGGCAGAGTACACAAATACTGCACTTCAAAATTCGGTAAAGAAGAAGGAGTTAAACACGTTTATTACTTTTCAGTTAACCTTCTAATAAATTGGAGATAAGATGAATATCAAGAATATTAAGTTTCCTTACATTGCTTTGATTCTTACTATCGGGATTGTGTTAGGAATTCAATTTGAGAAAGTTTTTTCGGGCGATGGCTTAAGGGAGAATATTCTGAAGTTTAACGATGTTCTTACCTACACCGAAAAATATTACGTCGAAGAGGTGGACACTCAAATGCTTGTTGAAGCTGCAATAAACGGAATGCTAAATAAACTGGATCCTCATTCGGTTTACATTTCTCCTAAACAAATGGCTAATATAGAAGAATCGTTCAGGGGTGACTTTGAAGGAATAGGAATTGAATTTCAGGTGGTAAACGATACGCTTACCGTAGTCTCTCCCATTACCGGCGGACCAAGTGAAGCGCTGGGAATTCTATCCGGCGATAGAATTATTAAAATAGAAGGTAAGGATGTTATAGGGATTTCCAACGAAGAAGTAAGACAGAAATTAAGAGGAAAAGCAGGAACGAAAGTAAGCGTTACCATAGTTCGTGCCGGAATAACCGGCGAACTTCAGTTTAATATTACAAGGGACAAAATTCCTCTTTACTCTGTCGATACACATTTTATGATGGATCACAAAACCGGTTATGTAAGTGTTTCAAGGTTTTCCGAAACAACCGTTAATGAACTTTCCGATGCGTTGAAGGACCTTGAAAAGCAGGGTATGCAGCAATTAATTTTAGACCTTCGCAGCAATCCCGGCGGTTATTTAAATCAAGCCGTTCAGATGGCTGATTTATTTTTAGACGGCAAGAAAAAAATTGTGTACACAAGAGGACGGCGAAGTGAATTCAATGAAGAATATTTTGCTAAAAATGCAGCGCCTTTCGAAAATATTCCATTGGTTATCCTTGTAAACCGTGGCAGCGCTTCGGCAAGCGAAATTGTTGCTGGCGCCGTTCAGGATTGGGATAGAGGCATTATCGTCGGTGAAACAACTTTCGGTAAGGGGCTGGTGCAAAGACAATTTCAATTATCCGATAATTCAGCGCTTAGGCTTACGATCTCAGAATATTATACTCCTTCCGGACGCTTAATTCAAAGACCTTATAAAGATAAAAAAGATAAAACAGAGTATTATTCTGAATTGAGTGAAATAGATGAGATAGAGGGGGATAATATTAATCATACTGCCGAACAAGATTCCTCTAAACCTGTCTTCAAAACTAACGGCGGAAGAGTAGTGTACGGCGGTGGGGGAATTACACCGGATTATATTATAAAAACCGAAAGCCTTACAAAGTATACTACCAACCTCATGCGAAATAACATCTTTTATCAATACATTCTTGCCTTCATTGATCAGAAGGGAAAGAAAATCTCATCTGCTTACAGTGCTGATCTGGATAAATTTAGGAATGAATTTAAATTCACTGAAAAAGACTTAGGTGATTTTATTCAATTCGCTAATGGCAAGGAGGTTGAATTTATCGAATCGGATTATAAAAAGGATAAAGATTATATCGAGGCAAGGCTGAAAGCTCAGATAGCAAGAAATTATTGGAAAAATGAAGGCTGGTATTCTGTACTGCTTAGCATTGATAATCAAGTTCACAAGGCTGCTTCATTATTTGATGAAGCAAGGGATATAGCTAAAATTAAGTGAAAAAATTTTTATTAGCCGTGTTATTCGCTGCGGCATTAATAATAGCCTCTCCGCATTTATTCAGCGGAAAGAAAAGCTATACTTTGAGTTTCTCTTCAGAAAAATCTTTACAAGTTGGTGAGGAATTAAGATATGTTGTTAGCTATTCGTTTTTGAACCTTGGTGAAGTTAGATTAAAAGTTAAAGATAAAAAGATTGTGAACAAACAGACCGTTTACATTGCCGTTGCTTACATCGACTCTTACAAAGGAATTCCCTTTGTGGATTTACACCAGATTTATGAAACCCACATGCGAGCTGATTATTTTTCAAATCATTTTAAAGCTTTGATAAGAGCTGAAAAATATACCGCCTATACAAATTATTTTTTTGATTACGAAAAGAAAACCATCGCGGTAAAAAAAGGCAGGGTAAGTCCGCCGCAAGTTTGGACAGATTCTGTAACAACGGCAGAACATATTTATCAGGACGGACTTTCAATATTTTATTTTGCTAGAATGAATTTCGGTAAAAAATGGTCTATCGATGTACCGTGTTTCGTAACCGAGCAAAAAGTAAAAACTCGTTTAAATTTTTATGATGAACCGGTTAAAGTGTCAATTGATGCTGTCGACTACGATATTAACTGTGTCAGACTTGACGGATACACCGATTTCGTAAGTGTTTTTGGATTAACGGGTTATTTTGAGGGCTGGTTTACTAATGATGAAGCTTCAGTGCCGGTAGTGGCTAAAATGAAAGTGATTATAGGCAATATCCGCCTGGAATTAAAAGAATGGAAGAGGGAAGGATGGACTCCGCCAAAATATCGCAATTAGATAGTGAAATTAAGCTTTTTCCATACCTTGATTTCTTTCCGAAAATTCATGAATCTGTTTTTTTGGCTTCAGGAACAAAAATAATAGGTGATGTAAGTATCGGCAAAAACTCAAGTGTATGGTATAACACAGTAATTCGCGGCGACGTTAATTATATTCGCATCGGTTCTTTTACAAATGTTCAGGATTGCTCGATGCTGCATGTTACAAACGGTAAATTTCCCTTAAATATAGGCAATAAAGTAACTATCGGGCATTCCGTTACACTGCATGGCTGTACATTAGAAGATTTGTGTCTCATTGGTATGGGTGCTGTAATTTTAGACGGTGCACTGATACGAGAAAAAACTATGGTTGCTGCAGGTTCTGTAGTAAAACAAAATTTTGAAGTTCCAAGCGGCAAACTTGCTGCTGGAGTGCCTGCAAAAATTGTACGGGACCTCAGTTTAGATGAAATTGAAGAGATTGAAAGATCAGCGATGCGGTATAAAAAATATACTGAGTTAACAATAGAATCGTTGAAAAAGATTTATTAGTAAAAATGAAATTAAAATTTTGGGGTACAAGAGGTTCCATACCCGTTCCCGGGAAAGATACCGAAAAATACGGCGGCAATACGCCCTGCGTTGAAATACGAACGAATCAAAACAACGTCATTATTTTGGACGGCGGAACCGGTATTAGAGAGTTAGGAAATAACCTTGTTAGAAACGGTAATGAGGATATTTTTATTCTTCTTAGTCATTATCATTGGGATCATATTCAGGGCATTCCTTTCTTTACACCTCTTTATCATCAAGATAGACAAATTACTTTTTATGGTCTTAGCGGCGACGACGGTGACATAGAGAGCATGCTGTCCCGTCAAATGACACGCGACTATTTTCCGGTTTCATTCAAAGATTTAGCAGCTAACGTTGATTTCAGGAAAATTAAACCGGGAGATTCATTTACGTTAGGTGAACTGAATATCGAAACTATCCATACAAATCACTCATCTCCGGCATTAACTTATAAAATTTACGACAAAGGAAAGAGTATAGTTTATATGCCTGACAATGAAATTGTTGTAAAGGAATCGCTTGAAAAAACTTTATTTGATGAATTCGAAGAATTAAATAAACCATTAATTGAATTTTGTATGGGCAGCGATTATTTAATCCATGATACTATGTATGAAGAAATATCTGTTAGGGGGAAAAAAGGATGGGGACATTCGAGCAATCTAAGCGCAGTTCATTTTAGCATATTGGCTGATATTAAAAATCTCGTACTCTTTCACTTCAATCCCGAATATAGTGACAGCAAGGTTGATGAAATGGTTACTCAAGCAAAAGAAGTTCTTAAAAGGCAAAATTCCGGAATAAATTGTTTTGCTGCTAAAGAAGGAATGGAAATTGAAGTTTAGCTCAAGGTGGATTAAATTTGCACCACCTTTTTGGGGTATTAAGTGATAAAGAACTTAACAGTTAATTGTAAAAATAACAGCAAAGTTGAAAAAGCCTTTGTTCATAAAATTATAAGTGAACTTAGAAAAGAGCTTCTATTTAGTGTTTCATCCTTACAGATTAACTTCATTTCCTCATTCGAGATAAAAGAAATAAACAAAAAATTTCTTAAACATAATTATTCTACGGATATTATTACATTTAATTATTCCGGCAGCAATATTGAATTGGACGGAGAAATGTTTATCTCCGAAGACAATGCGTTAAATAACTCTAAAAAGTATAACGTTCCGTTTGTAAGCGAAATAACCCGGCTCATTATTCACGGAATTCTTCATTTGATTGGTTACGACGATAATACAATTAAAACTAAAAGAAGAATGAAAAAATTAGAAAATCAATTGGTGCTTAAATATCGTTCAAAATTTTTGTAGGTTAAAAAGTGATATCTAATATTGTATTGAAAAATTACGAAAATATCCTTCATTTTGTACATAAATTAAAAATTATTTAATTGATGAAAATATGCAGACGGCAGAAATCCAAATATTATTCATATATTTAGGCGCAAGTAATTATTCTCTGCCATTAAAAAGTAACATTTTACATTAATCCTATTCAATCATAAAAAAGAAAACATGAGTAAAAATTTAGTATTAGTAGAATCTCCAGCAAAAGCAAAAACAATAAACAAATATTTAGGTAAGAATTTTATTGTAGAAGCAACAGTCGGTCACATTAGAAATTTACCCAAGACTAAGTTAGGTGTAGATATTGAGAATAATTACATACCGCAGTTTGTAACAATTCGCGGTAAAGGGGATGTAATAAAAAAAATTAAAACACTTGCGGCTAAGAGTAAAAATATTTACATAGCCACAGACCCTGATCGAGAGGGGGAGGCAATTGCACAAGATATCGCAGACATATTAAACGGCAAATCAAAGGAAAATATATTCCGGGTTCTTTTTAACGAGATAACAAAATCCGGAGTGGAACGTGCCATGCAAACACCTCGCCCAATCGATACTCGATTAGTAGCTTCGCAGCGTGCTCGCAGAGTTATGGATAGAATTATTGGGTATAAAATGTCGCCATTCTTATGGAAGGCAATTATCGAAATGTCAGGCAGCAATTCTCTTTCGGCAGGAAGAGTACAATCGGTTGCACTTAAGTTGATATGCGATAGGGAAGATGATATCGAAAAATTTATAACAACCGAGTATTGGTCGATCTGGGCAATTTTCGAAACCGAAAAAGGTGAAACTTTTAGAGCCAAACTTTTTAGCATCGATTCAAAAGATATTAAGATTCAACCCAAGCCGGTAATGACTGAAGCCGACTGGGTAGAGTTTCGTCAGAATAACATAGCCATTTCAAGCGAAGGGGAAGCATTAAAATGCTTTAATGCTATTAAAGCGAAGTCTAAGTTTGAAATTCTAAATGTTATTAAGCGCCACATAAAAAGAAACCCGCCCTTGCCGTTTATAACGAGTACATTACAGGCAGAAGCCTCCAAGCGTTTGAAGATGCGCCCAAAGCAAACAATGGGAATAGCACAAAAGTTATATGAAGGGGTCGATTTAGGTCCTGAAGGCACTGCCGGATTAATTACCTATATGCGTACAGATTCCGTTAGAATTAGCGATGAATTTGCAGCCGAAGCACGCAATTTTATTGCTTCAAATTTCGGAAACAATTATGTAGCGGAAATAAATAACAACGGGAAAAAGAAAAAGGCAAACGTTCAAGATGCGCATGAGGCAATACGACCGACAAACATGAGCTACACTCCTGAAATGGTAAAACAGTATTTAGATAAAAAATCTTTCCAATTGTATGAGTTAATCTGGAAAAGATTCCTTGCATCGCAGATGAGTCCCGCAAGGCTTGAAACTACCATTGTAGAGATTAAAGCCGATGAATTTTTGTTTAAAGCTTTTGGTACAGCAGTGCTGTTTAACGGATTTTTCCAGGTATACGAAGAATTGCCTGAGCGAAAAGAAAATGCAGAGGATAAGGAAGAATACCGTAACGAATCCATCCCGGTTGGTTTAGAAAAATCTCAATCACTGCAGCTCGATGAATTGAAAAAAACTCAACACTTTACCAGACCGCCTGCAAGATTTACAGAAAGTACATTAATTAAAGCATTGGAAAGTAAAGGAATCGGAAGACCGAGCACTTATTCATCTATCGTTAGTACAATTCAGGACAGAAAATATGTGGATCAGATTGATAGAAAGTTAATTCCGACTAAACTCGGTAAAGAAGTTAATTCTATTCTTGTTAAAAATTTTCCCGATATTATTAACGAAGATTTTACCGCAAGCATGGAAAGCGAACTTGATCAGATTGCACAAGGGGAGAATGAGTATGTTAATGTTCTAAACGATTTTTATCACCCATTCTCCCACGCACTTGAACAGGTGGAAAACAATGTTGAAAAAATTGCGTGCGACCTCTGCGGGGGTGAGATGATTATAAAAATAGGCAGGTTCGGAAAGTTTCTGGCATGCAATAACTATCCCGATTGCAAAAACATTAAGTCATTCAAAGAATATAATCTTCAAAATCAAGAGCCTGAATACACTGGTGAGAAGTGCGAGAAATGCGGAAGCAGAACTGTTTATAGAGAAGGAAAGTACGGAAGATTTATCGGGTGCGAAAAATACCCCGAGTGCGATTATATTAAAAACATCACCCTAGGAGTAAAATGTCCCAAATGTAAAGAGGGCGACATCGTTGAGAGAAAGTCACGTAAAAATAAATTATTTTACGGCTGTTCGAGATATCCTGATTGCGATTTTGTAGCCTGGTATAAACCGATTCCAAATCCTTGTCCTAATGGCGATTCGGAATATATGGAGCAAAGATATTCTATAAAGAAAGGAAATTATTTGAGGTGTCCCCTCTGTGGTGAAGAAGTTATAACCGAGCCAGTTGAAGAATCAGAAGAATAATATGGATATTAGTTTATTGATCTTCGAATATCTTGATAATCTAAAGAACATTAAAAGGTATTCGGGAAATACTATTAAAGCCTATAGGGAAGATTTGGTTTCATTTACAAATTTCTGCCGAATCCACAACCGGGAAGAAATAAGTAAAATCTCCGAGAAATTTATTAAATCGTTTTTAGCTGAGTTAAATGAGCACAATTTGGATAAGATATCAATTTCCCGCAAGCTGTCATCTCTTAGGGGTTTATTCAAATTCGCGTATTTAAATGGTTTCACAAACTTCAATCCCTTGACCAATATTTCAAATCCAAAATACATCAGAAAATTACCGGGTGTCGTTCCCACCGAAATAATACTCAAAGTATACACTATTGCCGAAGAAAGCGAAGACGATCATGCTCTTGTAAAAATTATTTTTGAATTATTATATGGCTGTGCACTGCGTGTTTCGGAATTGTGCAGATTAAAGTTAGAGGATCTTGACATTGACCGTAAAACCCTTCACATTTGGGGTAAGGGAAATAAAATTCGATATGTACCTGTAGGGGATAAATCATTACAGATTATTCACGAGTATTTATTAACCAGAGATTTGAAGAATAAAGATCCGCTGCTTATAACCGAGAAGGGTATTCAAATCTACCCTAGATTAGTGCATCGATTAATTAATAAATATCTTTCAAAAGTTTCTGACTTAAAGAAAAAAAGTCCGCATATATTAAGACACAGCGCCGCTACGCACATGTTAGATAATGGTGCCGATTTGAGAGCCGTTAAAGAAATATTAGGACATGAAAATCTTTCTACCACTCAAATTTATACCCATGTGAGTATAGAAAGATTAAAAAAAACATATAAAAAGGCGCATCCAAAATCTTAACTAAATGGAGGATTTATGAACATCTCAATAACCGCTCGAAAATTTAAAGCCCGCGACACATTGAAAGATTTCATTACGGATGAAGTCAAAGTACTCAGTAAATACAATGATGACATTCAAAATGTGGATGTCATATTAAGTTATCAAAACAATAAAGACAGCATTAAAATTGGTGAAATAATTGTTCAAGTACCCGGACAGATACTCAAAGCAGTTGGGGAATCGGACGAATTCAAAAAATCTGTTAGTGCTGCTATTGAGAAATTAATTAGGCAGCTAAAAAAGCTAAAAACGAAAAGAACTATGCGAATTAAGAATGAAGATTAGCCAGAAATCTATTTCTCGCATCGAAAGCATTTCGGTGGGATTTCTTTATAACAATTCAAAAAATGCTTTTAAGTTGAAACTCTTTTCTGATGATTCGGGATTCGAAAAAAAAATCTTTGAGCAGAATTTACACAGACCCGGCCTGGCACTTGCCGGGTTTGTGGATTTATTTTCTTACAGCAGAGTGCAGGTGTTTGGAAATACTGAGATGCGATACCTTTCACAGCTTTCGGATTCAAAAAAACGTGAAGCATTAAATAGAATATTTCATTTCGAAATTCCTTGCATCATTTTAACGGACGGAAACAAACCTTTTCCGGTTTTAGTCGAGTTAGCAAATAAAAATAATGTAGCACTTTTCGGCAGCCCTTTCTCTACTACAAAACTTGTTTACCTCGTAAGCGATTTTTTGGACGATCAATTTGCACCGCGTGTATCAATTCATGGTTCTTTTGTAGATGTATATGGAATCGGTGTTTTGTTCGTGGGTAAATCCGGCATCGGTAAAAGTGAGGTAGCACTTGACCTCATCGAACGCGGGCACAGGTTGGTTGCCGATGACGTCATTATTCTTACCAAGAAAGGTGAAGGAATATTGATAGGATCGGGTACTAATCTTGCTAAACACTTTATCGAAATACGGGGCTTAGGAATTATTGACGTTGAACGAATGTTTGGCATAAGGGCAATTCGTTTTCAGAAAAGGCTTGAAATTATAGTAGAGCTTGAAATTTGGGATGATAAAGCCGAATATACCCGAACCGGACTCGATGAGCGGAATGTTAATGTTCTTGATGTGGAAATACCGTATGTTAAGCTGCCCATTCTACCTGGGAAAAATATTACCGTAATTTCCGAGGTTATTAGCTTGAATTATCTTCTAAAGCATTATGGTTACGATGCTGCTCAAGAATTTCAATCCCGGCTAAAAGATAGAATCCGGAATGTTAACAATATTGACGATTTGCGGGGAGTTGATTATTTTGAACACGATTTTGAATAAAATTAGAGGCAGAAACCTTGACAAATAACACTTAATTTTATACATTCACCCACCGATTTATGAAAAAATTATACTACTTTTCCCAGTCAAAACTGCAATTTATTGAGATTAAAAACTACAAAAGGAAACTCGCTTTATTTTTAGTTGGGGCAATTTTTATTTGTAGTTCTATATTAATAGGCGGATATTCGTTAATTTATTCTTTAACCAATCAAGATTTTAGTTTGTCTTCACTTCAAGTTCAAAATGAAATGTTAAAGAATAAATTAATGGAGTTGAAGGACCGATATGCCTTGCTCAATAATCAGTTAGATAGTATAACTCAGGTTAATAACGAATTAAGAATTGCGGCTAACTTACCTCCCATTTCCGCCGAGGAAAGAATGCTCGGTATAGGAGGTAGCTCTTTAGATAATTCATTTGATTTCCTTAATAACCAATCGGATCTGAAATTAAATAATGCACTATCCTATATAGAAGAAGTAACAAGAAAAATAGAATTCGAAAAGAGCCAATACATAGAAATCTCTAACAAATTAACTGAAAACAAAAAATTATTTGAAGCCTTGCCGGCAATAAAACCTTGCACAGGGACTGTATCCGCACACGGATTCGGAATGCGTTTACACCCTATACTGAACATAAGAAGAATGCATGAAGGCATCGATATCATTACTGATGTTGGTACTCCTGTTCATGCTGCAGGAAAAGGAGTTGTGGATTTTGTTGGATACAGGGGCGGCTATGGTTTGGCAGTAGAAATTGACCACGGCTTTGGCTATAGAACGTTGTATGCTCATCTATCTGCAGTTAAGGTTAAAGAAGGACAAAAAATTCAAAGAGGGGATTTGATGGCCAAATCCGGAAACACAGGGCTATCTGCCGGACCACATTTGCATTATGAAGTGCAACACAATGGTATCAAACAAAATCCAATCGAGTTTTTCTTCGACGATATGGGGTTCTTCGAATTCAAATCAAAAAAATAATTTTATGTGGAGAACTAGTAGATGATTTGGACAGTTGAATTAGCTTCCTACTTAGACGATGCACCATGGCCGGCTACTAAAGAAGAGTTGATCGATTATGCTGATAGAATTGGTGCTCCATATGAAGTAATTGAAAATCTGATGGAATTAGAAGATTCCGACGAACCTTATGAATCCATCGAAGATATTTGGCCGGATTATCCCACTGATGAAGATTTCTTCTACAATGAAGATGATTTTTAATCAGCAGTCTGATTCTCCACTTTAACGTTTAGCGAAAAGGTTCATAAATTACCGGCACGAAAGATATTTTTTTTATTAGCGACCTTTAGTCTTAGTTCGGAATAAAAATACTTTTTTAGAGTGTGCTCATGTATGATGAATGGGAAGGAATATACGGACAGGAAAATGCTATCAGGATACTTACACAACTAATTTCTACTTCACAAATACCCCACGCCTATATTTTTAAAGGAATTAATGGCACGGGAAAAGAGCTGACCGCCATTCGTTTTATCACATCCTTAAACTGCAAATCAAACCCTTCGAAAAATGAATCTTCTATCAAACACAAAATTGAAATTTATTCAGAGCCTTATGTAAAATATATTTTCCCTTTCCCGAGAGGGAAAAAAGAAACTTCCGGCGATGAACCGTTTGAAAAATTAACTGCCGAAGAAATGCAGATTATTCAAAATCAAATTAATTCTAAGATAAATAATCCTTACTATAAAATATCCATTCCGAAGGCTAACCAAATACGAATTAACAGCATAAGAGATATTAATAAATTCATAGCGCTGGACTATTCAGATATCTATTACAGACTTATTCTAATTTCGGAAGCACACTTAATGAATGAAGATTCACAAAATGCTTTACTAAAAAATTTAGAAGAACCTCCGCATGGGGTAGTTTTCGTTCTCACTACTCCTTACCCTGAAAAATTGTTCGAAACCATTCGTTCAAGATGTTGGCAGCTAAATTTTCAACCCTTACAGCCGGTTCATATAAAGGAAATCTTGATGAAATATTTCAAAGTTGAAGAACATCTGGCGGAAGCAGCTGCACCGTTTGGTAATGGTTCGGTAATTGCATCATACAATTTGATTGAACACGACTTTGAATCTCTTTTGGAAAAAACAATCAGTGTTCTTAGGTACTCCTTTGGCAGAAAGTATCATTCTGCCTTTATCGAAATAAGCAAGCTTATTGACGAGAATGCTGCCGATACATTAAGGCTGTTAATACAAATGATGATTATTTGGTTGAACGACGTTCAAAAATATCGTTTAGGAATTAATGATTGTTTTTTTAATAAACATCGTGAAACCCTGGAAAAGTTTACAACAAAATTTCCTAATTTAAACTTAGTAAATATAACTTATAAGCTTGATTCATTAGCCGCAAGTTTGCAGAATAATATAAACGTAAATCTTGTGTTGCTTAATTTAATTATTGAGTTATCAAATTTAATTATAAAAAAAGGGGAATAACCTCTTATTAAAAACAAATTCGATTTTTCTGAATGAAAAATCACAATAAACTAGAGAGGTAGCAATGAAGAAAGTAGTAATAACAAACGCAAAACGTACCGCTATCGGTTCATTTAACGGCGCGTTAGCCGGATTCTCAGCTTCGCAGTTAGGCAGCTATGCGATTAAGGCTGTCTTAGATGAAAGCGAATTAGGTGTTAATCTCGTTGATGAAGTTATATTCGGAAATGTTTTAAGCGCCGGGCAAGGGCAAGCCCCTGCGCGGCAAGCAGCACTTTATGCCGGGCTTCCGGATAAAACTGAATGTATGACCATTAACAAGATGTGCGGCAGCGGGTTGAAGTCAGTTATGCTTGCACAGCAAGCCATCGCTCTGGGTGATGCTGATATAATCATCGCAGGCGGGCAGGAAAGCATGACTAACGCTCCATATCTTCTACCAAAAGCTAGAAATGGTTATCGACTTGGGCATGGAGAAGTTTTAGACTCAATGATTACAGATGGATTATGGGATGTTTATAACAATGTTCACATGGGTTCCTGTGCTGAAAAATGTGCAAGGGATTTCTCTTTTTCCCGTGAAGAATTAGATCAATTTGCCATAAATTCCTATCGTAAGGCTCAGGAAGCGCAGAAATCTGGAAGATTTATAGATGAGATCACTAAAGTTTCTGTCAAAAGTAAACAAGGAGAATCTTTTGTAGATACTGACGAAGAACCGGGAAAAGTTATTTTCGAAAAAATTCCCACGCTTAAACCTGTTTTCGAAAAAGGCGGCGTAGTAACTGCTGCTAACGCTTCGAGCATAAATGACGGTGCCGCTGCTTTACTTGTTATGAGTGAGGAATCTGCCTTAAAACTTGGGCTAAAACCCCTAGTTGAAATAGTTGCTCAAAGTTCCGCAGCGAAAACTCCAATGGAATTTACCACAGCACCTGCCGATGCAATAAATAAAGTCTTGTCTAAAGCGAACTTGAATATTAAAGATATCGATCTGTTTGAGATAAATGAAGCTTTTGCAGTGGTATCTCTCGCTGTTAACAAGTTGCTGCGTCTTGAAAGCAGTAACGTAAATGTTAACGGTGGCGCGGTTGCATTAGGTCACCCAATCGGTGCAAGCGGTGCACGTATCTTAACTACTCTAATCTATGAAATGAAAAAAAGAAATGCTGTTTACGGATTAGCATCCCTGTGTATCGGTGGAGGAGAGGCATCTGCTCTAATAGTAAAGAATTATTCATAAGTTTCTGGGGCTTTGGGTAGTAAAAATTATTAAATATTATGATGTTATCTATAAAATAAAAATAAGGGAGCAAGAAATGGATATTAAAAAAGTATCGGTAATCGGAGCAGGAACGATGGGTGGGGGAATAGCTCATGTATTTGCATTAAAAGGATTCTCTGTAGACTTGATCGACACAAATTCCGGTATTTTGGATAAAGCCACTAGTAGCATTTCTAATAATTTGGACAGGCAGATTAAAAAAGAAATAATTAATGAACAAGAAAAGACTTCTGCTCTATCAAGACTAACTCCAATAATCGGAATAGAAAACACTAATAATAATTCAGATCTGATTATAGAAGCAGTATATGAGAATAAACCAGTAAAACTTGATATTTTCAATAAATTACATTCAATAGTTAAATCGGAATCTATATTTGCTTCAAATACTTCTTCTATTTCTATTACGGAATTAGCATCCTCTACACGTCCGGATAAGTTTATTGGAATGCATTTCATGAATCCTGTTCCGGTAATGAAACTTGTTGAAATCATTCGCGGATATTCCACTTCGGATGAAACTTTTAATGTAATTAAAGATCTTTCTATAAAACTCGACAAAACTCCCGTTGAAGTATTTGATTACCCGGGATTTATATCGAATCGGGTCTTAATGCCGATGATCAATGAAGCGATATTTGCACTGTTTGAAGGTGTGGCATCTGCAGAAGACATCGATACAGTGATGAAATTAGGTATGAATCATCCAATGGGTCCTCTTACTCTTGCCGACTTTATTGGTCTCGATGTTTGTCTTGCTATTTTGGAAGTTCTAAACGAAGGCTATGCCGATCCAAAATATAGACCTTGTCCACTATTAAAAAAGATGGTAGCAGCTAAAAAATTAGGGAGAAAAACCGGTGAAGGATTTTTTAAGTATTCATAAATAGAACTAAAGTTTGAAGGCTAACAAAAAGAAATTATTATTAAAGTATTTTATAAAGTCACGCCAATTTAAACGTGCTTTACAAAAGAAATTTTCCCAGCTTGCTTTACCGGATTATACTTCCTTTAGTATCTTATCTGTCATAATAGGAATAGCTGCCGGTTTTTCGGCAGTTTTATTTCACAAATCAATTGAATTGTTAAACATCCTTTTTTTTGGACAATCAGCAGAAGGTTTCTATTTCTTAGGAGCCACCTCTGTTATTTTACTTCCTGCTTTGGGAATGTTCATTCAAGGAATTATGATTTTACTAGCTCCGGATGTTGCCAAGAAAAAAGGAGTTACTGAAGTTATTAAAGCTGTAACACTCAGAGGCGGTTATATTCCATTGCGTACAACCATATTTAATTTCATTGCTCCTGTTATATGCATTGGATCGGGCGGTACGTTAGGTCCTGAAGGTCCAGCAGCTCAATTAGGGGGTGGAGTTGCCAGTAAATTAAGCAACTTGTTTGGCTTATCTGATGTTCGTATAAGAATTTTTACTGCTGCCGGTACAGGTGCAGCCATTGCAGCAATTTTCAACACACCTTTAGGCGGAGTTTTCTTTGCTCTCGAAATTGTTTTATTAAGTGATTTTCATGCTCCAACATTGGCAGCTCTCATCCTTGCAACGGTTGCAGCCAGTGCAGTATCAAGAATTATTTTGGGAAATGAGTCTGTATTTCTTTTTTCCATAGAGAACTCAATAGATTTTTCAAATTTATATTTATACGCAATTTTAGGGTTGATAGCTGGTGCCGTTTCATTATTCTTTATAAAATACTCTAATAGAATTCAGTATTTGTTTCGAAAGAAAATATTAACAGGGTCTGTACCGCAGTGGCTGATAATGACCTTCGTTGGACTTGTAATCGGAGTTTGCGGATTTTTTTTTAAAGGTATATTTGGAATTGGATATGATGCAATAAATGAAATCTTATCAAATAAGTTGGCTTGGTACACCGTAATTGTCCTGATAGGTTTAAAGTTTATTTTAGTACCTATTACGTTACACTCAGGCGGTTTTGGTGGATTATTTGCCCCTTCATTGTTCATTGGTGCCGGAACGGGATACATTTTCACTTATGTAATTAATTCAATTTGGAATTTAAATTTAGACCCCACGACAATGATTCTTGTTGGTATGGGAGCAGTACTCGGAGGTATTAATACCATTCCAATTTCAGCTATTCTTATAATTTTTGAAATGACGCAAAATTATTCTTTTATTCTTCCATTGATGTTAGCCGTAATCATTAGTACAATGCTTGTTCAGATAGCATTAGGCGGCTCGGTACATTCACGGCACCTTGAGTCGGAGGGATACCGAATTACCGAAGGACGCGAAGTAAATCTCTTAAAGTCAATTCTGGTATCGGAGGTCGAACTTGAAAAGATAATCACCATTAGTGAAGTTAGTACCTTACCGCAATTAATGGCAAAATTAATCGAAACCCCGGGTAATTCTTTATTCACAGTAGATACATCAAATAAAATAACAGGCGTAATTACATTAGAAGAGCTAAGACCGATAATAACTGAATATGAAAATATTAAAGAAGTTTTAATTGCGCGTGACTTAACTAATCCTGAATTCACAATTGTAAAGACTAGGGACGATTTGGATTTTGTTTTTAACCTTTTCGGTAAATTTAATTTAGATCAGCTTCCGGTCTATGCTCCGGAAGATGACAATAAAATATTAGGTGTCATTACTAGACAAAAAGTAATATCCGTTTATAACGAAGAAAGTCTTAAGATTGACATTAAAAGCGGATTAGCGAAAGAATTGAAAACCTTGAATTTTGCAGAAGCCTCTGAAATTGCAGACGGATACTCAATAATTGAATATCAAGCAGTTCCTAATATCATTGGAAAGAGTCTTAAAGAACTTAGGCTGCGAAATAAATTCGGAGTAGAGGTATTAATGATCAAAAAAAGAAAAGACTTTTATTCAGATAAAACAGATCCGATTATTTATACACCGGATCCCGAATACAAAATAAAAGAAACAGATACGTTAGTTCTTTTTGGAAGTAATGAAAATTTAAACCGCTTAAAAGTTGGGGATGCTGAGTCTAGACATATCTAGAAGCTTCAAAAAGAATCAGGCAGAAATGCAAGAATGTGTCCGATAATGTATATTATGTAAACTTTCTACTTTCCTATTTTCAAACCAAACTTTGTATATCATAACCTCTTTTAGAGCTACCGTAATTGTTAAGTGGAATATGCTAAATTTATATTGCGTGAGATAATTTAAGGTAGAGATAAATTACAAGTAGTATGAATATTAGCCATATTATTGGGCTGCGTTTTTTAGTGCGGTATTTTTTTTTAGAACGAAATCCGAGTTTGCGTTTACGCCGTTCTTCTGCATCAGTTTCGGGTTTATAAAAGCGCGGTGTATAATCAAAAATCCTATGTCTTGGTTTTTTCATGAACATGTTCTACTCAAGAATCCTCGTTGAAAAGTGCATCTACAAATAATTGAGGGTCGAAGGTCTGTAAATCTTCGATTTGTTCACCAACTCCGATATAGCTCACGGGAATCTTCTGTCTATTGCAAATTTGAAAAACTACCCCACCTTTAGCGGTTCCATCCAGTTTAGTTATTACTAAACCAGTGATGTCCGTAACTTTGCTAAATTCTTCAGCCTGCTTCACTGCATTTTGTCCGGTTGCCCCATCGACAACTAATAGAGTTTGGTGTGGAGCATCTGTAATGATTCCTGATATCACCCTTCGGATTTTCTTCAATTCTTGCATAAGATTAGATTTATTATGCAGTCTTCCGGCAGTATCGATTAGAACGATATCATATTCTTCAGTCTTAGCTTTTTTTAGTGCATCATAAGCTACCGATGATGGATCGCTCCCTTTGAATTTCTGTATAATCTCGACACCGGCGCGTTCAGCCCAAATTCCCAATTGTTCATTTGCCGCCGCTCTAAATGTATCGGCAGCACCGACTAGTACTTTCAATCCTAACATTCTGTAGTTGTAAGCAAGTTTTCCAATTGTCGTTGTCTTCCCCGTTCCGTTAACACCAACAACAAGGATTACAAACGGCTTATTTTTATTTAGTTGAAACTCCTTCCCGTTTGTATTATTTATACTTAGTACATTCTTCAATTCTTTTTTAATTGAATCAATTAATCGGATATCCGATTTGTTTTTTTCTTCCTTGTACAGCTTCCGGGCTTGTTCAATAATCTGCTGTGCCAAATCAATTCCGATGTCTGACGTTACCAATGCTTCTTCCAACTCATCCAAAGTCTTTTCATCAACTACGGCTTTGCCTGTAACAGCTTCATTAAGCGCGTTTACGAGTTTAGTACGGGTTTTTGTTAATCCCTCTTTTAATCGTCCAAAATTAATATTTTTAAACAGATTCATGCTTTTTCCTTCTTATAAACTCTGATGCTCTTATGCCGTATGCAATAAGAGATATTATCATTAAGGCTATGCTTAAATAATAAAAAAAGTTAAATAAAAAAAAATTCCTATCGATGTTAAGTATTATTAAAAGTATCACAATTCCTATGAAAGAAACGGTTATTTTACCAATAACATTAGATGGCAAAACTTTTCCTAAAAGATTAGATATAATTATTCCGCCTATAAAAATTACTAAATCCCTGCCGATGATGAGAAAGAAATAATATGCGGAAATTTCTTCGATAAGAAAAAGTTTAATAACTATTGCAGTTATAACTGCTTTGTCGGCAAGAGGATCAATAATTTTTCCGAGCTCTGTGATTTCGTTGTATTTCCTTGCAAGATATCCGTCTAAAGTATCCGTGATTGCTGCAAAGATGCAAATAATGAAGATAGTAGTCCGGGTTGCTTGAGAAGAAAAATCATCAAACAAAAACCATAGCGGGATGGCTAAAAGTAGTCTAAGTATGCTTAAATAATTAGACCTCGTTCTTATTTCCGCAATATTTATTTTCATCTTATCACCGCAAATTTCCCCATCTTTTCTTCTAACTCGTTATTTGAATTATCAAGCCTGACTATTCGAAATATATAAATTCCCGAATTTAAAAGTTGACCCGATTTATCTCTTAAATCATATTCTAAACCCCCCGTCCCGCTTCTTGCCTCCAAATCGATTATCCGTTCTCCATTTAAATTCCAAATAGAAATTGTTGCGCGCTGCGGAAGATTGGCAAATGTAATTTTATTAGTACCATTTGAATTTAATTTTACGGGACTGGGATATACATACACATCAGCAAGGTTTTCCGCAAAACTTCTAATCACAATTAGACTCCCTGCGCCGCTGTTTATTTTTTTATAACCGGTGGCATTGGAGGAAAAAATATTTTCTAATTTTAGCTTATATTCAATTCCAACAGAACCGATCGGTCTTTTCTTTTCTAGAAACAGATATAAAACTGCCGGATTGTTTTCATCAATTGAAATATGCGAAATGAAATTTTCAGGATTGAATTTATAATTTCCGATATTCATTGCGCTTACCGGATCGGCTGCCAAGTTAAGATTTATTTGCAATGAAAAAGGATCGATTAATTCGTAAGATGCTATGTAGAAATCATCACTCCCCTTCTCTTCTTGAACTATAAAACTGACGGTATCGTTGGCAATAGGCGATCCAAAAAAATCAGATAAATCTTTACATGTTAACATTTGCAGTCCTTCCGGCAGATTACAATTAAATGTTAAGAGATAAGAATATTGCGATGCTGCGGAGATTGAATTCGGATATTCAAACGATAGGACATTAAATGATTGTAAATTTGTTATACTGCTGCTTATTCTTTCAGAAAATTTTATTAGTACTGTATTTGCACTTTGACTTTCCGCCAAAATTAATTTTGCCGGTGCATGTGAATAAACTTCCAGCGCTTCACTCAAGGCGGAATACTGATTTTCTTTATCAGCCTTATAAGATTGAATTTTGTAGTAATAATTTTCATTTACCGATACATCACCATCATAATATTCTTCTGTTAAGCTTGAATCGATGAGAGTAAATTCGTTTTTTGTTTGAGATCGGTAGATAAAGTATTTATCTGCCTCTCCTTTCCACATTAATTTTATTGTATCGGCACTAATACTAAAACCTTTCATCTCAACCGGAACAGCCGCTCGCTTTGATTCCTCAAATTCATAAAACTTTATACCATCGGCTGCTTGAAGTGCAATTTCAGTTACGCCATTGCTATTAAGATCTCCTGAAAAAATTGCAGGAGTGTTTATTCCTTCTTTATAAAAAATTATCTTATCATTTAACCCTTCTCTTTTGAATACATAAGCATGAGGAAATAAATTAACTACCAATTCATGTTTGCCGTCGTTATTTACATCAACAAATCTAAGACTATTAAACACATCTAAGAAAGCCATACTTTGAAATTCAGCCGATTGATCAATGAATACAATTTCAGTGATGAGATTCAGCTTGTTATCTTTATAATTAAAAACAACCACTAATTGATAAGGAGCGATGCTTCTTGCATTTAATATTACTGCAATATCATCAACGCCATCACCGTCATAATCTCCAACAGAGATGGTGTTATTGAATCGGCTGGTAAAGTCCGTAGCAATTGAGAATCCTTTTGTAAAGTTTCCGTTATTTATATTATAACTGAAAAGGTCTCCATCTCTATCCAAAAACCATAATTCTTTAACACCGTCATTATTACAATCCGCGATTACAACGTTTCTTGTTAAGTAATTACTCAATCCAAATGTTGTATCTATCGGAGAATAATTTCCAAGTTTTTGGTTTAACACAGGCTTACCAGAATTGCTAATATTCCAAATGCCAATTGATTCTTCTTTGGTTATTGTAACTATCTCCGGAATTCCATTTCCGGTTAGATCATCGACGAGAATCGGAAAAAAATCTCCGCTTGAATCTGAATACAAAGAACTAAATTGAAACTGATCGGCGCTTATTTGTTCGTCAAAATAACCGTTCCGTTCAAATGAGCTGATTAATTCTTTCTTGCCGTTATTGTTGAAATCAGTAATTGAGCGTGGAATTTTATTTTTAATTGAATCACCCGCCGTTAAAAACTTTTCTCCGTCAAATCTTAATAACTTATAATAAAGAATCTGACCCGGATAAAACTCATTGAACAATATTTCATTATCTGTATCGGTTGTAATTCTTACCGGATCGGGAAATATAGTTCCTTTAGGAAGACTAAATGGCATTTCGTAGTTCGTCCATGGAATATCAAACGGATAAGTTTTAACTAAAAAATAGTTTTGCCCATCTTTCAGGATTGTCTTTAACCCTGCAAGATTCTCAATTTCAAAATAAATCTCATAAAATGTATTCGGTTCAACAATAGAAACCGGTAGAAATCCGAAATGTAAATTCTTAACAAATTGATTATTGACAGCAAATCCATCAAGAGTTATAAAGCGGAATTCAGAAGTTCCCTGCTTTCTATAGAACATTTTTGAAACAGCAATTTGATCGGTGTAAATTTCTGCAAGAATGGTCGAATGTTGTCCGGAATAAACAGTCCCGAATCCCACAAGCTCAGCATCCGGAGTTTTGCGTTGAACATGGAAATTGATACGTTCTTCCGTCAATCTTCCATCATTCATATAAACAATTAATCTAACAGTATAAACTCCTTCATTAAAATTAGTTAAATCGATTATCGCAAGTTTTTCATTGCTGAATTGATTCTTAATATTCGTTTTAATTTCAGTCCATACAGTAGGATTTTCCCCCTCACCTAATAGAAGATCGCATGCAATAAAATAGGGTGATAAAACCGTAGCGAAGATATTGAGCGTGTCCTCTTTCGTTGCAAAATCCTGCCATGGATAATTGAATTTTATTTTACCGGGTGCCAAAACAGATAATGCCTTGTGCATATTCAATCTTCCTGCTCCGCTTTTTGTATCCCACCCGGGGCTATTGATATCATTCGCCGTCGATTTTATAATTTGTTTTACTTCATCGTTAGTAAAACTTCCGAGAGAAAGAATTAATGCTGCAGTTGCTGAAACAAACGGCGCAGATGCCGAAGTACCGCTTACATTTGTATAAGAATTATTCAAGCCGGTTGTAAGTATCGAAGAACCCGGTGCAACAAGGTCTAACGTTGAACCAAAGTTTGAATTACCGGAAACATAATCTTCAACTGTGCTGCTCCCTACCGATATTACCTCCGTAAAACCGGATGGATAATGTGCGGCATCGGAAGCAGAATTACCCGAACTAGCAACCATTACAATGTTCTGCTTGTGTGCATATTTTATTACATCTCTTAGTACGTATGAGAATTTACTATCGCCAAAACTCATGTTAATCACTTTTGCGCCCATTTCTATTGCATAGAGAATAGCCGCAGCAACATCATCTTCCTCGCCGTATCCTCCCGGATCGAACGCTCGTAAATTTAATACTTTTATATTCGGAGCAGCACCCGCTATCCCTATTTGGTTATCAGTTTCGGCGGCTGCTATCCCTGCAATAAAAGTTCCGTGCCCGTGTTCATCAAAAGGATCGTTATCCCAATTAAGATAATCCCCTGCTGAAGTATCGAATGGAAAGCCTGTGCGATCAGTAAAATCCCATCCCATATAATCATCTATAAAACCGTTTCCGTCATCATCTATTCCATTGAAACGTTTATCTCTTCCAAACGCATCAAACCCAATTTCACCTGAATTAAAATAGATTTTATTTTTCAAATCAGGATGAAAATAATCCATTCCTGTGTCTATGATGGCAAGAATAATTGAATCCTCACCCATCGTAGTATTCCAAGCGTCGAATGCACGAATTTTTTCCAATCCCCATTGCTGTGCAACTGCACTGTCATTCGGCATAAAATCCAACCGGTACCTGATTGATTTTTGCACATATTCTACTGCGTTATCATCTGCCGCTGAAGAGAGAAATTTATCCGCTTCATCATCGTTCTTGAAGATGAGTTTAACGATGCGCGAAAGTTCACTGTGATCTTTCCCTAAACCTTTAGCAAAATATCCTGCTTTAATTATTTCAACTTCATTACTGATACTTTTGTTAAGAAGAGAGGGGAAAATTTTTTTCGTTTCGATTAACTCGTCAATTTTCACAGACGGAATTGTTTCTTTGTATTTGATGAAATAAACACTTTGCGGATGAATGAAGGCAAAACTTAGAATAATATATATTGAAATAAATTTTAGCCGGTTAAAGCTCATAGATTTCCTTTTTGAAGCTGGTATCAACCGGTGTAGGATACTTTCCGGAGAAACAAGCGGTACAAAAATTATCCGGATTAGCTTCTTCTACTGCCTCTAACATTTCATCAATCGTCAAATATTCCAGGCTGTCAACTTCTAAACTTTTTTCAATGCTTTTGATATCTCCGTTGTGCATGTTAGCAATAAGTTCTTCCTTACTCGGGAAATCCATTCCGTAAAAACAGGGGTGATGAATCGGTGATGAAGAAATTCTTAAATGAATCTCCTTCGGATTTGCTTCGCGGATTAAATTCACAAGCTGTTTTGATGTAGTCCCCCGAACAATTGAATCGTCTACTATCACAACAGTTCGTCCTTCAAGAACTCCTTTTACAATATTAAACTTAATGCGAACACCAATTTCTCGTTTTTGTTGTCCGGGAAGAATAAAAGTTCTGCCGATATAGTGACTTCTTATTAAACCTATTTCTAATTTTGAATCGATCCCTAATTTATCTAATTCGGTTTGATATCCTAATGCAGTTGTGTTTGAACTATCGGGCACACTTATAACAATTACCTTCTCCCCATCTTTATCATAAACAGGATGTTTGCGCGCCAACACCTTACCGAGGCGACGGCGCATCTTATCAACATTATGACCATAGATAAAACTGTCAGGTCTTGAAAAATATATGTATTCAAAAACGCAATGCTTTTGTTCAACCGGAATTTCGCTTATTCGATATGAATTCACTTTGTTATTATTTAGCGATGCATGATCTATAACGATCATCTCCCCTGCATTAACTTCACGGATAAATTTTGCCGAAATTATATCAAATGCGCAAGTTTCAGATGCTACGACAAAGGCACCGTTCACTTTTCCAAGCACAAGCGGTCTAAATCCGTACGGGTCGCGTGCAGCAATTAATTTATCATCGGTAAGTATTGTAAGCGAATATGCACCTTCAAGCTTTGAAAGCGCTTCACGCACCTGCTCTATTTGGTTATCAAGTCTGCTTCTTGCAATCAAATGAAGAATGACTTCAGTATCGCTGGTTGTTTGAAATATAGATCCTTCATTTATTAATTCTTCCCTAAGCAGGGTTGCATTTGTTAGATTACCATTGTGAGCGACGGCTAAATTTCCGAGCCTGTAATTAACAACAAAAGGTTGAATATTTTTTCTTGATTTAGCAGAACCTGTTGTGGAATACCGGTTATGCCCGATGGCAGAATGACCGGTTAAAAAATTTTCGAAGATTGTCGAATCTGCAAATACTTCCGAAACAAGCCCCTCCCCTTTGTGCACATTAAAAACCGAGTGTGCATTTTCGTTAATATGTTGAGTTACTATTCCTGCGGCTTCCTGTCCCCTATGCTGGAGGGCATGTAACCCGTAATAAGTTTTTAAAGCTGAATCTGCCGCACCGAAAATTCCAAATACACCGCAATGGCATTTGGGTTTATCATTAAATCCATTCATATAAAAAACATCTTCCGTTAATTGATGAATTGCAAATTAAAGAATAATTTCTACTTAAAAAATGCGGGTAAAATTACCGAAGTAAATTGACTGTCCAAATATAAAAAATACCACTTCTGTCGAGCAACCTCCGAAGCTTACAAAAAACTCCGATTCAAAAACCTCCAACGTCACTGCTTTAGACGTTGGAGGTTACTTGCTATGATGTAACCTTTCAGGTTTAAATTCAGCAACCTGAGAGGTTTCCTGGTTGGAGGCAGCTAACAACGCCCTATAGCAACTTCATGCAAAAGGATGAATCGAAAAGTGAAATCTTAAATCCTGCTCACCCTGTATTCCGCAATCCCGATGCAATACCATTTACCGTAGCTCTAAGCAGCGAGATTATCTGTGCGCGTTTTTCTTCATCGTCACTTTCCCTGTATTCTTTTAAAAATCTTAACTGAATGAAGGACATGGGGTCCATATAAGGATTTCTTAACGCAAGACTTTGCTGCAGAGTTTTATTTGAATCCAACAATGCTTTTTCACCGGTTATCTTAAGCACTGCATTTACCGAACGCTTGTACTCCGATTTTATTTCGTCATAAATATCATGCATCAATTTACTGCGTGCACTAAGCTTAAAATATTCTTCTGCAATTAAAAAATCTGATTTAACAAGCACCATTTCTATATTGTGAATCAGTTCCCTAAAAAATCTCCAATTTCTATAAATGAACTGAAGCGTTTTCCATGAAGTTTTTTCTTCCTTAATTGCTTGAGCTATTGCATAGCCGAAACCAAACCAGCCGGAGATAGCCTGTCTGTTTTGCATCCATGCAAAAACCCAGGGAATTGCACGAAGATACTGTAGTCCGCTGTCCTTCTTTCTCGATGCAGGTCTTGAACCTATCTCGATGTTTTCGATGATATCAATGGGTGTTGCGCTTCTGAAATAATTAAAAAATTCTTTCTTCTCGATAAGAGAACGGTAATAGATAAAGGAATTTTCCGATAGAAAATCGAACAGTTTTTCGAATTTGTAGAGAGGTTCCTTCAAATTATTTTGCTCTGAACTAACCGTTGAGAGTATAACTGCCGAAGAGATCATTTCAAGACTTCGCTGCGCAATTTCCGGAAGCAAATATTTTGAAGAAATCATTTCTCCCTGCTCTGTAATTTTTATTTTTCCCTGAAGTGTTCCTGCCGGCTGTGCTAAAATTGATTGGAAAACCGGACCTCCACCTCTTGAAATCGTACCGCCCCGCCCATGAAAAATTGTTAGAGTAATGCCAAATTCTGCACAAACTTCCTTCAATCTAATCTGAGATTTATAAAGTTCATAGTTTGATGCAAAAATGCCGCCGTCTTTATTGCTGTCCGAGTAACCTAACATAATTATTTGCTCGTTGTTTCGTGCACTTAACTGAGAGCGATAAATTTTTATCGAAAATAATTTCCGCATAACTTCACCTGCATTTCGTAAGTCTTCAATCGTTTCAAACAAAGGAACAATATTTACTTTGGAAGTAATTACCTCTCCATTCTTTATTAATATACTTCCTGTTTCCTTTGCAAATAATAAAGCGGAAAGAATATCGCTGCAGTTTGTGCAGTTGCTAATAATATAATCTTGGCAGCTTCTTTCGGAAATATTTTGATGCGCCCACCGGAAGATTTCAAATTCGCTAATAATTTGTTTTGATTTAATTGAAAACTTTACATGATGTCCGGGTGTTAACGAGTTAGTTGTCCAGGCAATTAAAGGTCGGGGATTAAGCAATTCTTCAACAATCAGCGATATTTTATTTTCCTCAGTTAGTTTCAAATAATTTGATTCTACTGCCGTTTTATTAAAAATCTCACTTATCGCTGAACGAATCTGTTCGGCGCTTTGGCGGATATCAAGTACAGCTAAAAAGAAACCGAAAGTTTTTATTTTATAGATCAACGGAAGCAATAGAATGCCGGCGATTTGTTCCCCTTTATTATTCATCAAGCTGCTGTAGAGAATGGAAATATCTTTTTCGAAATCTATAGAGGATTTGTAAGCATCCTGTCCATTTGTTAATGTTTGTCTTAGTTTGTGCGAGATAATTATAAGTGCAGCACGGTAAAGTTCATGTTCATTCCTATAAAATTGCTGTGATGAAGGCAGTGATAAATAATTTCTATTCTTCTGTATATAATCTTTTACTTTCCGGCTTACCTTCTTATTTTGTTCTGAAGAACTTAATTGGGTATAGAGTACGTCAAGTTCTTTTATATACATTTTAATAATAATTTCTCTATGCAGATTCAGTGTTTCCCTTGTAATCTCGGGTGTTACATAAGGGTGTCCGTCTCTGTCACCGCCAATCCAGCTTCCGAAAGTTATAAACGCCGGAATCTGAGTCTTAAAATCCATCATCACTTTGAATTCGGATTGAATTCGATTATAAAACTCGGGGATAATGTGATAGATAACTTCTTCAAAAAAGAACAACCCACGCTGAATCTCGTCTCTTACTGTTAATTTATGCGAACGAATTTCATCGGTTTGCCACAGAATTGTAATTTGTGCCGAAAGCTTTTGGAGGACTTTTTGTTTTTCATATTCTGTATATGCTTTTTCTTTCTCGAGCAGCAGAAGACTAATAGTTAAAATTTTTCTTAGAATTGTTTGTCGTGTTGCTTCAGTTGGATGAGCAGTAAAAACTGGTATTATGTTTATGTGCTCTAAAAATCTTTCTAATTCAGAGAGGTTTAGTTTTTTTGTCCGCAATTTGTCCACAAGATATTGAATTGAACCGAGTTCTCCTGATGATTTTTTCCTTTGAATAATTTGGTAGGTTTCGTCAGCGGCGTTAACAAGCAGAAAATATATATAGAAAGCCTTTACAATCTTTTGAAGCTGTTCAATTGTGTATGACTTGATTGCTTTCTTAATCTTTCTTTTTGCATTAACAGATGAGCCGCTGCGAAGCTGCTTTGTTAGGCTGCGTATCAATTCAACGGCTGAAAAAGTTTCTTCGCCTTCCTGTTCTTTGATTACGTTGCCTAACATTTCGCCTAACTCGCGAATGTTTTTTCTTAGCTGTTTATCAATTATTAAACGTTTATACACTCAACTCCTCTTAAGACTTTTATTTGTAAATATAAAAAATTTATTAGAGGAAAAAAGTTTAATCATCCGGAGAACAGCTTCAGCGGGTAGTAATGTGAATCTATGATATTCGAAGAGTGAGTGTGGTGTGTAACATTTGCGATAAAAATTCTCAATCACTATTAGTCCATGGAAGAGAAACCATGAAAGTTGTTCCTTTTCCTAATTCGCTTTCAATGTTAATTGTTCCTCCGAGTCTTTTAACGAAATCATTACAGATAACTAAGCCTATGCCTGTACCTTTTTCACTATTAGTTCCGGGAGTTGATTTTATATGCTCAAGCGAGAAAATAGTTTCAAGTCTATCCTGGTCAATACCAATCCCGTTATCAATTACTAATATTGTTATCATACCGTTATCAAGCGAAGCAGAAAAATTAATTTCACCGACTTCATGGCTGAACTTAATTGCATTTGAGATTAAATTTCTCAGAATGGCTTGCAGCATCTCTTTATCGGAAGTTAGCTTCAAATCATTTTCGATGTTCAATATTAACTTAATCTCTTTTTTACCGGCAGATTCTCTATGCAAATCAATCACAGAATTAAACATCTCGGCTAAATTTATCTCTTCCCTGTTTATTGCTGCATTAGTAAATTGAAACTTAGACCAATTCAACAGGTTTTGAGTCAATTCGAGCAGGATTTCCGACGATTTGTTGATTATCCTGCTATACTCAACAATATCTTGCTGCGTAAGATTATCGATATCGGAAATAAGAATGCTTGAATAATTCAAAAGAAAATGGAAAGGGCTTCTTAAATCATGTGCGATGATAGAGAATAATCTATCCTTTGCTTTAATATCTTCTTCGAGAACAACATTGGCATCCTCAAGAATTTTATTCAGCCGTTCCAATTCTTCTTTTTGTTTAACAATTTGTTTGGCAGTTTTTCTTTTATATGTATAATAGCGGATAAAGCCAAACAGTGAAAGGAGAGTAATTAATAGCAGCACTGCAAGCCAATTTCTAAACAATTTTTCTTTTGCAATTTCGGCTTCTTTAATTCGGTTCTCCTGGCGCAGCAGAATATTTTCATATTCTTTTTGCTGTGTACTGTACTTCAATTCCCAATCGCTGATATTGCTGCTTAATTGTTCTAGTCTTGAATAGTTTAAGGTTTGCATGTACTTTTCGTAATACTCAAGCGCTTTTTTGAAATTGCCGCCTCGCTTTTCTATTTGAGAATAAAGCAATTCGCCGTCAATAATTAGATCAATAAAATTTTCACGATAAGCTAAAGCTAAACACTGATCTAAACTTTTTCTTGCGCCTGCAAGATCATTTTGGTCATAATACATCCCGGCAAATTTCTGCAATACAGCAGCTAACGAAAAAATGTCATTTGCTTTTTCAGCGGTATCAAGTGCGGCATTAAATATTTCCTTAGCTTTATTATAATCTTTTAATCCAGCGTACGCCTCACCGAGGAAACCCATGCTTAATGCCACAGAGTTTAATTCATTTACTTCATAATAAAATTGAACGGCTTTTAAGCTGTGAGAAATTGATTTCTGATAATCTTTTGTTTTAAGATAGAAATGCCCGAGCACATGATGCGAATAAGCTTTACCAAAAGTATAATCTAATTGCTCCGATTCCCTCAAAGAGGATTCAAATAGTTCTAGCGCTTTTTCAAGATCATTCAGTTTAAAGTAAATCAATCCCATATTATTATTTGCTACAATGATTCCCTTTCTATCATTGTGCCTTTCTCTTATTGAGAGAGATTCTGTGTAATACTCAAGCGCTCTTTGATAATTGCCTAATCTCCAATAAACAACGCCGAGATTATTAGCCGACATGGCGATGCTCAGTTCTAAATTCAATTCTTTTCTAAGCTGGTAGGCTTTAAAATGATATTCGAGAGCACGGAGGTTTTGTCCCCTCCGCCAGTATAGCAAGCCCATGCTTGAATATGCCATGGCTTCTTCTTTTTTATTCCCAATTTTTTCAAATAACTCGCGTGCCTGATCAAAAAATATTATTGCACTGTCAATCCCGCCGCTTTTTTCATAGGTATCTCCAAGGTTATCATATACCGAAGCGATTTTAGCGGTATCTTTTTGTTCCGTAAAAAGCGCATGAGCTTGCAAGAGGTAAGATTTTGAGTTGGAGTAATCTTTCAACCGATAGTATGCTTTTCCAATCAATTGAAAAGATGATGCAACTAAAGAAGGCAATTGAGCTTGCTTAGCTAACTCCAATGCTTCAGCGGCGGCAGTAAGTGCTTCTTGCGGATCGGTTAAAATAAGATGTTCACCTAACTCTAAAAGAAAATTAATGCGCTTCTCTCCTGTGGAAGATTTTAATAATTGCTTAAGACTATCCACCGGTTCGGGAATAATAGAGCCGGTATAAAACAGTAACATTCCAACAAGCATGGATATCTTTTTCATATAAATCAGCCTGATCCAATTTGTATAATTATTCATATGCAAAACTAATGATTTTTATCGAATTGAAGAAGATTTGAATTTAATGTAGGTCGAAACTCAGTTTCGACCCAACTATTATTTTAACAAGTACGAACTAAAGTTCGTGTTACAATTTATTAGACTAATAACTCAAAATTACAATAACTCCACTTCCAATCTTCCCATTTCTCGCAAAGCCCTGCTTTAACAGGATTATTAAGTACATATTTAACTATACGTATTAATTCATCATGATTTCTAACCACATGGTCATAACTTTAATGCTGCCAGAAGGTACCGGAGCGGTTTAATATTTTATTACATCCTCTAGCAGTTGAACCTTTAATTTTTCTTAAAATATCCGTAACGATAGGAAATTGTAAATCGACATTTATGTCGATATTTTTTTCCATGGATATACCCACTTGTTGTGGTGGTCGAGATGAATCTCGACCTACATTTTTATTTTCGGAAACAATAGGAGTGAAGACTTGGTGGACATGATTTGACATAATCGTGTAGCAAATTAGATCATAAGTCTTTTTATCATGATAGTGCATTGCTTCTTTAACAATCTGCGCGACATTGTCCTCTTTTAACCAGGTTGGTCCATAACCGGCGCCGTCTAAAAGTTTATCAAATTTCCCAAAATATTGTGATTGGAATGCTCTGTATTTTTCTTTACGAATATCGGGATTATCATAACCTGCAACTTCTTTTACGGCTTTTTCTCTTTCTGCTTTTAATTTTTTAATTACTTCGACAGGCAGAGAACCGTCAAGTCTGTATGTAACAAAAAATTTCTCGCCTGGCGGCTTATAATGAGGAAGTTTTCGTTTGTAATATGTTTTATATCTTTTCATTTAACTTGCTTTCTCGAAATGGAATTTCAAGTTACATTTTGCCAGAAAGAATTTTTTACCAGAGGGAATCTTTCTTCTTCAAAACCCAATTCCCTTTGCAACGAAGTAAGATTTGTCGGGAAGGAGTTCAATATCTTCCATACACAATTTATTAAGCAGCACTCTGAATGTATTCACGGAAGATATTTTACTATATAGAAGGTTATAATCTTTATCGGGAAAGTAAAATGTATTAAGAATTGAATGTGATTCTGCACCCTGTTCCTTTTTATCTTGCAATGCACGGAAGCCATGATCACCTTGAATTATTATTATAGGTTTACTCTCAGAATAGCTCATAATAAAATCAACAAGCTCAATGATAATCTTGTTTGAATATTTTAACTGCTCTAAATATTTCCACATATCGGAAACTTCACTCGAGTATTCATGAGGCATTAAGTTTCCTCCTCTATCAAAGTAAAACGGAGGGTGAGGTATCATGAAATGGGCGTAAAGGAAAAATGGTTTTTCGTATTTTGAAGCTGCAGCGTTTTTTATAGCAGTGGTAATTTCAGGTATTAGTTCGTAGCTCCTTAAACTTAAGGTAGTTCTTAGTTTTAGTACTGCAGCTAAGTAATCAATATTAATGATCCATTTGAATAACGTATTCTTAAAAAAGCCGGGTTCATCGATAACATCAAATCGATAATATTTTTTCGTATTTGAAATATCGAAGAAGGAGTAGTTCACTAAATCATATCCTAATTTCTTTAAATGTTTAGTAAATGAATTATCTTTAATTAACCGAATAAGATTAGGATAATGTTCAAGTGTTAAGCTGTTAAAATTATCATAATGAAGGTAAGACATATTCAGTGTAGACGCTAAGGTGAAATGCGTTTGGTTGTAATTGCTTCTGCCCTCTTCAGCAATATAAAAACCGTTTTTAATTAGGAAATTTTTTAACTCTTTATTTTCAAAATTCCAAAATTTTTTCAGACTATTGAAGCTTGTATACGAATCAAAAATTAAGTAATAGATATTCGGAGAATTTTCTAACTCTACAATAGGATTTGTTTCCTGATTTATTAAGTCGTTTAACTCTATTCTTTTCGGTTCAAATGTAGCCAGCTTGAATATTTCGAAAATCAAAAAATAGATCAGCAAAACATTAAGATAATTATTAAACTTAAATAAGCCGGAAGGTATTTTGTGAATAATAAAAGTTAATAAGCTTAATATTAACAGAAGCAAAATAAGTGAAGTTAAAAATTGATCTCCCTTAAAAAGTAAATTGGCTAAAACTATTAGGATATTGTCCTCAGATAATAATTTGCCTAACGAGACGGCATTAAACCCGAATGCCAAAAACAGAGTGGTAATTATTGCAGCTTTGATTTTATCTTTTACAAAAATTTTTGAAATCCAAAAACAGACTAAGGTCAGCAAACTGAGAAGAATTAAAGAGATGCCGAGTTCAATAAGGCTAAATGGATAATCTGTCTGCGTAATAATGCGATAAACACTCAACGTATAAACGATCGCAATCAGCGGTGTATGTAAAATAAACTGTCGTTTTTCAGCGTGGCGAAATAATTTTTTAACTTTTTTCATCTAATTGCTTTTCTAAATTCTCTCCATCAAATATAAAACTCTATCCGAGGCGGAAATTTTTTCCTTATAAAATATTTTAAAATACTTTCCGAATTCTTTTTCAAAATTTGATTGATTGTAATTAATGAACACATCTTCTCTGCTGCGAAGAAGCAGTTGTGCGTTCGGATCATGCTTAGGAACAAATTCAATTATTAACTTTTTACTTAGTGATGCAAAAAACTCCGCCAAAGAATTAAGCGGAATATTATTAGTTATCGCAAGGTGATGAATTATTGCAAGCGCCAGCACAATATCACTGTTTGCCCTCTCAATTAGTGATGAGTGTTCTTCGAGTGCCCAGCCGCTTGACCCGCTTGGATTTATTAGATCCATAATTAATGGTAAAATGTTTTTATCACCTTTTGCTTTGCAGCGATTGTAAAATTTGTTAACCGTCAAAGGATCGGAATCAAAACTAACAACCTTAATGTGCTGTTCGGATGCTATCTCACTAAATCTTCCGGTGTTTGAGCCTACATCCCATAATCGGAGCGGTTTTTCCTTATGAAGAAGCGCAGTTATTAATCGTACTTTGTGATCTAAATAATCGGAATTCAATATGTTTTCTTCGTAATAATTTATCCATATCGATTTACTGTCTTTTAATTTCAAGCTTCGCACAGCATTCAGTAAGCTATCAATCAATCTGTTAAACGATGCACGGGAAAATTTTAGATTAGCTATTTCTTTCTTTTTATTACTGAACTTTTTCTGTGCTTTTGAATGCAGAGTAATGTGAAGTAAAATTTTTGCATTTAGCTTGCTTCTAAAAGGCAAAAGCAAATTAACTAAATCAAGAGGGATTCCGTCACTATAATTCGCTAACAGCTTGTGTAATCTTAAATCTTTATAGCTCATCAGTGCAAGAGGTGCAAGAAAATGCTGACAGAATTGTTTGTAAGCAATCCATGGATTGCCTTCTTCATAAATCTCAAATGAAAGTGTGTCTATAAAAATCGGTTTTGAATCTATGAATTGAATATTATATGCCGAAGCATCTTTCAAAGACATATTATGATCTAAAGCTTCTTTCTGCACTAATAACGTTGCTACTGCAGCATCTTTAAGCTGATCAAAACACCATTCGTAAGGATACGAAATGAAATCAACTTTCTGAGGTTCAATAACTTTGTAGTAATCAGGCTGGAAATCATCTTCAAGAATCGACTTCCAATCTTTTAATTCCGTATGAGGTATAAGCAATCTTTCAGAGCAAAGTTTGTCATATAGACCTGACTGAAGTAAATAGTTGTAATTTTTTTGGTAAGATTTTTTAATCACTCTGTAGATTTTATCATCTCTCTTGAAGACAAAGCCGCTCGGATCCCGATTAAGAAATTTATTCTTCATTTCAGGTTTCGTTTTTTCGGGATAAAAAATTAAGTGTCTTTTTGAAAAGCTTAACGAGGGCATTTTTTAGGCGTGAAAAATAAAACAAGATAGCGATTGCTATTGCACTAAGTATTTGAAAAATGAGGCTTCCCGTACCGGGATCGATGTATAAAATGATTGCTGATGAGAATGCTAATAATAGATATGCAAATAATAGACAGATCATCTTCACCTCTCTAAAAAAGTTTTCGATGAAAGAAGTATTGGATTTAGGTGTAATTAATTTAACACCGCTATCCAAATTTATTATTAACAAAATAATTAAAACCTATGAATTTTGCCTCAAAATTCGTAAGATTTTATAATGGTTAAGAAGCACAGATTTAAAATAAAAAGCCCCGATTTTTTCTGAAATTTGGGGTTTTCACGTAGGCTCGGAAGGACTTGCTTACCCCGTCGGGCTTGTCCCTATGGGAAACCTTCGACACAATACAATCTTAAAATAAAGAGGCGAAGTAAACTTCGCCTTACAAGTGGGCTCGGAATGGACATTCCCGAAGGATCACAGCGTAACAGAAAGCTACAAACAATCAGACTGATTCTTCGGAAAAGTAGAACTCATCCCAACCCTTCTCTTAAGAAGAGAAGGGCTTATTAATAGTGATGTCTTTTTATTCGCAGTTCTGACAGAAATACAAATACAAAGTTAGCACTGATAATAAGTCTCTCTCTTTTTAAGAGAGAGATTAGAG
>JAGUYG010000069.1 GCA_020061465.1 Ignavibacteriales bacterium
CGATCCTTTGGAAAGGTTCCTTAGGAAAAGCTTTCGGGAAAAGAACTAAAATCCCGAAGGGATGGTATGATTCTAACAAAACAATGCTCCATCGGTGAAATCCCGAAGGGATGATATTATTTTTTGATATTGATAGCCAAAAACAAATCCTAAGAATTTTACCAGCCACATCAAAGCTACGTTGTTCCTGATTGGATTTCGTTTTAGAAATTTAGGTGTACTGTTCAGTGATACCGGATAGATCAGCACATCACTTCTTCGCATTAAATGAGATCGCCTCATTACCTAAAAGCTTCGTAACCGAATTAACAAATGCATCGGATAAGTTTACTCTTCGACTGCCTAAAGAGAAACATCTAACCCTTGAATTAACATCAATTAAATGGATATAAACCGGAAAACGTCCTTCGTGCCTGGAGATAGTTGAATTAAGTTCTTTTACATTTTCCAATAAATTTTTCTGTTCATCGATAACAATTTTTACGCTCTCTGTAAATTCTTCGCGTGCTTTGTTTAATTGAATAACTTTTTCTATATGAAGCTTTACTGCATCGCCGCTGCTTTCGGGTTTACCGATTATAAAAATACACTCTTCTTCTTCGATAAACGTACCGTACAGATCGTAAGTTTTTGAGAACATCAAACATTCGCATGAACCGGAAAAATCGTCGAGAGTAAAGAATGCCATCGTTTTACCTGCCCTATCTATTTTTCGGGATAAGTCGGTTACCACCCCGCAGGCTCGAACAACGTCTAATCCTTCAAACAATTCCGTGTCACCCATTTGCACTGTAGCAAATGAGTTAAATTCCAACTCATATTTGCGCAGCGGATGCCCTGTTACGTAATGCCCGATCACCTGCCGTTCTCTGGATAATCTTTCCTTTTGCGACCAAGGCTTGAGGTCGGGTAATTGAGGCTCGGTAATTTTAACTTCATCTTCCATAGCACCGAACAAACTGTTTTCGGAAACTAACTTTGAATTTTGAACTTTATGACCAAACTCCAACGCAGTTTCAACTGAAGCAAAAAGCTTTGACCTGATCCATTCAACCGAATCAAATGCACCGGCTAATACCAGGGCTTCCAAACAACGTTTGTTTACAACTCTTGTATCTACGTTGGCACAAAAATCGAAAATGCTTGTAAAGTTTCTTCCCAATTTTTCTCTGCTTCGGATGATTTCTTCAACAGCAGAAACTCCCACGTTTTTTATAGCCGATAAACCAAATCTTATCTTATCCTCTGCCACATCAAAGTAGACCGAAGGATTATTAACATCGGGAGGAAGAACTTGAATTTTTAATTTCCGGCAGTCGTCAAGAAATGCTCTTACTTTATCCGTATTTCCGAATTCATTCTTTAAGTTAGCAGCTAAAAACTCTGCTGTGAAATGAGCTTTGAGATAAGCGGTTTGGTATGCAACGTAGCTGTAAGCAACCGCATGACTTTTGTTGAAGCCGTAATTGGCAAACTTGTCAATGGCATCAAATATTTCTTCGGCAATTTTTTTTACGATTCCGTTTTTAACTGCACCTTCAATAAACTTAGCTTTTTGCTGTTTCATTGCTTTAAGGTCTTTTTTACCCATTGCGCGTCTTAGTATATCAGCCTCCGCAAGACTCAGCCCTCCGACTTTGTTTGCAATTTGGATAACCTGTTCTTGATAAACTATAATTCCGTAAGTTTCTTTTAATATAGGTCCCAATACAGGATGAAGATAGCTTACTTCCTTCAAACCAAATTTTCGATTGATGAAATCGTCTATGAAGTCCATCGGACCAGGACGGTATAAAGCATTCATTGCAGAAAGATCACTTAGGCTTGTAGGCTTAAGTCTCTTTAGATATTCACGCATCGGGGCAGATTCAAATTGGAAGATACCTGTTGTTTGACCTTTAGTGAAAAGCTGGTAAGTTTTTTCATCATCAAGCGGAATAGTGTCAATATCTATTTCGATTCCATGATTCTTTTTAACAAGCGCAATTGTGTCTCTTATTATTGTTAAAGTACGCAGACCTAAAAAATCCATTTTTAACAAGCCGGCATTCTCAATTTCTTTCATATTGAATTGAGTAACAATATCGTTTTGCGAAACTGCATTAGCCAGAGGAACATAATTGCTTACATCGTCGGGAGTGATTACAACACCTGCTGCATGTTTAGATGCATTGCGGTTCATCCCTTCTAACACTTTTGCATACTTAATAAGATTTTGAATTTCAGGATCATTGGATTCCTTCACCCATTTCAATTCGGCTACCTCGTTAAGCGCCTGCTCAATTGTATATACCTTTCCAAATTTTGAGGGGATGAATTTCGTAATTTTATTTACAGTGGGGATAGGAATTTTCAATACCCTTGCAACATCACGAATTACTGCTTTAGAAGACAATCGATTAAAAGTAATAATTTGGCTGACGCAATTCTGCCCGTATTTTTCTTTTACATAATCTATTACTTCGCCGCGTTTGTCATCGGCAAAATCAACGTCAATATCGGGCATTGATTTTCTTGCAGGATTAAGGAACCTTTCGAAGAGAAGATTATACTCTAACGGATTTATGTTTGTAATTCCTAGTGCATAGGCAACCAAACTGCCGGCAACACTGCCTCTTCCCGGACCAACAGGTATATTCATTTTCTTAGCTGAGTTGATAAAATCCTGCACAATTAAGAAATAACTGGAAAAGCCCATTTGTTTAATTGTTTCTAACTCAAACTTGAATCTCTCTTCTATTTCCGTAGTGATATTTTTAACTCTTCTTCTTAAACCATCTGAAGCAAGCATCTCTAAATATTCTTCCAATGTTTTAGCCGGTGAGTCTTCCGGAATTGGAAAATTGGGAAAATGATGCCCTTCAAATTCTAATTCTAAATTAATTTTCTCTTCTATCTCAAGAGTATTTTCAATTGCTCCTTTAAATTTTTTCCCGTGGACACGTTCCGAGAAAAGATTTTTCATTTCTTCTACGGACTTAAAATAGATTTGATCCGTGCCGTATCGAAGCTGCCGGTAATCCTCTCCGTTTTTCTCCGAGAGTTTCAGCAGAATGTTATGAGCTATCGAATGATCCCGCTCGATGTAGTGGCAGTCGTTTGTGGCAACTAATTTTATCCCAAGTTCTTTTGAGAGTTTCGGCATTCCTTCAAGCACCGGTCTCTCTCTTTCCATTCCATGATCCTGCACTTCCAAATAAAAATCATCGCCAAAAATTTCTCTGTAAGTTATAGCTGTTTTTTTTGCTTTCTCATAATCGTTGTTGATGAGGTGAACCGCAACAACACCGCTTACACATGCCGAGGTGCAAATTAATCCTTCGTGATATTTTCTTAGCAGCTCTAAATCTATCCTTGGTTTATAATAGAAACCTTCTGTATGACCTAGAGTTGAAAGCTTTGATAAGTTTTTGAAACCCTGTTTGTTTTTTGCAAGCAAGATGAGATGATCGTAATGCTTTTTTCTTTTTCTGGTTGAGCCATCGGATTTTCCGTTTTGTTCTTCAACCTTACCTTTATCGAATCTGCTGCCTTCCTTAACTATATAAGCTTCCATTCCGATAATAGGTTTTATTCCTTCATCTTTTGCTTTTTTGTAGAACTCAGGAATTCCGTACATAACTCCGTGATCGGTAAGCGCAACGGCGTGCATGTTATGTTTTTTTGCAGCCATAACTAAATCATCCACTGTACAGGCTCCGTCCTGCAAACTGTAGTGTGTGTGATTATGTAAGTGAATGAAGTCTGACATGCAACTTTTTCCAGAATTCAAAATGAAAAGAATTTGATTTATTCACAACGTAGCCAGAGGCTACAAACAAAAAGTAGAACTCATCCCTCAAATGAGTCCTTTGGACAACCCTTCTCTTAAGAAGAGAAGGGCTTATCCGTAGGATCTTTAGATTGGCAAAAATAACTTAACATTTAACATTCTGACAGAAACAAAAAATGTAAAGTAATGAATGACAATAAGTCTCTCCCTTTGTAAGAGAGAGATTAGAGAGAGTTCAAAAGTACCGTATATAGAACAACAAAAATGCTTGCTTTAAAAACAAACTTTTTTAACGTAGTAGCACAGAATCGTTTCAATAAAAGAAAAGTGAAATCGACTGTTTTATTTTACACAAAACTTTGTTAAAAAAAAATTTGCTTTTTATGATAGAAGTAATAAAGCGGGAAAATTTTTTTTGTTGATTAAATTTATTTCTGTCCTGTGTGCCCGAAACCGCCTTTACCGCGTTTGCTATTGTTTAAAACATTCGTTTCATCAAGAGAAGCGCGATAAATTTTTGCCGCAACAAGCTGTGCAATTCTATCGCCCCGGTTAATTTTAAAATCTTCTTTGCCGAAATTCATTAAAATAATTTTTATTTCGCCCCTGTAGTCGGAATCGATTGTTCCCGGAGAATTGAGTATTCCAACGGAATTATTAGCAGCTAATCCGCTTCTTGGTCTTACTTGAATCTCAAAACCTGAAGGTATTTCAACCGAAAGATTTGTAGGTACCAAAACTACTTGAGAAGGCTTCACGATTAACTCATTTTCAACAGCGGCGCGTATATCCATACCGGCGCTTCCCTCCGTTGCATACGAAGGGAGCGGGATATCATCATAATTCAGATTAATTCTTTTTATTTTTATTGAAATTTTTTCAGACATAAAAAATCACACATCAGTTAACCAAATGATTTTTTCTTTAACCATGCTAACTCTTTTTTATCGAATACAAAAAGCATTATTGCCATAAGGAATAAAGCTGACAGGATTAATTTGTAAATTAAGTTTAATGCTCCGTTATAGTCTAATATGTAATAACAAACTCCAACTAATAAAATTGCAGTAAATATTTTGATAATCTTTCCAAATTCATATTCGATATGATAAAATTTTTGCGTAACGATAAAATAACCTGCCGCCATTACGAAATAACTTGCAAGCGTGGCAACTGCCGCACCCATTATTCCCCAAACAGGAATAAGCAAGTAATTTGTTACGATATTAACCGCTGCCCCGGCTCCTGAAATTATCGGGACATAAACGCTTTTTTCTTCTATATAAATACCGGCTGTAAAGATCACATACATTCCGTTAAAAAGATACGCAAACAATATTACGGGAACGATATAAAGTCCTTCCCAATACATTGAACCGATAATAGAAAAACCGCCGAATTGAATTTTTACTAAATCATTGATGAACAGGGAGAGCGTTATTAAGATTACGCTTCCGGCAATCATAAAATAAGTGAGCACTTTCGAGAAAATTTCTTTTGCATTTGCTTCTTTTGCATTTTGCAGAAAGAACGGCTGCCATGCATATTGAAACATATTCACAAACAACATCATAAAAATTCCAAGCTTGTAAACCGATTTGTAGAGCCCAACGGTCTTTCTATCTGTTAATTGATCGAGAATTTGAACATCGACTACCTGAACTAACATTACAGCAAAACCGCCGGGTAAGTAAGGCAGACCGAATTTTAATAATCTCCTCAACAAATCAATGTTGATTTTGAATTGCATCGCTTTTAATATAGACGGAAGCAGAAGAATTACAGAAAAAATTGAAGCTGCCAGATTGCTTATGAATACCGCTTCAATGCCAAGCTTAAAATGGAGTATAAGTATCAGATTCAACGCAATGTTAAGCATTATGTTCAGCACCTTGAATAACGCAAACTTCTTTGCTTTGCGTTCCAATCGTAATTTAATAAACGGAATTACTGCTATCGCATCAAAAAAGAGCATTAAGGCGATTAGATAAATTACATAACTAAGATTTTGAGGAATATTAAGCTCGCCCGAAATTCTGCCTCCGGATAATGCAATAATACCGCTGAATAAAAAAGCTGTGAATAAAACTGCGAGAAACGGCGTAGAAAAGTTTTCCTCCTCATTGCCTTTTTCACTCATTCCGGCAAATCTCATGTATGCGGCATCCATTCCGTAGATATAAAAGATATTGAGAATTGCCACATAGGCATACAATACCAGCGCTATACCATATTCGGAAGGGATAAATACATTGGTGTAAAAAGGGACAAGAATAAAATTCAGAAAGCGACCTATCATAGTACTGATGCCGTATATTGCAGTATCTTTAGTCAGCTCTTTTAGTTTATCTAACATTTCTTTACAGTCATTCTTCGATTAAACTTAACTCAAGGGAAATATCTAACGCTTTAACGCTATGTGTAAGTGCACCGATGGAAATGAAGTCAACTCCTGTTTCTGCAACCTCAACAACATTATTCAAATTGATGCCGCCGGATGCTTCTATTTTAGATTTGCCTGAAATTATTTCGACTGCTTTTTTCATATCATCAACAGAAAAATTATCAAGCATTATTATATCCGCTCCCGATAAAATTGCTTCTTCTACCTGATGCAGATTTTCAGTTTCAACTTCAATTAAAAAATTAAGATTATGGGAAGTCTTATATTGCATACAAAGTTCAACAGCTTTTTTTAGAGATCCTGCAACCGCAATATGATTATCCTTTATCAGAAACATATCGAATAACCCTGCACGATGATTTTGACAACCGCCTATTTTAACCGCCAGCTTATCCAGCACTCTTAATCCGGGTGCGGTTTTTCTTGTATCGATAATTTGAGCTTTTGTGTGTTTTATCTTTTCAGAATATGTATGAGCAGCCGTAGCTATTCCGCTCATTCGCTGCAAAAAATTTAATGCAGTTCGTTCAACAGTTAATATTGATTTTGCTTTGCCGGATACCTTTGCGGCAACAGAAGAAGGAAAAACTTTTTGACCGTCTTCGATAAGTTTAACATAATTAAGTGTTTCGTCATAAAAACTAAAAACTTTTGCTGCGACTTCAAGCCCGGCGATAATCCCTTCTTCTTTAATTATGAAAGCCGCATTTGTAAATACATCATCCGTAATGACGGCGTGGGAAGTAATATCGCCGCCGTTAATATCCTCCTCTAATGCGTTCTTTATTATTTGATTTATGCTGCTATCCATTCCGGTTATTTTTTGTAATAGAATTGATCAATTGCTTCCGTAAAAAATTTCGGCGGTCTAACCAATTTTAGAGTTTCCTTACTCATAAAAACATGTTTGGTAAATCCTTCGGCAATTAGTGCATCTTTTTCTTTAACGGTTATTTTATAATCGATATGAATTCGAAATGCGGGGTAATCTTTTACCAATGCTTCAATCACTAATACATCGTCGTATCTTGCCGGTGAAATATACTTAACATGCGCTTCCAGCAGCGGCAGTTGATAACCGCGCCTTTCTACTTCGGAATAGGCAAGTCCGTTACTGCGGAGCATTTCGGTTCTTCCTACTTCAAAGTACTCTAAGTATTTTCCGTTATAAACAATACCCATTTGATCCGTATCTGCAAAGCGAACTCTAATTTCTGTTTTTCCCGAAAGCATTTTTATTTTGAAAATTTAAATAATTGCCTGTGTAATTTATAAAAAGGGAGGTGAAGAAGGAATTATTCGCAGGGAAAGATAGCATTATCGTAAATGATAACATTAGCCAATGAAAGCATCTAAAGGATAATAAGAAAATATTTATGAGTCTTTCTTTGCTGCAGCGTCAACATTTATTTTGATGCGGAACAACGCAACGAATTCAATTCGCCTGTCGGAACCTTCTGTTTACTTCTTGTTCTTATCATTGATTCCTTTGAGAATTCTTTCAAAATATTTTTCAAAAGATTCACCTCTATCTCTTGGAATATTTTCTAGGGCGGTTCCTAATATATCTAAAGCGTTTTCGTATCGTTGAAAAATTTCATTTAATAATTTTTCATCATTTGTTTCCCAGTACTTTCCTTCATCAAACATATTAAATTCTGAAAAGTATTTCCCCTTGAGGTATTTGAACAGATGAATAATCCATTTATGGATTTCGCGTCCTGCAAATTGAGTTTTTGTAGAAAGCATATACAAGTATTCTTTCTCTTTCTTATCCTGAGAGTTGCCCCAAAATTGCAGTCCGTGTTCTGATGCCATTCTGCCGTTCGAAAGGAAGCTTAAATATACAGGTTCACAATTAGGGGGGATAAATATTATTCCGTATAAATTATCGCTGTATGATTCTTTACCGATAGAATCTTTTGGAAATTCTGTTTCATAGATATGATATTTCCATTTATTGATCTCAGCTATGTCTTTTACTTCTTCGATCATTTCCGGCAACGATGCAGCCGGATTAAATTTTCCGTTGTAATGAATGGTGAGTCCCATAATTAATAAACTTTAATTTTTAATTCTCTTAGACATTACAGGTGTAAAAGGAAATCAACCGGATCAACTTTTGCCTGCCGAAGAATGCCGCGCAGAGTTCCTATCTTTAGTTCTTTGTGCAGTGGAACAGTACAACCCATGGACCCTTCAACTGTATCTTTACGTAAAACGACATGGCTTCTTCGTTGTCGGACTTTTCTAAATCCAAGATTTTCAAGTGCACGAATTGCTTCGAGACCGGAAACAATTCTTAATTTATGCACTTACGGTTGCCTCGAAGGTGGTCATCAACACTCTGTCAATATTTGGAATCGGAAATTCTTCAAGATAGAGTTCGGTTGCTTCTTTTAGATTCGCTAATGCTTCTTCTACAGTATATCCCTGGCTGACGGTGCCAACTTCGGGACATTCAGCAACATACATGTCATCTTCCTTATGAATAACTGCGGTAAGTGTTTTTGTACTCATTATATTACCTATTATCAATTTTGAGCGTTCAAATGATTCTATATCTTAACTGCATAAAATTCTGAAACGCTGAACTCATTTAAAAACTTGCGATTGAAAAATTTGAGAACAAAAAGTTCATTAATCGAATAGAGTGAATCCATCCCATTTAAAAAGATCTATTAAATGATTTGACCAACGTTTACCATACATCTTTCGCCTTAGATTGCACTCGATAAAATTTCTTCCAATAATTCAATTCGGCTGCTCACTCAATAAATGCGCCCATCTTACCGAACTTTTCTAACCTGCCTTCAATTAATTTTTCGGGTTTTATTTTGGTAAGCTGTGCAAGCTCTTCCAGCAATACAGCTTTCAGAATACCGGCAGCTTCTTGATGATTTTTATGTGCGCCGCCAAGAGGTTCAGGAATTATTCTATCAATTAATTTTTGTTCTAACAAATCGGGTGCGGTTAATTTCAAAGCTTCAGCTGCCTGCTCTTTGTAATCCCAGCTTCGCCATAAAATGCTTGAACATGACTCAGGACTAATGACCGAGTACCAGCAATTCTCAAGCATCAATATTCTATCACCGACACCGATACCGAGAGCACCGCCGCTTGCACCTTCACCGATTATTGTTACAATTATAGGAACACGCAGCCTGCTCATCTCAAATAAATTTTTGGCGATTGCTTCGGCTTGTCCTCTTTCTTCGGCTTCTAAACCGGGAAAAGCACCCGGCGTATCGATCATAGTGATGACAGGTTTGTTAAATTTTTCGGCAAGTTTCATAAAGCGTAATGCTTTGCGGTAACCTTCGGGATTGGACATACCGAAATTTCTGTAGAGATTTGTTTTTGTATCCCTCCCTTTTTGATGCCCGATTACCATTACCTTATAATCTCCGAGCTGTACAAAGCCGCCTACTATGGCTTTATCATCGCGGAAGAGCCGATCGCCGTGAAGCTCGATGAAATTTTCAGTCATGTTGTAAATATAGTCTAAGGTAAAAGGGCGCTCGGGGTGTCGTGCAAGCTGAACTCTTTGCCAGCGTGTAAGGTCTCTATAAATCCCTTCCTTCAATTGCTTAACCTTTTCCTCGATCTTAACAATTTCCTTATCGATATCCAGATTATCAGACAACTTCCTCATCTCCTCAAGTTTAGCTTCAAGTTCATAAATTGGTTTTTCGAAATCTAAAATTGTTTTTGCCATATAACGATTATCTGCCCCACATTTTAATTAACGTTTTTCCTAAAATTTCAAGGTCTAACCAAATATTTTGATTTTTTGCATAATAGATATCTAATTTTTCAGAATCGGCACCTTCAGTCTCCTCAATATACCATAAACCCGTCAACCCTCTTTTCCCTAAAAATAAATTACCGTTGGAATACGAATTCTGAGGTCCTACAAAACTTACCTTTCCGGTAAATATTTGCGGAACTTTCAAAACAAATGTGCTGAACTCACTTTTTTTGCCCTTGATGGCTGTGATGAAATATATGAAAGGATATAAAAAAAACAAAGCTAACAAAGCCAATCCATAATCGAATGCAGCTTTGATGAACCTTAACAGCGGACTGGATATGTTATATTTAATTTCAATCAGCGGAATGTTATCAAGCAGCGAAACCGATGTTTTCCCTACAAGAAAATCCATATTTGTTCCGACTAACTTAAACTCTACATTTTCATCCTGGCATGATGCTACGATGGACATCATTTGGTTATAAGATAACTCTTCCGAAGAAAATATTACTTCGCCAACTTTTTTTTCTCTGATTACTTTTACCAGGTTTTCTATCGTACCTATTACTTCTATGTCATCTATTATCTTCCCGATGTCTTTGCCGGTAAATCCTATTAGACCGATTATGCTATGATATTCCGGATGCTTCTGTTTTAATTTTTTTGCAAGCTTAACTGCATTACTATTAGTGCCGACGATTAATGCATGCCTGCCTGTAATTGTTATGTCTTTTACACCAACCTTAAAAAACAACTTAAGGATAACCCGCCAGCCGGTAAGAATAAAAAATAAAATTACATAAGTGAATATTATAACGGCGCGGCTGTATGCAAACTGCTTAAAGAAAAACGTTAGCGATGACAATAAAAAGAAACCTGCGGCAATTGCACCAAAATTTCTTAGTATAGAAAGCGAATCTTTTTTATACACTCCTAAAAAAGCCGAAGCGGCAATTTGTATGAGTGCAGGAATTGTAAAGATTATAGGAAAGTTGAATTCCGGAAATCCTGTCCAATCGCTTAGCCTTTGATAAATCTTTTCGGCTGCCAGAAGTGAGAGATTAAATAGAATAAAATCCAATACAATCGAAATAATAATCAGCTTTCGCTTACCCATAAAAGCAAAAAATTTTCGGAAGCCGATTGCAGATCTTAAAATAACTTCAACAAGGAAAGAACTTGACAGATGCTTTTTTACAAACAGATGCATTGCATCGTAAAAAATTTTCGTTTCGTCTAAACTGCTCCTTCTTGTGCTTTCACCTTTGTAATGAATTATCTGTGTGGAGTGGACGTAAAATACTTTATATCCTGCTTTCTGAATCCGGTAACAGAGATCGAGGTCTTCGCCGTACATAAAGAATTGCTCGTCAAACCCGCCGACTTCCTCATACACTTTTCGTATCATCATCATAAACGAACCGGAGATCGCGTCCACTTCGTAAGTTTTATTTTCATCTAAATAGGTAAGGTTATAACGTGCGAATAATCTGCTTTTTGGGAACAGTGTACTCAATCCGGTCACTTTGCAGAATGAAGTCCACGGTCCGGGAAAAGCTCTTCGGCATGCAAGCTGAAGAGTTCCATCGGGATTAAGAATCTTACATCCGGCTAAACCGGCTTCTTCATTTTTTTCGAAGAATTTTATCATCTCTGTAAACGTATCTTCCCTAACAATGGTATCTGGATTTATTAGCAGAAGATATTCCCCTTTTGCAATTGCAAGCCCCTGGTTATTCGCTTTGCTGAAACCGACATTATGGTTATTTGCAATAAGTATTATTTCAGGAAAATTTTCTTTTATGAATTCGGCGCTGCCGTCATCGGAGGCATTATCAACTACAATGATTTCTAATTTAAGAGATTGAGCGGCTTTATAGATAGAGTGAATTAAATTTTGGAGGAACTCCTTAACATTATAATTAACTATGATAATAGAGAGATCCAATTTAAACCCGCTTTATAGTTTGCCTAATATGCTTTTTAACCTGAGCTTCCATACCATCAACACGGCTTCGCGTACTATCTTTTTCGACATCTTGGAAGTTCCTTTTTCTCTATCGATAAAGATAATCGGTATCTCGCCGATGCGGAATCCCTTTTTCCAGGCTTTAAATGTCATCTCGATTTGGAAAGAATATCCGTTCGATTTCACTTCATCCAGGTTTATTGCTTCAAGAACTTCTCTCTTAAAACATTTGTAACCGCCTGTAGCATCTTTAACCGGCATTCCCGTAATAATTCTCGTATAGAAATTGGCAAAATAACTTAGCAGCAGACGGCGCATCGGCCAGTTAACAACGTTAACTCCCGTAATATAACGGCTGCCCAGTACAAGGTCATATTCTTTAATGTTTCGTAAGAATCTTTTAAGCTCGCGCGGGTCATGCGAAAAATCGGCATCCATTTCGAATATATATTTATAACCATTTGCCAATGCAAATTTAAAACCTTCGATGTAAGCAGTGCCAAGCCCCATCTTTTTTTCGCGCTTAATTAATTTTACTCTTTCAAGTGAATTGCTTAGCTTTTCTACATAATTCGCCGTTCCGTCAGGTGAGTTGTCATCTACCACCAGAATATCCAGGCTTTGATCCCTGCCCAAAACATCCGGAATCAGCTTCTGAATATTATCAAGCTCATTATATGTAGGTATTATTACCAGAGATTTTTCATTCATTATCTTATGAACTTTATTCATGGTTATTGTAAAAAATTATTTAGTCATGTTACGTCTATTGATGCCGAGCCACCAATTATTGTCATACTTACATTTATTTATAATCATTATCTCATACAATCATGCAATCTGAGTACGGCATAGCCGGTTTACCAACATAAGGTTGGCAATCAAAGAATATTAAAAGAATTAATACTTAAAGTTTTTTTACACACCCCTCGCCCCTCTCCCGCCTTCACTTCGTTTCGGACGGGCAGGCAAGAGGGGACATCTCCCTTTTTTTAAGAAAGATAAAACAATTTTATATTTTGAAGAACATAATAATAAAGCGCATCGATCCCTTCTTGTCCGAAGGATTCTTTGAAAGAAGGGAAGAAGGGATGTGTTCCTATTTTTCTTGTAAAGTATCATTAATATCAATCTTGACCAAAAAAAAACAAAAATATCACAGAAGCAACTATTCAATCCTGCAAACATACAATCACCTGTTCTGCTTTTCATTAGCTATTTAATTATAGTGCCCTTTGGCAAAGAGCACTACGAAAACTGTACGAAACAATATCTTAAAATCCATTCTTAGAGACATATTCTCAATGTAAAAAAGATCGTACCTAAGCTTAATTTTTACATCTTCAACAGTTTCGTCGTATTTATGTTTTACCTGCGCCCAGCCGGTTATACCGGGGCGTACTTTTAATCTCCGCTTATAATAAGGAATTTCCTTAGCTAACATTTCAACAAAATATGGTCTCTCCGGTCTGGGACCAACAATGCTCATTTCACCCTTAAGTACATTGAAGAACTGCGGAATTTCATCTATTCTTATTTTTCGAATTAACTTCCCCACACTCGTAATCCGCGGATCGCCTTTAAGAGACCAAATTGGTCCGGTATATTTTTCAGCATCATGCTTCATCGACCTGAATTTCAGGATTTTAAAAGTTTTACCGTTTAATCCGCATCTATCCTGTCTAAAGAATACCGGTCCTTTACTATCAAGTTTAATTGTAATTGCCGTTAGAATACAAACGGGCAGCGAAACGGTCAATATTAACATTGATACTGCAATATCGATAAGCCGTTTTAATTTCTTTTCCCATTCAGGCATCAATTCGGGATTTATATCGATTAAAGGCAATCCGTAAATTTGCATTGTGCGCGCCTGCCCGCTTAGTATTTCATAAAGGTCGGGTACTATTTTAATTCCGACGTTTTTAGGTTCGCACCTTGCTATCAAATCAACAAGTATATCGTGGTCGCTTTTATCAAGAGCAATAATTATTTCCTTAGCGGAATGCTCATCGATATAATTTTGTATTTGACTTACCGAACCAACTACGTAAGCATCTTTATAAACCATTCCGACATTATTAGAATCGACCGCCACGTAACCTTTTACATCAAGTCCGAGCGCTCTATGCTCTATCAATTGATCGTGCACTTCTTTCGCCTTTTCATTGAAACCAACTATCAAAGCATTTTTTCTGCCGTATCCTTTTATTAATAAATTCCTTTGAAGACTGCGCAGTAAAAGTCTGCCTGTTCCAACGAAGAAGAGAAATAATCCCCAATAGATAAAAATTAATATTCTTGTAGTTGAAGCTACCCCGTGAATATAATCATCAATAAAGATCAAGAAGAACAGAATGAATATGCCGACGAACGAAGCTTTGAACAGCGTAGATAACTCATCGAAGCGCGATGAAGCGAACCAGGTTCTATACATGCCTACGAACGTAAAGATAATTAACCAATAAAGATAGACTACGAACATAGGCAGTAGAAATTCCGGCATAGACAATAACTCGAACCATCCGGTTTGAACGCGGATAACAAAATAAGTAATCCATGCTAGGTTAATTGCGATAAAATCAACGGTTAAGATTAATATTTTTTCTACTGTTTTATTCATTCTCTATTAAACTATTATAGAAACCGGAAACTACCATGCTTCTATCGAATTCATTTTCTGCGCCTCTTCTGCCGTTTCTTCCGAGTTCTACTATCAAATTTTTATTGTTAAAGAAATGCTTAACTTTTTCAGCGAGCATTCTGACATTCCCTGGCTCAACAAAAAAACCGCAATTATAATTTTCAACAACCGATTTTGCTTCGCCGTTAACGCAAAGAAGAACCGGTATTTCGGCAGCCATGCTTTCATAAAGCTTTGAGGGAATGGTTATCTTGAACAATTCATTATTTACAAGCGGGATAATCATTACATCAAACAAACCTACGTAATCTATTATTTGATCGCGTGATACCGGCGGAATTAATATTACGTTTTTAAGATTGTTTGAATCAATTTCATTTTGAATTAATTCTTTTTCCACACCGTCTCCGATAATCAAATAAACAATATCGGGATTTTCAAGTGTTAATTTTGCCGCATCGGTAATTATTTTCAGTCCTTGAGCGCTGCCGATATTTCCTGCATAGCCAAAGACCAGTTTTCCGTTCAGATTAAGTTTATCAACCAGCGCATTGTTTTTCTCTTGCCTCTTCACTTTTTTTGTATCGACAAAATTCGGAACGTATAAAATTCTTTTAATATAAGAATGAAGAGAGGTAATTTTTTTGAGAGTTTGATTTGTTACCACGTTTATACAATCGCTGCCTCTATAAATAAACCTTTCCAATTTTTCCGAAAGCCAGATGGAAATCCGATTTTTAAGAAAACCCAATTGTATTGCCGATTCAGGCCAAAGGTCTCCGATGTCAAAAATGAACTTAGCCGATTTAAGATACTTTGCGAAGAGTCCAACTAACCCCGTAAATAATGGCGGTGATACTGTCATTACATAATCTATTCGGCGCAGTTCGATAAGTATTACAAGTGAAGCTGAAACAGTGAACGAAAGGTAGTAAAATATTCTTTTTAAAAAACTGGCTCTATCGGAAGCGTATACGAAGGTTCGGTAAATAGTGATACCGTTTTCCTTTTGTTTTTCGAACAATTTAAATTTTGTCGCAACCTCATCTTTATGCATTAAATAGCTCGGGAAGGGAGTTACAACGGATATATCTAATCCAAGCTGTTTTAATTCTTCTGCAAAGCCAACGCTGCGCTGCGAACCGCCTCCTATTTCGGGAGGAAAATATTGGGTTACAATAACAAAATTCTTCTTTCGCAAAACTTACTTCCTGTAATCTGAAACACTTACGATAATTTTTTCTCTGCCTGCAAAATTATTTCCGAAACATTTTCGGTGATTGTTTCCCATGAATATTTCTGCGCCTCTTCAATTCGTAATTTTTTCTGTTCATCACTTTTTTCATCGGCTGCTTTTTGAATTAGCTCGATAAACTCTTCCTCATCCATGGCAACATAAACATACTTTTCAAATTTACGAACTTCAGGTAAATCAGTTGAAACGACCGGAATTCCGAGCGACAGGTATTCAAGAAGTTTTAACGGATTAGCGGCTAAAGTTAATTCATTGATTTTAAATGGTATAAGTCCTACATCAAAAGTTCTTGCATAAGCAGGAAGCTGCCGAAATGGAATTTCGCCGGTGTAGATAATATTTTGATAATCTTCAATCATGTCTAAATCAACGGCACTTTTTCCGATTAGTAAAAAAGTATAATCCGGATATCGGGCAGCACTATTAATTACGAGTTCCAAATCAATCCATGGTGCAATTAATCCGAAGAAACCGATTATCGGTCTTGGCAAATTTTTTATTTTGTCGGGTACCGTTTCAACCTTATCCATAAAGTGTTTAATGTCTACGCCTTGTGGGAGAAAATAATTTCTGCCGCTTGCCGGCACACGCGAGCGCATTAAATTCTCAGAAATTGAAAAACTTGTACTTACTTTTTTCAATAGGTTTTGTTCAAGCATACCGATACATTCAAATGCACCTTCGAATAATGTAAAATCATCAAGACAAAAATAATGGCTGGAGGATTCATTTAATTTACCTACCAACTTCTCCATTATTGGCGATGTTGTAATTAATATCGGTTCTACAAATCTGTGTTTATTAAGAATTTTCTTTAATTGCTTTATTAGCAGCAGAGAATTAATTTTTCTTATAATAGTCCAATCATGAAAAGGAATTATAACAGGATTAACTTCTATTACTTCCTTGTTGCTCCCGCTGCCTTTTTTTTTGAAAAAGATTCGTTTAAATTTTTCAGCAATGCGTTTAATGTCAGTTAAACTCAACTTGGGCTGCCTTAAGCCTAACGATCCTACCCAAATAATTCTATTATGCCGGGCAAGTATTTTCCCGATGTGCTGAAGCGTGGAAGGGTATCTTCCCCAATCATCGGAGAAAATTATTATATCTCTGCCTTTAATCATTCCATCCCAAAATTTACGAGGTGAAAGTTAAAAAATTTAAAAGGATAAAACTATTTGCGGATTTTGAGTAAGTGCGATACGTAGATGAATTAATCGTCTGATTATTTTAATAGTCAAATACTAAGACTCTTTTTAATTACATCAACAATACGCCGTGACGCTCTACCATCACCGAAAGGATTTTTTGTTTTGAACAGGTTTTCTCCCTTGTTAAGTGCATTTTCAATTTTGCTGAATGCGGTTTTGAATTTCATAGCATTACTGCCTGTTAAGAACGCATAACCTGCTCTAACAGCTTCATTCCTTTCGGTTACATCGCGCATTACTATTACAGGCTTTTTGAACACATAGCATTCTTCCTGCACACCGCCCGAGTCGGTTATGATGAATCGACACTTGCTCATCAAAAAAATGAATCTCATGTAATCAAGCGGAGGCAGCAGCAAGAAATTATCGGTTCCTTCTAAAATTTCTTTTACTGGCTGTTTTACATTTGGATTGAGGTGTACCGGATATATAAAATTGTATTGAGGGTACCCGGCTGCGGCTTTCTTTAAAGTCATCAAAACATTCCGGAATTCATCGCCGAACTTTTCTCGCCGGTGCATTGTAATCAAAATGGATTCTTTCTGAAAAAAATTAGCAGGTAAGTATTTGCCAATGCTTTTTGAAATTTTCTCGATGTTTGATTTAACCTCCAGCATTTTTTTTACCTGGAGAAGCGCATCGATAACCGTATTACCTGTAACAAATATTTTTTTATCGGGTATTCCCTCGGATAAAAGATTTTGCCTTGCATCTTGTGTCGGTGCAAAATGAAGATCTGTTAACACAGAAATAAATCGTCGGTTGGCTTCTTCGGGATAGGGGCTGTAAATATTGTAACTTCTTAAGCCTGCTTCTACATGTCCGATTTTAATCTTAGAATAAAAGGCTGATAGAGCCGAAACAAAAGCAGTAGTAGTATCGCCTTGCACGAGCATCAGATGAGGCGATAAATCTTTCAATACCTTTTTTAATTTTGCCGTTGAATGAACCGTTATGTCATACAGGTCTTGATTAGGTTTCATCAAATCCAGGTCGTGATCAATTTTCAGCTTAAATATATCGAGCACTTGCTTGAGCATTTCCCTATGCTGTCCGGTAGAGCAAACTATGGTTTTAATCTTTTTTTCTTTTTTTAATTGGTAAATAACAGGTGCGAGCTTAATAGCTTCGGGACGCGTGCCGAAAATTACTAATATTTTTTTCATGAAATAACAATTCCGTTTATTAATTCTATTTAAATGAGTTACTCGGATATACGAATAACAGTCTAAAGAAATAAAATGATTTCTTTATCAAATTTTTATTCAATGAAACGATACCCAGAATAAAGTAGAGCGGAACACGGATGAAAATTCCCGTGAAGTGGATAATTAGAGCTAAAATAAATTTGAGACCCTTAAAATGTTTTTGAAAGAACTGAATTTTAGCCCGGCTTAAATTCATAAACATGAACCATGGGATTGCATCCGTACTCGCTCCTCCTAAATGAATTATTGAGGTACCGGGGAAATAAAATACTTTTCCACCTCTCTGCTTAAATCGGAAGCACAAATCATTTTCTTCCGAGTAGAAAAAGAATTTCTCATCAAATCCGCCAATTTCTTTCAATGCTTTCGTATAACCGAAGATGAAGGCGCCCTTTACCACATCAACTTCAATCGGTTCGTTCACAATTTTATAATTATGGTGATAACGGTTTAACATTTTATTTTTAGGAAACAACAGGTACATGAAAAAATTTTCGCCAATTAAATTCCATAGATCATCAAAATCAACTATGGAAACTTGATGGGATAAATCTTCATTGAGGAGCTTACAGCCTACAAGCGTCATTTCATCTTTCTCTTCCAGAAAATCAATTAATTTTTTTATTGTATTCTCAATGAAAACAGTGTCGTTATTTAAGAAAAGAATAAATTTCCCTTGTGCGATTTTCAAACCTTGATTATTTGCTGCGGCAAAGCCCCTATTTGTTTCATTTTTGATGAGAGATAAATTTGGATAGTTAGAGATTATCTTCTCTACATCTCCTTCAGTAGAGTTATTATCAACCACAATTACTTCAAAAGAAATTTCTTTCGAATGCTTATAGATAGAATTTAAGCAATTGCTTAACAAGCTAAACTTGTTATAATTAACTATGATGATTGAAACGTCTATTTGCGAATTAATTTCTGTCCCCATTTTTCTTTGTTAAATAGTTTAAATAGCAAAAGAATTTCTTCGTCCGAAAAGTATTTGAGCAGTTTTGCGTACATAAGTATAATTATTGAAGTTATTAATAAATACGGAAACAATGGAAGAACGCTTGCAACATAAATTGATGAAGCTGCTAATATGATCCACCCAATAATACGAATATCTAAAAATTTAAAACTCATCTTTAATTTATACGCCGATAATGATAAAAATAAAAAGCCAATAAAAGTTGACACTAACTTAGCAATACCAACCCCAACATAGGTACTTTGCGGTAATAGTAATAAAAGAAATGATACGTTTGTAACTACTATAATACCACCATAAAAGAGAGTGTAAGACTGCCTATTAAACGCGGTAAATAAATCCAAAGCTAAATAATTGTAGAATAGGAATACTTGCGCCCAAAAAAGTAAGATCATTGGTGTGCCGGATTCGTGGTATTGCGCGCCAAATATAAACGTCATTATTTCAGAAGCTTTAAATGAACCGGCAAGTGCAAGAGTTGCTGAAATAAGCAATAATAATTTAAAGCTAATCAAAATTGTTTTTCGATTCTGCTCATCATTTATCCCCCGGTTTTTAACAATTATTGGGAATATAGTTGCAACAATCGCTGATGGAAGTATACTGAACGGAATTGTCAACTTCATTGCGGCAGAATAAATACCTGTAGCATATTCCGAGTTGAAGTTTTTAAGAAAAAGAATATCTACTTGTGAAAAAATGGTAATCAGAATTACGTATCCATAAATAGGTAAAGATTCTTTTACTAAATAACTAATTCTTTGCGTAGCCAGATTTAGCTTAAACTCGAATTTTCTCTTCAGCATAAAAATTATAAATAAAAAACCCGGTATGTTCGATATTATATAAACAGTTACAAAATAGTTTAAGCCTCCCCCGAATTGCGGAGCTAAAAGAACAAATATTAAAAAAAGCAGATTATCAAAAGCCGCAACAGCCATCGGGTAGTGCATTTTCAATTCAACTTTAAAGGGTATATCAAGAATCTCTCTTATATTTTGAAATTTAGAAGAAATGATCACATTAATCATCATCATATTGCATAACAAAATTTCTATAGTTGAAACTTGCAAAAGTGCTGCAGTTATGTTGAACAAAACAACAACAAGCACCAGCATTATTAAACGCAATAGGATTGCAGAATGAATAAATGAATAGTCATTTTTGTTCCGGGAAGTCTCTCTAAAAACAATAGGCGTTAATCCAAAATCAACCAACTTCGACAGTAAAGCAGAAATTGCAAGCAAATAATTAAAATTTCCAAAATCTCCAACACCAAGGTATCTTGCCATTAAAGGAATTGAGAGAAAGTTAAGAAGCAATGAAGTTCCTTGCCCGACAACTATAGAAAATACATTCCTGGTAATTTTTTTTAGTGGTGGTGTTTCCAAATACATTCAAGTTTATTTTAAGTGAATTTTGCTTCGGGCGGTTTTTTCGGATAAGCGTTCTAACATAGGTAATGTGAAAAGCAAGAATATAAAACTTAACAGCCACACTGCAGCCCTTGTAATCATCATTAAAAAAGAAAAACCAATTATAATATTAATAAATACAAGAATAACGAAATATATAGTTCTTCGCTTTTCATAGAAATTGATCCAAAAGAAAGCTGACATAAACCCGAGAAGATATGGAACAATAATTAACCCCATATTCCCAAAATCTGAGTGAACCTCTCGTAAATATGTTCCCGTATTCGTCCACATTGGAACATAGTATCCTTTTTGGTAGAAATCCGGATGCTCGATAACATCAAACTTTGATAGAAAATTATATATTGGCATGAAGGTATTCTCTCCCCATAAAGCCTTTTCGTTTTGATATTCATAATACTTGCTGAATACACCAATATGAGCACTAAAATAAAGATAAATTGAAGGAGTTAATATCACATTGTCTTTAAGCTTATTTAGCTGTGCAGAGGATTGTTTGAAGCTCTCTATCGATCCCCTCATAGAACGAACGAGAGATGCGCTGCCGATAAATATTACCAGCAAGAGAATTCCGGCAATTATAAAATTTCGGCTGCTTTGTTTTTTCTTGCTTTGATCATGAAGGAAAATTAAATGTCGAAAAAGGAAGAAGACTGTAATAAACTCTATTAATCCAAATAACAATCCCATCCTCCCAACACTTGCTATTTCTTTCAGACTAATAATAATGAGAGGAAGAAATGAAAGAAAAGTAAATTTATTTTTATGAGCAGTGTAAATTCCACTTAAAAAGACAGCAACATATCCAAATATGTATAAGTAAGGGATAAGTCCTTCAATCTCTCCTTCAACGCGTATGCTGTAAACTAAATTTGCATAAATAAGCACATTTGCTACACTGCCAAATTTTTGTATTAATACATACCAATGCTGCAGCGCTCCGAGTAATCCTAGAAAGGAAGTTATCAAAAGTGCATATTTTAAAACAGTACCACCATCGGCTAATAGTTTTATCTCCGAACCTTCCTTTTCAACAAAAGAGTTTAGATCGTTTTTTTTACCAAGAGAATCACGGGAAACAAAAACAGTTAAAATCCCGAAGAAAAAGAATAAAAATGCCCCTATGCTTATCAGCCAGGTATTGAAATTCAAATCTACATAAGCCATAAACTTAAGTTCATAAAGGGTAACGACTATAGTCCAAATGAGAGAATAAGTAGAAAGCGGATTAAACCATTTTTTAAAAAGATGTTTGCTTACAAGAATTGAAATTATACCAATTAGAATAACTATAAAAATTGACATGGCATCTAGAATTTCATTCTATAAAATCTTAGAACTTTTATATAAAACCTGGCGGATTTTTCTTCTAATGGATTCCGGTACTGGCTTAATGAAGTATTTCTTTCACCTATAAAGATTATAGCAATGAGTGCAAAGAAACCTAAAAAAGTAGCGATTAAAACAATGAGTGCCTTCTTCGGCGAATCCTTCAACTGCGGCGGAACAGCCTTATCCAATAAAAATACTGTTGGAATGCTTTTTTGCTCTTCTACTTTTGCCTGCTCGTAAAGCGGAACTATTATTTCTAAAATGGTTTGCTGTATTTCTACTTCTCTGAATGCTCGTAGATATTGTATCGATATATCCGGCATTTTTTTAAATGGAAATAAAACATTTGTAAGTGTTGTAAGCTTATCGGCATTTTTTAATTCTTTAACTCTATCTTTCAATAAATTTACTTCCAACAAGGCTCCCTGGTAATGAGGTGAATGTTCCCCAAATTGCTGTTTCATAAAAAAAGCAGCCATTTCTTTTGCGGCAAGCTGCGCTTCTATTTCGGCGGATGCTTTAACGGCAACCTCTAATTGTTCAGGGACGGCAACTATTCCATACTTTTTCTGGAAATTATATAGTGAATCTTCGGCTTGCTTCAAATCGGTAAGGTTTTGAAAATACCTTTGTTCAATAAAAATTCTATTGTTTTTTGCCTGCTCAATATTCAATTGAATGTTTAAACTATCAAGAAGATAGTAAAAGTGATTTGCTATTTCAGCGCTTAATTCCGGGCTTTTGTTAATCACACTAATTTCAATCATACCAAACTCATTCGGTTCGAAGGATAAATCATTCGAAAAGGCTTTAAGAATTTTATCCATATTGCCGTCTGTAATTTCATAATAATCCTTTAAACTATACTTTTCGATAACACTTGTAAGGGCTGTCCGGCTGTTCAAAATACCGAGCAGCACATCTTCCGAACTGCCCGACACTCCAAGCAGCTTCGAGCCAAGCGATGCTGCACTCGATTTGCCTCCTACTAAGCCTGCTAATCCTCCTAAACCAAACGAACTTTCAGGAGGCACTATTACTACCGATGTAGCTTTATATTTAACCGGTATGAGGAATGAAACCCCAACCGAAATTGCAGTAATGATTAAGAGGTTAATTATTAAAAATTTCCGCCACTTATAAAGGATGTAGAGGTAGTCCGAAAAACGAACGTCTTTTGATTTTTGTTCTTCACTCATTAGTTAATTCAGTTTAATGATTGTAACGAATTTGTTGTTTAATGATGCCGCAAAAAATTGAGCCGCTTTCTCTTTTCCCTAATTGAAATGCAAAGTTAACTAATTTATTCACGTCAAGGCAACATTATTTAAAATGCTTTACTTTCGTTTGAATTAGTTGGCTGAATATTTTGTTTTGTAGTTAAGTTCTCTTAATCAGATCAACTTTTACTCTAACATAACTAATTTATTTTTATCAGTACTGTCCAAATTAATTTTGTTAAAGTCGGAACGATCCTTTGGAAAAATTAATTGTGAATAATTAAAATATTACACTGTTTTTACACTACAATGGAACTCATCCCCACCCTTCTCTTAAAAAGAGAAGGGCTTATCCAAAGGATCTTTATGATTAAAACTTATGACTTGTGTTAAATATTCTGCCTGTCTACTGCCAGGTAAATCAGAACACAGTCATATAAGGTTTTATTGACAATCTAAAGATCCTACGGATAAGTCTCTCTCTTTTTAAGAGAGAGATTATCCAAAGGGATGCCTTTGGCAGAGTGAG
>JAGUYG010000054.1 GCA_020061465.1 Ignavibacteriales bacterium
ATGTTATTATCCTAATCCGTGTGATTGTGATAGAAGCCTTCCGGATGGATGGTACTTATATAAAATTTGGCCTATGAGTGATGTAAGAGAAGTTTTTTACCAACCTTATTAAGTCTATGGATAGTAATGAAAACTAAATTTACATTTTTATTTTTAATGCTAATATCAAATATATTATTTGCTCAAAAAATATTTATTGGTGGAAGTGGCTCTATAAGCATCTGGAACACCAAATCTTTGACAGGGATTGGATTAGGTGTTTTTGGTGAATATGAACCGAATTCAAGTCCATTTTCAATTCGAATATCAACGAAAGTCTATAATGCTCCGTTCTTTAACTCATTATATTTAGGAGGATATACACATACCTTTAAAATAGTTGAAAGTGAAATACTATTTCTTCCTTTCCAAGGTAAGGGACGTATATATGCGGGAATTGGATTAGGTTATAATTTTATAAATATCGACCGATCAGGTAATGTTCAGATTATTGAAAGTAAATATTATGTAAGATCAAAAAATCCTCAAAATGCTTTAACCTATAATATTATCTTAGGGTTTAGAACAGAAACAACGTTTTCAATTTATTTTGATTTAAGTTATAGAATAACAAATCTAAAGTATGAAGTTGAGTTAGAAGATCAGTATTCTAATAAATTAATATTTGATAGCCGTATTAACTTAAACAGTCTCTTATTAAATGCAGGAATTAGAATAAGATTGTAAAGAACAACATAATCTGCTGATGAATCAGGCATACTCAGTATTGTAATACTGGTTTTTCTCATTCTACATTCCAATCCAGTTTTAAGCTATAACTTTAGCGTGCAAACAAGAGTGATTGATCAACGGGAAAATATATTCCCTTAATTTTCACATTTTAATATGAAAATCTTTCTTTACAATGAATACTAAATTATTAAACGTTGTGTAGCGTTAGTGTAGAAACTCTACGGATACAGCGGCCAAAAGACTGACAGCATCAGCAAACCAATAACCATTACTACTAACGTTAACGGCAAGCCAAGCTTAAGATAATCGGAAAATTGATATCCACCAGGTCCCATTACCAACACATTTGCAGGGTGTGAAATAGGACTGAGGAAACTTGTTGAACCGGCAATTGAAAGTGCCATCATAAAACTGTAAGGAGAAACTCCCAGCTCGGAAGAAATAGTAAGCATAATCGGGGCTAACATTACAATAAGAGCGGCTGTGGGTATTACAGTTGAAGCAACTACTGTTACTATAAATACTGCTATTATTATTCCCCACGGTCCAAGTGCCGTATCCCAAGCAGAAACTTGCTGAGCAATTAATTCAACTGCGCCTGTTTGCTGCATTGCAATTCCTAATGGAAGCATACCTGCTATTAAAAATACCGACCGCCAATCGATTGAACGATATGCATCTTCAATTGTTAAGCAATTAGTAAGAATCATTAGAACAGCGCCGGTAACTGCCGCTATCGATATAGGAATAAGATTAAAGATTACCGGAATTAAAACTGCTGCCATAATTATTGCAGCCAACGGTGCTTTTTTAGGCTGGCGAATTTCCTTTTCACCGTAAGAAAGAACTATAAAATCCGGTTCGCTGCGAAGCATTTGCAATTTATCCCGTCTGCCCAATATCAGCAGACCGTCGCCAAATTTTATGGGCATATCTCTCAAATTGGTTCGGTATGCTCTTCCTTCGCGCCAAATAGCAATTACCTGCATTCCGTACTTGCTTCTAAAATGAATTTCGCGAAGTGTCTTCCCTGCTAAACTTGATCGCGGTGAAAGCGTCGCTTCAATCAAACCAACCTGGTCTGTTTCCAATGCAGTTAAATCCGGCGATTCTTCTTCTTCAATTTCTAATTCCTGCAGCCCGCGTAAAATTTCCAAATTGTCTTTTCGTCCCTCCACTAATAATTTATCACCGGAAAGTAGTTCAACTTCAGGGTCCGGCATTATGATGGATTCATTATTTCTAAAAATTGCTAAAACTCTTAAACCAAACACCGCTCCCATCCGGCTTTTAGAAAGCGATTTATTTATCAGTTCCGAATGATGTGGAACTGTTACTGCAAACATCCTATCTTGAAGATGATAGGTGATAGTAAGCTCTTCATTTTTTATTCTGTTGAATGAATCAAAATCGCTGTCATCCTTTATCAAATCAAGCTTATCTTCAGAACCTTGGATCAACAGCAAATCGCCTTCTTTTAGTGAATAATCAGGCAGACGGCTTCTTCTAATTTCGGAATTTCTCTTTACTGCTAAAACATTTACCCCGTATTGCCGCCGGAAATTAGTTTCATAAACCGTCTTATTAATCAAAGTGGAATCAGGAGATATTCTTATCTCGGCTAATTTTATTTTATCCGAAACCAAATTTTCATACAAGATTTCTTCAGGTTCTATATGAAGATTAAGCCAGCCGCGAAATTCTTTAAAGCGTTCTAATCTTCCTTCAATTATTAATTTATCATTTTCACGCAGCACTGTATCCGGCGGCGGGGCTAATTGTGTTTTACCGTTATGAATTAATGCAAGCACCGTTAATCCGGCTGCCGAGCCAAGATGCGTATCGGCTATTGATTTACCCGCCAACACCGATCCTTGCGGCACTTTCATTATACAGGTTCTTTCCTGAAGTGAGTAGAGATCGCGCAGGTTTACATCTTTTCCAACGGCTTCTTTTACTAAATCTCTTTTGGGGAGAAGCCTTCTGCCAAAAAAGCCGACGAAAATAATTCCTCCCGCTAACACAAATATGCCTACCGGTGCAAAGTCGAATAATTTGAATGAACCGAATCCATGTACATTCAAAGCATCGCTTATAAGTAAATTTATCGTTGTCAAGAGAGTGGTATAACCTCCCAATAATGTACCGAACGCCATCGGCATTAGAAGTCGTGAAGGGAGTACAGAAGTCCGCCTCGCAACACTCATTACCACCGGAAGCATTATTGCTGCAACACCTATGTTATTCATGAAGGCAGATAAAAGCCCCGAGACAAGCATAATCATAATGATTAATCGAGCTTCACCTTTACCCGAATATTTAATAACTAAGCTCCCCAATTGATATGCAACGTTTGTACGTGTTAATCCTGCACCCAAAATGAACATAGCCCATATAGTAATTACTGCAGGATTGCTGAAACCTGATACTGCATCGGATGGAGTAATTAAACCGCTTAATGCTAAAACCGATAAAATTAAAAGAGCAGTCACGTCCATCCGGATTATCCCTGTCGCAAAAAGGAAAAGAGCCAGGATAAGTATTCCAAAAACCAGCATTATTTCGGGGGTCAATTGCTGCCTCTGCCTTTCATTATAAGATTTTGAGGGTTTTCGATGTGTTCAACAAAAGAAAAATATTTTGACATAATCAAGAATTTTATAATTTGCCTTCAAAATTAAAACCTATTTTATAACAGTTACAACCGGAAAGCATTTGACATTCGAAATTGCATTTGTATTGGGAGTGGTTCTGCTTGCAATAATTCTGTTCACAACTGAAAAACTCTCCATAGATTTATCTGCTTTAATGATTATGGCAGTTTTAGTTGTCAGCGGTATTCTTACAATCGAAGAAGGAATTTCCGGTTTCAGCAATAGTGCAACTATTACGGTAGGGGCAATGTTTATTATTAGCGCAGCACTTTTTAAGACAGGTGCAGTTAACTCAATAGGAAAATTTTCTACCCGGTTGTTTAAACATAACTTTTGGATTGCCATTATCACTATGATGGCAGCCGCGGGGATAATCTCTGCATTTATTAATAATACACCTGTTGTCGCAGTTTTTATTCCACTTTTGTTAGGTGTGGCGCGCGATAATAATATTAGCCCTTCAAAACTATTAATGCCGCTTTCATTTGCATCTATGTTCGGCGGAGTTTGCACGTTAATCGGAACTTCCACTAATATTTTAGTAAGCGCAATTGCAGTTGAACATAATCAACCAGCATTCGGTATGTTCGAATTTACTTTGTTAGGTCTTATCTTTTTTGCCGTCGGTTTAATTTATATGAGCCTTACAGGAGTCCGCTTTATTCCAAACAGAAGATCGGAAAAAAATCTTACCGAAACATTCGGCATGGGCGATTACTTAACAGAGATAGTTCTTTTACCAAATGCAAAATCGGTAGGAACTAAAGTTATTGACTCGCCATTAGTTAAAGAGCTTGATATAGACATCCTAGAAGTAATACGAGGTGATAATCGGGTAGTAATACCTACCGGACAAACGTATTTATTAGCTAACGATACGCTTCGCGTAAGATGCGATGTGAAAAAAATTCAAATGCTGAAGGAAAGAGAAGGGATAGTATTAAAGCCGCATGTTAAGCTTCGCGATAAGGATCTTCAATCCGAAGATATGGTTTTGGTTGAAGCCATTATCGCTCCTAACTCATCGCTTATAGGTAAAACATTAAAGAGCCTGAATTTTCGGAATGTTTTTAATGCTACAGTTCTAGCAATCAGGCATCGGGGAGAATTGATGCATCAAAAGCTTGGCTCCACAATACTTAATGCCGGCGACGCACTTTTAATTGAAGTAAGAGCATCTTCATTCGATCAGTTAAAAGCAAATAATGCATTTGTTTTTGTTTCAGAGATTGGACTACCTCGTTTTAGAAAATCTAAAATGAAATTGGCTGTACTAATCATAGCAGGCGTAATTCTTACTGCTACATTTAACGTGTTTCCGATAATGTTGAGTGCAGTACTTGGTTCAATATTATTAATTCTTTCGGGCTGTGTTAAGCTTGAAGAAGCATATCAGTCCATAGAATGGAAAGTAATTTTTTTATTAGCCGGCGCTTTGTCAATGGGTTTGGCTCTCGAAAAAAGCGGGGCGGCGGTATTTTTATCTAACATAATAATTTCCGGGTTGGGTTATTTAGGTCCGGTTGCAATCCTTTCTGCTTTTTATTTACTTACTACACTTTTAACAGAAACTATGTCGAACAACGCTACTGCAATTTTATTGGCTCCTATCGCAATATCGGTTGCAGCTGCATTGGGGCTTGATCCCCGTCCTTTTCTTATTACCGTTATGTTCGCTGCTTCTGCAAGTTTTATGACGCCGGTAGGATATCAAACCAATACGATGATTTACGGAGTGGGGCTTTATAAATTTTCAGATTTCTTTAAGATTGGCGCACCGTTAAACTTGATATTTTGGCTCCTGGCTACTTTATTGATCCCTGTATTTTTTCCGTTTGTTGCTGCTAAATAAGTATAAACATTCAAATAGGAATTCGGTATGACCATAGAAATAGTAATTGTTTTGGGAGTAGTGATTCTTGCAATCACATTATTTGCTACAGAAAAATTACCTGTTGACCTGGTTGCGATTACTGTTATGGCGGTACTGTTAATTTCAGGAATAATCACACCCGCAGAAGGTATTTCAGGATTTAGTAACACAGCCACAATCACTGTGGGAGCGATGTTCATCATCAGCTTTGCGTTAAACAAAACCGGGGCCGTCGGTTACTTAGGCAATTTAACTGTAAAGCTGTTCAAAATAAATTTTTGGCTTGCACTTGCAATTACTATGATCACTGTCGGAATAACTTCAGGCTTCATAAATAATACTCCCGTTGTCGCTGTTTTCATTCCTATCTTATTGATGGCTGCATCAGAGAATAATTTAAGTGCATCAAAGCTGCTGATGCCTATATCATTTGCTTCTATGTTTGGGGGGGTGTGTACTTTAATCGGAACGTCAACAAATATTCTTGTTAGTTCTATAGCTGTTCAATATGGCGAACGCCCATTCGGCATGTTCGAATTTGCACCGTTAGGAATTATTTTCTTTTTTGTAGGAATGTTGTATATGATGTTCATCGGCGTAAAATTAATTCCGGATAGAAGAGGTGAAGGCGATCTTACTAAAGAATTTGAGATGACCGATTATATTACCGATATAGTTCTTCTGCCTGAAGCAAAATCTGTCGGGAAAAAATTAGCTGAGTCTCCTCTCGTTAAGGAATTGGATATAGATATAATAGAAGTGATAAGAGACGACCATCGTCTTTACCTGCCGCCTTCAAGAACAATTCTCCGTGCTAATGATGTGCTAAGAGTAAGATGCGACGTAAAGAAAATTCAAAAGCTGAAAGAAAGAGTAGGAATTGAACTTAAACCGCACACTAAGTGGGAAGACCTGGATTTTCACTCCGAAGATGCTATGCTTGTTGAAGCCGTAATTGCGCCAAATTCCGAATTAGAAGGTAAAACACTTAAAAGTTCCAATTTCCGCAATAAGTTTTTAGCAACTGCTCTGGCAATAAGACATCGGGGACAATTAATGCAAGCCGGTTTTGCCGATATTCCGCTTAAAGCCGGCGACGCTCTTTTAATCGAGATACGTACCGACCAATTTGAGCGTTTAAAAGTTGATAAGAATTTTGTTCTGATTTCAGAGTTGGGAATACCTAAATTCAGAAAGAACAAAATGCTTATCGCTATTTCAATTGTAGCTGGAGTAATTGTTACGGCAGCTATGAATATACTTCCTATCCTAGTAAGTGCTATTATTGGGGCAACGCTTCTAATCATGACAAGGTGTATTACACTGGAAGAGGCTTACAAAGCTATTGAGTGGAAAGTGATCTTTTTATTAGGCGGAATTTTATCGTTAGGTATTGCGCTCGAAAAAACGGGCACAGCACTTTTAGTATCAAATTTGTTAATATCCTTTTTAGGTGCGTTAGGACCGGTAGCAATTGTTTCAGCATTTTATTTACTAACATCTTTGTTAACGGAGACGATGTCGAATAACGCAACTGCGGTACTATTAGCCCCGATTGCTATTGCAACTGCAGTCTCAATGAATGTAGACCCGCGTCCTTTTTTAATGGCAGTAACATTCGCGGCTTCAGCCAGCTTTATGACGCCGGTTGGTTATCAAACAAATACTATGATTTTTGGCGTGGGGCAATATAAGTTCAAAGATTTTCTAATAGTCGGCACCCCGCTTAATATTATTTTTTGGATTTTGGCAACTATATTTATTCCCATAATATTTCCGTTTTGAGGTAAAACAAATGAATAATGTAAAAAATATTTATAACGAGATTAAAGAATTTTTTAACGTTCCGATAACAAGCATCGGCACTTCGGAAATAACTCTTTGGACTATAGTCTATTTAATAGCATTTACATTTCTCCTCTTCTATTTATCTGGCAAGTTAAGAAAATGGCTGGTTTATAAACTGTTAAGCAAAATAAATCTCGAACTTGGGATTCGTATTGCTTTCGGAACCATCTTTCGCTATCTAGTTTTAGTCTTAGGCTTGATCATCATTCTGCAAACAGTAGGGATTCAACTTAGCACCGTTACAATCTTACTCGGTGCTTTGGGTGTAGGTATCGGTTTTGGTCTTCAAAATATTACAAACAATTTCGTAAGCGGGATAATTATTTTATTTGAACGACCGATTAAAGTAGGCGATAGAATTGAAGTAGGACAAATAGCCGGAGATGTTGTGAACGTTTCAATGCGAGCTACTACTGTAGTAACAAATGATAATATTTCTATCATAGTACCCAATTCCGAATTTATTTCTTCTACTGTAATTAATTGGAGTCATCACGATAGAAACATTCGCTTTAATTTTCCAGTGGGAGTTTCCTACAAAGAGGACCCGGAAAAAGTAAAAAAACTTTTATTAGAAGTTGCCGATAATAATTCCGGCGTAAATAAAGACCCTGCCCCGGATGTTCTTTTTGAAGAGTTTGGCGACAGTTCGTTAAATTTCAATTTAAGAGTGTGGACTACGAAATATATCACCCGTCCGGGAGTTTTAAAGAGTCAGTTGTATTTTGAAATATTCAATAAATTTAAAGAGCATGGTGTGGAAATTCCATTTCCACAGCGCGATGTTCACATAAAAAGCGGATTGAATATAACCGCCTGATACCCTTAGAATAATATATGATAGCTATTGAATACATTTTAATAATTGGTGCTTCTCTTATTATACTTAGCATCGCCATTGCAAAATTATTCGATAACCTTGGCGTTCCGACGTTAATCTTGTTTATTGGCGTAGGGATTCTCGCAGGTTCCGAGGGACCCGGAGGAATTTATTTTGACGATGCCGGTTTTGCTCAATCAATTGGTATAATTGCGCTTATATTCATTCTCTTTGCCGGAGGCTTAGATACCAATTGGAAATCAGTAAAGCATACTGCATGGCATGCAGTTTCATTATCTACAGCCGGCGTTTTCTTAACCTCTATTTTTATTGCAGTTTTCCTAACAGTTTTTTTTGATTTCAGATTTATTTTAGGGCTTTTAATCGGCTCTATCATCTCATCCACTGATGCTGCAGCAGTGTTCTCTATTCTCCGTTCTAAAAACATAAGCTTAAAAGGAAAAGTAAAATCAATTCTTGAGCTTGAATCGGGAAGTAATGACCCGATGGCGGTATTTCTGACCGTTGGCTGTATTCAACTTTTAACAATACCTGAAAAAACCGTTTTGGATATTGCACTGCTTTTTATTTTTCAAATGGGTTTAGGCTCTGCTTTCGGTTTCTTATTCGGGAAGGGCTTGGTAATATTAATAAACCAACTAAAATTCTCTTATGAAGGAATTTACCCTGTTTTTACTTTAGCATTTGCAATTCTGGTATTTGGTTTTACAACTTTATTGAACGGCAGCGGTTTTTTAGCGGTTTACATTTTGGGTTTAGTCGTCGGAAACAGTTCCTTCGTACAAAAAAGAAGTATGATAAGATTTTTTGACGGCTTAGCATGGCTTAGTCAAATAGCAATGTTTTTAACATTGGGGCTTTTAGTATTTCCCAATCAAATTATTGCGGTTATCGGTTTGGGGCTTTTGATTTCACTATTTCTAATTTTTGTTGCACGTCCGCTAAGTGTTTTTTTAAGCCTTTCATTGTTAAAACTTAATTGGAGAGAAATGACCCTTATCTCGTGGGTAGGTTTGCGTGGAGCAGTTCCGATTATTTTGGCAACATTTCCTATGTTAGCCGGATTGCCAGATGCTGAGATGATTTTTAACGTAGTCTTCTTTATAGTGATAACTTCTGCACTTCTGCAAGGCTGGTCACTTCCGTTGGCAGCAAAATGGTTAAAGTTAGATGAACCTTTTAAGCCAAAAATAAGTTATCCTATGGAATTTAATCCTTCGGAGGATAGTGATACTGAGGTAATAGATTTAATCATTCCGTACAATTCACAAATAACCGGGAAAACTTTAGCTGAATTAGACTTTCCCGCCGATAGCAGAATCGTTATGATTTGGAGAAACGAGAAGTGCATAATCCCCGGGGGAGGTACCATCTTAGAAACCGGGGATGCACTTTTAATACTGGTTAACAAAAATAATATCGAAAGAGTGAAAGAAATTATTACTCCCATTCATCCGTCTTAATTTTATAAAAAATAGCTTGACAATTAATTATTTGTATAGTATGTAAATTATGTGATATATATTTTTACTGACGCATTTATTTCTTCAACTTATACTGAGAGGCAAAAATGAACCGAAATGATGTATTAAAATTAATGTCTTACAAAGAGTACCCGTGCATTTCAATAATTTTACCAACGCATAGAACTGCACCTCAAAATAAACAGGATGCAATCCGATTAAAAAATTTAATTAAGGAAACCGAACACAGATTATCCGAGGAATTCAGCCAGAGGGAAGTGAATCCGATAGTTAAACAGATAAACTCAATAGCAGAGGAAATTGAGCATAATTATACACTCGATGGAGTGGCGATTTTCGTAAATAAAAATTATGCGGGTAAGTTCGACCTTCCTTTTCCTGTTAAAGAGCAATTGATAATTGACGAAACATTTGCTACGCGGGATTTAGTTTATACTCTTAACCGAAGTCCTAAGTATTGGGTGCTGGTTTTAAGTGAGAAACCGACGCGTTTTTATGAAGGTTTAAGAGATCAACTAATCGAGGTTGTAAACGAAAACTTTCCTGCTTATTTCCAGAAGACGACCTGGGATGAACCGCTGAGAGTCGGAGAGATTACAAATATTTCTGCTTACAGAGATGAGAAGAGCAAACATTTCTTTAGACAAATTGACCGTGTATTAAAGTCTCTCAATTCATCCGAACCTATGCCGATAGCGGTAACCGGCGTACAAAGATATCTTTCTTTTTATAATGAAGTATCGGAAAATAAGCAGCACATTATTGCACAGCTTGAAGGTTCGTATGATAAAACATCTCCGCATGAATTGGCAAAACTGGTTTGGCCTCTTGTATCAGATGCAATTGAAAAAAATAAGCTGGTTTTGTTAAACGAACTGGGAAAAGCCGTTAGTGCTAATAAATACGCTTCGGGAATTCAACAGTGCTGGCGCAGAGCGAATGAAGGCAGATGCCATACTTTGCTTGTCGAAAAAGACTTCCATTATCCCGCACAGCTTGGTGATGACGGACTGACACTTTATCCGGCTGAGAAGCCCGATCAACCCGGAGTAATTGACGATGCTGTGGATGAATTAATCGAATCGGTTATTCAAAAAGGCGGTAAAGCCGCTTTTGTAGAAAACGGTAAACTCACAATTCATCAAAGAGTAGCAGCTATCTTAAGATATTAACATAATTTTATCAACAATCATTAAGAGGAACCTATGAAAGCAAAATTAATCACACTTATTGCATTGTTCATATTGTTATTTATTTTCATAGTTCAAAACACTGCCGAAGTACCGGTTAAGTTTTTATTCTGGACCTTCACGATGTCCGCAATTATTTTAATCTCTCTAACAGGTCTTGTGGGAGTAATACTCGGATATGTACTTGCCAGAGTTTTTGAGGCAGAGAAGATTTCCTCCATATCAAATACAGAATAGAAATTGAGTCTGGTAATTCGCCTTACCAACACTGCTTATACCTTGTCAAAATGATCCCGACCGAAGGTTCCTTAGGAAATGCTTTCGGGAAAGGTCACTGGCTTCAGATCCTTCACGAAATAATTTTCATCTGAAGGATCTTTATGAGGGATAACCATATTGTTTTTAATAATCAGAAAAAAAATAAAAACGTAATTAATCTTTTGGGTTCTGGTTATGCTATTTTATGATTAAGGAAAAGAGCGAGAACGATAATAAGATCATGATAGCTTTATACATAAAATGAATTTATAAGTCACTTTACGCAGAATTTACTGTAATTGAGAAAAACTCTCAAAGAGTCCTTTGGACAACCCCCCGTCCCCCTTCTCTTGGCAAGAGAAGTCCAAAGGATGCTGTGCAGGGGTGAGGGGGATGAGTTCGATTTTTTAACGTAAGGTAACTTAATAAATAGTTCTGGAGGAAAATTTAAATTTCAAAGTTGTTGACATTTCAGCACAATTCTTTTTAATCAATAATTTTATTTTTAGTACCTCAAGAGTATATTAAAACCAAACAATTTAAATTTTTAACATCATCCGGGGATAAGATGAAAAAACTATTCATTTTTTTATTGTTACTGCCTTTAATTTTTTCAGCTCAATTATTATCTCAAACAAAAAGCGTTGATAAAGGCATATTCGTTAAGCCAAAAGAAGGATTCTATGATGAAATTCTTAAAGCTATCGACGAATTCGAAAATCCAGAAAAGCCGCCGAAGAAATCCTTTAAGCTGGATCTCAGCGGAATGGATATTCCTACCTCAATCGATGAGTTCGAAACATTCTGGTACAATGAACCTATTTCACAAGGACAAACAGGAACATGCTGGGCTTTTGCAACAACTTCTTTTCTGGAATCGGAAGTATATCGTATTTTCGGAAAGGAAATTAAACTCTCCGAAATGTTCACAGTTTATTGGGAATATATCGAAAAGGCAAGATGGTTTATTCAAGAAAGAGGTAATTCATTTTTTTCTGAAGGCTCTGAAGCCAACGCAGTAACAAGAATGTGGTCGCTTTATGGTGCCGTACCGCTTGAAATTTATTCGGGAATGCAGCCCGGACAAAAATTTCACAACCACAGTAAAATGTACAATGAGATGAATACTTATCTTCAGCATATTAAATCTATAAATGCTTGGAATGAAGAAGAAGCGTTGAATAATATAAAAGCAATTATGAATCATTACATGGGTGAGCCTCCGGATAAATTTAAATTTGAGGGGAAAGAATATTCACCAAAAGAATTTTTGTCGGTATATCTAAAAATGAATCCTGATGATTATGTTAGCTTCTATTCAATGCTGCAGCAGCCGTATTATCAAAAAGTAGAATATGAAGTTCCCGATAATTGGTGGCATAGTAAAGATTACTATAATGTACCGCTTGATGAATTCATGAGCATAGTGAAGAACACAATTAAAAAAGGATATTCAATTGCCATTGGCGGGGATGTATCGGAAGCCGGTTATGATGCTTATGCCGAAGCCGCTGTGGTTCCTGCTTTCGATATTCCATCAGAGTACATCGATGAACATGCGCGGCAGTTTAGATTCAGCAATGGAACTACGACCGACGATCATCTAATTCATATTGTTGGATTTCAGGAAAGAAACGGAACTGATTGGTTCCTGATAAAGGATTCAGGCTCGGGTTCGCGCAATGGCAACAACAAAGGTTATTATTTTTATCACGAAGATTACATCAAGCTGAAGATAACGATGTTTATGGTTCATAGGAATGCCGTTGTAGATATTCTAAAAAAATTTAATGAGTAGCATTCTGTTCTAATATTTCGAGCTGCTGTTTAAGGTTGTTTCTTGCTGTAATTCACCTTGTCAATAATTTATTTATCTGAAATTATGCAATTAAAAAATAAATTTTGTGATATAGTTTTTTACTCAAATACTTTGACCTTGCCCTCTCATTAAATCAGAAAGACACTGTGCTATTAAACTATGATTAAATATTAACTTGTAGTAATGTTATTAAATTCTGATAAACAAATTGGGTTAAAATGTTTTTCTTACTAATACGAAGAGGACTCTCAGCCAGAATCGGATTTGCTTTTGGTGAAGCACCTCTGATCTTTTATCGTACTTTGAAGGGTTTAATGAATATTATTTCTCAGTACCCCGGAGAGGATTCGAACCTCCGACAAACGGTTTAGGAAACCGCTGCTCTATCCATACTGAGCTACCGGGGCAATTTTTCTTAATTCAAAGTTAAGAAACTTTAGAGTTATTTTAAATTAATAGTAAATGCAGCTTGCCCTATTTTTTTTATTTCACCTATCTTAGCAAAATTGAATTGAACTAACTCTGCCAAAGGCACCCCTTTGGGAGTAGCTGATGGTTTAAATTTCATCGAAAAACAAAGCTTTTCCAGCGGATCGAGACTGTGTGAAAACTCAATATCTTAGTGCGAGCTTCAGCTCGCCCCTCAAAAATTTGAAGTTTGCTAACATGTTTCAGCAACGAGATAAATCTCGTTTTACACTTTTCCGTAGGATCATTCTGATTACACAACCTCGATTCTTTAGATCTTTGCCACTAAGACATGAAAACTCTAAGAATCACCAAGAAGTACTTTTAGGAACGATCCTCGGATTAGTCAACTGGATTGGGACAAGTTCTATTATTGTTAAAAAAGGAATTCGTGATCAATTGAAATGCCGTTATTGATATACTAAAAAAATTAATGGCTAACATTCTGTGCTAATTTTTTCGATTTGTTTCAAATGATGGTTGAAGTGGTTATGAAGGAAATTAAGTGTCTGAACTGCGTCCAATTTACCGGAATAGGGATGTTCAAACACAAATTTATTTATTGAATCGGAATTTAATTTTTCGAGCGCCTGTTTAAGGTTGTTTCTTACCGTAATCCACTTTGTTATTAATTCGTTTATATCGTATTCAACCGGAACATTTCTAACAATCTCAGGCGCTTTGAATTTAAAATTTGTTTTTAAGGCTGTATTTAAAAGTAAAGCGCTCAATCTTTCTTTCATTCCTAATTTTTTTGATGTATCAATGTTCTTCAATTCCCTATTTATGGATATAACGACTAACTTTTCTGTTTTAACAAGATGGAAAACTATCTGAACTATTGACCATTTATCCGCAGCAGGTTTATAGTTTAATATTCTCCCGTCTAGCTTTTCGAGTTTTGTGAATAGTTCTGTTCTTTCTTCTTCAAGAAGAATAAATTTATGATGTAAATTCTGCAGCATAGAATAATTCCAAATTAATGAAGGCTAAGAAATTTAGATGATTCGGCACAAAAATAATGAAAATTTTAAGGTTGGATTAAAAATTTATTCGGGTCATATTCGTGAAAATTCGTGTTAATTAGTGGCTTCCTCTGGTCCTTAGTAATTCTCGACTTTCAAAAAGCATGATAAACTTGATGTTAACAAATAACATCACTTACCGCAGAAGCACCATTTTCTTTGTGCTCACAAAATCGTTTATTCTCAATTGATAAAAATATACTCCGCTTGCCATATTACTTCCGTCTCCAAAGGATCCTACGGAAAATTCAACCTCGTAAACTCCGGAGGATTTTTGTTCGTTGATTAGAGTTGTTACTTCTCGTCCTAAAATATCAAATACTTTCAGCGTAACTAACACACCCCTCGCCCCTCTGGAGAGGGGACTACCCGCAGACGGAATTGAGAATTTTATTTTTGTTGTTGGATTAAAAGGATTGGGGTAGTTTTGATAAAGTATAAACTCTAAGGGTACCATCCGTTCATTTTCGACTTTCGTTACCATATCGGTATCATAAAACTTTTGAAAGAATTTTGCCTTCTCTTTCAGTTGTGTAACACTATTCTTATGATCGCTTCCTTGTGCCATAAATATAGCAATTACTATTTCTTGCGTGTCTCCCGGCGCCATATTGAAAGCTCCTGAGTTTATAGAATACCGGCGATCCCCTGCGAAAGGTCCGCCTGACCAGCCCTCTCCTTCATACCAACCTGTTCCGGTTTCAGGATCACCTGGTAAACCGTAAACTGTAGGTTCGCCCGTAAGAGGATCTATTTGTGAATCGCCTTTGTTTTTCAATCCTTGCATTATATTATAAGCTTGAAGAGTTCCTTCATATATTCCAAACGGAAAATCATTTATTAGAGAGATATGTTTGTGAATTGGTGCAAATGAAGTCATCCCCAAATTTTTGTACCCTTTAATCCATCCATTTTGATATCGCGCACTGTCGGACGCTACACTCTTTATTAGCGGACTTTGAACAATCATGTGTCCCACTGCCGGGGTGGGAGTACCGTAAATGCCATCGTTATTTTTTGCGTTCCATGTATAAGCCAAATTCAAGGTTGTATCGCAGCCTACAAAATCATCATTCGCATCACCTAAATCATCGTCTGCCCAATAGCTAAGGTACATATCTTTTATTTCTGAGCCGGTTTTGTTTATTATTCTGTACTTTTTAAATACTCCGTCTTTCAGCCAATTGTCACTATTATAACCCCAAACAGTTGTCTTAAATTCAAGTGCTACCGGCGGAGAACCGTAGGTAAATACACTTCGTGCAGAATCGTTGCTGTGATTAACATAGTACAGAACTTCATCGCCGATAAATTTTGGTTCGTCTATTCCTTTTGTATAAATGCCATCGTGGTCATTATCGATGAATGGCGCTCCCAATTCACCGGGCCAATTGTTATAATCATATTCATATTTGTCTCTCTCAAAACCGGGCGGCAGAAGCTCCCAATTCTTTCTAATCTTAAATACTTTGTATTCGGTTTTGAAAGGATCGTCGGGTTGATTTCCTTCAAGTAAAATTCCGGGCATCATGCCTTGCCTATGAGTATTCCCATTTACTCTTATTTCACCGTTAAACTTTCCTCCGAATAGAAGTCCATCTTGGAATATTGCTGACTTTGTAGCATTTATTCCGCCGGGCCAATAAAAGCCATTTCCATCTGTCCTTGGATCGTGTGAGCCGTTACCGTTATTTCCTACCCACATTAACACCTCCTTTATGGCGATAAAGTCATATTCCTGATAGATGCGAACTTTAAAGGTTGAGTCGCTGATATCAAACGACGAGTCATCATTTGAATCGACTATTTTAATTAGACAGCTATCCGAATTAACCAAAAACAGCCAATTAAAGATTTGAAGTATTGCTTCATATCCGGATATAATCACATTCCAACTCAGTCCGTTATCGGTAGACAAGTATATGTCAACGAATTCAACGCTGCGGCAATTCCAGAGGATTACATTCTCCGAATAGGTAGCTAATATTTCCCCGCCATTAGGAAAGACTAGTTCAAGAGCATAATTGTATACGATTTTAAATGGTATAAAATTTTCATCAACTATGAAGGGATTATCGGAGTCAATGATTCTGATAAAATAATTGTCTGACAGAATATTGGGAACTTTCCAGATGTATTGTCGCCAATGAGCCGAAAAGTTCTTTACAATTTCAGTCCATGTTAAACCGCTGTCCGGTGAGAAATATATATCAATTGAATTTACTTCAACAAAATCCCAGGTGATGGTTACTCTGTCATAAGGATAATAAACCTCTCCGCCTTTAGGTTTTGTAATAATCAATTGTCTGTAGCTGCCCGTGCTTTCAGTTTTAGTTAGAGTATAAGTTGAATTTTTAATGCCTGCCAGAATATAACCATCATCATTAGTTTGAGAAATCGAGTTGTAATAAGAATCCATTTGTCTTTCCCATAATTTCGAACCAACGGAATCGAGTTTTGTCAGAAAGGTAATATTCACTTTAGTCGATGCAAAAATGAAACCTTTATCGGAAGTTATGTTCCCGCATATAACTTCTCCTCCAGGATTAAAGGTCCATTCGGGAATTCCTTCTTTATCAAACTTTACAATTAATAAACCGGCAGCAATGAAACTTCCGTCGTTTGATGCTGAAATACTTCTGATTGTAAAATCGGTCTCAACTGCCCACAGCGAATCAAAATCCGCATTGAACTTAACTATTTTTTTTTGACCGGTTATCAACAAGCTGCCGTCAGACAAAAGGATATTATGGAAAGGCTCACCCGATATTTTATTCAGAAAAAATTCCTTTCGCCAAATTAATTCTCCCATATCATTGGTACGAATTAAGCCGACCTTTTTTACAGCGAAAAGCTCCTGTATTCCAAATATGATCAGAACATCTCTGTTGCTTAACTCGTGAACAGAATATGCAAACTCACGCCGGGAGTCACCGTAAGTTTTCGTCCATAATGTATCTCCGAGTTTATCCAATTTTAACAAGTGGATGTCCTCGTTATTAATTTCTTTTTGTATTGAATAAACAACTAAATAATTGTTGTCTAAGGTCGGAGTTACCGGATAAATTCTATGAACAGGATTATCGGTTTCAATGGATTTAAACCATTGAACAATCCCTTTCTTATCTGTTTTTAGAATTATCGAGTTTTGCTGATTTTTTCCTGCACTAATATAACCGGAATCCGCTGTTTGAATAGCTGAGAATGCAATACTGCCGAGTGGATAAGATTTATGAAATGAAATTGTTTGCGCATTGGTTAATATTTGAGCGGAAGCGATTGCAATTAACCAGAAAAATAAAATTATTATTATTTTATTTAAGGAGTAATTGGTCATCTTAAATCACCTCCTATGCTCACTTCATCAAACTCATCTTGCCCGAGTATTTCATGGGACCTGCTTTAATTTCATATAAATATATACCGCTTGATACTGAGCCGCCCCCGTCATTCGTTCCGTTCCACCTGACTAAATAATTACCCGTATCTAATTCTTTTTTGAGTAATTGTTTTATGCTTCTTCCGCGGATATCGAAAACATTAATTTCAACCGGAATATTTGCCGCACCTCCTGCGATATTAAAATTTATGAGGGTTTCAGTATTAAACGGATTCGGATAGTTTTGAGCGGTTATACGATAATCCATTGATTTGTTTACCGGATAATCATTATCAACAGATGTTATTAGTGCTGAACCTTTTGGTCGCGCATTACCTGATTTATCGGCAAGGTAAAGATTCACCCAATCGGGTCGAAGTGATAAGCTTAAATATGTTTTTTCCCATTCATCATCTGTTAGCCGCAAAAAATTTGTCGTCGTATACTCGTGGTAACTGTATACAGGACCTGCGAATGCTGCAGTCAAATTTCCCGGCAGTTCTGCGGTAATGATGGCTAAATCCACCATGCCTGTGCCTGCATGCGCAACCCATCCAACCATATCTCCCGAAGCATCTGTCGGTGCAGTGTGATAATCTGCTACTATAAAATCTTTTTTTAACATTCCATCCTCGTCACTGCCGGAGCTATGGTATAATCTCGGATACCATCCATCGTACGCTACACCGCATACGTTTGACAAATAAAGAATTCTCTGTAAAAATGAATTTTCATTTTCACTCAGTGGAATACCTTCCAATTCTTTTTCGGCTATAATCATTAGTGTATCCGCTACTTTAGAGAAATGATTGAAATAATTGGTAACTACCATTTTATAACCTTCATTCACAAAACCGGCGTTTTCAAATTTATTCTTAATCAGCGAAGTGATGTTTTTCATTTGTTCATAGAAATGAGGAATCGGTTCGACGTAGACATACGGATAAGAACAGATAACTCCTCCTGAGTACGATTGCTTTGCATAAAGTAAATTATCATGTCTTAGCTCTGCCCATGATGCAAGCTGCGTGTTCATTTTTTGCTGCCACCACGCTGCGGTTCTCATAAAAGGCGGAAGAGTGTTTCTATCGGCAGGCGGATTTAATTTTCTTATCGAATTAAACCACATATTGTAGATAGAGCTGTTCCAGAAATCATCATCATACGAATCAAGGAGATACCTTAAAGCAGCTAAATTGGAAGCGTATTTGTATTCATCAAGCTGCGGGGTAAGCAGTTGAGCCGCCGCATCGTTACCCGCGGCAAATAATATATCCAGTGTTGAAGGCAGCATACGACGGATTTTTTGTCCGTTATAAATTATTCTATCGAACACAACGCTTCCGGTTACGTATGAATCGGGAATAAATCTTTGACCGAATAACAAAAATGCCGAAGCCGGAATTATGCTGTCGGGATTAGTCGGATCGCTGAATAAAATTTGAGATAGTATTTGTTGAAATGCGTAAGATTTACTCTTAAGCGTATTTTGAAATTCATCAAACTTTTCTTCGTTTAATAGTTCATCTGCGCGGCTTATGTTCAGCTCATCTATCAAGCTGCGAAGATTGTTAAGAGTAACATTATCTTGTTCCCCGACAAAAAAGGAAATGATCTCTTCCGCTTCATCGTAATAATTTTTTGAATTCGATAAATCGATAAGTTCGGAAATTAAAAGTGCATCAACCGATTGGCGAATCATATCCTCCTTATTTGGAGTTTTGTCGGCAGAACTTGGCGGTATAAGATAGAATTCTATTCTGCCTAACCACATCATAGCTTTAAAATATTTTTCCAGAATCAGGTCGTCCGCATAATGTCCTCTTGGTTTAAATTGACTGAAATCGATAGACCGTAAAGTATTTGAGAAAAGTTTGTAAGATTTTGGTTCTGCTTTATTAATGCTTGCCACAAGGCTTTCAACAAACGATCTATTATCGAAATAATATGTGGTTGAATATTCCAAAAGCAGTAATTTGCGGGCTACAGTTAGATATATGTCAATATCCTTTAACATCGTCAGCATCGCTTCATTCTCTGAATAACGCGCTTCAAGTTCGTTCATCTTGTTGAACATATTTTGAAGCAGTTGGCTGATCTGAGGAATAAGCACGGATTTTTCTATGTCCTTCAGAATTAGGTCGTACGAAATATGAAATGCGTGAAGTATTGCATCCGTAGAAAGAAAAAATGGGAGATCCTTGTGATAGATATTTGCAAGATGATGGCCGAATGAATGGCTGCCAAGTCTTTCGGTTACAACAAAACTATGCTGATTCAGCAGAAATTTTTCATATTCGGTAAGCTCAAATTTCAGTTCCATTGAATCGAGGTAAAGCACATTATTGGAGGCGGCATACGCCTTATCTTCAAAAACACCAGCAGAATGCATTTCTAATAAAGCTTGAGTGCCCATGTTTTGATGCGCATTCAAAAAGCTTTTGTACTCTTCTACATTGAATTGACCGGATTGAGAAAAAAGAGAAGTAGAGAAGAAGAAAATAAAAACAACGATTATGTAATTAACCTTTTTCATACCTTCCCCGTTAAGTTTTGGTTTAAACTAATAATTATTTCGATAAAATGAAATTCAAACCTGGAGTCTGTTGAAAGAATGAAATTCTCAGCATTATTTAGTCAAGATTTTCAAACAGGCTGCCGCGATGTGCTAATTTTTTTATTTCTGATTATCAATAATGAAGATGCAAGTATTCCTGCAATTAAGAGACCGAAATCTTCATAGACTGATAATTGCACTGCTGCACTAAACCCCAGTAATGACCATAAAAAAGGTATGATCAAAATTTTGATGGAAATTTTATTTTCTATGAACATCAGAAATCCAAATGTATAAATTGTTGTGGGGCACGGTAATCCGAAAGTTGGCGAATAAGGATATTGATGACCGGATATATGTCCCAATATCGGATAGATAATTAGTGCATAAAGCAAGAAGATAAAACCGATGAAGCTGTAAATATCTTTTCGATAAGTAAACGAGAGCTGATCTTTCATTATACCGTAGTAGAAAAAAATTATTCCTTGCAGAATGAAAAGTATCCCGAAGATGTATGCCGCTTCATTTATTATTGAGAAAAATAATAGGTGATATACGATTCCGATCCATAACCAAAAAAATGATAGAATTGCAATTACTATTTTATCATTCGTCTTTTGCTTCTTAAATAATAAAATAATCCCAAATAGAGCTAGTGTCTCGTCAACATTGTAGTGTCGGGTAAAGCCTTTTTAGTTTAATTCTTGCATTCTTCGTTGTAAACTGCCAATTAATTTTTGCGTTCAAATTA
>JAGUYG010000045.1 GCA_020061465.1 Ignavibacteriales bacterium
CCATTGTAGTGTAAAAACAATGTAATATTTTAATTATTCACAATAAAATTTTCCAAAGGATCGTTCCGACTTTAACAAAATTAATTTGGACAGTACTGATAATAAACAATTAAATTAGCGTTATGAAAAAGAATGTTCTCGAAACCACTCCTTCAAAAGGAGAAGTAATCCTCTATAAAACTCCTGATGGAAAAATCGAGCTTGATGTTAAACTTGAGGACGAAACAGTTTGGCTTACGCAAGCTCAGATGGCGAAGTTATTTAATCAAACAAAACAGACCGTTAGTATGCACATTGGAAACATATATAAAGAAGGAGAACTTTTGCGCAATTCAACTGTCAGGAAATTCCTGACAGTTCAAACTGAAGGAAAAAGGAAAATTGTTCGCCAAATTGACTATTATAATCTTGATGTTATCATATCCATCGGTTACCGTGTAAAATCTAAACGCGGAACTCAGTTTAGAATTTGGGCAAATAAAATATTAAAGGACTATCTGCTAAAAGGATATGCCCTTAACGAACGAAAATTGAAAGAACAAACCGAGCGCATAAAAGAAATAGAAAAAACCCTTGAAAATTTTTCTCAAGTGGTTGAAAATTATAAATTAGAACAAGACCAGTTTTCCGGCATTTTAAAAGTAGTTTCCGATTATACTCGCGCACTTGATCTTCTCGACGATTACGATCATCAAAAATTAAAAATTAGTGAAACTACCCGAAGTGAGCAGTTCAAAATTACCTATGCGAAGGCAAAGAAAGTTATCGAAGAGCTAAGCAATAAGTTTAGAAGTTCTTCTCTGTTCGGTAAAGAAAAAGATAGTTCATTCAAAGGATCTCTAAAAGCGATCTATCAAACTTTTGAAGGGAAAAAGTTATATCCTAGTTTAGAGGAGAAAGCGGCTAATCTTCTTTACTTTATTATAAAGAACCATTCTTTTGTAGACGGTAATAAGAGAATTGCGGCTTCAATTTTTCTTTGGTTTCTTGATATGAACAATGGTTTATACAAAACAACCGGTGAAAAACGCCTTGCTAATAACGCACTTGTTGCTTTGTGTTTGATGATTGCAGTTAGCGATCCAAAAGAAAAAGACATAATGATAAAAGTAGTAGTGAACTTGATAAATAAAAGAAATTAAGATTCAATAACACAATTTGATAAGACCAAAATTGAAATAATCAACTTCTAAGTTTTGCATTAATAATTATAGTGTATTCTAAAATTTTTTACTGAGGATTCAAAATGAAACCACAAGTTTTTGTTATGCTTTTAATTTGCGGCTTAATTTCCATTTCTTCATTTCCGCAATCCTTTTACTCCGATGAACCATTAGCTCATACTTATTCAATAGTTGCTCGCGATACGATCACGGGTGACATGGGAGTAGCTGTACAATCCAATTGGTTCTCGGTTGGGTCAATTGTTTCCTGGGGTGAGGCAGGTGTGGGAGTTGTCGTGACACAATCTTTCGTAAATGTATCTTTCGGTCCGCGCGGATTAGAACTGCTTAAATCAGGATTAACTGCTCAGCAAGTTATTGATTCGTTAATTGCAGCCGATGAAGGAAGAGATGTTAGGCAGTTAGCTATTGTTGACGCAAAAGGAAATGCCGCTGCCTATACAGGTAAAAACTGCATTCCCGAAGCGGGGCATATTGCGGGTAATAATTTTTCCGTTCAAGCAAATCTTATGCTCAATAATACAGTTTGGAAGGCAATGGCTGCTGCTTTCCAACGCACTAAAGGACCGCTTGCTGAAAGAATGATTGCAGCGCTTGAAGCTGCACAAAATGAAGGAGGAGATATCAGAGGACAGCAATCGGCTGCAATTTTAGTAGTTAACGGCACATCCACAGGAAAAATTTGGGAAGACCGTATAATCGATTTGAGAGTGGAAGATCATCCGAACGCCGTTGAAGAAATTAAACGAGTATTGAAAGTCTATCGCGCCTACGAACACATGAATAACGGAGACCTTGCCGTTGAACATGGGGATATGGAATTGGCAATGAAAGAATATTCTGCCGCTGAAAATATGTTCCCGGAAAATGCCGAGATGAAATATTGGCATGCTGTTACGCTAATTAATATCGGTAAGTTTGATGAATCGCTTCCTCTTTTTCATCAAGTTTTTAAGGCGAACGAAAATTGGAGAATTCTGACTCCAAGATTAATTAGTGCAGGATTATTAAACGTAAATGCAAAACAATTAGAAACAATTTTATCTCAAGGCGAATGAAAGAAGAAAAATTCAAATCCGGTCTTTTTAATGGAATTGATATAGTAGTTATGAGAGTAAAAGACATAAATTCATCCAAGCGCTGGTATGAGGAAAAACTTAGATTGAATAAAATTCAATCTAATGTGTATCAATAATGAATTCCTCTAAAAAAATGCTTTACAAAACATTTGACTATGTGAAAACTTAAAATCAATTTTGGTATGAGATTCGTAATAAAAAATCTTAATTAATTTTATAAGGAGAGGGGAATGAAAACAAAAATAATTTCCAAATCATTTCTTGTTTCTATATTTATAATTTTCTTTGCAATCGCGTCTCTAAATGGAGCGAAAAATTTATTTAACGGCAGCGATCAAATAATAGGCAAATGGCATGGCAAGCTGCAGGTTTCCGGCGTCGAATTGCGTCTCGTATTCAACATTGAAAAAGCAGATGCTGAAGCTTACAGCGGAACAATGGACAGTCCCGACCAGGGTGCATCAAGCATACCGCTGAGCGGAGTAAAAATTGATGGAAATAAGATAATGTTCGAAGTTAAATCCATCGGCGGCTACTATGAAGGTATTCTTGATGAATCGTCTAATTCAATCAAAGGTGAATGGCATCAAAGCAGCGCATCATTTCCATTGGAATTATTAAAAGAAACTGAACCGCAGAAGAAACAGGAGGAACCAAATTATATAAGTTTTTGGAGCGGTGAACTGGATGCCGGAATACAAAAATTGCGATTGGTTTTGAAAATATTTATGAAAGATGACGGAACTTTAGGTGCTCATCTTGATAGTCCCGATCAAGGTGTGGAAAATATCAAAGTGAATAAAATAGAAATCAGCTCTGACAGCCTTCACTTTGAATCGGCTTCGATCGGAGGCAAATATTCCGGAAAATTTAATTCCGATCAAACAGTTGTTGAAGGGGTATGGACCCAAGTTCGCGATTTCCCTTTAACCTTAGAGAAGATTGAAAGTCTTGAAGCAATTGAAAAACCTAAACGTCCCCAGGAACCAGAAAAACCTTATCCCTATAACGAGGAAGAGGTTATCTACGAAAATAAATCCGCCGAAATTCAGTTAGCCGGGACTTTTACAATTCCTGAAGGAAATGGTCCTTTTCCAACCGTTCTACTAATTACCGGCTCAGGTGCACAGGATAGAGATGAAACTGTAATGGGTCATCGTCCATTCTTAGTTTTAGCTGATCATCTTACGCGAAACGGCACTGCTGTACTTCGTGTTGACGACAGAGGTGTTGGTAAATCCACAGGCAGCTTTAAAGGCTCAACCACTGCTGATTTTGTAACAGATGTTTTAGCCGGTGTTGAATATTTGACAAGCCGTGATGAAGTAGACAAAAATAAAATAGGTTTGATAGGTCATAGCGAAGGCGGCTTGATTGCTCCACTTGCAGCAAATGAATCTGAAGATGTTGCTTTCATAATTCTGATGGCTGGACCCGGCTTAAGCGGATATGAAATATTAATGTTGCAGAGTGAGCTGATTTCCAGAGTGGAAGGGCTGCAGCCAGAGGAAATTGAAAAGACCCTTGCAACTAATAGAAAAATTTACGATGCGATAAAAACCTTTAAGGACAGCGTTGAATTGTCAAATAAAATTGATGAAATCTTTTTAGAATATCTCGAAAATTTATCGGAGGATGAAAAACAAGATCCGAAAGCTTCAAAAGATTTTCTTGATATGCAGAAGCGGCAGGTGTTAACTCCCTGGTTCAGATATTTTGTTAATTACGATCCTCGCCCCGTATTAGAAAAGGTAAAGGTACCGGTTTTAGCGATGATTGGCGAAAAAGATTTGCAAGTTCCGCCGAAGGAAAATCTTGCTGAAATTGAAAAAGCTCTAAAAAAAAGTGGCAATAAAAATTATAAGCTTGTCGAATTGAAAAAATTAAATCATCTGTTTCAAACTGCTGAGACAGGATCGCCGAACGAATATGCAAAGATTGAAGAAACAATGGCTTCCGAAGCTTTAGAGCTTATCAGCGATTGGATAAAAGAAATAGCAGCTTCTGTTAAATAAATTGTTAAAGTTGAACTATAACCAAGCCCACTTTTATGCCGCGGGAACTAATGCCGCGGCTTTTCTTATAAAAACTACTACATGATTTCGAAAAGCACTTAAAAAGTAATTCCAAAAATTATTTTGTGATATTGGAAACTAATACTTGACAAAATAGTTTCCATGCGTTATTTTGGAAACGTTAAAAACAAAAATAGTTTCCAAAGTTTATTATGATTGAAGAAAAAGAAAGAATTTTAAAAACAGCTCAAGAAATCTTTTTGAAGGAAGGTTTCTACAAAACTACGATTGATGACCTTGCCGCAAAATTAAGGGTCAGTAAAAAAACTATATATAAGTACTTCGAGTCGAAAGATGAACTGGTCAAAGAAACCGTTTTCGATTTTCTGCAAACTAACAGTAGAAATATTAAACAACTGCTAAATGCTGATGAGGATTCTATAATTTTAATGACCCGCCTAATTGAATATTTAGGCGGTTTATCACTTAATCTAAATGAGAAATGGTTGACCGATCTTCAAACTCATTATCAAGATCTGTGGATCGAGATAGATAAATTTAGAACAAAGATGATGAATGCAAATCTATCCAAACTGATAAAACTGGGACAGGGTGAAGGATATATAATTAACTTACCTTCCGATTTTATAGTGGCACTTTTTCAGTCGGCAATAAGAGGAGTAATAAATCCCGATTATTTAATTAATAGCAAATTTTCGGCAAGGGAAGCACTAGATATGAGTCTTCAAATTTTAATTGGAGGAATACTAACCCCCAAAGGCGAAACGGCATTTAAAAAACTTAATCTCGGAGAATGAAGATGAAAAAATGGAATATGATTTTATTATTGTTTTTAATTTTAACTTTGTATGGCTGCGGCAATAGTAGTGACAAAAATAAAATTGAAGCAAGCGGAACTATTGAAGCAACAAATGTTACTTTAAGCTCAAAAATCGGCGGGGAAATTTTAGAAGAATTATTCCGTGAAGGGGATCAGGTCATAGCCGGAGATACACTTTTCATAATAGATAATGAAGCATTACTGCTGCAGCTTGAACAGCTTGAAGCAGCTAAAACGCTTTCAGAGGCACAATTAGAACTCGCTAAAAAAGGTGCGCGTAAAGAAGATATTGCACAGGCTGAAGCCGCAATGCAGCAAGCAAAAATAAATTTAGATCAGGCGGAAAACGATAAAATAAGAATGCAAAATCTTTATGAATCAAAATCGGTAACCCAAAAGCAGTACGAAGATTTTACCGTTAGATATGATTTAATGAAAGCACAGCATACTGCCGCAACCGAGAATCTGAAAAAAATTAAAAGTATTACGCGACCGGAAGAACTGAAACAAGCCGAAGCCAGATTTAAGCAAGCTTCGGCAAATTTAGATATGGTGAAAAAAAATATCAGAGATTGCTATGTAACTTCACCGGTGAACGGATTTATAGTAAAAAAATATTTTGAAAAAGGTGAGATGGTTGCACCTATGTCCTCCCTCCTAAAAATTGCCGATTTATCAATTGTCAACATAATTATTTACGTTTCAGAAACCGACCTTGGAAGAGTGAAGCTGGGACAGAAAGCTGAAATCTTTACCGATACTTTCGATAAAGCTTATACGGGAAAAGTGGTTTACATTTCTCCCGAATCAGAATTCACGCCTAAAAATATTCAAACTAAAGATGAACGAACAAAGCTTGTGTATGCCGTGAAGATTGAAATCCCAAATGAAAATTTTGAATTGAAATCAGGTATGCCGGCGGATGCGCACATAATTACAAGATTACAAGATTAAAAGATTGCAAAATTGTTGAAATACTACATCGAGATTATAAATTAAAAAAATTTTTAAGGAGATTACTATGAAAGTTAAAACATTTGAGGATTTATCTGTATGGCAGGATGCCAGAGTCTTTGTTAAATCAATTTATGAATTGACTTCTCTCGAGAACTTTAAAAAAGATTATGGGTTAAAAGATCAAATTCAACGAGCAGCAGTTTCAATTATGAACAATATATCGGAAGGGTTTGAAAGAGACAACAACAAGGAATTCAAAAATTTTTTGGGATATGCCAAAGGTTCTGCAGGTGAAGTAAGATCAGTGCTATACGTTGCTTTGGACCTCAATTATATCTCAAAAGAAGAATTTGATGAGAATTACAAACATTCTATAAATATTATTACTCAAATTTCAAACTTCAAAAAGTATTTGCACAATTATTCCATGAAAGAAAAGATTACTAATGTTAAATCCTTCATTTTTCAATTAATAAACATCAATTAAGAACAATATTCAGATTTTCTTATTGAATAATAATGAGGACAATCTTTCAATCTTTCAATCTTTCAATCTTTCAATCTTGTAATCTTGTAATATTAAATGAACGAAATAATTAAAATAGAAAATTTAAAAAGAAGCTACGGCGAAATAACAGCAGTAAACGGTGTTTCATATTCTGTTGCAAAAGGTGAAATGTTTGGACTCGTTGGTCCAGACGGTGCCGGAAAAACCACAACTATTAGAATTTTATGCGGCTTAATATCACCCGATTACGGAACTGTTTCGGTATTTAACCTTGATATTTCAAAACATAAAAAAAAGATTCAGGATCGGATTGGTTATCTCTCACAAAAATTCAGCTTATACGGAGATCTCTCAGTAGATGAGAATATTGAATTCTTTGCGGACATAAACGGTGTTGAAAATTATGAAAAAAGACGCGACGAACTTTTAGATTTTACTCGATTGACCCCTTTTAGAAACCGACCCGCAGAAAAATTATCCGGCGGCATGAAACAAAAGTTAGCGCTCGCTTGCAGCTTAATTCACAAACCTAAAATAATATTTTTAGATGAGCCGACCACCGGTGTCGACCCGGTTTCAAGAAGAGATTTCTGGAAAATACTATCTGACCTTCAAAGAGAAGGTATAACAATTTTTATGACTACACCCTATCTTGATGAAGCCGAAAGATGTAACCGCATTGCCCTGATGAATAAAGGAAAAATTATCAGCATCGATACGCCGCAAAAAGTAAAAGAATCAATTAAGTCACAAAATATAGAATTGGTTGTTACACCGGCTCGACAAGCATATAAAGTAATACGTGATAAACTTAACGTCGAAGTTCAACTCTTCGGTGATCGAATAAATGTATTGGTTGAGAATGCTGAAAAGCAATTAACTGCAATACTTAACTTACTCAGTTCAGAAAAGATAACTGTCGGTGATTACCGCATAATCAGCCCGTCACTTGAGAATGTATTCATTCAGCTTGTTAAGCAGCAGTCACAGGATAGAACAGAATTAGCAGAGGATAAATAAAATGAAAAAAAGCTTCGTATTAATTTTACTTTTTTTAACAGGCTCTTTGTATGCGCAGGTAAAAGAGCTAACGCTTGAAGAAAGCATACGAATAGGTTTAAGCAGCAGCAAAAATCTGATCATATCAAATTCGAAATTAAATGCTGCAAGCGCTAAGACGGATGAGATTACCTCGCAGCTTTTACCGCAGCTTAAATTCAGCGCTTCATACACAAGATTGAGCGATATACCGCCTTTTGAAGTTGTAATGCCATTTCTTCCGCAGCCTATTCTGATTCAGGAGCCAATATTAAACTCATACAATCTGCGGCTTTCATTGCAGCAGCCAATATTTACTGGCTTTCGTCTATCTTCATTAAGATCTGCTGCGAAGTTTTCCGAAGATGCTGTAAAGTTCGAATACTCTGCGGAGGTAAATGAGGAGGCTTTTCAAATTATATCTGCATTTTGGAATTACCATCGAGCGAAAAAAGTAAAACAATCGGTAGAAGAAAATTTAAAAAGCATTAAAGCTCACGTTGAGGATACGAAAAACTTTCTTGAAAATGGTTTAGTCACAATCAACGATCTGCTTAAGCTCGAAGTGCAGCATTCAACTCTTGAACTAAAATTAATTGAAGCAATTAATAATGAAAGCATCGCAAGAACTTTATTCAATAAGTCTGTCGGACTTCCGCTTGCTCAGCAAACTGATATTATACCTCCACAAATAAATATTTCGGAGGAGATGTCAAATTATGATCAATTGATTTCTGAGGCTCTTTCAAACAGAAACGAACTTAAATCAATCGACCTTCGCGTAAAGGCAAGCAAAGAAAATTTGCGTGCATCACGCTCGGGATGGTTTCCGTCATTAGCTTTGTATTCAAATTACTATTACGCACGTCCCAATCAAAGAATAATGCCGGCTAAAGATAAATTCGATGATACGTGGGACGTTGGAGTATCTTTTAATTGGGATTTATGGACGTGGGGTTATCATTCTGCGCAAGCAGAACAATCGGAGCAGCTTTTAATTCAAACTCAAACAAAACTTGATCAGCTAAAAGAAAATATCGAAGTAGAAGTTTATAACAATTATTTATTGCTTACTGCTTCATATAATAAAATAGAAGTGAGCCGAAAAAACGTTGAGTATGCTGAAGAAAATTATCGGATAACAAAAGAAAAATATTCACAGCAGTTAGCTACATCAACAGACCTGATTGATGCCGAAGCAAGTCTGCTTCAAGCCGAAACTGAATTAACAAATTCAATAGTTGAATATAATTTATTAAAAGTAAGGCTTGAGAAGGCAGTCGGGAGGAGGATATATTAAGAAGTCAGAAGTCAGAAGTCAGAAGTCAGAAGTCAGAAGGATTTGACCAAAGATTAATCAAATCATTCATAAGCAAAAAAGGAGTAAATCATGAAATCAAAATCTTTCAAAGAACTCATTGTATGGCAGAAGGCTCATCAATTCGTGCTTGCTGTTTACAAAATGACTAAGGCGTTTCCGAAGGAAGAATTATTCGGACTAACTTCTCAATTCAGAAGAGCTGCGGTTTCTATTCCAGCAAATATTGCAGAGGGATACAGAAAAAGAGGCAAAGCCGACAAAGCAAAATATTTAAACATATCGGAAGGCTCACTTGAAGAATGTAAATATTATTTAATACTCGCAGAAGATTTGAGATACGCAAAGACAGAAAAAGAAAATCTTTTAGCAGAAGAAGTAAGCAAATTGTTAAATGCCTATTCAAGCAAAATTCTAACTTCTGACTCCTGACTTCTGTCTTCTGGAAAAAATTATGAATAGTATCGAAGTAAATAATCTCTCAAAAAAATTCGGTAGCTTTACTGCTGTTGATAAAGTCTCATTCAATGTGAAAGAAGGTCAAATATTCGGATTTCTTGGTGCAAACGGAGCAGGTAAATCAACCACAATCAGGATGCTTTGCGGAATACTTGAACCGACCGAAGGAGATGCGTTTGTTGCTGGTTTCAGTGTGAAGAAAGAATCGGATAAAGTGAAAAAAAATATCGGTTATATGTCGCAAAGATTTTCTCTATATAACGATTTAACAGTTGAGGAGAACATAGAATTTTTCGGCGGAGTTTACGGCTTGGAAGGCAATCTTCTTGAAGAAAGGGAAAAGTGGGTGTTAAAAATTTCTCAGCTCGAAGGAAAAGAAAAAGTATTAACCGATTCACTTCCGGGAGGAATTAAGCAGCGGTTGGCGTTAGGAACAGCAGTTATTCACAAACCCAAAATACTCTTCCTTGATGAACCAACAAGCGGAGTTGATCCGATCAGCAGAAGAAATTTTTGGGAATTGATCAATGATCTTTCACAAGAAGGTATTACAGTTCTTGTTACAACTCATTACCTTGAAGAAGCCGAATATTGCGAAAATCTTATTCTAATTAATGCAGGAAAGCTTATTGCGCAGGGCACTCCTAAATTCTTAAAGACAAATTATATTCAAAATCCGATACTTGAAATAGAATGCACTAATGTAGTTGATGCAATGAGCATTCTGCAGAATGAAAACTATATTGAAGAGATATCCATCTTCGGCAATTCGATTCATGCAATGCTGAATGAAAATTTCACGGATAATTCGCAGATATATCAATCGTTTTCGAACAATTCTGAAATTGCAGTTAAGAGAATTGATAAAATCGTACCAACTCTTGAAGATGTTTTCATTCATCTCTTAGAAAAAGGAAATTAAATAGCATGAGAGTTCGAAGAGCAAAGGCAATTGTAAAAAAAGAGTTTAAGCATCTCTTTAGAGATTACCGGATGCTTTTGATATTATTATTATTTCCAGCATTCTTACTTGTAATTTTTGGATACGCTGTAAACTTCGACGTCAAAAATATTAAGCTTGCTGTTTACGATGAGGAACGATCGGATGTGAGCCGAAGTTTTGTTACTTCATTAGTTAATTCGGAATACTTTACGCTCGTTGGTTATATTGAACGCGAATCGGATATTAAAAAAACTTTGGATGAAAAGACTGCACAGTGTGTAATCGTTATTCCGAAAAACTTAAGCCGTAATTTCTATGCAGGAAGACAGAGTCAAATTCAGTTTCTTATAGATGGAGTTGCCGGAAATACAGCAGTAATTATGAAGAACTATATTACTGCTGCAGTGCGATCATTCAACGGCAAATTGATTGAATTGAGGGCAGCGCGGTTCGGCATTAAGCAATCAATTCCAATTGACTTTCATCCGTTATTTTGGTTCAATCCCGAACTGCAATCTACTAAGTTTTTAATTCCCGGTTTAATTGCAATGATACTTGTCATCACTGCGGTTGTTAGCGTTTCGCTTTCATTGGTTCGAGAAAAAGAACGTGGTACGATGGAGCAAATAAACGTGTCGCCGATAAAATCAACTGAACTTCTCTTCGGAAAAACAATGCCTTATGTTGTTTTAGCACTTATCAATGCGGCACTCATACTTATCGTTGGTTATTTTTTGTTTGACATAGAAGTAAAAGGAAGTATACTGTTATTGTTTCTAACAACTTTGTTATTTCTTTTTGCATCGACAAGCATGGGTATATTGATTTCAACAATATCTGATTCGCAGCAAGTTGCTTTTTCGCTTGCTACTTTTGCATCGCTGCTGCCGTCGGTTATACTGTCGGGATTTATATTCCCGATTGAAAGCATGCCATGGATAATTCAAATCTTTACAAATATTACTCCCGCGAAGTTTTTTATAGTAATTCTTCGGGCAATTATACTTCGCGGAGTAGGAATTGAAGCGATCTGGCTTGATATAATATATTTATTGCTGTTTGCATTTGTCTTTCTTTTGCTGGCAAATATTATTTACTTAAGGAAGGAAAGAACCGCTTAATATTTTTTAATGGATATGAATAAATAATGAAAACTATTCTACATATTATTAAAAAAGAGTTCCTGCAATTCAAAAGAGACCCGCGCATGTTTGGAATTATACTGGTGGCGCCGGTAGTTCAATTAATTCTGTTGGGTTATGCAGCCAACCTCGATGTGGAAAAAGTACACACACTGATATTGGATTATGATAAAACTTTTACAAGCAGAGAGTTGATTTCCGAATTTGAAAGTTCCGGTTTTTTTTCAATGGATTATTACGCAGAAAATTATGCTGAAGTTATTAAGCGAATCAACAGTGCACAAGTTTTAACCGCATTAGTTATTCCGAAAGATTTTGAAAAAAAATTAAAACGAAATGAAACTGTTCGACTGCAGGCTATTTTCGATGGATCCGACGGCAACACCGCATCAATTGCAGCAGGATATATTGCACAAATTATTGCAAAATATTCTCAGGACACCATGATTGAATATCTGGAAAAGAGCGGGAAAAAATTTTCACCGTTAGGTGAGATTACGCCGGAAGTAAGGGTTTGGTATAATCCTTATTTAAAAACCCGTTACTTTATGGTTCCAGGAATTGTCGGATTGCTGCTCAGCATCGTAACGCTTATCTTAACCTCGCTTGCCATTGTTAAAGAAAAAGAGATCGGAACACTCGAACAATTAATTGTTACTCCCATCAAACCATACCAGATGATAGCCGGCAAAATTATTCCATTCATTATTCTTGGATTTGTCTCGGTAATTATTGTAATAACCGCTATGGGATTATTATTCAATATTCCTGTAAGAGGAAGCATTGTCTTTCTCTTCGGTTCAGCCTTTCTTTATATTCTTTCGACTTTGGGATTAGGGTTATTTGTATCGACAATTTCTAAAACGCAGCAGCAAGCAATGATGATTGCAATCTTCGCCATAATGATGCCGATGGTTTATCTATCGGGATTTGCATTTCCCATCGAAAATATGCCCGATATAATTCAATATATCAGCTATGTAATTCCGTTAAGATATTTTATAACGATAATACGCGGTGTAATCTTAAAAGGAATTGGTTTCGCAGAACTATGGAGTGAAGCTGGAATGCTGCTGCTAATGGGAATAGTGATTTTATATTTGAGTTCTTTAAGATTCAAAAGAAAACTTGAATGATCGATGAAAATTAGAGGCAATTTAAAATGAAACTGAAAAAATGCATACTGACTGAAATGATTGAACATCTCGATTCAATTTCTGCAAAAGCAATTGAACTCGAGAAAAAATATTTTAAAGAATTTGATAATTCTATTTTGTAAATCATTCGTGAAAATTCGTGTTAATTCGTGGCTGGATTTATACCTCGACGTATTCCGGCAAACTAAACAAAACGTAACTCGTTAAGCAGCGAACCTTATAAAAAATTATGAAATCCAAACAGTATGAAGAGCATTTTTACCAAGAGACGTTAGCTCACGAAAGATTTAAGCAGAAAATCCTTGCCTCTGTCATCGGGGTAATACTTCTTGGCATCGGCATAAATTTCCTCATTCAAAAGGAAGTTTATTTAAAGGCATTTGTTAACATCACTTACTTTTACTTAGTATTTCTCCTTCTCTTTTTTTTAATCGTCCGTGCTTTAATCATAAATAAAGTTATAGAGAGATGGATAAAGAACAAGCGGAGAATAAATCCGGCATTTAGATACATAAACTCATTTGTAGAAGTCAGCATTCCATCGCTGGCAATACTGTTGTACGTAAATAATATGCCTGTTATCGCTGCACTTACGACTCCTGCTGTTTTGCTTTACTTCATCTTCATAATTTTATCAACTCTTGAACTTGATTTTAAGCTAAGCGTTTTTGTAGGGCTAACTGCATCAATCCAATATACGGTTATCGTTCTTGTATATCTAAAATATGTTGAGGTAACACCGGAAAATTATATTCAAACAGAAATCATTTACTATTGGGGAAGATCGATGCTGATTCTGCTGAGCGGAATTATATCGGGACTTGTTGGGGAACAGATAAAGAGAAAAATAATCCGAACCTTTGAAATCAACGAAGAACGAAACCGCCTGGAAAAAGTATTCGGGCAGCAGGTATCACCCGAAATAGTTGAAGAGTTTATAAAGCACAAACTCGAAATTAAAAGCAAGAAACAGCAGGCATGTATTATGTTTTTAGATATACGCGGCTTTACAGTTTTTTGCGAAGACAAAAATCCCGAAGAAATTGTACAATATCAAAATGATGTCTTCTCTTTTATGATAGAGATTGTAAACAAACACCGCGGTATAATAAACCAAATTTTGGGGGATGGATTTATGGCAACCTTCGGTGCACCTATTCCATCGGATGAGGATATTCAAAATGCGGTAAATGCTTCGCTTCAAATTATAGACGAATTAAATAGAAGAAATGAGAACGATACATTCCCCAATACAAAGATTGGTATAGGGCTGCATGCCGGAGAAGTGGTTGCCGGTAATGTGGGCACTTCGTTTAGAAAACAGTATTCAATTACAGGCAATACCGTTATACTTGCTTCAAGATTAGAAAGCTTGAATAAAAAATTCAATTCGCAAATCCTTGCTTCTAAAGAAGTTGTTAAGCAAGTTAGATTGGAAGTAAAACCGGAATATATCGGCATGGTTTCCATTAAAGGAAGAACGGAACCTCTCGAAGTGTATAAGCTCGCTTGAAAACTTAAAAGAGTTATCCGCCTCGCCGGATTTTAATTTTTCTCAATTAATTTATGATTATAAAATTATTCCAGACACCACTATAATTAGCCGATTAATTCGCGGTGAAAAGCGGTCAAATCTTTGTTATATTAACAAAAGAAAAATTACTTTTTCTGCAAACAATCTTAATCATATTTTAATTTTGTTATCGAAATAGAAATGAAAAAAAACGTAACCGAAACCAGAAAATACCGTACGGAAATGAACGATAAAATCTTAAATTCAGGATTTAGAGATTTTAACAAATTCTTTGCTCTCGATAATAAGGCTTATATAAACGGCGCACTGCCTGCAAAAACAAAAGAGCTTATGGGGCTTGCCGCATCAATGGTATTACGATGCAATGATTGTATCTTTTACCATATCGATAGATCAATTCAAGAGGGAGCTACTAAAGAAGAATTATATGAGACTTTTAACGTTGCATTAATTGTAGGCGGCTCAATCGTAATTCCTCATTTAAGGTACGCCTTTGAAATAATGGAAGATATTTTTAACCTTCCTTCGAAAGTGTAGGTGATGAAAAAGAAACTGATTATTCCCAATCGTATAGTTTGTACCGATAAAGAAGGACGCATACTTAGAAATGAAACAGTTGAAATTGAATCCGGTCTAATAAAATCCATAAGACACTTTACCGAAGATGAGATAACTGAATTTGACGGCGAAGTAATACGTGCAGAATCATTAACCTTAATACCCGGATTTATCCAAACTCATATACATCTTTGTCAGTCGCTTTTTAGAGGGCTTGCTGACGATCTTGATCTTATCGACTGGCTGCGGTTTAAAATATTTCCGCTTGAAAATGCCCACAATGAAAAATCGCTTAGTATATCCGTTCGCATTGGCTTAAATGAATTGATGCGAGGCGGAACGACAACTGTCCTGGATATGGGTACATTGAACCATCAACAAGTAATTTTTGAAGAATTAATTAACTCCGGTATGCGCGCTTTTGCGGGTAAATGTCTGATGGACATTAATACCCTCTTCCCCGAATTCAAGAACGCTACCGATTACGAATTGGCGGAAACTTATAACCTCGCAAAAGAATATCATGGTAAATTAAATGGTAAAGTGAGATACGGATTTGCACCGAGATTTGTCCTTTCATGCAGTGAGAAGCTGCTTAAAGAATCTAAAGAGATGATGAAAGATTTTGACGGTTCGGTTTATCATACCCATGCTTCTGAGAATCCTAGAGAATTGGAAGAAGTTCGTAAGAAATTTAATACGGAAAATATAACATACTTTAATTCGATCGGTGCACTGGATGATCATACAATTCTGGCACATTGTGTGCACATCAACTACGATGAACTAAATATATTAAAAAAGAAAAATGTAAGGGTTGCTCACTGTCCTTCTTCAAATTTAAAGCTTGGCTCGGGCATTGCCGATATACCTAAATTCATCGGAGAGGGAATTCAAGTATCGCTTGGCGCCGATGGTGCACCGTGCAATAATAATTTAAGTGCATTCATTGAGATGAGATTAGCTGCACTAATTCAAAAACCGATTTACGGTCCGGAAATAATGGATGCTGAAACAATTTTTCGATTAGCAACTATCGAAGGAGCCAAAGCACTTCATATTGAAAATGAAACCGGCAGCATTGAGGCAGGGAAGAAAGCCGATTTAGTCTTGTTAGATTTAAATACCCCTTACAATTCAATGGATGATAATGACTACAACGTTTATGGAAATATAGTTTACTCCGCATCCAGAGGAAATGTAGTTCACGTAATGATTGACGGAGAGTGGGTAGTTAAGGACGGGCAATCGCTAAATTACGATGAACATGAATTATATTTTACAGGCAAAACTGAATTGGATAAACTAATTGCAAGGAGTTAGACGGTCGTGAAGGAAATTTATTTAATTTTTCGCATCCACATTCTCCCGGTAAAAAATTGGTTTACAGTGGATAAATTTGACGTTTCACATTTGACATTTCACTTTTAAAATGATTAAAGAAATAATTTTTGCATCAAAGAATCGGGGAAAGATTGAAGAGGTTAAAAAAATTTTAGGGGAACAAAATTTTATAATTCGATCTCTGCTCGATTATGAAAATTTTCCTGACATTGAAGAAACCGGAAATACATTCGAAGAAAACGCAAAATTAAAAGCTGCGGCTGTTTACAAAAAGTTTAACATGCCTGTTATCGCCGATGATTCAGGTTTAGCCGTTGAACAGCTTAAGGGTGCGCCCGGAGTTTATTCAGCTCGATATGCCGGTGAAAATGTTACTTATGAAGAGAATAATCGAAAGCTGATTGAAGAACTCAAATCGTTTCCCGAATCGCACAGAGCAAAGTTCCTATGTACTGCAGTGTATTTTGACGGAGAAAAATATATTATTGCTGCGGGTGAATTAAGCGGTAATATTATTTCAACTCCGCGCGGTACAAACGGATTTGGCTATGATCCTATCTTTATTCCCGAAGGCAGCCAATTAACCTTAGCCGAAATTTCATCCGAAGAGAAAAATAAAATAAGCCATCGTGCAAAGGCTTTTAACAAATTAAAACAAATGATTAAATGAAACGGAGAGTAACATGAGAGAGAAATTACTTTCGGTTCTAACATTATGCCTGTTATCTTCTTTCTTCTTTTATGCATGTAAAGAAAGCACCACAACCGAACCGCCGCCAACAGATACAGCAAATTATTTTCCCAATAATGACGGCAATTATTATAAGTACAATGTTGAACATACCGATTCCAATAATGCGAAGACCGTCGGAACAAGATCATCTTCATATCAAGGCACCAAAGTTTTAAGCGGCGTTACATATCAAGTTCAGGTTGATACGCTTACTGTTTCTGGTTTCTCTTCAACTTCGGAATCTTATTTTCGCAAGCCGGACTTAGGAGTTTACTTCTTTATTGATACTACCGGATTATCAGAAACTATTCCGGATACACTGCTGCAGTATATGACAATGGATAATGAATTAGCTGTATTATCCTTCCCGGTTCAAACCGGCAGGGGCTGGTCTGTCTTTAAGATGACGCTGCAATACGGACCGCTTACTTTCACGATTATTGATGTGCAGGCTTCTTATATGGATAAGGAAAATGTAACAATTTTAGTCCCCGGTGAAGAAAATAAGGAAGCTTATAAGATCAAGTACACGTTAACCCTAAATATTCCGAATCCACAAAATCCTCTGCAAACTATTGTAAGTAATTTTGAAGCTTATGCATGGATTGCTGGAAACATCGGAATAGTTAAATGGGAAGGAAACGGAACAATACTAAATGCATTTGCAGGCGGCGGCATCAGCTTTGCGGATACGACGAACACCGTATCTCAAACTTTAACGCAGTATTCGATTAAATAATCCGATTAGGAGTAAGTTTTTTAGCTCTATAGGTCAACTTGCCAAGTTGACCTACAAAAATTATTCATCACTCAAAACCTCCGAGGTTTTCACTGCGCAATTATTGCATAGCTAACCTCGGAGGTTTGTAAACTTCACTATCGCATCAGGGTCTGTCCTCTGTAGTTTTAACGAAGGAGTATCATCTTCTTTGTTTCTACAAAACGCCCGGCTTTGAGCTGATAGAAATAAACTCCGCTTGTCAGATTGCTCGCAGCTCCAAAGGATCCTACGGAGAAATTAACTGAGTGAGTGCCGGCGGGTTTTTCCTCGTTAACAAGTGTTGCAATTTCACTTCCTAAGACATCGTAAACTTTTAATGTTACAACAGTTGTTGTAGGAATGGTATACTTTATCGTTGTAACCGGATTGAAGGGATTTGGGTAATTTTGAAATAATGCAAATACTTTAGATATTGCATCACTATTATCGTTCACCCAGGTAACGCCGCCGGTTGTTGTTTTTAGTATTGTTCCCTTATCTCCAACAGCATAGGCAACTTTTTCACTTAAGATTTGTACATTTCTTAAAAATTTATATTTGCCCGACGGTGCTTGCTGCACCCAGTGCTTTCCTCCATCGGATGTCCAATAAATGCTTCCCCCGTTTGAAACTGTTACTGCATTTAATGTATCTAAGGCGTCAATGCTGTAAAAGGCATCGCTGTTATAAGGAAATGGAGTTTGCTTTATCCAAGTTTCTCCGCCATCTGTGGTTAAGTATATTCGCATATAAGTTCCGGTTATCCAACCGTAATTTTTGTTAACAAAATTTACATCAGTAAATCTAACTTCCTCGGGCAGTGGTATAAACTTCCAGTTTTTTCCACCGTCACTTGTAAATAACAGTTGGTGGGATGAAATAGTATAGAGCGTAATGCTATCCAATACAGATAAACCCAAAAACCTTTCTCTCAATAATGAATCCGGTTGGACATATTCCCAGGTGAATCCGCTGTCTGTAGTTTTAATTATAGTTTGCAATCCAACTGCATAGGCATGCGTTCTGCTGCCAAATTTTATTTTTGATGCAAGACCTATTGTATCAACAAAAGGTTTCGTCCATGTTTTCCAGCCGTCTTCAGTTCTTCGAATAGAACCTAATATTAACATACTCAATTTTGTGTCATAGAAATCAAAACTTTGAGCGGCAGATGGGAATATAGTAGTTGTATCCCATGAGTCACCTCCATTAACTGTAAAGGCAAGTAGAAGATGTGTAAAGGGATCTATAGTGGTATTACTAAGAATCCAACCTGAGTCTGGCGAAAAAAAGTGCAAATCCCATACATTATGGCTTGAGTCGATTGGTTCTAATATTTGCCATCCACCCTGGCAGAATAAATAACTGGATAAAGCTAATATAAATATTAAGCATTTCTTTTTCATAATATTTGCTGAATAAGGCAAAACAATTTTACAATTGCTCTGCCCTTGTAATAATTTATTTTAGCAATAATAATTTTTTAGATGCGGTAAAAATATTTTTAGTTTTTAATCCCACCTCACTAATTCTACAAATATATAAACCACTTGTTAAGTTATTACCTATACCGTTGCTGCTGAACATATAATTATGTACACCGAAGGTTAATATATTATCTTCAAAAATTTGTAACAATAGCACAGATTCCGATACACAGGCTATTCGCCTATTCTGTGCTGCGAATTGATTAACCAGCACACAAAAATTATTCATCACTCAAAACCTCCGAGGTTTTCACTGCGCATTAGTCACGCCGCTAACCTCGGAGGTTTGTAAATTTTATTACCGCATTAATATCATTTTTTTCGTTTGAGAGTATTTGCCTGAGGAAATTGTGTAGAAATATACTCCGCTTGGTAAATTGCTTGCGGTGAAATTAACCGTGTAAGTGCCGGCGGGTTTTACTTCGTTAACAAGCGTCGCTAATTCTCTGCTGAGGATATCGTAAACTTTAATTATTACTTTACCATCTGCGGGTAGAGAATATTTGATGGTTGTCACCGGATTAAACGGATTTGGATAGTTTTGGTATAAAATATATTCTTTTTGGGATTGTGTTCCTTCGTTAATAGAAGTTGTACTTCGGTTTGTCGTTTTGAGAATTAATCCGCTGGCACCTACTGCATAAGCTACATCCTTATTGATTATTTGAACACTCTCAATTCTGGGAAAAACATTGCGGGGAATTTGTTCAACCCATGTCTTGCCACTATCATCCGTTCTAAAAATTGCACCTTGAGTGGAAGAAACAATTGCTGTAGAGTAATCTAAGGCATCGATGCTGTTAAATGCATCACTCATAGTTGGCTTCGGTGATTGATCCTCCCATTTTTTTCCTCCGTTGGTAGTTCTTAATATTGTGCGGTATTCTCCGATAATCCATCCGTAGTCTTTGTCTATAAATTTTATATCTACCATTCGTGGATATCCGGGTGGAAATATAATTTCCTTCCAGCTATCCCCGCCATCTGATGTAGAAACTAATTGTGTGCTTGAAAGACAAAAAACAGTATCATCATTAACAACCGATAATCCAGAATAAAGTTCGTACGAATGGATAAACTCAGGCTGTTTTAGTTTCCATGTTAAACCGGCATCGGTTGACTTAAGTATAGTTCCTTGGGTTCCGCTTCCCCAAACAATACTATCGCTAGCGAAATCCATTCTACCGATCGATCCACCACCAATTGAGCCAACCGATACTGCTTTTTCCCATGTTTGACCCCTATTTATGGTACGAATTACTGCACCTTCTCCTGTTAGTCCTACTTGACCATCATTATTAAAAGTGATAAATAAACCTCTACCCATTTGAATTATAGTAGTATCCCAATTTAAAAAACTATTTTTTGTATATGCTATTACATTTCTATTTCCATTTCCGATACGCGTCATGCTGCAAATCCAACCTGTACTATCATTAAAAAAATGTAAGTCGTAAAAACGCGCGTAAATCGAATCAGGCAATGGTATTTGCTGCCAAACATAGTTTTGTTCAATTAAACGCGGGCTGAAAGTAAATGAAAGTAATAAACAAAAAGGAAAAAAAAGCAGCCATTTAAATTTTTCACTAACCTTATACATCATTTTCAACCACTATTTTATTAACAATAACTTCTTAGAAGATATAAAAATTGAATTGGTATAAGTGTTCTAATTAAGTCTTTCATAATACCACCCCAAAAATTTAATTAGTAAATAATAGGAGATATAAAGGTTCTAATAAAGTTTATTGTTTCCTTATCTCCTTTCAAAAGCAAACTAATATATTTTTATGGAATAAGCAATGATTTTTATTTTCAGCACTGCATTTATTATTGTTCATAAATGTCTCGCGGCGAAATTTGTCTGCCGATTTATTTACCCATGCACAGATTCCGATGCGCAAGCGATTCGCATAATCTGTGATATAACATGATTAATAATAAAACCTCCGAGGTTTTCAGAGCGCATTAGTCACGCCGCTAAACTGGGAAGTAGGCTGTAAAATATGAAGGGATTGAAAAAAATTATTTCATCCCATTTCGGTCATATAACTTTTTGTGAAATTTAGTGTCTTTGTGCATTAGTGGCAAACAATAGCCACCAAGACTCTAAGACACAAAGAACACACTAAGAAAAATGGTCCGATAAAATTTTCAAATTTTCTCTAATATTTTACAGCTAACCTCGGAGGTTTATAAATTTTATTACCGCATTAATATCATTTTTTTTGTTCAACAGGGTTGCAATTTCTCAATCGTTGTTAACATTCACATGTTTCATGGTTTGAAAGAAAATTGTGATGGTGTTCAATTAACTGCATGTATTATTTTACCGCAACAATAACCTGCACAATCCCCATGGTTAGATCATAACTATCAATCTTACTGAAGCCCGAATTTCTTAAAAGTCCGGGCAGATTTATTTTTTCATCAAACTCTTCTACTGATTCAGGCAGATATTTGTATGCTTCCTTATCGCCTGAAATTATTCCGCCGATTACAGGCAGAATTTTTTTGAAGTAAAATTTATAAAGGGAACTAAAGATTTTATTCTCCGGCATCTTAAATTCTAGTATAGTGGCTTTACCGCCTGCTTTAAGTATTTCGTAAAAACAATTGAATCCTTTTTGGATATCGTAAAAATTGCGTACGCCGAAAGCAACGGTAATGTTGGTTACAGATTCTCTTTTTAGCGGAATCATCTCTGCAACCATTTGTAAGCAGTTTCCTTTTATCCACGGACTTTTTTGATGAAAGAGTTTCAACATGTTTAATGAATAATCTGCACCGAAGATTTTTTTTACCCCCATCTTCCTTGCATAAATTGCAACATCCCCGGTTCCGCACGCAACGTCAAGAAGGATTGAATCGGAATTTAAACCGGAAAGTTTGAGGGCTTTTTTCCTCCAATAATTATCCATACCAAAGCTGAGCAGATGATTTAACAAATCGTATCTGTTGGCAATCGAATCAAAAATTCTCTTAACTTTTGTTTTCTTTTCTTTCATTCCAATTATCATCTAATGTTTTGCGTAGTCAAATTCTTCCTCGTTCTTAAATCTTTTCCACCAGTTAAAAACATGCTTGCCTGACCAAACAGAAAAAATCATAAAAACTAATCCGCCTATTAAATCTATTACGTAGTGATACCACAAGTAAACAGTAGCAAAAATCAACAGAGTTCCTACAGGAAGAAAGAAGTATTTCGATCTGCTTTTCATTTTTACTGAAAGATACATTACTACAAGAGTTATCATCGTATGCCCGCTCGGGAAAACATCGCGCTGTACATAATCCGCAGGATTTGAAGTGCCGGATGGAATCGATTCACCGGTATTGACTATCTCGCGTAAAAAATTAGTCAGCCACAATCCCGGTAAATCTGTGTTGATCGTTTCGAAGTTGTGCAAAGTAAATCTGGGTCCAACACCCGGTAAAGCAAAGTAACCTATGTATGAAAGGAAGAATCCATACACGACAGAAAATATTGCAAACTCAAGTGCTAAGTATCGATTCTTTCTTAATAATGCTATGCCAAAGATTATCGGCAGAAAGTAAAATGATCCGTAAACTATTTGCAGTATCTCTGTTAAAAGGGGAAAGGAGTACTGATGCAAAAAGTGAGTGGGATCTGTTCCAAAAATCCATCTATCTGCCGCAATAAACAGCTCGTCAAAATCTTGCTGTCTTATTGGCTTTATCATAAAATAAAGTTCTTTGAATGTAATCAAAATCAGAGGGGCGATATACCAATAGTGGATGATCCTCCACACCCTGCGGTCATAATTGGCAGTTAAATAGGAAATTAAAAATGTAAAAGAGATTATCAGCACATTGAGCAGTACGAACAATTTCCAATACTCAAGTCTGCTGCTGAAAACTACGTTTGCGATTGTAAGGAGAATAAAAAAGATAACAACTACAAAATCATACGATTTAAGATTCGAGATGAGAAATTTAATTTTATTCATCAATAAGAAATCATCTTTACGTTGAGTATTAAAAGTCAAGTTTTATGTTGATTATTCTTCGCGAGGGCAAATAAAGCAAGCCGTCTAAAATCGTCGATGTCAAGCTGTTCGGCACGCAGCGTCAAATCAATTCCGCAACTTTCAAAATCAACCTCTGCAAATATACTATTACTCAACGAATTTTTTAGCGTCTTCCGCCTGTTCCCAAAGGATGCTTTCACTATTTGAATAAAAGTTTTTCTTTCCTTCGGATCGGGCAAATCATCTTTGAAAAATAAATGAACCAAAGCCGAATATACCTTAGGCTTAGGATAGAAAACGTTGGGCGAGACTTTAAAGCATATTCTGATATCCGCAAAGTAATTTAGAATTACGGACAAAATTCCATAATCTTTTGTGCCTTTTATTGCGGTCATTCTTTTTGCCACTTCATATTGAACAAGCAGAACAGAATCCTTAATTATATCCGCATTTTCAATCATTTTAAAAAGTATAGGGGAAGTCAGATTGTAGGGGATGTTTCCCGCTATACGCAGCTTTTTGTTGTATTTAAAATAGAGTGATGTAAGGTCGACTTCAAGAAAATCATTATTAATTATTTGTGCTTGAGGAAAATTTGTTTTTAATCCGGGGATAACCCGGGTATCAATTTCTACTAAAGTAAGCGCGGTTCTGCGTTCGTATAATAATTTAGTCAAAGCGCCGTACCCCGGACCAATCTCGATTATGTGTTCGTCCTGTTGAGGATTTATTTCTTCAACAATCTTTCGTAAGATGTTTGAATCATGAAGGTAATTTTGACCGAAACGTTTTAAAGGTTTTCTCATGATTTTAAATTGTCAAATTGATGAACTGTTGCGTTGCTGCCTAATCAAATTGCTAAACTATTAAACTGTTAACTTGTTATTGACAATTAAGCAATTTGACTATTAAACAATTAAACTGCAGCAAATTTAATACTATTTTCTTCATGAGGCGTATCTAAAAAGGTTTTATTTGGAAATTTTGTATTGAAGAACTTCTAAAAATCAAAACATCTCCTTAGTAAAAATACCTTTTTTCGGAACGATCCCGAATGCTTTCGGGAAGAGAAGACTCATTCATTTTTAATTTATATTAATTATTTTAATTAAATTTAATTTTTTATAATTTTCTGCCGGCAACCATCTTTTATTACACACAACTCAGAGAGGCTAAGCTGAAACAGAAATATATCATCAGCATCGATATGGGCGGCACTAAAATTCTTGCTGCCGCAGTTAATTCGAAACAAGGAATTATTGCCAGATATAAAAAGGCTACACCCAACATTAAAAAGCCTGATGAATATGTAGATGCTTTGTCGGATGCCGTGGAGGCACTGCTAAAATCTTCTTCTATTCCCAAAAATCAGATAGCAGCAGTATGTTTAGGAATACCAGGTTCTGTCAATCCTCTAACAGGCAGGATTGGTTTAGCGCCCAATTTAGGATTAAAGAATTATTTCATTAAAGAAAAGCTTGAACAGAAAATAAAATTTCCAATCTTAATTGAAAATGATGTAAATCTTGGAACGTTAGGTGTTAAATATTTCGGCTTGGGAAAAAAGGCAAGAAACTTACTTGCTGTATTCATCGGTACCGGAATAGGCGGAGCAATGATTTTTGACGGCAAATTATATCGGGGTTCAACTTATACTGCCGGAGAAATCGGACACATAACGGTTCAAAAAGGTGGTCCGCTTTGCGGATGCGGCAAGCGCGGATGTTTCGAAGCCGTCGCAAGCCGAACAGCAATTGTTAGAGATATAACAAAAGATATTAAATCAAATAAAAGAAGCAGTTTAAAACAATTTGTCTCGGCACGACAAAAAATAAAAAGTAAAACATTAGCCTCCGCTGTAAAATCGAATGACAAAGTAGCGGTTAAACATGTAGAAGCGGCATGTGAAATCATCGGAAGAGTATTGGCAAATATTGCAAACTTGCTTAATATAGATACGATTGTTTTAGGCGGGGGATTGATCGAAGCATTAAATCATCACATGGTTCCTTTGATAAAAAAATCGTTTAAGAAATACGTCTTAAAAGATACTGCAAAAGGTTTAAAGATTGCTGCAAGTAAATTAGGCGATGATGCGGCATTGTTCGGCGGAATTCCGTTGGCAGAAGAATTTTTAAACATTAAAGTTTAACCTAATTCTTCTTCTATCCTTATCAATTCGTTATTTAATTTTTCCCATTCGGAGATGGTTATTTCCAATTGGTTTTTCGTTTTAATTAATTCGAAGTGCGTATTCTTCACTTGTTCGGGATTTGCATAAATAGCCGGATCGATAAGCGAGCTTTCCAAATCTTTTTCTTTTTTTTCTAACTCACTAATTCGCTCTTCAAGCTCTCCAATTCTATTAATGATATCTTTTGTTGCCTCATATCTTCTTTTACGTTTTTCAGCTTCTAATCTTTTTTGTTCCTTTCGTGCCGATTGCACCGCGGATTTTTCGGCTGCTGCATTTATAAAATAATCTCCTTGCCCCTCTTCTTTTTTTTTTGCAGATAATAATTTATGCTTCCCTCAAACAATCTAATGCTGCCATAACGAATATCAACTACTTTATTTACGATTGGTGTGAGAAAGTCAATATCATGCGATACTAAAATAAGCGAGCCGTTAAAATTAATAAGCGCATTCTGCAAAACTTTTTTTGAATTCATATCAAGATGATTTGTGGGTTCATCAAGTATAAGGAAGTTAGCCTGAGTTAATAGAATTTTTACAAGTGCAACTCTGCTTTTTTCTCCGCCGGAAAGCACGCCGACTTTTTTGAATACATCATCACCGTGAAAGAGAAAAGAACCGAGAAGCGATCTCAATTGTCCGATAGTTTTATCTTCGGCAATATTTTCGGTGGTTTCTATTATGTCAAGCTGCGGTTCTAATTCGTCTGCTACATCCTGAGCATAATACGAAATAATTACATTATGACCTGGAATCCTTTCTCCTGCATTAAAGTTTATTTCACCGGCGATGATTTTTGCCATTGTGCTTTTACCTGCTCCGTTCGGACCGATGAATGCTATTTTTTCACCTCTTTCAACCGTGAAGTTGAGATTTTCAAAAACTAATTTTTCGCCGTAAGCTTTTCTTATACCTCTCAGTTCAATGTTTCGTTTACCGCTTGGAGGAGGATCTGGAAATTTTATGAATAAGTCTTCCTGCGAATCGGGAAGTTCAATTAAGTCTAATTTTTCAAGCTGTTTAATTCTGCTTTGTACCTGTTTGGCTTTAGAGGCTTTATATCTGAAGCGTTCAATAAAACGCTGCGTATCTTTTATCTTTTTTTGCTGCAAGATAAATTGACTCTCAGTCTGCTTATCTCTTTCCTCTTTATATTTTAAGTACGCATCAAAATTTCCGTTGTATGAAAAAAACTTGTTAAGATAAATTTCAAGTGTTTTAGATGTAACTTCGTTTATGAAATGTTTATCGTGCGAAACAATTAAAAGAGCACCTTTGTAATTTTTCAGAAAACCGATAAGCCATTGCAGTGAATCAAAGTCAAGGTGGTTTGTTGGTTCGTCTAACAATAGTAAATCGTTTTGAGAGATTAAAATTTTAGCGAGAGCGATTCGCATTTGCCATCCGCCGGAAAACTCTTCGGTCAATCTTGAAAGATCGTTAACTGCAAAACCCAAACCCATTAAAATTTTTTCTAGCTTGGCTTCGGCACTATAAGAGTCAAGCTCTTCCAGGCGATAGTGAACTTCACCAAGCTGATGGACCAAATCAATATGTTCTTCTTCTTCAAGTGAAGATGTATTCAATTCATAAAGCAATTCTTTTTCCTTTTGTTGAAGGGAAGCGATGTGCGTAAGTGCTGTTTTTGCTTCTTCAAGAAGGGACTTGCCTTTATGAGTTATATGTTCCTGTGGAAGGTAACCGATGCTTATTCTTTTTTGTTTTACCACCGAGCCGGACTCCGGCTGCAATTCCCCTGCAATAATTTTTAATAAGGAAGATTTGCCGGTACCATTTGCACCAACAAGTGAAATTTTATCGCCCGAATTAATTTTATAATTAAGTTCTTTGAAAAGATATTTTCCGCCGAACTGCAGAGAGATATTTAATAAGTCTATCATCTTAACCGGAGCAGGCGAATCGTATAGCTGAGTGAAGCGAATATTTTTTTATCAGATCACTACTCCCGCAACACTGCAATCTTTCCTGTAGCAACGCTGTTTCCATCCTTATCGAAGGCGATGATGAAGTATATGCCGCTGCTTACGTACTGCCCGTTCAAATCCTTACCGTTCCAATAGGCAATTCTTCCGCCGGGAGAAGGAAAATGATTAATTAATTTTCCATTTACTGATAAAATTTTTATTTCTGTATCTCTTATTAATCCATCGATTGTAACTACGCCGCTTGAATTATTTATTTTGAACGGACTGGGATAAATAAATAACTCACTAAATGCTTCCTGTGGCTTAATGGCGGCAGTTTCGAAAGATGTTAATCCCGCATCTGTTCCCACATAAATTTTACCGATATTTTCATCTATAGCAATGCTTCTAATTTCATCTGCGAGGAGGGGACTATTTTTTGAATCTAATGCGGCTATCAGATATGTTCCATCAGAGTTTACAAGAAGCAAGCCCTGGTTCGTTCCAACCCATTTTTGATTTAACGGATCAACGGCAATACAATTTATAGTTTGCTGTCTTAGAGTAAAGACGGATGAAATTCTTAACTGCGGGGTTGAAGATGAGAGGATAGTTCCGGTATTGCTAATTACATTTACGCCAAGACTTGTGCCCACCCAGATATCGCCTCGTCTATCTATGGCTAATGCAGTAATGTCGTTATTATTTAATCCATTGTTTCTGCTTAAGTAACCGGATATATCATCACCGGGATTTGTATAAGTATTGTTCTCGTTAAAATAATATAATCCCGCACGTTTTGGGTCACGGCTGGAAAACCATTTAGTATTGTATTGATCTATTATCAAACTAAAGTGCTGCCCTAAGTATGTATTTTCTGCCGGAATCGAAAAATGATGCCATGTGCTATCCGGAGTAAGCATGCTTAAGGTATTCTGGTTAACAGCTCCCCAATTTAAAATCCACAAATTATTTTTTGAATCTGAAGCAAAATCTGTGATAACTAAAAAATCCGGGTTGACGTCGATTCCTCTCATTGCGGTATTTTTTGTATTAAATTGATCTATCCTATCTCGAATACGAACAAAGCCCACACCCCAACTGCCAAAGTACACGGAATTATCGCTGCTGGTGTAAACCGAATAATAGAAGTTCGTCGGCAGCTCCGGTGTGTTAGCCATGTTATAATTATGCCAATAGCCATCCTGGAATTTATAAAAGCCCATGCCGGTAACGTCTTTTCCGCTTGCAGACCAAAGTGTTCCTTTATTATCAACCTTCATCGAAGGAAATTGATTCACGGCTGGACCATTAGGGAAAAAGTATTCTGGAGAAAATTCATTCTTTAATCGTAAGATGCCCTGTGTGCTTCCAACCAATATTCCGAGTTTCTCGGAGTAAGAAAAATTTATAAGCGGTATTAAAGAATTTATTAACTGTTTTGAAGTTTCTCCGTACTGAACGTAAATGTTATCTTTTGTAAGAATGAAAAGTGAATCACCTTTCGGAAAGATGTCGGATACATCATTGTTGAAAAAAAGACCCATCACAAGTTCCCACGAAGTTCCATTAAACTTGGCGATGCCTTTTTCTGTAGCGGCTAAAATTTCTCCTTTGAAGATTGCTAATTTTTTCACATTGTTCGAAGGCAGTCCTTCGGTGGTTTTATACACATCCCATGATTCGGGTGCGGAAGGATTTATTGATCCCGGCTTTTGAACCGCTACACCCGATTCGGTTGCAACAAAAATACGATTTTCTTTTAATGCGCTGTTTACTTTAATGTTAGAAGAAAAACTTCCGAATTTGAAAAAGGTATCGAAGAACTGAAAAGTTTTTGAGTTAATAAGCGATACTCCGAAATCAGTTGATACAATAATTGTATCTCCAACAACTCTCAACTCATTTATTTTTTTTGAACTTTTATCGGAGGCAGAAATGTCCATAATCGGGATGATCTCCATACTTTTAGGATTCAGTACGTTGATAACTCCGGTCGCACTTCCAAACCATATATTGCCGGAATTATCTTCTGTAACTGCAGTTAATGCTGCACCGACTAAACCATCAGTTTTATGTATGGCGATGTACGAACTATCAGCATAATTATAATAAAATGCTCCACCGGTAGATGCTGCCCAAACACCTTCAGGAGTGGAAAATATTGCACGGACATTTTTCATATCGGTGTAATTCTTCCAATTAAATGCTAACTGCGGAAAGGATGAAAGAAACGGAAGCAGTACGAATAAGATGACCAGCAGTCTTCTCATGATTAGAACCTCATAATTTTTCAAATCTAAATCGTAGAAAAATCTTATTCGTTCCTCTTATGGAAAGTTTTATTTAATTGCCTTCGTAAAATAAAATTATTTATCAAACCTAAAAGCGCAAAAGAAAATATCCTTTGATAAAATTAAATTTTCCTGCTCAAGTCAGCCATTTCGATAGCAGCAAGAGCCGCATCCCATCCTTTATTGCCCGCTTTCGATCCCGATCTTTCAATAGCTTGTTCCACTGTGTCGGTTGTTAATACACCAAAGATAACAGGGGTTGAGTATTTTAATGAAGCATTTAAGATACCGTTGGCAGCGGCAGAAGCAACGTAGTCAAAATGTGGTGTTGCCCCTCTGATTACGGCGCCGAGACAAATTACCGCATCGTACTTCTTTTTACCTGCAGCTAAATCGGCAGCAAGTGGAATTTCAAAAGCACCGGGAACTTTTATGATTTCAATATTTTCGTCTTTGCAATTATGCCTTCTTAAACAGTCTAATGCACCTTCAAGAAGTTTTTGAGTAATAAATTCGTTAAATCTGCTTACAACGATAGCGAATTTATATTCGCTTGCATTTAGGTTACCTTCAATTACATTCATAGTTTCATCTCAAAAAAATTTACGCTGTATTCTTTAATAACCTGGTTCGCATAGCTTCAACTATGGAATAGTTAGTATAGTATCGTCCGAAATTGTTCTCATCTTCCCGTTTTCCGCCGTGAAAATCCGAACCGCCGCTTTCTAAAAGAAAATATTCGCCGACAATGCCCTTGTAAAATTTTACTTGCTGCGGTGAATGCGAAGGATGCAAAACTTCTATACCGTCTACACCTTCTTCAATTAATTCTTTTAACAACGATTCGGGCATGTAACCGGGATGCGCGATAAACGATAAACCGCCTGCATCATTAATTATCTTAAATGCGCTTTGCGGTGAAATGTGTACCTTTTTTTCATACGCTGGGCAGCCGTTGCCTATATATTTGTTGAAAGCTTCGTAGTAGGAAGAAACCAATTTTTTTTCATGCATGGCTTGGGCAATATGCGGTCGTCCGATTGCCGAGTTTTTAGCGATAGAGGTTACATCATCGATGGCGATTGATAAACCCAATGTATTTAATTTCCGAACAATTCTTATTGCTCTTTTAAATCGCTCTTCTCTGAAGAAAGCCAAATAACGTTCTAACTCTTCGTTATCTGTTTCAACGAAGTAACCAAGAATGTGAACTTCTCTATCGCCAATATCAGAGCTAATCTCGACTCCCGGGATTACCTCTACGCCAATTTCATCTCCAAGTTTTGCTGCTTCTTCTATTGCAGAAAGATTATCGTGGTCAGTAATGCTTATTACATCTATACCGGTATTTTTTGCTTTCCTAACTAATTCGGCGGGCGGATAAAATCCGTCAGAATGATTGGTGTGCATGTGAAGATCAACTTTTCTATCCATAAATATAATAGCCGGGTACTGTTAATTAAATAACTCTTTAAATTTTTCATAGTCAATAATTCTAAGACGCGAACCTTCCAATTCTACAAGTCCTTTCTTTGCGAAGGAATGAAGAGTTCTTGAAATAGTTTCTCTTGACGTTCCTGCCATATTTGCCAGGTCATGCTGGTATGGAAGCTTTTCTATTTCTACTGTTCCATGTTTTATTTTTCCAACGTCGTCGGCAAGCTGCAATATTACTGAAGCTACTTTGCCTTCGGCATCTTTAAGCGACAGAGATTTTATTTTCATATCGGCTGCACGTAATCTGTTAATTAGCTCTTTTAGCAATGCAATTGAAACTTCGGGGTGCGAATAGAGGAGATCCAGAAAATCATTTCGCTGAATTATAAAAAGTTCTGAATCTTCCATTGCTTTTACAGTTGCAGAGCGAGCTTGACCGTCGATTATAGCCATCTCACCAAAAAAATCCGATTCGCCTAATATTGTTAAAATAACCTCTCGATCACCTTCACCTGTCCGTGAGATTTTGACTTTTCCGGAAACTATAACGAACAAAGCTGAGCCGATTTCATGTTCACTGAGTATTACAGAATCTTTCTTGTAAAGGTTCTGAGTGCCCAATGTTGAAATTTTAGTTAAAGTTTCATCGTCAAGGTCCGAAAAAATAGGAACGTACTTAAGAAAATCAATGTTCTCTGCCATTTTGTGCCCCTCATGCATTACAAATAATGATGAAATATATGTTTGCTATGCCTGAAAGTCAACTTTGCAAGTATATAAATTAAAATGTTTTAGCCTTGCCGTTAATTAATCTTTAAGACAAAAACTAATACTGAAAAAGAGTTTTAAGGAAATTCTTTTAGCGCTGTTTACATTGCTTTTTTAAGCCTATGTATCTATTTTTAGCGACTTAATTTTCAACCAAAGTGGAGAATAATATATTATGGCTATGATGGCCAGGATGAGAAGCTTAGCACCGGCGTTTATAATTACCGTAGGTGCTCTATTTGTGCTTTTTATGGTAATTTCTGATTCTAACGTACTTGAAGCGCTTGGCGGTAGAACTAATGCGATAGGTTCTGTTGACGGTGAGGATATAAGCTATCAGGAATTCATGAAACTGCTTGATCAGCAGCGGGAAAACAGGCGTGCGCAAACTGGTGAAGATATTCCTGAGGAAGGCATGGACCAGCTTAGAGATCAAATTTGGGATGCAATAGTTACACAAAAACTACTTGCCCGGCAAATTGAAAAGTTTGGAGTTACCGTTTCTGATAAAGAAATAGAAGATGCTATTTTGGGACCAAACCCGCCTGAGTTTTTGAAGCAAAGTTTTATAGATTCATTAGGAAATTTTAACCGTGAGCTTTATGAGCAGGCATTATTCGATCCCCGAAACAAAGAACCGTTAATCGCAGCCGAAGAGGTAGTTCGTCAAACAAAGTTAAATGAAAAACTTCAAAGTTTAGTATCGGCATCGGTAACCATAAGCGAGGAAGAAATAAGAAGAAAATTTATTGAGCAAAATACCAATATCAATGCGCAGTATGTCTTTCTTGATTTATTAAAGTTTCCTGATACAACAATTAACGTTTCCGACAACGACCTTAAAACTTATTACAATAAGAATTTGGATAAGTACAAAATTGAAGCACAGCGAAAACTGAAATACATCCTTTTCCCTTATGATCCTACGGCTGACGATTCGGTTGCAATCCGCAGGAGCCTCGAAAATATAGCCGATAATTTTAAACGGGATACTCTAAGCTTTAAGGACATTGTGGAAATGTATTCGAGCCTCGATTACCAAAAGGATACCATCTCTTTATCAACTCTGCCGCTTGAAGCTGCGGATCATTTTTATGAAGCTTCAGTCGGCTCAATCATTGGTCCGATTGCTACTCCGCAAGGTTATTCACTCTATCATCTTACAGATGTCATTCCTGGTGACGGAGCTATGGTTAGAGCAAGGCACATTCTTATCAATCAATTCGAAGATGATGCAAAAAACTTAGAAGAAGCTGAAAAAGTTTATAATAGATTATTAGCCGGTGAAAATTTTGAACAGCTTGCCAAAGAATTTTCTAAAGATCCGTCAAGCGCAGTTAAAGGCGGTGATTTGGGGTGGTTCGGAAAAGGAGCAATGGTTCCTGAATTTGAGAAGGCAAGCTTTGAAGGCAAAATAGGTGTTATACAAAAACCCGTCAAAACCAGTTATGGATACCATATCATACAGGTTACAGGCAAAAGCGATAAAAAATATGTTGTTGAATACATAACCAATCCGATTACTGCTTCTGCAACTACTAAAGATGCTGTTTATAATTCTACCAATGATTTTGCTTACCTTGCCGATAAAAATGGCTTTGAGAAGGAAGCCGAATTGATGAATTATCAAATCCAGGAAACTACGCCGTTTACGAAAAGTGTCTACGCTGTACCGGGCATAGGAGTAAATAAAAGAATTATTGATTTTGCATTCGATAATAAGTTGAATGCTATTGGTCCCGTATTTAAAATTCCAACCGGATATGTGGTAGTGCAAATATCCGAGATAATCAAAGAAGGCGTGAAACCTTTTGATGAAGTAAAGGAAGAAATTAAACCATTAGCTATAAGGGAGAAAAAATTTGAAAAAGCAAAATCTATAATAGAAAATCTCCATAATCAGATCGGTGATGATCTCGATAAGGCACCATCGTTAGAGCCGTTAGCGGTATTTAATACAACAGGTAATTTTACACCCGGCGGAACAATACCAAATGTAGGAAGGGATTTTAATTTCATAGCGAAAGCATTAGAAATAGATTTGAACAAAGTCCCCGATCCAATTAAGGGACAGAGAGGGTATTATTTGATCAAAGTTGTTGAACGTACTCCCTTTGACTCAACAGCGTATTCGGCACAAAGAAATATGCTGCGTGATAATATATTACAAGAAAAAAAGAATTTTATTTTCAACCAATGGATTAACCAATTAAAGAAAGATGCTAAAATAGTTGATAACAGACATCTGTTCTTCGGCTATTAGAATTTCTTTTAGTATTTGACTTTTACCCCCGAACTGTTACATTTGAAATATGTTCGGGGGTTTCAATTTTTAAATACAGTTTATCATAACCTCAGATGTTAGCAAAGAGAAATAATATAAAAAATTTTTGTTCCGGGATTTTAATTTTGGTTGCATTGGCTGCCGGTTCAGCTTCGGCTCAATATGCCGATAAGAATTTTGGTATAACATTTTTTGGCTCTTATACTACGTCGGCGAAACTTTTTTTGTATCCCTATTCATCAGACGACATTTTGCGCAACACCTCATTTCCTATCGAAGATATTTTTAATGGTGGATTCGATTTCCGTTATCGCTTCTCCAGTCGAATGATTGCAGGGCTTTCGGTTGAATATATACGGGGCATTGCAACCGGAAGAAATTTAACTGTCCTATCGTCAGGTGGAACGATGACTATCGAAGTGGAAGATGGATTCTCTGTTGCACCTGTAGAATTGAATTTATATTATCTGCTTCCTTTCTCAACGGAAACGTTTAAATTTATGATGGGAGGCGGGGCAGGGATTTATTTCGGAAATCATCTTAGAAATTTTAGCGATGTATCCGTTACAAATTCAAACAGAAAATTTTCTTATGGCATACAGGTTTCTGTTGAAATGGATTATTTGATAAGTGAATTCTTAGCCGTTAGAACAGGCATGAAATTTCGTGATCCGCAGTTTACATTGGAAAGCAAGTACAATAAACGCCAGGCGGATTATCAAGGCATCATAATTACAATTCCTAACGAGAAATTCGATTCAAAAGTTAATATTGACGGTGTAACGTTTTCATTGGGACTTGTTTATCTATTTTAATTTTTACAATTAATTTCATTCTATTGGTTGATATTTTGTTTTATAGTTAATGCGGTTAAAGTAATAACTTGAAAAATTCTAATTATCAAATTATATATCTAACAGGCTTTATGGGTGCAGGCAAAAGCACCATTGGTCCTATTCTTGCAAATACAATCGGGTGGAAGTTTTATGATCTCGATAAGGTTATTGAAAAAGAAGAAGGCAAAAAAGTAAGGGAAATATTCGAAGAGAAAGGCGAGGAGTATTTTAGGAGAACCGAAGCAGATGTTTTGGCAAAACTCTCAGCCGGAAAAAATATTATTATTTCGCTGGGAGGAGGAACGCTTGCCAACGATGAGAATTTAAATTTTATAAGACGCAAGGGGAAAATAATTTATCTTAAAGTTTCGCCCGAAGAAGCCTACAAACGGCTTCGCTTTAAAAGAGATCGTCCGGTGCTAAATATTCGTAACGGAGAATTTACAAAAGAAGAACTAATAGATAGAATAAATTCAATTTACGAGCAGAGAAAAAAATATTACGAGAAAGCCGATTTAACGATCGATACTGATAATGTTTCAGTAGGGCAAACAGTAGATCATCTTGCCAGAATAATAACGAAAGGACTCATTCGTTGAAAAAAATTTTGATCAAAACACATCAGCATAAATATCCTGTCTTCATCGGCAAATCTATCCAGTCAAATTTACCGCGTTTGATAATTGAGATGAATTTGTTTAATAATATTCTCTTCATTGTCGATTCACATGTTGATCATCTGTATGAAAAAACTCTCCGCACGATAATGAATTCTCTTAAGTGCAAACTAAATTATTACATCGTTAAATCCGGTGAACGAAGTAAATCATCAACCGAGCTGCACAGAATTTATTCTTACCTATTGGGAAAAAAATACAACCGGGATACATTAATTATTGCAGCGGGCGGTGGTGTAGTTGGGGACTTAGCGGGTTATGCTGCCGCAACTTTTATGAGAGGTGTCCAGTTAGTACATCTGCCAACCACACTGCTTGCAATGGTCGATAGTTCAATCGGGGGAAAGACAGGAATAAATTTTAATAAAAATAAGAACATAATTGGTGCATTCTTTCAGCCCGAGTTTGTGATGGCAGATTTAGAATTTCTGAAAACGCTTCCTAAATCAGAAATTATTTGCGGTACGGGAGAAATTATCAAATATGCTTATTTATCAAATAACGATTTCTTTAATTATGTGAACGATAATTTGAATGAAATTCTTATATGTAACTTAACCGTATTGGATAAAGTAATATCCGAATCCGTAAAAATTAAATCTGCGGTTGTCAAGCAAGACGAAAAGGAAACAGGCTTACGTAAAATTTTAAATTTAGGTCACACCTTTGCACATGCCTACGAGAGTGAATTGAACTTTAGAATCAAACACGGTGAGGCAGTAATTGCTGGTTTAATCTCTGCTCTTTATTTATCTAACCGGTTGAAGATTTTAAGTAAAGAAAAGTTTGATAGATTTATCAAATTACCGCTAAAGATAAATTTATCTGCCGCATTCAATAAACTCAATAAAGAAAATGTTTATAACAGAATGTTCTCAGATAAAAAAAGCCGGGGAGGTAGAATTAAATTTGTTCTATTGGCAGATACGGGAAAAATTTTAATAGATGTTGATGCATCAAAAGCCGATATCTATTACGCATTGGAAAATACCTTAGAGCATTTTACATAATTGTAGGCGAGCCGCTGCTTTCCAAATTAAATTTGATAACAAGATTGTGTTGAGAATAAATAAAATATTTCATTCCCTTTTGGTAATATTAAATTCATCCTTTTGAGAGTATATAAAATGTTCTTTGTGGAATTTGGTGCCCTTGTGCCTTTGTGGCAAATGCTAATTTTTTGAATAAAAACAAATATTCTTTATGCCACCAAGTCACAAAAACACGAAATATCACAAAGGGAAATTTCATTTGAATCACTCTCTACAGAGAGAGTTTATTTATTTCGAACAGATTTGAGGGGAGCAAATAGAACAAGATGATGCAAAGTTGTCATAGTTCATTAAATTCTTCTAAAGATAATTTTTCCTGTTTAATATTTTTCCGGAAGTTCCGCTTTAGTTGAATAAGGCATTTTCAATTTTTAGCTTTGAATAGAAAAAGTCGGATTCAACTTTAATCTCTTCGCCATTAGCTTTTTTTTCTTTCAGCCAAAGCCTTAACAAGTCTTTAGCCGCTTCACATGCACCTTCGACACCTAAACCATGCGTTGTTAAATCAAGTGAGGGGATGTGTGCATAGTAAAACCCTTCAGGGAACGATTTGTCTGTTATCTTCTCAAAGAATACAGTGTAAGTCATCTCAACCTCCGATTTTATTATCAAAAGTAAAGGATATCATCGATAAATTCTACGTTCTAACTTGGGGTTATTCATTAGCTTTTCCCTTCAGGAATTTGTCGCAAAATTTTCATATTCCCTTTTATAATCAAGCCGTAAATATTATCTTAATACACAAATTTAAAACACTTAATCACGGGGTAATCAAATGACAAAAAAATATTTATCCAATTGTTTTCTTTTATTAATGTTATCTACAATTGCAATTAATGCTGGGAATGATCCATCAGAAAATCCGTTCTTCAAACCGTACGGAACGCCGTTTGAAACTCCGCCTTTTAATCAAATTAAAACTGAACATTACCTGCCGGCTTTTGAGGAAGGAGTAAAACAACAAAAAGCAGAAATTGAAGCTATAATTACAAATTCTGCCGAGCCAACATTTGAAAATACAATCGAAGCATTGGAAAAAAGCGGAAAGCTGCTAACAAAAGTAAGCGGCGTTTTTTATAATTTAACTTCGGCGCACACGAACGATGACTTACAAGCTCTTTCAAAAACTATAACTCCGATGCTTACCAAACATAACGATGAGATAAATCTTAATCCTGAGTTGTTCGAAAAAATCAAAAAGCTTTATGAAAAAATTAATAAATTCAATCTTGCGGTTGAGCAAAAAACTTTGTTAGAAAAGTATTATAAAAATTTTATAAGAGGAGGCGCTAATCTAAACGGTGAGGATAAGGAAAGATTTAAAAAAATAAACGAAGAACTTTCGTTGTTATCTCTTCGCTTCGGAGAAAATTTATTGAAGGAAAACAATGCCTTCGAGCTTATCATTGAAGATGAAAAAGATCTTGCAGGATTGCCTAAGGCTGTAAAAAACAGTGCCGCTGAAGCGGCAATTCAAAAAGGGCATGAAGGTAAGTGGGTGTTTACGCTTCACAAACCGAGCCTTATTCCGTTTCTTCAATACTCGCAGGTACGACCTCTAAGGGAAAAAATGTTTAAGGCTTATATAAATAGAGGCAATAACAATAATGAAAATGATAACAAAGAAATTCTAAATAAGATTGCTTCACTTAGAGTTGAAAGAGCTAACATCTTGGGATACAAGACGCACGCTGATTTTATCCTCGAAGAGAATATGGCAAAGAATCCTAAAACAGTTCTTGAGTTCCTAAATAAATTATGGGAACCTGCTCTTAATGTTGCTAAACATGAAGCTGAAGAACTTCAGCAAATGATTTATAAAGATGGCGGCGATTTCAATCTCGAAGCTTGGGATTGGTGGTACTATTCAGAAAAACTTCGAAAGGATAAATACGATCTTGATGAAGAAATGCTTAGACCGTACTTTAAGCTTGAAAATGTAATAAACGGTGCCTTCGAAGTTGCAGGCAAACTCTACGGAATAAATTTTGCGGAGAGATTTGATATTCCTATCTATCATGAAGATGTAAGAGTGTTTGAAGTAAAAGAAGCTGATGGAAAACACATTGGAATTTTTTATACAGATTATTTCCCTCGTGCCTCAAAGCGCGGCGGTGCGTGGATGAATTCGTACAGAAAGCAATCACGGTTGGATGATGTAAACATTAATCCGATTATTTGTAATGTCGGAAATTTCTCAAAACCATCCGGGAATATGCCTGCCTTATTAAGCTTTGAGGAAGTGAACACACTATTCCACGAATTAGGTCATGCTTTGCACGGTTTACTTTCCAATTCAACTTATCCAAGTATCTCAGGAACCTCTGTTCCGCGTGATTTTGTAGAGCTTCCGTCTCAAATTATGGAAAATTGGGCTTCTCATCCGGACGTGCTAAAAATGTTTGCAAAACATTACCAATTAAACGACCCAATGCCGGATGATCTTATAAAAAAAATTGTTAATGCAAGTAAATTCAATCAAGGTTTTGCAACGGTAGAATACCTTGCGGCATCTTTTCTGGATATGGATTGGCACACTTTAACCGATTCACAAATAAAAGAAACTTTACAATTCGAAAAAGAATCTCTGTCTAAAATCGGATTGATTCCGGAAATTGAATCGCGTTATCAAAGCACAAACTTTGCACATATTTTTTCTGGTGGTTACTCATCAGGTTATTACAGTTACATTTGGGCTGAAGTTTTGGATGCAGATGCATTCGAAGCTTTCAAGGAGAATGGAATATTCGATAAAGTTACCGCAACAGCGTTCAGACAAAATATTCTTGAAAAAGGCGGCATTGAAGATCCGATGGTTTTGTACAAACGATTCAGAGGTGCTGAACCAAAAGTAGAACCGCTGCTTGAACGACGCGGCTTGAAATGATTTTCACTCAAAATTCACATTGAATAGCTTACTGAATTTCATTCTGATCGTTTAAAAGATATCCGCTGCTTCTAATACTTTTGATGTAAACAGGTTTATTCGGATCCGGTTCAAAGTATTTTCTTAGACGCGAAATAAAAATATCAACCGTTCTTGTTTCCACCTCACCGCTTATTTGCCAAACGTTTGCCAGGAGTTCTTTCCTGGTAACAATTTTTCCTTTATTATCTAACAGGTATTTCAGTAGCATCGCTTCGCGTTGTGTAAGCAGAAATGTTTTTGTTCCGCTCTTACACTTAAAATTTTCAAAATCAACTTCGTTGTTTCCAAAAAAATATTTTCGCTGCTGTCCGGTGGAATGGTTATACCATGTTTTGCGTTTTAACATTCCCTTTATGCGAAGCAATAGTTCTTTAAGATGAAAAGGTTTGGTTAAATAATCGTCTGCCCCGTATTCCAATCCTTTTATTTTATCCTCGGCTGAAGTTCGGGCAGTTAATATTAAAATGGGCATTTGCGGCGATTTTAATCTAACTTTTTCAGTTATTTCGAAACCATTTAAATATGGCAGCATTATGTCTAACAAAATCAAATCATATTCATTAGAATTTATTTTTTTGATGGCTGCTCTACCGTCCTTTGCCCAATCGACAATATATCCTTCATCGGTAAGATTATATTCGAGTCCTACCGCAAGCGATTCTTCATCTTCTACCAGTAATATCCTGCTACCCTTAAACGAATTAATTTCCATCTGCTAAAACCGTTTTATTTTTATTTCGACCTGACAATGATTCTAAATATTTTTTTCTTGTTGGCTTATAAACCGGCAGTTCAATTCTGAAACTGGTCCCTTTATTTTCGCCTTCGCTGAAAACCGAAATTTTTCCTTTGTGATATTTAATTATTTGTCTAACCCTATACAATCCAAGTCCCGTACCTTTAACGCTCGGCATTAAACGGTTTTCAAGCCTTTGAAATTTATTGAATATTTTTTTCTGATCTCTCGAAGCTATTCCGATCCCTATATCGCTGAACTCTATTATAATATTTTTAGGATTAGCCGAAAGATTTACTTCGATTTCTACTGAATTGGAAGAATATTTAATTGCATTATCCGTAAGGTTATCAAAAACTATTTGGATTGCCTCCTTATCAATTAAGCAGTCGAATTCCGCCTTACCTGTTATCTTAACCACAGATTTAGGAAGCCTAAAACGCTCAATCGAGTTATCAATAATTTTACGGATTATATCATCGGCGCGATGAACATGATAATCATGAGCAATTCTCTTTTGCTCTAATCTGGATATTTCAAGAATTGAGTCGATAAGCTTATTTAACCGGTATGCGTCTTTCAGCATCAGCTTGAGAAATTCCTGCTTTTTCTCATAACTAATTTCTTTTGTACGAAAAGTATCCAGGTATAGCTGAAGAGAGGAAAGAGGTGACTTAAGCTCGTGAGTAATGTTTGCAATAAAATTATCGTATAATCTAGTCAGTTTCATTTGCACGGTAAGGTTCCGGAATATTAATGACATAATCGTCGCAATTCCTACGATCAGAAGAATTCCGCCAACAAAGATTACAACATTCGGGCTGTCAATAACCATTTGCGGTGCAAGCTTTTCGCCCACCTTTACAAATATCAGGTAATTGGTAACATACCAATGAATCCATAATCCTAGCAGTCCCATCCATGCAAGCTGTGCAAAAACAAACACGGTTATTAAAAATATCGGCGAATGATTTTTCTTTCTAACTGTAAACATTTAGCTGCGATTATCCTTTGAGTTTAAATCGTTACATTCCAAATATCAGTTAATGAAATTAGAATCAAATAATAACATCTGAAATTTTACAATTCTTTTACACAAACTTATTAATAAATATCCGATAATTCACCATAAGAAAATGAACAGTTCTTTATGATTATTTTTTGAAAGTCATGATAAAAAAATTCGGGGAGTAAAATGAAAATACTATTAGTCTATCCGGAAACGCCTTCAACTTTTTGGAGCTTCAAAGACGCATTAAAATTTGTATCAAAAAAATCCGCAGAACCACCGCTGGGACTGATAACAGTAGCTGCTATGCTTCCGAAAGACTGGGAGAAAAAATTAATTGATCTGAACGTTACCAAACTTAAAGATAAAGATATTGCGTGGGCAGATTATGTCTTTCTCAGCGGTATGAATGTTCACGCAAAATCTATAAAAGAAATTATACGTAGATGCAACAAGCTGGGAACAAAGATAGTCGGAGGTGGTCCTTTGTTCACAACACAGTATAAAGATTTTTTAGGCATAGATCATTTCGTACTGAACGAAGCCGAAATTACTCTTTCTCTGTTCTTAAAAGACCTGGAAAAAGGTGAACCAAAACACGTTTATATGACCGGCGATTTTCCCGATATATCTTTAGCGCCTATGCCTATGTGGGAACTTTTAGATCGGAAAAAATATGCTTCAATGAGCCTGCAGTATTCGAGAGGCTGCCCTTACGATTGTGAATTTTGCAGCATCACCGTTCTTAACGGAAGAAAACCGCGAACAAAAAGCGTTGAACAATTTATAGGAGAATTAAACAGACTTTATGAGATGGGCTACCGCGGCGATTTATCTCTCGTTGATGATAACTTTATCGGCAATAAAAGAAAATTGAAGAATGAAATACTTCCTGCAATAATTCGATGGCAAAAGGAAAAAAAATATCCGTTTCATTTTATAACAGAAGTTTCAATAAATCTTGCAGATGATGATCAGCTAATAAGCTTAATGGTTGAAGCGGCGGTAAACAGCATATTCATCGGTATCGAAACACCTAATGTGGAAAGTCTAACAGAATGCGGCAAACTGCAAAATCAAAAAAGGGATATGATTAGTTCGGTAAAAAAATTACAGCGCAGCGGAATGCTTGTCTCCGCAGGATTCATCATTGGCTTCGATAACGATCCTCCCGATATTTTTGAGCAGCAAATGAATTTCATTCAGAAAAGCGGAATACCTGCAGCAATGGTGGGATTGTTAAATGCACCTGCCGGAACCCACTTATATAAAAGAATGAAAAAAGAAGCGCGTTTGTTAGAAGGGTGGAGCGGGAATAATATGGACGGCGCAACAAACATTATCCCCAAAATGAATTACCGCGATTTGATTAATGGTTACGCAAAGATAATTCACACAATTTATTCCCCCCGGGAATATTACAATCGTATAAAATCATTTATTCAAGAATATAAAATGCCATCCTGGAAATCCGGAATGCTGACTTTTACCGAAGTAAAAGCATTCATAAAGCTGCTATGGTCAATTGGTATTCTCGAAAAAGGAAAGAGATACTTTTGGAAGATGTTCGCATACAGTTTATTCAAACATCCGGCAAAGTTTCCATTGGCGATGACTCTTGCCGTTTACGGTTATCATTACAGACGAATTGCTGCGAATATTTGATCAAAAAAATTTTGTTAAGAATGGAGCTGGAAATTTAAGTTTTGCTTTTACGATCGCTGTTAAATATCCATTCAGGCGGAATCAATTCATTCAGCTTGTTGATTAAATTTTTGTTAAGGTACTTTAGACCAACTTTGAATGAGGCGTTCATCCACCCGAAACCTTCTTTAGAGATGTAATCGAATTCGGTTCCTACATTTCCGTATTCGGCAAATACTTTGTGAGTGCGGTTAACTACATCATATTTTTCGGGAATGGTGCCGTTATAATCTACGAAATTTCTAAGGATAGTATACAGCCATTTATAAGCTAATCTTTCAGCGTGTTTTTTATATCCATAATTCGTAAGCCCCTTCCAAAGCAGCATTTGGTGAGGCACCCAGCCGTAAGGATAATCCCACTGCCGTTCCGGTCTTTTTTCGGAAATAGGACCTCTTGATTTTTCAGTTGAAGCTGTCAATCCTCCCGCTTCTTCAAGCAGAGGTAACGCTTTATTGATTAAAATTCTTGCCTGCTTTTTGGAAGCGAGATTTGCCCACAGCGGATAAAATGTTGTCGCACTTTCATAACCGGTTTTTTTTCCTGTTATGTAATTATAATCAAAGAAGAATCCTTTTTCCTCATCCCACATTAGTTCGTTTATAATTTTTTTTCTTTTGGATGCGCGCTTAAGCCAGAATTTTGAAGTATAAGTTACTCCACTTAGTTTAAGGCTATCTCTGAATTCTTTTTTAATCAATCCCGCAATGTCCATTTCATATTTATATAACAATGAATTAAGATCGACTGTATTTAGATGAGCCGATATACCTTCAAGCCTGTAACTTGTATCATGCCCAGATTCTCTAACGCTTCTGTCATGCATAAAATATTCTTCCAACTCAGGATCGGAAATTTGATTTTCGATATACTTATTTCGAAACTCAACTAAAGAAAGCCCGTGTTTGTTTGCGAACGGCTCAAGCACTTCATTAAAGTGATCGGGTTCTGTTTCGGGAGGCATACCTGAACCAGAACCGTAATATCTGCTCAATCCGGTTGGGGACAGTCTATCGGCAGAAATCCAAATAGTGTTATATTCTCTAATTGAATAAGCCAAAGCTTTTTTCAGCCAATTTTTATTTTTCCTTTCGGAGTTTTTCCACAACTCTTTTATAAGTGAAGTTAAGAAAGGCGGTTGTGAACGGTTCAGATAATATGTTCGGTTGGCATTTAATATTTTGCCATAATGCTCTATTTCATAGAAAAAATTTTCAGCCATCGAAACAGCCAAATCAAGTCTTCCATCCTCAATTAATCCGAGAGATTCGAAGTAACTGTCCCATCCGTACATTTCATTAAATCTTCCGCCCGGTACAACAAAGGGAAGCCCTCTTAAATTTCCTCGTCTATCTTTTCTCATTTTAAGTACAAGAAGTCCGGGATTTTTGTTCAGCGTTTGAAGATAATCGTCGGTTATACTTTCCGGTAATTTTATGACGGAAAGATTTAGTTCCTTTCTTCTTTTTTCCACATCCTTGAAATAATTAAAGGCTTGCTCATCATTGAAAGGTATGTAAATATAATTTTTATCAGATTTAGTTTTTGAATCTTTAATCGCGTTTTCAAGATTTGCCTCATCGATGCGCCGTGTTAATCCGTCCCAGAAATAATTTTTTATTAAGCTCGAAATACGGTCGATAGGTTTAGTGAATATCTGCTTATCTGTAAGTGTAATTTTAGATTTACCGGATTCTTTAGCAAGATATAGTTCCTGCAGCAATACTGAAAGATGAAAGGTTTCGCATACTTCGAATTGCTTACCGGTAACACTCAAAATGTAAAATCTTTTCGGACCCTTATCATCAACAGTAATTTTCTTATCGTTATCTGTATCCTCACTTTTAAGGATTCGTACTAAGTTACTTTCAACATCTACAGTTATATTCATTATCAACTAAAAATGAAAAATTATAAAACTACTTTAGTATACAATTTATTTATCGCTGTATGCCTTTATACCTTTGTTTCCATATACCGCTATACCTTCTTCCAAAAATCTATCTAGAATTCCTCAAACTTAAACTTCTTTCTTAGATTACTGTAAAAGAATAATACTGTGAACAAAATTCCCATCGGTACAAGTGAAAAGTAAAATGCAGTTTGTCCGCTGAAAGCACCAAATATGTAACCGGTTATTAAAGATCCAGTGGTACCTCCGAGTGCGGAGAAAATTACTATAAGTCCGCTCATTGCACTTTGCCTGTGCTTGGGTAGTACGCTGAGTATAGATGAATTGAGCGCGGGATAAATCGGACCTAGGAAAAGCCCGATCATGGGGAGTAAAAAGCCTGCAAGAGGAACTTCAGTCCAGCTTTTAATTGAACCCACTTCGATTCCTCGTGTAATGGGAAGTACCAATATTACAAGCAGCATAGCACAAATTATAACAGTCGTAAGAACTTTCATCCAGGAAAATTTTTTAATGAAGTAACTGCTTGCAATTCTTCCGAAAGCGATTGCACCGGCGAAGATGCTGACAATCTGGACACTTATATCATTCGGCATTTGAAGAATGCTCTTGTTAAACGTAGGCAGCCAAGTTTGAATGCTTTGCTCGATTAGCACATAAAGAAATGCACTGAAAATAAAAGTCAGAACAAGCGGAAAACGAATAAGAGCAAACATTTCAATAAATTCGTGCACAACAGAATATTTCTCTTCTTCTTTCTGAACTTCGCTTTCATCTAATTTAACTGTGAGCAGATTGAAAAAAGCGAAAAGGCAAAGTCCGACAAGAACCCAATAAGTATTCAGCCAGCCGGTGGAACCGGGAGTGCCTTCACCGATAAAGAAACCGAATATCCAGTAACCTGAAAGAACTCCGACCATGAAAACTCCTTCAAGCACACTCATTACACTGGCGTGCTCATCGGCATTTTCAGTGATCAATCCCACGGTTGAATATGCGGATACTTTAATCAAGCCAAAGCTGAATCCTGTTGCGGCAAAAAGTATTTTAGACATTAAGAAACCATCGAAGAATCTCATCCCAAGAGAGGCTGCAGTAACAACTAACAACGCAGTCAACATTGATCTTTTATAGCCAAATTTTGGAATGTATGATGCAAATAGGAAGGAGAAAATTGCGATTGATAAATCCTTAAATGCCTCAAGAACGCTTGCCTCGCCTTCACTTACATTGTAATGAATGATTACCTGCAATATTACAATGCCCACGCTGTTGAGCATCAGCCCTATTACGAAATAATTTATATATAAAGAAAGCTTAACTTTAAACTTCTGCATTCTACTCCCGAATGGTTAAGATTTTATTATAAGTAATTGAAAAATATTAAATTTTCTGACTAATACACATCTTCGTGACGGCTAATATCAATCAACAAGACTTTTTTTTATCAATGAATTTGAAAATTACTCCGCAATCATAATCTACAGAGAACGCCCGGCAATCTTTTAATGTTCCGGACAATTTATGAGTTTTAAGTTTTGGTTCGAAAGGATTTCGAGAAAATGTATTAAGCGAAGCAATGAATTTATATTTAAGATCGGCATTTTCAGAGATTCTTTTTTTGTATTTTCTTTTGAATTTATTATCCCAAATAAATTCAATCATTATCCATATCCTTTAGCAGGTCATCCAGGCTTCCTGAAGAAACTTTACCTGCTTTATAATTCTCCTCAGCTTCTTTCACTCTTTCAGCAAACTTGTAACGACGCAGTTCAATTATTTGTTTATGAGCTATATCAAGAAAATATTCTTTTTCTTCATCGGCTAATGCAGTGAAGTTTTCTAACAGGTTTTTTAGAGATACAGCAGACATAATTACTCTTTTATAATTATTCATTAACAGATCAGGAACAATAATTTTAGAAGCCAACTTTAAAATGAAAGTTTTACAGAACCGACTAAATTTTCTTGTTTGTATTAAATAGAACCCTATATCAATATAATATAGGGTTCTATTAACGGTAAATTAGAAGTTAACGCCGACTGAAAATCTTACAGAACGACCCAAAATAGGACGACCGTTTTGAGTAGTAGGATCACGAGGGTCACCTTCTGTTAACCCATCCGAATCTCCAATGTTATCTGCTATAACACTAAATGTTAAGCCACTGGTTGTAGATACATCAAGCCCGAGATCTAACTTTGAATATGCATCTAACTGATACGAATTATCTCTATCGTTCCAGCGTTTTCCAACGTACCTGATAGCACCAAATATGGAAGCAGCAATATTATTAGTTAGCTGAAAATTATAGCTTGGAGCCAGGCGTAGTTGAAGCTCAGGCTGACGCCAGACTTTTTTCCCAACTACAGTCGCATCACTGGATTCGGTTATTTCTCCGTTCTGAAAAGTTCCAATGAGATTTACTCTAAATCCTTCAACGCTTAATGCCGCATCTATTTCGGCTCCGAATGTTCTGGTTTTTAGAAGCGCTGCCGCTCTTGCAGCACCCACATCTCCATCAAAAACTTCTACTGTGTTAAAGAAACCGGTGATGAATAGACTGTAGATTTCTCGATCAACCTTAACCCCTAACTCGAATTGATTGAATATATTTGACTCCAATTTTCCTTTTATAGATTGCGGGTTACTTCCTGCTTCTTCTTCTTTCATTTTGTAACCGACATTCTCTCTGATTTGATCAAAGTTCGGAAACAAAGAACCTTTCGATCCTCGAACAAAGACTCCTAAATTAGTAGTAACTGCATAGTTGATAGCGCCGGTTCCTGCCCAATCGCTTCCTTCCAGCTTGGCTATTCTATCTAATATGCCATCGGGCCATGCACCATGATCTAATGTGAAATTAAGATTAAAGAAATGATAACGTGCACCCAAATCTAATCTTAATTTATCTGTTATCTGCCATGAATCACCCGCATAAAAAGCATACACTCTTGCATCTCCGGATTCGTTAAGTCCGTAATTCCAACTTCCGCCAACATCATCAGATGAAACATCTTTAATAACATCACCATTTGCTACATTTTCAACAACTATATGATTGCCAAGTGTCCAAAAATCCTTCGAAGACCAAAATGATTGAAATGCGCCAAGTGTAATTTTGTGATTAGATACTTCATTTGTTAAGCTTATATCGTTAATAAAAGATTCAAGCTGCTTTTCTACTACCCAATGACCATAACTTTGAACATTACCTGAAGTTAAAGTTCTGCCTCCAACGGTAGTGAGTGGAACTCCGCCAAGTTTAGCTGATAAATCTGCAACACTCATCGGGTTTCCATTGGGAACAAATCCCAATGTATTTGCATCACCTGAAGTGTAGGAAAGATTATCGCGGACAGTCCAGCCGCTGCCCAATTCATAGTCAAAATTCAATCCGCTTATAATTCCTTTCCAACCGCGTCCGCCTGAAAAGTCATAATGAGCGCTATCGCCCTGCTCATTTATTCTCAAAGTCCGGAAGCGTGTAGCGTTTCCAAGCGGTGAAAATGTGCCTGCTTCGTTACCTGTTCCAAGAGCCATTGGTAAGATCCATTGCCCATGATCGTTGGTAAGTCTTGCAAATCCGTTTACAACTCCTTTATCAAATGTTCTTGTAAGTTGAACGGTGAATTGTCCCCCTTTTTCCGAATTAAACTCTGTATTTCTTATACCCGGGGAAGTTCTTGCATAACCGCCGATCATATAATAAAAATTTTCGGAAGCAGGACCACTAAGGAAAGCATCCACTCTCTGTTCGCTGTAATCTGAGGTGGTATATTTAACTCTTCCCATGGTTTGATTCGTGCCCCTTTTAAGATTAAAGTTCGTAGTTAAACCGGCTTCACCATTAGAAAATACAGAGCTTGGTCCACCTCTCAAAGCTTCAGTTGTACCTACTGTTTCATCAATTCGAAATATTGTGCTTTGCTCAAAGAAAGAAAGTGTTTGAGTGCCGTAAATTGGTGCTCCATTGATGGACATAGTTACAAAAGGTGCATCTCCGGATGATGGCAAACCTCTAACAAAAATGTTTGCACCCGCTACTCCACCGGAACTTTCTGACCAAACACCGGGTACTAAATCCAACGCAGCAGCCGTGCTTTGAGGTGATAATTTTTCAAGTTCGCGAGGAGTAATCGTTGTAATAGCAAAGCTTGCGTCCTTCTTCAGTACTCCGGCACCACCCGCCGTACCAACAACCACAACAGCATCCAAATTCAATATATCTTCTGCAAGTTGAGCGTCTTGCCGGGAGGTCTCTCCTGTTTTTATAGATACATTAAACTCTTGCCGTTTAAAACCTACAGCACTCACTATCAGTGTATAATCGCCTTCCGGTATTTTGTCGATTGCATAATTTCCGGAAGGATTTGTGGCGGCACCTAACGCGGTACCTTGAAGAAAGACATTGGCACCGATGAGAGGATTACCTTTTGTATCGGTAATTTTTCCCGATAACGTCCCCTGGGCAAATGAGATTGAAGCACATAGAAGAAAGATGACGAAGAATAGTAGAGTAAGTCTTCTTGGATTTGATATTTGCATAACTACCTCCAATTTGTGAAAAATGAAAGAATTATTATAGCTCGAACTATATGAGAATATTTGCAAATTATTTTACAAAACTTCTTATAATAATGCAAGAAAAAGTAATAAAATTCTTAGCCTGTGATAAAAAATTCTACTAACATGCAAACTTGAATTTTTATGGTTAAAAGCAGAAAAGTGGGTTTGATACGAGAATCATAGTACTGTCTAAATCGAAACTAAACATTTTGCAGTACTGTCCAAATTAGTTTTATTAAAGTCGGAACGATCCTTTGGAAAAATTTATTGTGAATAATTAAAATATTAAACTGTTTTTACACTACAATTGAACTCATCCCTCCAATGGAGTCCTTTCCAAAGGAACCTTCGGTCGGACAACCCTTCTCTTATCCAGAGGATCCATAGGAAAAAGAGAAGGGCTTATCCAAAGGATCTTTAGGATTAAAACTTATGACTTGTGTTGAATATTCTGCCTGTCTACTGCCAGGTAAATCAGAACATAGTCATATAAGGTTTTATTGACAATCTAAAGATCCTACGGATAAGTCTCTCTCTTTTTAAG
>JAGUYG010000001.1 GCA_020061465.1 Ignavibacteriales bacterium
GCCACCAAGGCACAAAAACACCAAGTTTCACAAAAAATTATCTGAAAAAAATGGGGCGAAATTATTTGTCCCATTACCTCTCAAATTTTACAGCCTACCTCTGAGGTTTCAATGATTGGTTCTACGTAAATAATTTAGATTATAAAACAAAAAATAAGTTTAAGAACATGCTAATTAACAAAACCTCGGAAGTTTTATACTCAATTTCGGAAGGTGAGTTACTAATTTAAAATTTTAAATTCTATCCTTCTATTCAACGCACGACCCTCGGCAGTGTTATTATCTGCCACCGGTTTTGATTTGCCATAACTGGCGGTAGTTATTCGGTTTTGATTTATTCCTTTTGCAGCTAAATAATTCTTTACAGCTTCTGCTCGCTTTAAGGACAGCCGTTGGTTGTAGCTGTCAGAGCCAAGGTTGTCGGTATAGCCTTGCACTTCAATTTTAATATCCGGATTTGCAGAAAGTATTTGAACTGCATTCAACAAAATAGGAATAGATTCAGGGCGAATATCTGCTTTATCAAAATCAAAATTTACTCCTACAAGCACCCAGTTATCCTCGGCAATTACTGGAACTTTATGTCTTTTTACAATTGATTCAATTCTGTCATAATCAACTTCCACAGGTTTTATTGTATATTTTTTTACTATTTCCTCGATTTTATTATAGTCGACTTGTGTGCCAATTCCTTCGTATATATCGCAAAGATTAGACTTTTCTCCGTATGAAAAATAGTATAAGAATCCGAGATCAAATGACATATAGGTATCGTAAATTCCCCCTAATAAACCTCCGCCGGTAGTACCGAAAAGTCCATCGAATTTTGTACTTGCAGGAAAATGAGATCCTACTTCAGTTTTAATTTTCCAATTTTCCGTTAGACGCCATTCGGCACCAAAGTTTAGGTTTAACTGGTAGTCAACATACGAATCGTTCAATTTAGCAATCGGTGAATTATCTATAGTGGAATAGAAAAACCCTAAACCAAGGCTAAGGTAAGGTGAAATTGGTTCGCAGGGAACGAAGTAATACAATAAACCGAAATTACCAACACCCAAATTGTTAGTTACAATTTGCGAAGGTGAACCTGCCAAACCATCAAGGTAAATAAAGTTGATTTCAAATCTTAATCCGATATGTTCAGAAAAATTTCTTTGAATCGATGCATATCCGCCATAGCCGGATTCTTCCCGAACATCAACATTAGTACTTACATACTTTGGATATGTTCCTCCGAAGCCAACACTCCAGCTATTCTTGGATAACCATTTATAATTAGATGATTGACAAAGCGATACAGAGTTGACAGTAAAAAGGACAGTGAGTACAAAAAAGAAGCGTTTATTTTTCATATTTCAGCTCCTTTAATTTTTCTTCCATATAGAGATTACAGAAATATTTAAAGTTTATTTTTATATATATTCTGTAACACATTTGATTGTAATGTATAATATTTAAGTGCAAGTGGCAATAATTTTTATTAAAAATTCTGTTTTAGCGGAAATGAGCGCAAAAAGCTTGGAAATTGATTCATGACAGATTATTTTTGTCAGCCTCTTAACATAATTACTACAGCAGGAGAGTTCATTCGGGGTGTAGCGCAGCCCGGTTAGCGCGCTTCGTTCGGGACGAAGAGGTCGGGGGTTCGAATCCCCCCACCCCGACCAATTATGGTCTTCTTTGTTTACATAATTTTTAGCGCTTCAAAAACTCGTTATTCTGTCGGGCATACGGATAATCTTCAAAGAAGATTTGTTGGACGCAACTCCGGCTTAAATATTTCTACTAAATTTGGTGTGCCCTGGGAGCTCGTTTTTCAGAAAGATTTTCCTTCTCGTTCTGAGGCTATGATCTTTGAAAATATGATTAAGAAAAGAGGCATCAAGCGTTTTCTTGATTCTCTAAAAAAATAATTTCCCCTTAGCGCGTGGCGCCTTTGGCGCCAAGGTCGGGGGTTCTTCCGAAGGAATCCTTTGGAGAATCCCCCCACCCCGACCAATTTTTTAATAAAATCGTTAATCATCACAATCAAATGGCACAAAATCATTCTTTTGATATAGTATCTGAAGTTGATCTGCAAGAAGCGGATAATGCTGTAAATCAAGCATTGAAAGAAATCCATCAGAGGTATGACCTTAAAGATTCTTCAACTACTATTGAGTTAAATAAAAAAGAAAAAACTATTTCAATCAATTCGAAGGATGACTATTCGCTTCGGGCGAGTATCGACATATTGCAATCAAAGTTTATCAGGCGTGGAATTTCTATTAAAGCACTTAAGTTAAACCAGCCTGAACCTGCCGCAGGCGGGCGATTGAAACAATTGATTAATTTGCAAAGCGGAATTTCCAAAGAGAATGCGAAGAAGATTACTAAAATGATTAAGGACTCAAAACTAAAAGTAAACGCTCAAATCCAGGATGAACAGATTAGAGTACAAGCACCGAAAATTGACGATTTACAAGCAGTAATAAAATTAGTCAAAGATGCCGACCTTGACTTTCCCACACAGTTTGTAAATCTCAAGTAAAGTCAGAAAAATTAAGTTTAATTAGCCGATATAAGCTTTTCTCAGCTTCTCGGTCTCAAGCATCTTTACAATCGAAAATTCTTCTTCAGTTATTTTTTCTTTATCGCCGTAGTAATTATGATCAACGCTGTCTTTTTGATCATCTGCATTAAACACCAATGAAGAGATTATTTCCAGATTTTCCGCCACTACATTTCGTTCATCATTCTTATCTATTGTTCCTTCCACTAAGTATGGACCCATGGACATTGTGCGATCGGCAACGCGCAAATATACCTTCGGAAAAATTACCGCCTCAAAGGTTCCTGTTAAATCTTCAAGCGACAAGAACTTCATTATATCTCCCTTTTTTGTTCTTATTCGTTTCGACGTCATGTACCATCCAATCATTTTCACTCTTCTGCCGCGGTATTTTATCATATCTTTCGCTTTAACAATGGATGGACTATCTGTCCACTCATTAAAAAAATAGAGCGGATGTTTCGTAGCCATATAATCAAAGGTTTCATATTCTATCCTGCATATTTCTTCAAAGCTAAAGTTGCGGCTTGTTGCAATTTGTTCTTCCAAGGCAAAAGTTTCGTTTATAAAGAGATCGACATACGCAAAATCAGGTATCTTGCGCCGGTGTATATACAAATCGAGCAGCCTCAGCAATTCGGGACGTGTTTTATTAAAGCAATCCATTGCACCGCATTTAATTAATATTGCAGTTTCCTCATAAGCCAAACCGGTTCTTACTAAAAAATCTGCTAGCGATATATATTTTTCGTTTTCTTTTCTTTCATCTAAAATTTTCTGTGCCGAATTATAAGAGAGATTTTTTATTGCCATTAAACCTATCCGGATTTTTTTTCCTTCTGCTGTGTACTCGTAGGCGCTGTGGTTTACACACGGAAGCTCAATCTGTAAACCAAGCCTTCTGCATTCCTGAATATAAACTGCCGCCAAGTAGAAGCCGCCGCCGTTGCTAAGCACGCTTGACATAAATTCAGCCGGATAGTGAGCTTTAAGAAAAGCAACCTGAAAAGAAAGCTGCGCAAAGGAAGCGCTGTGCGCTTTGCAAAAAGAATAACCCGCAAAGGATTCTATCTGCCGCCAAAGCTCTTTTGCCTGTGCATCGGTCAATTTATTTCTTTTGCATGAAGAAAAGAATTTATCTTCTAATTGCATCATCGCTTTATGCGAACGCATTTTGCCGCTCATAGCACGACGAAGCAGGTCCGCTTCTTCCAAAGAAAGACCTGCTACATAGTGAGCAATTTTAATCACGTCTTCCTGGTATATCATTATTCCGTAGGTTTCCGCCAAATGCTCTTCCATAGCCGGGACCAAATATGTGCGCCGTTTGGGGTCTTTATGCCTTGCTATAAATTCCTGCATCATCCCGCTTTCGGCAACACCGGGACGTATAATGGAACTGGCGGCTGTAAGCATTTCGAAAGTTTCGACATTGAGACGGCGCAGCAGTGAGCGCATCCCGGGCGATTCAATATAAAAACAGCCGACCGTGTTTCCCGTTCTAATTAGCTCCCTTGTGGCAGAGTCTTCATACAATTTTTCAAAATCGTAAATATCAAAACCTGTTGCCCCTGCTTTGCGCGGCAAAGGAGGATAGATTGTGTGAACCTTTACTCCTTCTCTCCACTCTTTCGGAACATAATAGTCCATTTATGTGCTTCCTTTAAGTTCATTACGAATAGTGAACATTTGAACACTATATATTTAGCAGTTTTGATAATTAAAAGCAAGCCCGCCTTCGATACACTTAAAGAAGACATGACGATAACTTTTACTCCCTAAACTAGAAAAGCCGGAATTGAATAAGTTGTATGAATCGATCTCTTCGGGAAAATTAAAACTGATTTTTGTAACACAGATTATAACGTGTTGCTTACGGATCGGAATCTGTGTGCGGGTAAATAATGCTGTTAAAATCTTTTTTACCAGGATTTAGAGTCTGTTGCACGACCGAAAATTGTTATTTCGCCTGCCTGTACTGCTGTTTCGGCAGGCAGGCTGCATACCTTTAGTATGTAAACAGGCAGGAAGGAGTCTTCGAGTAAGAAATCTTTTCAGTTCATAACAAAAAAGATTTCTCCCTTCGGTCGAAATGACATCGACAACTGTTGTACAACAGACTCTTTAGACTGGACATTGCAGCAAAGATTTTTGTACATAAGGCAATGTGAATAATCTGTGCTACGAGAGGTGACATAAACGCCGGGAAGTTTTGAAAAAAGTATCAGGAAAAAAAGAATGCTCGCTTTGATTATTTTATCAAAAAATATTTTAAATTTGAGATGTGTGAATGAGAAAATTTGAATTGAAGGATAAAGCAATGGTAACGGATGAAGAATTAATATGGACTTGCCAATACTGCGGAGTTCACAATACTGTTTGGGTGGATTTAACCGTTGATGGAAAGCAGGACTTTATTGAAGAATGCCGAATATGCTGTCGACCGAATAGAATAATCATAAAGGTAGACAAGCAGGACGAAAATATATTTATAGAGTCCAGGCTTACTGATGAGTGAGACTCATCATACGAGATGCATTGATTTGACCGAAGTATTACATTGCGATCAAAGAACCGATGTTAACATCGAATTAAGATTTTTTTGAAAAGCCTCCTATAAATTGTTTTGTTTATTTATCTGTCTTTATACTCCTCATCGAATTAAAAGAAATTAATCCATTATCATTCTTAAGAATGAAGAGCTGTCATCCTCTTTACTTTCCTGTGGTTCATCTTTATCTTTTTTAGCTTTTTCTTTAGCCCAATTATATCTTGACGCGTTCGCCTTAATAGAGTTTTGGGGGGAATCTTCATCCTCATCGCTGCTTTTTTTTGTTTCAAGTGTAGACTTAGGACTGTTAACTCTAATGATTGTAGGCACGTCAAGGTTATCCTTATCGATGTCGGCATCAATAAAATTGAATCCTCCTCTAAATGCATCGGCGCCGCGCGAGCTGAATGAAAAAGTTTTTGCTTTTTTACCTGCTGTATCCGAATTGGCAGCATCAAAGCCTGTAGCAATAACGGTATACGAAACGTAGTCATTCATTTCTTCTTTCCTAACGCAGCCAAAAATAACATTAGCCTCTTCACCGGCGGCTTCAAAGATAACAGTATTACCTTCGTAAATTTCCTGCATTGTGAGGTTGCTTGAACCGGTTACATTTAACAATACGCTTTTGGCTCCCTTAATATTTATTCCCTCGAGCAGCGGGCTTGAAATTGCCTTTTGTGCAGCTTCAATTGCGCGGTTTTCACCGCTTGCTATGCCGCATCCCATCAAGGCTTCTCCGCTTTGGTCCATTACTGCACGAACATCGGCAAAGTCAACATTTATTAATCCTTCTACCGTTATGATATCGGCAATACCGCGGGTTGCTTCGTATAACACTTCGTTAGGTTTATCGAATGCTGCAAAAGCATTTGTACCCTTATCAAGAATATTGAGCAATCTTTCATTAGGTATGACGATCAGGCTATCAACATACTGTTTCAATTCCTGTATTCCATGCTCGGAATTCATCATGCGCTTTTTCCCTTCCCACCGAAAAGGTTTAGTTACAATTCCAACTACCAAAGCCCCTATGCTCTTGGCAATTGAAGCAACTACAGGGGCACCCCCGGTTCCCGTTCCCCCCCCCATTCCGGCAGTTACAAAAACCATATCGCTTCCCGAAAGAACTTCGGCAATTCTTTCCCTGTCTTCTTCAACCGATTTTTTACCGACATTCGGATCGGCACCGGCACCTAAACCGCGGGTAACATTACCACCGCAATGGATTTTATGCGTTGCGCTGCTGCTGTTAAGAACCTGGACATCCGTGTTGATTGCAACGTATTCTACGCCGGTTAATCCGCGTTTGATCATGCTTTCTATAGCATTACAACCACCGCCGCCAACTCCCACTACTTTTAGAATTGCTGACATCGACCTATCTGCATCAATTGTAGCAAATCGCGACATGATTTACCTCCTTATTTTGAATTATAATTCATCAAAAAATTGTTTTACTCTTTTTACAAGCTTTGAAAGCCCCTTTTTACTTTTTGATCTTTTCTGTCGAATCAAAACTTGGTAATCGCTTGATTTTCCACCGGGCACACCTCGAATTAATCCAGCCACGGTGGCAAATTCCGGGCTTTCAATTTCGTTCGATAATCCGGCTCCCAATTCCTGCGGTACGCCAATCCGTGCCGGAAGCCCAAATACATCTTCGGCTAACTCAATAGAGCCTTTAAGTAAAGCACCTCCGCCTGTTAGCACCATACCGGCTTTGATTTTATTTTTAAATCCTGCACTTCTGATTTCATTGTCAATTAGCACAAACAATTCTCTCATCCTCAAGCTGATTATTTGTGTGAGCAAACTAACCGGTATCTTTGTACTGCCTCTTGCACCCACGCCTTTTATGATAATATCTTCTTCTTTGATTATTGCACTTTCACTTGCATAGCCGTATTCGCGCTTCAATGTTTCTGCCTCTTCAGTAATTACGCCTAACGATTCGCGTATGTCATTAGTTACCTGGTTTCCGGCTACTCCGATTACCTTAGTATGTTTTATCGCTTTATTCAAGAAGATGGCTATATCCGTCGTTCCGCCGCCTATATCTATTAATACAACACCCAAATCCTTTTCATTTTCTTCCAATACCGATGAGCTTGATGCGATAGGCTGAAGAATGTAGTCTTTTACTTGGAGCCCGGCGCGCTCAACCGATTTTTTTATATTTTGAATTGCGGGAATGGAAGCAAGTACAATGTGATTTGCAGCTTCCAATCTGGAGCCGGACATTCCTATTGGATTTTCAATTCCCCCTTGATGATCAACCGAAAATTCTTCCGGGATGATATGTAATATTTGCCTATCCGAGGGAATTCGGATAGTTCTTACATCTGCTTCCAACCGATCTAAATCTTCCTTTCGGATTTCTCTGTCTTCACCGCTTATAGTAACATAATTTCTATGCCTTATGCTGGTAATGTGCTCGCCTGCCACACCAACATTTACCGTGTTTATTTCGAACCCGGCTCGATTCGATGCAATTGCAACTGCCGATTTAATGGCTTCGGCTGTTTTTCCGATATTCGCTACCAACCCCTTATGCAGCCCTTCGGAAGGAGCAACTCCGAATCCTAGAATATCTAAACGATTTTCAGATACCTTCTCCGCTATCACCGCGCATACCTTTGTTGTTCCAAGATCTAATCCTGCAATTATATTTTTTTTCATCCCTCTGCCCGTTTTTCTGAAGAGCCAAGATATACTTCTTTGGCAAATCTTAAATCAATGTATTCACTTTCGTCCAATAATTTTTTTTCGGAAAGAATTTTATCCCAGATTATATCGAGATAGACCATCTTTTTAGCTTCCTCACCTTTGCCGAAAATAACCGGGGGTTTGATACCGGCAAAAGTAAGCACAATATCGCCGCCGTTTCTTAAATTTATTTCCGATAGTTTTTGGGCGATTTTCTCATCGGTTAAACGTGCGGCACCGATTATCTTAAATGCCTGCTGCACATCATCACCGTATGCATGAGAGAAAGCCTTTATTTTTTCAGATTCCTTCACATTGCTGATGATCGGCATATCCATAAATTTTGTACCCGGCAATAGCGGTAAAATTTGAAATGAATCCGAAATTAGATAGGGTTCGGAATTGCTAAGCACAACTGCCATCATCTGCTTTTCGGTTAGATGTACCTTAACTGTTTTAACACCGTCAAATTGAACATCGGCGCGGAGTATGTACGGATGTTTTTCAAAACGATCTTTCACAACCGGAAGGGTTAAATCTTCAATTGGCGATATTTGATCCAGCTTTGTGAAGGATAAATAATCGTTTTCAGAAAGAAGATCGTTGCCGGTTATTTCTATCATTTTTATTTCTTCCTTATATTTATTGATACTTACATACACAACTAAATAAGCCATACCGCATAATAGAATAATGAACAGAAACAGACCGAATATTTTTCCTCTTTTTTCGTTCATAAAATTAATTTTTTAGAAGGTCGACAAACTTCTCTCCGTATTTCCAGATATCACCCGCTCCCATCGTAATAATTATATCTCCCTTCTTTTTCATCTGATTCAGAACGGAGGGAATTTCTTTTTTATCTTCAACGTAAATAACATTATTATGTCCGAACTTTCTGGCAGTATCCGCAATTAACTCTCCTGTAATTCCCTCAATTGGTTCTTCGCGTGCCGGGTAAATATCTGTGCAGACAAATACATCGGAATTAAGAAAGGACCTACCGAATTCCTGATAAAAATCTCTTGTGCGTGAATAAAGATGCGGTTGGAAAACTGCAACAAGTCTTCTATCCCAACCAGCTCTAATTCCGGCTAAGGTGGCGGTTGTTTCAGTCGGATGGTGTGCGTAATCGTCAACAACCAAAATTTCTTCATTATATTTTATTTCGAATCTTCTAAACACTCCCGTAAATGACTCAAGCGCTTTTTTAATTGTATTAAAGTCTATACCAAGTTCCTTTGCTATACACACGGCAACAAGAGAATTTTTTACATTGTGAATGCCCGGAACGTTTAGATTTATTTGACCGAGCTTTTCTTCTCTATATTTAACAGTATAATTGCTAGAAAATTCTTTATGCGAAACATTAATTGCTCTAACATCCGCTTGAGTGGTTAATCCGTATGTAATTACTTTCTTATCAATTTGAGGAATGATATCCTGCAGCGCCGGTTCATCCAAACATAAAACCACAAATCCGTAAAACGGAACTTTATTTGCAAACTCGATAAAAGCTGTCTTTATGTCGTCAAGATCTTTGTAAGTATCAAGATGTTCTTTTTCAAGAGTGGTTAAAGCTGCAATAGCAGGAGTCAATTTCAAAAAAGTCCTATCGAATTCATCCGCTTCTACCACGATAAACTCGCCGTTACCCAATCTTGCATTAGTCCCACCTAACCCGCTCAACTTTCCCCCCACGATAATTGTGGGATCAATACCCCCTGCAGTTAATGTTAAACCAACCATTGATGTAGTTGTAGTTTTTCCGTGCGTTCCGGCTATCCCGATACCGTATTTCATTCTCATGCACTCTGCAAGCATTTCGGAGCGTTTAATTATAGGAATTTTTCTTTCAACTGCTGCTTTTACTTCGGGATTATCAAGAGTAACAGCGGAAGAATAAACCAACACATCGACATCTTTCAAATTATCGGGTGAATGTCCTTCATAAATTTTTATTCCCAATTCACTCAACCGCTGCGTAATTTCGGAAAGAGATTTATCCGATCCCGAAATTTCGAAACTCTGATTAAGTAAAATCTCGGCAATGCCGCTCATGCCTATGCCGCCAATGCCGACAAAATGTACTTTTTTAATATTCTTGAACATTAACTACCTGTTTATCTTTAGTTCAAGCTCTTGAAATTTTTTTAATAACAGACCTTCGTTTTCATAATCGTAAGGACGAATGATTACCAGTCTGCGGCGATTTTTAATTTTTATTCGTATTAACCTGAACGCCTTTGTTTGTAAAGTACCACGGTCACGTGAAATTTTTATTGTTTCAATATTCTCAAGCGGAATTTCTCTAATCTTCATTCTGGTTTTAAAGACAATTGAACTTTCCGTCACTTCAAGATGTTTGTTCTTGTATGCATTCCATAGTAATGAGAAGATCGAGATTAATACTATTATTCCGAAGAAATATATTATCGGGTCTTTAGTAATCAATGTGAACGAATCTTCGATAAACTCACCGCGGATAATCACATAAAGCACGAATGCAATAAAGTAGATTATTGTTGATTGATAATAAAACGATAAATTATACTTAAACGATCGAACCATATTTTTATTTTCTTCATTCATACTGCTTTTGCATAATTTATTGCTCTCATTGCTATAATATGAGCGGCATCGGGTTTTGCAAGTGCCCGTGCATTTTTGCTTAGCTCTTCAAGCTTTTCTTGGTTGTTAATCAAAGTTAGCACTACATCTATAAGTTCAGACTTCAAATTTTTATCTTCGATCAAAACTGCTGCCCCAACGTCTGCCAATGATTTGGCATTTTGAAACTGATGATTTTCAGCAACGTTCGGTGAGGGCACAAAAACAGCGGCAACACCTAACGATAAAACTTCGGCAATTGTAGTTGCACCTGCTCTTGAAATTAATAAATCGCATGCTGAATAGGCTGCTTGCATATTGTCGATGAATTTATTCACTCGTATATCTTTTTTTTCATATTCTTTATAAAATTCAAAATAGTTTTTTCCTGTCTGCCACAAAAGTTGAATATTATTTTCTGATAGATCCCTGGTAAAGGAAGCGACTGCTTCATTTATTGATGCAGCACCTAAGCTGCCGCCTAAAACTAACAACGTTTTTTTGTTCTCGCTCAATCCGAATTCTCTCAATGCATTTGCTCTATCCATCCTTTGTAACGTTTTACGAATCGGATTACCGCTTAAGATTACTTTATCCGGACTGCGAAAATATTTTATAGAATTTTCAAAACTTATATGGATTTCATCGGCATATTTCTCAAGCAGTCTTGTTGTTATACCCGGATAACTGTTCTGTTCCAACAAAATTATTTTTGCACCTAAAATGGATGAAGCATAAACTGCAGGACCTGAAACATAACCGCCTGAACCGATTGCAACACGCGGTTTGAATTTCATATTTATTAAAATACTTTGAATGACCGAAACAATCAGACGGACGGGAAAAAGAAGATTATCGAAGGTTAATTTGCGCGAAAATCCTTTTATCCAAATCGACTTAAATTTAAATCCCGATTGAGGTACTACCTTTCCTTCAATTTTAGTTTTGGCTCCGATGAAAAGAATGTCGCTTTCAGGTTCTAAAGTACGTATCTCTTCCGCAACTGCTATTGCTGGAAACAAATGTCCGCCGGTGCCGCCGCCTGCAAAAAGAAAACGATATTTCGAATTTGTTAAGCTCAATTTAGTTCTTCCTGCATATCTTGCTTTTCGGATGTATTAGATAAAGCGATGTTGACCAATATTCCCACCGAAACGCACATGAAAATTAGAGATGTGCCTCCGTAGCTTATGAACGGAAGTGGAAGTCCGGTAATCGGAACCAATCCCGTTGCAACAGCCACGTTAATGAATGCATAAACGATGATCGAAATAGTGATGCCGAAAGCGAGAAGCTGTCCGAATTGATCTTTAGCTTTTTTAGCGATAAGAATACCGGCAATAAAAATTACAAGGTACGCCGAAAGCACTATTACCGATCCTATAAATCCAAGTTCTTCTCCTAAGATTGCAAATATGAAATCGCCGTAAGCTTCGGGAAGAAATAAATTACTTTGTTTACTGTGTCCTATTCCTACCCCCAAAATACCACCGCTGCCTAAACCGTAAAGTGCCTGTTTAACCTGAATATGCAAATCGCCTCCGGATTGAAGACTATTGACAAAAGATATTATTCTATCGCGCGAATGGGCAAAAAACATTGATCCTATTCCTGCGGCAAAAAAACAGAGGATCGAGGAAAAAATAATATGCAGAATTTTTGCACCGCCAACGTAAAGGATTAATAAAGAAATCATCGCTAACAGGATTGCATTACTTATATTCGGCTGGATCAGAATTAGCCCTGAAATCAATATTATCCAGAAGAAAACGTAAAGAAAACCTTCCCGGTAATTTCTAATCCAATCGGCTTTGTCCTCTATCAATGCCGCTATATGAATTATTAAAAACAGTTTTGCGGCATCAGCCGGTTGAAAAGTAAGAGGACCTAAATCAATCCACCTGCCGGCACCTTTGTAAGCGGGAGAAACAAATAGTGTTACAATTAGTACCAGTGTAACAAGTATTATCGCCGGTTTACTGTAATCTTTATACAATTCATAAGGGATGAAACAAAAAATTCCCATCAATGTTATTCCTAATACCACCTTAAAAAAGTGCGAGTTGAACAAATGAAAAATGCTGTCGAACTTTAATGCGCTGTATGTGCTGCTTGCACTCATAACTATTATTAATCCCAAAAGTATGAGTACAAAAGCGTCAAAAAATACTGCTGCTGCTAATTTTTTCATTATAAATTATTTACCGCTTCTTTAAAAACTTTTCCTCTGTGTTCGTAATTATCGAACATATCGAAACTTGCACAAGCTGGCGATAATAAAACTATGTCGCCTTCCCGTGCTTCGTTGTTAGCCGCTGTTACCACTGCTTCGAGCGATGCTTTCACTTCAACTTTAACATGAGAATGAAAGAAATTAAAAATTTTATCCCCCGAAGAACCTATTGCGTATATTTTTTTTACTTTCTCAAGTACAAGATTTTTTATACGGTTGTAATCGTTTCCTTTATCCTGCCCGCCAAGAATTAAAAAAACCGGACTATCGAAGCTGCTTAAAGCATACCAAACGGATTCTACGTTGGTAGCTTTAGAGTCGTTAAAATACTTTACTCCTTCTATTTCTCTGACAAACTCTAAGCGATGTTCTACTGCCTTAAAAGTCTTAAGTGCATGTTTGATCTTGTCGTTATTCAGTCCAAACAATTTTGCCGCGCATATAACAGCCATTGCATTAGAAATATTGTGGCTTCCTTGCAAGTTGATATCTGAAACCAAACACTCAAATTGGATTTTTCCGCTTTCTGCAAAATAGATTCGTCCATCTTCCTCTGAGCATCCGTAATCTGTTTTTTCGCGCAAAGCGAAAAAATAATCCTTCGCTTTATAATTCTTGGCAAATTGATTTACCACATCATCATCTTTATTTAGAATAAGATAGTCGGAATCGTCTTGATTCATATAGATACGCATCTTCGAATTAATGTAATTGTTAAAATCGTTATCATATCTGTTTAGATGATCCGGTGTTATGTTCAAAATGATAGCTGCATTCGGTTTAAATTCTTCAATAAAATCAAGCTGAAAACTTGATACTTCGAGCGAAACAAATTCATCTTCTTCAACATCGAGTGCAATTTCGGAAAATGCGTTGCCGATATTTCCGGCTGCATAAGTCTTAGCTCCGCATAAATTAAACACATGCCCGCATAAGCTAGTAGTTGTAGTCTTTCCGTTTGTTCCGGTAATCGCAATAATCTTACCTTTACAGAAATGATATGCAAGTTCAATCTCGCTGATGATCTTAATTTTCCTTTGTGCTGCACTCTTAATTACCTCAGCATCCGAAGGAACTCCCGGACTAATAACCATCAAATCACAATCAAATACTTTCCGGGTATGTCCGCCGATTTCGTAATCGATATTTAACGGTTTTAGAATTTCAACCGAGCTTTGAATAAATTTATCAGCGGAGTTATCGCTTACAAACGGAACAGCATCTAATTTTTGTACCAGCTTTGCGGCGCCAATTCCGCTTCTTCCTGCACCTATTATCGATATTTTCTTTCCGCTTATATTCATTATCTAATTTTGAATGAAACTAAACTTACTATTGCAAGAATAATCGCGATTATGTAAAACCTAATTACTATTTTTGGTTCGGGCCACCCAACCATTTCGAAATGATGGTGGATTGGAGCCATTTTAAATACCCTTCTTCCTTCGCCGAATTTTTTCTTTGTGTATTTGAAGTACAGCCTCTGAACGATTACAGATATTGTCTCCATAAAAAAAATACCGCCAAGTATCGGAATAAATAATTCTTTTTTGATTAAAACGGCTAAAATTCCGAAAGCGCCTCCTAATGCGAGCGAGCCTGTATCGCCCATAAAAACTTGTGCGGGATACGAATTGTACCAAAGAAATCCCAGCGATGCCCCAACTAATGCCGCTACAAACACCGTTAACTCACCGGAACCGGGCAGATAAATTATATTAAGATAATTAGCAAATATGGCGTTGCCGCTTACATAACTTAATATTGCCAAAGCAATCATAACGATGACTGTTACACCAATGGCTAATCCATCTAATCCATCAGTTAGATTAACCGCATTTGAAGTTGCGGTAATTATAAAAACAACAACAGGGATATACAAAAATGAAAAATCAAAATTTACGTTTTTCAAAAAAGGTACTGTGGTAAGTGAGTTTATTCCTTCAAACTCCGGGGAGAAATAAATTACCGAACCGACTACAACTCCGATAAGAACCTGACCTAATAATTTATAGCGGGCAATTAATCCGTTTGGATACTTCTTTACCACTTTCAAATAATCGTCTAAAAAACCTACTAAGCTTAACCAAACGGTCCCTGCTAAAATTAAAATTACATACGTGCTTTTTAATTCACCCCAGAGCAGCACGGGAATAACGACCGAAAGTATTATGATTAATCCTCCCATAGTAGGAGTACCCGCTTTAGACCAATGAAATTTGGGACCCTCAATTTTTTTTGTTTCCCCGATTTGCTGCTTTTGCAAATACTTAATTATTTTGGGCCCTAAATAAAACGAAAGGAATAAGCCGGTTATAGCTGCCAATGCAGACCGGAATGTTAAAAATCGAAAGATATCGAAACCAGGAGGATCGAATACTTTGTTTATATAATCGAATAAATAGTAAAGCATTAGTTTGCGGCTCTCCGCTCAATTGAGTTAACGAATTCTTCCATTTTCATTCCTCTTGAACCTTTAACCAAGATAACAGTGTTTGATAAATCGGTATTATTTAAAAATTCATTCAAACTTTCGCGAGTGTCAAAGTGATTACATTCAATTTTTGTTTTGGATAAAGCATCACATAAACTTTTCATCAAGTCGCCGATGCAATAAACTTTGTCTATTTTATTCTTTTTTATAGCTGACGATAAACCGATATGATAATCCGCTCCTCTTTCACCAAGCTCAAACATATCTCCCAACACGGCAATTTTATTCGAATGGGTTTTAATTTTTCCGAGAAGTTCAATCGCATACTTCATCGTTTGGGGATTAGCGTTATAAGTGTCATCTATCAAAACAAAATTTGCAAAGGTTTTAACATTTAATCTTTTTTCTACCGGCTTAAAATTATCTATTGCTCTTATGATTTCTTTTTTTGACATCCCTAATTTAAGTGCAACTGCCGCCGCCGCTAAAAAGTTCGATGCACTCTGTTCCCCGTATAAGGGAAATGAATGTTTGAACTTTTTCTTTTTATAAGAAATTTGAATAACGGGTTTTCCTTCATCGGTAAACTTTTTTATCTTACCTTTTACATTGGCTTTAGAGGTAAATGCGAATGAAACTTTTTTATCATATTGTGCCGCTGTTTTCCTTAGCAGCTTATCATCGTTATTAATGAATACCCATCCATTCCGCTCAGCAGTTACTTTAAATAAAGCTTCCTTCTCCCTCAACACACCCCTCCTATCTTTAAGAAACTCAAGATGCGAATCGCCTATATTGGTAATTAAAGCATAATCAGGTAAAGCTATATTTGTGGAATAATCTATCTCTCCAAAATGGTTCGTTCCCAATTCAAGCACTAAGAAATCATGTTTATGGTTGGTACTTAGAATCGTCAATGGAACACCAATGTGATTATTATTATTTAAAATCGTTTTATTCACTCTATATTTTTCTTTCAGCAATGCAGCTAATAATTCCTTTGTTGATGTTTTTCCGGCGCTGCCCGTAATTCCGATAATCTTAGCATTTAGTTTTCTCCGCCAAATACTTGCTATATCGCCTAACGCTTTTACAGTATTTTCAACTGTAATGATGACCGAATTAATGTCGTCATATTCATTAAGCTTTTGCTTATCAATAAGAACTGCAGCGGCTCCTGAGGCAACCGCATCTTTAACAAAATCATGTCCGTCAAGCCTCTCGCCTTTTATTGCAACAAAAAGAGAATTCTTTTTAATATTTCTTGAATCTATCGAAACGAATTCAACCGGTTTAAATTCATCCGGGTTGAATATTTCGGATCCGGGAATATCGAACAAATCATTAAGCGTAATCCGAATTTTTTTCATTCGCTCAAATATTTATATACAATTTCTTTATCCGAAAAATGATATTTAACTCCGGCGATTTCCTGATAATCTTCGTGTCCTTTACCTGCAATAAGAATAACAGAATTTTCTTCAGAATTATTTATCGTTTCGGCAATAGCCTCTTCACGGTTTTCAATTATTTTATAGTTGTCTTTATTTATACCGGATTTAATTTCATTAATGATTTCGAAGGGATTTTCGTTCCGGGGATTATCGGAAGTAATGATTACTTTATCGCTCAAGCTTGCTGCAATTCTACCCATAACCGGGCGTTTAGATTTGTCCCTATCGCCGCCGCAGCCGAAAACAGTATAGATAGGATTTTCATCCTTAACAATATCTCTAATAACTAAAAGAGTTTTCTCAAGGCTGTCGCCAGTGTGGGAGTAATCGATAATTATTTTCTTATTGCCCGAGCTTATTACTTCAAATCTCCCCGGCACCTGGGAAGCATTTTTAATTCCCTCTAAAGCTTTTTCTTCTTTTACGCCTGAAAGAACTGAAGCAGCAAAAGCTGCACAGCAATTATAAGCATTAAAACCGCCTATAAGTGAAGTTGAAACAGCATATTGTTTATTATTGTAAGTTATATCGAACTTAGTTCCATCTAAATCGAATTTAATATCAGAAATTAAAAAGTCTGCATTTGATGCCGTACCATAAGAGAACAATTGTGCTTTCGAACCGAGGATGACATGAGGGCTGTAAGGATCATCCAGATTATAAACACCAAATGCAGACGAAGCGAGGGAGGCAAATAGAATTCTTTTTGAACTTAAGTAATTTTCAAAGTTTTTATGAAAGTCAAGATGTTCGGAGGTAATATTTGTAAATATTGCACCGCTGAAGTACAAGTTTGTTACCCTGTTTAAAAAAAGCGAGTGCGAGGATACTTCCATCACGGCATAACTGCAACCGGACTGCACCATTTCAAAAAGCAGTTCATTAGTATCGCTAGCTTCGGGTGTTGTAAGCGAAGATTTAATTTCTTTTTCTCCGATATAATTTGCAATTGTACCCAACAACCCTACTTTAAAACCCGCTGTTTCAAACACACTTTTTATGATGTAAGTAGTGGTTGTTTTTCCGTTTGTTCCGGTAACTCCAATCAATTTTAATTTTTCAGACGGTCGTCTATAAAACGCAGCAGAAATTTCAGCTAAAGCAATCCTGCTGCTTTTGACGAGGATCTTAGCCGCCTTAGCGTGATAAAATATTTGATCCGGCACCGCCTGATTATCTTCTAAAATTACTGCAATAGCACCTTTGTTGATTGCATCAAGAATAAAATTGTGTCCATTGTACTTATATCCTTTAACAGCAACAAAAACAGAATTCTTAATTGCCTTTCTTGAGTCGTACACAATCGCCGAAATATCTTTTCGTTGAACTTCTCCGACAACCTGAATTGCTTTTACGCTATTTAAAAGTTGAGTTAACTCCATTAGTAAATCACCGTTCCCGTTACTGAAACATCCTGGCACTCCAGTTTGCAAGTCATTCCTTTACGAATTTTTTCACCGGGCAGAATACTCTGCTGAATAACTTTTCCGGAACCTTGCACGGTATGTTTAACACCGAGTTTATTCAGCAGAGCAAGTGCATCTTTTATAGGGAGATGGGTAAGGTTCGGCATGATACCCGGTAAAAGGCGAACAGTATGGTTAGATGGCTGCTCAAAATTTTGCACCGATGCCAGAACCGTAGAATGATTATCATTATTCGAATTTTCTTTAATAGGTTGCGCGCCGGCAATATCAATCTGCAAATCGGCAGGCTGCTGCTGAAAGTATTGTAAATCGTTATTAACAATTTTTTCGGCAATAGTTTTGAAGATGGGTGCTGCAACCGCCCCACCGTATTTAGCCGTCTTAGGAGAATTAACGTGGATATAGCAAACTAATTTTGGATTTTCAGCGGGAAAGAATCCGATGAATGATGCATTGTATTCTACCTTCGAGTACTTTTTATCAATTAGCTTTTGCGATGTTCCTGTTTTTCCGCCGATAGAAACGAATTTGATTTTTGCATTTTTTCCAGTTCCTTTCTCGACAGCGTTAGTAAGCAGATCCCGCATCTTAGCAGATGTTTGTTCAGAGATTACCCTTCGAATTTGTTTGGGTTGGATTTCTTTTACCAATTCACCGTTCTTTCTTACTTCTTTTTTAACTAATTGTGGTTTGTATAAAATACCGCCGTTTACCAAAGCACAATATGCTGTTATTAATTGTATGGGAGAAACCGAAATTTCATAACCAAAAGAAAGGTAGGCTTTAGTTGTTCCTTTCCAATCGTTAGGTTTTTTTAAAAATCCTTTTGTTTCACTGGGCAGTTCTATCGAAGTATAATTACCGAATCCAAATCCTCTTAGGTATTTATAGAATAACTCGTTATCAAGCCTTTGCGATAATTTGGCAATCCCGATATTGCTTGAGTGCTGCAGTATTTCTCTTACTGTTAAATAATTACTAGGATGTGTATCAGTGATGTATGAATTTCCGATTCTGTAACGACCGTTTTCAACAAAGATCAGTTCATCATCTTCACATAATTTTTGATCATACAATGCCGCTAATGTAAATGACTTAAAAGTTGAACCGGGTTCGTAGGTATCGGTTACTGCTTTATTTCTTCTATCGTCGTCGGAAAACTCCCAGTATCTGTTCGGATTGTAATCACTCATGTTAGCAAGAGCAAGAATTTCACCGTTGTTCGGATTCATTAAGATCCCGATAGCGGAAGCACCTCCAAAGTGATTTATACCGTTTCTTAATTCTTCTTCTAAAATGGATTGATAAGTTTTGTTTATTGTTAAATAAATATTATTCCCGGGTTCTGCCGGTCTTGTTTCCTGTTCTGAAATAGTTATCATCCTGTTGCGGGCATCCTTTTCAACAAGCCTGATGCCGTCTCTTCCTTTTAACGATAAATTAAGGTAGTTATCAACACCGCTCATTGCTGTAAAGTCGGGACCCATATACCCGAGTACATGCGAAGCTACAGAATTGTATTGATAAATTCGTGTTGGGTCTTCTTCATAAAAGAATCCCTCCGCAGTAAAATTTTTAAGAAGTATTGCCTTTTCACTTGGTGCTTTTTTTTCAATACAATGATTTCCTTTATCTTCTTGCATTCTATTGAGATAGTATTTTTCGCTTTTCCCGAAAACGGATGCGAATTTTGCAGCAACTTTCTTTCTTGTTTCCATGTTAGCCATGCGTAGATCCAGATAGAATGAAATATCGTTTCGATTAAAGACAAGCACATTGTTATTTCTATCATAAATAAATCCGCGCTCAGCTTTGATACTTTCAATTTTGGTTTGCTGCTGCTGCGCGAAATATTTTAGCTCTTCGCTTTTTAAAATTTGTATATCGAATAACTTTGCAATCAAAAGCGAAAACGCAATGAATACAATTATGATTATTAATATGGTTCTTGAGCTATTCATATTTTTCTTTTAGGACGGCGGCTATTTTATTTATTCTTTCTTTATCTACACTAACGGCTCCGATGAATTCTTTATTTTTTATCATTCCGAGTTCGTTCATAGCAATGTCAACTATTCTTTCTTCCGATGTTAGATATTGATATACTGCAATCAAATTTACTCTTGAATTTTTTATAGCCGATAATTTTTCTTCGGCTAATACTTTTTCTTTGGTAAGCACCTCGCATTGTAATTTTATTCCGACATACAAAAGAGTTAAAACTGCAGCAAGAATTAAAAGAAAGATTGTCAACAGCAATTTTGATTTTGAACCTTTTTTCATACTCTCTCCGCCGCTCTTAATTTTGCACTACGTGCTCTTCTATTAATCTTCACTTCAGCCGGAGATGCGGTGAGAGGTTTTTTTGTTAATATTATAAGCCTTTGCTCTTTACCGCAAGTGCAAACCGGATATTCTTTAGGACAGACACATTTCAACGTTTCGTATTTAAACAAATCCTTTACTATTCTATCTTCTAAGGAATGATATGTAAGAACTACGATTCTCCCGCCGGAAGTAAGCAAGTTAACCGATTTTTCAAGAAATGATTTTAAAATTTCTAACTCGTCATTTACGTAAATTCTTAATGCCTGAAAAACACGTGACAGGGTTTTAACCAAATATCTTTTCGGAGTAATCTCCGATATTATACCGCTAAGTTCTGTTGTGGTTGTAACTTTTTTTAGCTCTCTTCTTTCACAAATCTTCCGTGCAATCCTCCTCGAATTTTTTTCTTCACCGAATTCGAATAGTATTTTTGAAATACTTTCTTCGGAAAAAGAATTAATTATGTCTGCGGCTTTTAATGTTTTTGTCTTATCCATTCTTAAATCCAATTCGGTTTCTTTTCTATATGTAAATCCGGAAGAAACATTATCCAATTGAAACGAGGAAACACCTAAGTCGGCAAAGATTCCATTGAAGAATTGAATTGACTCTATTTTTGCGATTATATCTATTTGCGAAAAATTGAAATTGTATAGTGTTAGTCGATCGATTCCAAAGAACTTTTGCTTACAGTAATTAAATGCATTTAGATCAACATCGGTAGCTACAATAAATCCATTTTCATTCAAGAACTCTAAAATTTTTTCACTATGACCTCCGAACCCCAGCGTAGCGTCAAAATAAATTCCCGATTTATCCGTTAATAAATATTCAAGCGATTCACGCAGCATTACGGACTCGTGATGACTTTTCATTCTTGAGCCATAACGATTGCAGCAATTTCTTCAAAAGTTTCGGGTACTTGATTTAGGTAATCGTCATAAACTTGAGGGTTCCAAATTTCTATCTTCTTGAGAGCTCCGAGTATTACAACTTCATTTTGGATTTTTGCGTAATCCATTAAGTGATGAGGAATGATTATTCGGGACTGAGCATCCATCGTTTCATCTGTAGCATGCTGCATCATCATCCTGATAAAAGTTGCTTCTTTGGTAACAAACGAATTAAGTTTAGCAAGCCTTTCTTCAAATTTCTGCCATTGATCTAAAGGATAAAGATCAATACAGGGCGCAGTTCCTTGAACCATCACAAAGGTATCGTTGGCTTCGGGTGATATGTGGCGGCGTAATTTTGCCGGGATGCTAATCCTGTTTTTGGAATCTACCGCATATATGTATTTGCCTCTGAACAAAAATTTATCCTTTCAATGGAAAAATTCACCACTCTTCCCCACTACTCCCCAAAAATAATGCAAATTTTAATCGAAAGTCAAGATTTATTTTCTTTTTAAGACAGGTTTTTTTAGATTTTTTTTGAAAAGGTAGATTTCGACTAAATCTGCTGTTATGTAGTACGAATATTTAAGAGTCCACTCCGATAAATTTACTTTTCAGACTTTCGGTTTTGATTATAGCTAAAACTCAAAGTCTAAGGATTAGTTTTTAGACTTTTCAAAGTGTACTCATTTATTCAATGTTAAATTCATATTTCGTAGAACTCATCAACCTCATTCAAATCACATCTATTGGATAATTCCTGATTAAATTCATTGTTCGGATTGACTCTACTGCTTCTTATATCTAATTTTTAATAGAATAAGTGGTTGAATTATTTTTTCCCCATCTAACCAAAAAAAAATCACAATGAATGTTACAACCGATCCTTTCAATGTTTCGCATCTTGAAGACGAAGTTGTTCGGCTGCGGGCAGCCGTTGAAGAATTATCGGCACTGAATGAGATTGCTATTGCAATAACTTCCACTCAAACAGTCGAACAAATAGTAGATCTCATAGTTCGTAAATGTGTAAAACATTTAAAAGTAGAGCAAGGAGCGGTAATGCTTCTTAATGAAAAAGATGAAAATAAACCGTTCCACACAATGATTCGAAAACAAGATTCTATTTCAGGTTTTCTTCCCTACCGAATGGACGCGCAGCTAACCGGGTGGATGCTAAAAAACAAAACTCCTCTTTTAATAAACGATCTTGAAAGCGATTCAAGGTTTAAATTCATGTTAGACAAAAATTTTCCTTTTCGTTCATTACTTAGTGTTCCAATGATGGTAAAAGGAAAAATGATAGGCTTGTTAACCGTATTTAATAAACGCAGCGAATTAGGATTTAACCAGGGGGATCAAAGATTGCTCGGAATAATCGCGGCTCAATCGGCTCAGGTAATTGAAAATGCGAGACTTTACCAGGAGGAACAAGCACTATTACGCTTACAAGAAGAAATGCGTTTAGCTTATGAAATTCAGGTTGACCTTCTTCCGAAATCACAACCTAAAATTCCGGGTTATCAAATAGCAGGAACGAGTACCCCGGCAAAGGATGTTGGCGGAGATTATTTTGACTTTATACAAACTCAAGATAACCGATTAGCTTTTTGTTTGGGCGACATTTCCGGCAAAGGTATTCCTGCCGCTCTTTTAATGGCTAACCTACAAGCAACTTTAAAGGGTCAAACCTTAATCGGAAATTCTTGTAAGGACTGCATCTCTTTTGCAAATGACATCCTCTACCATAATACCTCTTCAAATAAATATGCAACTTTGTTCTACGGTATTCTAAACCCGCAAACAAATGAAATAAATTATTGCAATGCAGGCCACAACAATCCTTTGATCTTTATTAATAATGAAGAGATTCAGCAGCTTGATGTAGGAGGAATAGTAGTTGGTATTATGCCTGCTTATCCGTATAACGAAGCAACTATTATACTTTCCCCCGGCAGTCTGTTAATATTGTTTTCCGACGGTATAACCGAAGCTATGAATTCCAGCGAGGAAGAATTTAGTGAAGAACGATTAATCGATATTATAAAGAAGAACATCGAAGAGACGGCTGAAAGAATTATTGAAATTATACTTAGCGAAGTGAAAAAATTTTCGGGCAATACTCCGCAGATGGATGATGAAACCCTTATCGTCATTAAGCGAGAAAAATAATTAGTCCTTAGTTCACTCTGATTTATAAAAATAATGTACTGTGGGTTTGCACAGTAGGAGGTGAATATTATGTTCATGCGCCTTCTTCAATTAAATATAAGTCCTGATCACGGCGAACAATTTAAAGCTTTTTATATAGATAAGGTTTACCCCCTGCTACATAAAATGCAAGGATGTCTTTTTGCCGGTTTGATAAAGGGCGGAGCCGATGGAACCGAAATAATTTCTATAACATTTTGGGAAACGCAAGAACAAGCAGACAGCTATGAAAAAAGCAGTGTGTTTACAAATTTACTTTCCGAAGCTAAACCATTTTTAAGTGAATCGAATGAGTGGAAAGTTCAGCTTTCGGATAAAATGGAATTGGAATATGCCCCCGTTCAAGAAGAACCCATAATAAAAAAATATACTGCAGCTATCAACAAAGAAGATTATCAAAAAGCTAAAATTGCCGGGACACAAATGTACGTCCGAATTGTGTCACTCAAAATTCAAGAGGATAAACTGGAGGAATTTAAAAACCTCTATTCCGAATTAGTTATGAAAATGCTCAAGGAAACGCCAGGATGTAAATTCGTTTTTTTGACTGAAAGTATGACAGAGAAAAATGAATTTTTATCCGTTACCATCTGGGATAGCAAAGAAGACGCATACCGCTACGAAAACAGCGGCAAATTTGAAGAGCTAACAAATAGAATTAAACATACTTTCTCTCAATTCTACTTATGGAAAATGGCGCTTGAAAAAGAATATAGCGCTAAGATAAAGACCACCGACGATCTTAAAGTAGAAAGTTACAATTTAGTTACAGGCAAAAGTTTTTTATAAGATGCATTCTTCAGGGATCAACAAAAGATTTACAAATCATTTTTTTAATTAAAAATAATTGGAAAACTTGGTAAAGGGTGAACCAATCTTACCGAGGTCTGAAACAAATTAATGAAGGAATAATTATGATTGATAATACAATTGCTCACAACAGAATAATAGAGAAATTAAGTTATGCCAGCCTTCATATTCAAAAAAGGAGAAATAAATATGAATGATTTAATCGGTCAAACAATTTTACATTATAAAATTATCGAACAAGTCGGGCAGGGCGGACTTGTCTCGCCGAAGCTCACCTCAAAACAAAAGGACACAATATGATTGGAAATACAATATCTCATTATAAAATAATAGATAAACTTGGCGAAGGCGGAATGGGCATAGTCTACAAAGCCGAGGATACTAATCTCAAACGCGAAGTGGCAATAAAGTTTTTACCGCGTCAAATTGCCTCCCAACAAGAAGAAAGAGATAGATTTAAAGTTGAAGCCCAAGCTGCCGCTGCTCTTAATCATTCCAATATTGCCACAATATATTCAATAAATGAAAATGGTGAAGATGTATTTATCGTAATGGAATATATTGATGGAATCGAGCTTAAAGACAAGATTGCTTCCGGCACCATTAAATTGAACGAAGCCTTAAACATCACAATAAAAATATCGGAAGGACTTAAAGCCGCACACGATAAAGGAATAGTTCATCGGGATATAAAAAGCAGTAACGTTATGGTTACTAACGATGGTAAAGTTAAAATAATGGATTTCGGATTAGCCAAAATTAAAGGGAGCGGTCTAGTTACAAGGGTAGGAACAACCATGGGAACTGCCGCCTATATGTCTCCCGAACAAGTGAGCGGCGAATCGGTTGATCATCGCACGGACATCTGGTCGTTAGGCGTAATATTTTATGAGCTGCTAACAGGTGAATTACCTTTTAAGGCTGATTATGACGCAGCGTGGACCTATTTAATTCTTAACAAAGATCCCTTAAAGCCAAGTGAACTCGACCGTAAAATTCCCCCGCAGCTTGATTCACTCATCATGAAAATTTTGGAGAAAGACCGGGAAAAAAGATATTCTTCTATCGATGAGTTCATCAAAGATTTAGGAGAAGTAAAAGCAGAAATAACGGAATCAGAACAGGGCGGAAAAACTAAAGCCATGGCGGTACTGCCGTTTAACAATATAAGCGCTGAACAGGAAAGCGATTATTTTAGCGACGGATTGACTGAAGAGTTAATAATGAATCTTTCCAGGCTTAAAGACATGAGAGTAGTATCAAGAACTACATCAATGCAATACAAAGGAACTCAAAAGGGTGTTAAAACAATAGGGAAAGAATTAGGTGTACGTTACATAATTGAAGGCAGCGTTAGAAAATTTCAAGATAAGCTGCGTATTACTGCCCAGCTTATTGATGTTGAAAAAGATGCACAGCTTTGGGCTGAAACTTACAAAGGAAATCTTGCCGACGTATTTGACATACAAGAGCAAGTTTCAAAACAGATTGTTGATGCATTGATGGTAAAGTTAACTCCAATGGAAAAAGTTGTGCTTGAAAAACGAGCTACTTTAAACACCGAAGCTTTCGATTGTTATTTGAGAGCTAGAGACTTTCTTTATCGCCGCACTAAGAACAGCGTTCAGTTTGCAATTCAACTTTTTCTTAAAGCTATTGAATTTGATCCGAGATACGCCGGAGCTTACGCCGGTTTGGGTGAAGCTTATGCGACTTTATATCAGAATTTTGAGAGTAAAGATATCTGGCTCGATAAAGCAATTGATTCAAGCCTGAAGGCTCTTACTTATGACTCTTCCCTTTCAGAGGCTTATGCTGCACTTTCACTGGCTTATTTCTATAAGAAATCTAACGAAGAAGCATTCACCGCAGGCAAAAAAGCTATAGAGTTAGATCCAAATAATTTTGTCGGTTATTGGATACTGGGAAGAATCTATCACAGCACCGATAGAAATTTAGAAGCCATCGAATTATTCAAGAAAGTGATTGAGTTAAATCCTGACTTCTTTTCTGCCTATACCGATTTACGTTTGACTTACGAATGGCTTGGTGAAAAGGATAGAATTAATGAGGTTCTTCAGTCATCTATTAAAGTTTATCCGCGATATTTACTGCAGCACCCCGATGATGCACGCGCACACTTGTTTTACTCACTCGATCTTCTGCTAATAGGAAAAAATGATGAAGCAAAAAACGAAGCTGCAAAAGCAATAGAACTAAATCCAACCGATCCTCTAATGCAGTATAATGCTTCCTGTTTCTATTCCCGAATTGGTGAAAAAGATCTTGCAATAGAAACATTAAAAAATGCAATGACTGCCGGTTATCAAGATTATGAGTGGATTAAACGAGATTCAGACCTTGATTCAATCCGTAACGAGCCAAAATTTATTGAATTAATGAAAGGCAAATAGACCTGAAATCTTTCCAACGGAAAAGTAGAATATGATAAGAAAAACGATATACCATAAAAGCATAGCTGATAAACTCAGCCTAACTCCTTTACGCCTACACAGAAGGGGATTATAAAGATGAGTGATTTGATCGGGCAAACAATTTTGCACTATAAAATTATCGAGCAAGTCGGGCAAGGCGGACTTGTCCGCCGTAGCCAAAAAAAAGCATAAGGAATTGATATGATCGGAAAAATAATATCTCATTATAAAATAATTGAAAAATTAGGCGAAGGCGGAATGGGTACCGTTTACAAAGCACAAGACACAAAGCTCGAACGCTTCGTTGCATTGAAGTTTCTCCCCTCTCAGCTTACTGCTACCGATGAAGAAAAAGCCAGGTTTATACAGGAAGCCAAAGCAGCCTCTGCCATGAATCATCCGAATGTTTGTACTATTTATGACATACAGGAAAAAGATAGTCAACTATTCATAGTAATGGAATTTGTTGAGGGTAAAACTTTAAAGGATAAAAAAGATAATATTTCAGAAAAACAGATACTTGAAATCGGAATTCAGGCTGCAGAAGGATTGGCTGCAGCACACGAAAAAGGAATAGTTCACAGGGATATTAAACCTGAGAATATTATGATCCGCAAAGACGGAATTGTACAGATAATGGATTTCGGACTTGCAAAATTACAATCCGTTGCCGGCGCCTCTCGCCTAACGAAAGCCGGAACTGCTATGGGAACAATCGGATATATGTCACCGGAACAGGTTCAAGGATTAGATGTTGATCATCGAACGGATATTTTTTCTCTCGGTGTTGTTCTTTACGAAATGTTTGCCGGCGAAGCTCCATTTAAAGGAATGCACGAAACAGCAATAATGTATGAGATAGTGAATGTTGATCCCGAACCTATCTCATCAATTAAGCCGGAAATTAATTCAGAAATTGATTCAATTATTTTAGAATGCCTTGAAAAAGAGCCCGCTGAAAGATTTCAATCCGCTGCAGAAATTGCCAGAAACCTGCGGCGTTTAAAACGTGATTCGGGTAAGACAAGTTTGAATCGAACAAGATTTACGAAGACGGCAATTCAAAATGAGTCCAACCTTCCCAGAGCAGATAGTAAAACAGGGCAATTAAAAAAGAGTATATATAAAAAAATATTTATTGCTGCATCCTTTCTTTTAGTAGCAATCCTGGCTGCTTTTGTAACCTGGTATTTATATCCGGAGCCGGAAAGGGATGTACGCAAATTTGAGTGGTCGATTGATTATAACCTTTTCACTTTATCTCCGGATGGGAAAAAAATTGCTTATTCGAGTGGAGAAAAACTGTGGATCCGTCCTCTGGATAAAATCGATCCGATTGAAATAAAAAATAATGAACATATTTCAAATATTATCTGGTCTCCCAACAACAATTATATCGCATATTTTACGGGTTTAGAAACAGATAATCATCAGCTTAGAAAGGTATCTGTAAATGGTACCGGCAACTCACTAATCGTTAAAATGGAAAGTAATTACTATCCAAGATTCTGGGGAATTGATGATTCAATCCTCGTTACTACCTGGGATAATAATGGAGTAAATACACTATTAAAAGTTCCTTCATCCGGTGGTGAATTAAAACCAATTTGCGGCGGTGATACGGCACTATCTACAATCAATGGAAATTTAACTCATGTACTAGGATTACCTGATGGTAAGAGTCTGCTTCTTAGTAATTATGATCCTAATCTGGGAGGTAAAATAATTGTTCAAACTGCGGAAAAGCGAACAACTCTTTATAACGCTCCTGAAGGCTTTATTGGTAAACTTGTTTTTTCAAGTAACAATTATATACTTTATCCTCTCTCTATCCGTGGAAACTCTGTACCGGATATCTGGGCAATGCCTTTTGATGCATCTTCTTTAGAAGTAACAGGTAATCCATTTTTAGTAGCAAGAAATGCAGACCATTTGAGTGTATCCCAAAGTGGGATGTTGTTTTATATCGATCCGGGAAATGGAAGCGGAGGAGAGCAATTGGTTTTACTCACCCGGTCGGGGCAGCTCTTAAAGAAAATCGGTCAGCCGCAATTAGAAATTTACACCCCTATGGTTTCACCTGATGGAAATTTGGTTGCAACGATGAGTACCGAAACAGGCGAAACATACGATATCTGGCTTCATGATTTAATTAAGGAAACAAAATCTCAATTGTCCTTTGATATTCCTCAAACCTGGAACCCAAGCTGGTCACCTGATGGAAAGGAAATTGTTTTCGTGTCCGGATTTTTTGAAAAATCAGATATATATATTCAATCTACTAATGGCAGAACATCTGCAAAGCCGTTAATTATTTCTGAAAATTTTGAAGGCTCACCCCATTGGTCTTCTGACGGCAGGTTTATTTTATTTTCAAAAGCGGAGACACTGACCCGAACACAATTTGACATCTGGTATCTTGAAATGGGAAAAGAGAAATCTGCAAAACCACTGTTCGAGTCAAGGTTCAATGAAGACAATCCTTCTCTTTCCCCTGACGGACGATTCGTTTCTTTCCAATCGGATAAAAGCGGTCAGATGGAAATTTATGTAACAAACTTTCCTGAAGCAAATAAGCAGTGGCAGGTTTCATTTGAAGGAGGTCATTATCCTCAATGGATCGGGAATGAAATATTTTTCGTAAGTCCAAGAAAAAATACACTTATGACTGTGAAAGTTAAAACAAATTCTGGTTTTCAATCGGAAAAGCCGGAGGAACTCTTCTCTGCAAACACAGCCGGTGTGCAACTACAGACTAATTATGCTTATAAGTATACTATTACAAAAGACGGTAAAAACATTATTGCCGTTAAACCATTGACTGATTCAGTCCAGCCCAAACTTGTGCTTGTGGAAAACTGGTTTGAAGAATTTAAAGAAAGAAAGTGAATTGACATTGAGAACGGTACAACTAAAATTCAAATAATAATCTATATGCGATTCGGTTATGGTGAATATGCGCTTTTTAGTCTTCAAAAAAAAATAGAGATATCGAATGACATGTGTCTTTTTACTCCCTCACTAAATGATCGAAACACCCGGCGATGCCTGGCTTGACATACAAAAAAGGAGATTTAATTATGAATGATTTAATTGGACAGACAATTCTACATTACAAGATTATCGAACAAGTTGGGCGAGGAGGTATGGGTATTGTTTATAAAGCACACGACATAAAGCTGGACCGGATTATGGCTTTGAAATTCCTGCCGCAGTATTTGAGTTCTGATCCAAATGAAAAAGAACGATTCTATCACGAAGCGCGTGCTGCTGCATCGCTTACTCACCAGAACGTGGCTGTTATTTATGAAATCGGTGAGCACGAACAGAATATCTTTCTTGCAATGGAATATGTTGAGGGTAAAACGCTGAAAAAATTAGTCGAACAGGAAAGCGAATCACTTTCACTAAAAAAAGTTCTGGAAATTGCTATTCAGATTTGTGAAGGCATTGATGCTGCCCACGAGAAAGGAATTGTTCATCGCGATATCAAATCAGATAATATCATGATAACGCCAAAAGGACAGGTTAAAGTGATGGATTTTGGACTTGCAAAACTAAAGGGCGCTTCCAGACTTACGCAAGCAGGCTCAACGGTAGGAACAGCCGCCTATATGTCACCTGAACAAGCACAAGGAGAAGATGTTGATCATCGCTCGGATATTTTTTCGTTTGGGGTTGTGCTGTACGAATTGCTGACAACTCATCTCCCCTTCCGTGGTGAACATCAGGCTGCTCTCCTCTATTCGCTTATAAACGAAAATCCACAACCGATTGCCCGTTTCAACGACAAAGTGTCTGAAGATCTTGAACGAATAATTTTCAAAGCGCTGGCAAAGGATAAAGATGAACGTTACCAGCACGTTGATGATATGCTGGCTGACCTTAGGAAAGAACGAAAGAATCTGGAATATGCCCGGTCGGGATACATCAAAGCACCGGCATTACAACCGGTGAGCACCGAAAAAAGCAACGGGGGCAGAAACCGGATAAATAAAAAGACTTTAAGAATTTTCATTCCCTCGGCTGTAGTTGTTTTAATTGCCGTTGTCTCTTTCTTTTTCAACCCATTCAAATCACAGGTAACTGAAAATCAGGCATCGGAGATTTCCAGAAATTCGCTCGCCGTAATGTATTTTGAAAATATTCCTGACCCTGAAGACAAAAACCACAACAGTGAGATGTTGACTAACTTACTTATTACTTCACTTTCCCAAGTTAAAGGGCTTGAGGTAATCAGCAGAGAAAGACTGCTGGATATTCAAAAGGATTTGGGAAAGACAGAAACAAAGAGCATTTCATCATCGTTTGCTAATCAGGTTGCCACACGGGCGGGTGTTACCACCATGTTGATAGGAAGCATCCTCCAGGAAAAACCAATGCTTACCGTAACAACTCGATTGATAGATGTGCAAAACGGAAAAATAATTAGTTCACAGCAGTTAACAAATTTTGCCGCGAATCAAATCTTTAATTTGGTTGATAGTCTTACGATTTTAATTCAGAACGACCTCCTGTCTGCTTCCGCAGAGGAAATTAAATCAGTTGCAGAAGTAACAACAAAATCCCCCGAAGCCTATAGAGCGTTTGTGACAGGACTTGAACTTCTGGGTAAACTTTATTGGAGAGAATCTACTGCGGCTTTTTCACGAGCAATTGAACTGGACAAAAATTTTGCAATGGCTTATTATTATTTGTCTAATGCACAGAATAGAATCGGTGAGTTTGAGTCAGCCCGGAGATCTTTCAATAAAGCAGTTGAACTGGCTGATAATGCATCGGAGCGTGAACGGCTTCAGATTCGGGCAGCAAATTATGAACAGCAGAATAACCTTCCAAAAGCGATTGAAAGATATGAACAACTTATCGAACGTTACCCCCACGAAATCAATCCTTATGTTCAATTGGGGATCCTTTATGCGTTTCAATTGCTGGATCCCGAAAAAGCCGTCGATGTGTTCCGCCAAGGTTTGAAGATTGAGCCTTCTGCAAAAACGTTATGGAATTTGATGGCTTATTCTCTTGCCAGGCTTAACAGAAAAAAGGAAGCACTTGAGGCTGTAAACAAATACATAAATTTGGCGCCTGCCGAACCTAACCCATACGATACGCAGGGGGATGTTTATGCTTGGTTTATGGATTATGACTCAAGCCGTGCCTCTTATCAAAAGGCAATGAATCTTCGGGTAGATTTTGCCTCTGCTTATAAACTTGGCTATGATGCTGTTCTGAAACAACGATATAACGATGCCAAAAAGTTTTTTGATAAGTCCGGTTTGTTAGAGCCGCTTATAGAAGTTCATCTCGGGAAACTTCATCTTGCAGAGAAGAAGCTAAAGGAAATTCCGGACTCTGAAATTTCTGTCTTTGATAGATTACTTACATTGATACACCTCTATTACGAAATGGGTAAATATCCCGAAATGCTCCAACAAGCGAGACAGTTATCAATGCTGAAGTTGAAGAAAGAACCTACTGATATAATTTACGGCAGGGATTACCTTGCCTGGGCATTAATTAAAAATGGTGAGTCATCAGAAGCTCACAGCCTTATTGCTAAAATGCAAAATGATGTAAGTAATGGACCTCAAATCGTTCAGGTTATTGCAGATTATTCTTCTGCCCTTGCCGCATTTGAGGAAGAGAAAAATCAACAGGCACTAGAAAAATTTAGAAAGGTTTTTCAAAGGCTTCCGCCAAATCACGAGCCTAACATTTTCTATAGTATTGCACTGCTCAAGACAGGGCAAATCTCGGAAGCAATTGAAGAGTTTCAGCGGCTTAAGTATTGGTCCAGAACTGACGATATTTTTATCATAAGTACTCTGCCCGGAGCCAGGTTTGATTGGTCAATAGCTGCTGTCAAAACACATTATTGGCTCGGTGCTGCTTATGAGATGCAGGGCAATAATGACAAAGCACTGAATGAATTCAGAAAGTTTGTAGATATATGGAAGGATGCCGATTTTAATTCACCTGAAATAACCGAAGCAAAGGCTCAAATTTTAAAGCTCGAGGGAATTACAAAAAAATGATTAGTGAAACCATTATACATTACAAAATAAGTAAAAAATTAGACGAAGCCCGGCGTAACCGGCAACCACGGAGAAACAACAATGAATGATTTAATCGGACAAACAATTTTGCATTATAAAATTATTGAACAAGTCGGACAGGGCGGTATGGGTATTGTCTATAAAGCAGAAGACACTAAGCTTAAACGTTCTGTTGCAATAAAATTTCTTCCGCACTATATAACATCGGATGAAGCAGAAAGAAAACGGTTTGAAATCGAGGCTCAAGCAGCGGCAGCTTTAAATCATCAGAATATTTCGACAATACATTCAATTGAAGAAACCGGTGACAAAATATTTATCGTTATGGAATTTATAAACGGTCCGGAACTAAAAACAAAAATAAAAAATGAAAAGCTGAGTGTTGAAAAGTCGTTAAATATTATTGAACAAATTGCAAACGGATTACACGCCGCGCACAACAAAGGTATTGTTCATCGCGATATTAAGAGCAGCAATATAATGCTGAATGAAACCGGACAGGTAAAAATCATGGATTTTGGTCTTGCTAAAGTAAAAGGAACGGCACAGATAACGAAAGTAGGCACAACAATCGGCACCGCCGCATACATGTCGCCCGAGCAATCAAACGGCAACAGCGTAGACCAGCGAACCGATATTTGGTCAATGGGAATTATTCTTTATGAAATGCTTACCGGAAGACTCCCTTTCAAAGGAGATTTTGAACAAGCCGTTATTTATTCAATTCTTAATGAAGAACCGGCGACTATTTTATCACTAAGAGAAGATATTCCGATTAGGCTGGAACAAATAATAAAAAAAATGCTTTCAAAAGATTTGAATTTCAGGTACCAGAATGTAGAAGAGTTTCTGAAAGACATACATGAAGTTCGAAATAAAAAGAAAGAGTTCGAATCGACTGAGAATGAAAAAACAATTGCGGTTTTACCTTTCGAAAATATTAGTCCTGATAAAGAAACTGATTACTTTGCAGACGGTTTAGCAGAGGAGCTTATAATAAATCTCTCAAGAATTAAAGAAGTAAAAGTTATCGCACGCACAAATTCTATGCGTTTCAAAGGAAGCAACAAAGATATTAGTTCTATCGGCAGAGATTTAGGTGTAAGGTATATTCTTACCGGAAGTGTTAGAAAATTTAAAGATGATCTGCGAATCTCTGTTCAAATGATTGAGGTTAACAAAGGAATGCAGTTGTGGGGCGAAACATATAAAGGAAGATTGGCGGATATTTTTGATATCCAGGAAAAAGTTTCAAAAGAAATTGTTGATGCAATGATGCTGAAGCTAAGTCCCGTTGAAAAAATTGAGTTAACAAAAAAACCAACCTTAAATGCGGAAGCTTTCGATTGCTATTTGAGAGGCAGGAATTTTTTGTTAAACAGAACCAGAAATAATTTAGACTTTGCAATACTTTTGTTTGAAAAAGCGGTCGAGCTGGATTCGCGTTTTGCCGCTGCCTACGCAGGATTAGGTGAAGCTTATGCTATGATATATCGCGACTTCGACAGAAAAGAAATCTGGCTCGATAAAGCAATGGATGTTAGCCTTAAAGCTCTTATGTACGATTCAAAGTTGTCGGAAGCTTATGCCTCACTTGGTCTTGCTTACTTCGGTAAAAATAAACTGGATGAAGCTTTAGCAGTTACAAAGAAGGCAATAGAATTGGATCCAAATAATGATACTGCATATTGGATCCTGTCAAGAATATATCATAGTGCAGATAAGGATTTAGAAGCAGTCGAAGCTCTGGAAAAATTAATTTCTATTAATCCGGAATTTTTGATTGCCTATTCTGATTTGCAGATGTACTATGAAAGACTAAATGATCAAGTTAATTATGATAGAGTGATAAAGGCGGTTCTTAAAGTTTACCCGAATTATCTTATTAAACATCCTGAAGACGCCTATAGACGAATGTCCTATGCCGTTACTTTAGCAATATCAGGCAATTATGAAAAAGCAAAAACTGAAGGCGAAAAAGCCCTTGAGTTAAGTCCCAACGATCCAATAATGCTTTATTTCGGATCATGTTTATACTCGCGTTTAAAAGAAAAACCCGAAGCCGTACGACTTCTTACAGAAGCCATAAACAACGGATATGAAAATTATGAGTGGATTAAGCGCGATCCTGATTTTGAAAATATCAGAAATGAACCGGGTTACATAGAATTAATGAAAGGGAAATAAAAGGAATTATTATGATAGGAAATACTATTTTTCACTATAAAATTATTGAAAAACTTGGCGAAGGCGGACCTGTCCGCCGTAGCTTATTAAATATTATTAGGACTTATTTATGATTGGCGAAACTATTCTCCATTACAGAATTTTAGAAAAACTTGGCGAAGGCGGAATGGGTGTGGTATATAAAGCAAATGATCTTAAGCTTGATAGAACGGTTGCAATAAAATTTCTTCCTCCTCACCTTTCTTCCTCTGATGAGAATAAACAGCGATTTATCCGTGAAGCTAAATCGGCAGCAGCATTGAACCATCCCAATATTTTGGGGATATATGAGATAAACGTAGAAGACGATTCCTTATTCATTGTGATGGAGTTTGTCGATGGTCAAACACTTAAATCGCACATCTCATCCATGACATCGGGAACCGGTGTATCTGTAGTTCAGGCAATCGATTGGCTTGAACAGATAGCCCAAGGTCTAAAGAATGCTCACGATATGAACATAATCCACCGCGATATCAAAACCGAAAACATAATGTTAACAAAAGACGGCAGGCTGAAAATAATGGACTTCGGATTAGCCAAAATAAAAAACGACGCCGGAATAACTAAAACAAAAACTTCCCTTGGCACGTTATCATATTTGTCGCCTGAACAAGTTCAAGGAGTTACCGCGGACCATCGCTGTGACATTTGGGCACTCGGAGTAGTTTTTTATGAGATGTTAACCGGCGAACTCCCCTTCAAAGCCGAGCATGAAGCTGCATTGCTCTATTTAATAGCTAACGAAGAACCGCCGGTTCCAAGTACGTTGAATAGAAAAGTACCGTTGCGCGTCGATGAAGTAGTAAAAAAAATGCTTCAAAAAGATCGTGATAAGAGATTCCAAAATCTGGAAGATTTACTAAACGACCTTAACTCATGCAAAAATGAAATTACTTCTTCTGCATCAGCGCAGCTCAAAAAATCTATTGCAGTTCTTCCGTTCGATAATATTGGTTCGGATAAGGATAACGAATATTTTGCGGATGGATTAACAGAAGAGCTGATTGTTAATTTTTCGAGACTAAACGAAATCGACGTGGTTTCAAGAACAACGTCAATGCAGTATAAAAATGCGAAGAAGGATATAAAAACAATCGGGAAAGAATTAAACGTTCGGTATATTCTTGAGGGAAGCGTTAGAAAATTTCAGGATAATATTCGAATAACGGTTCAATTGATTGATGTGGACAGCGATAGACAGCTTTGGGCAGAATCATACAAAGGTAAGCTTGAAGATATTTTCGATATACAGGAACAAGTATCAAAACAAATTGTCGATGCACTTATGGTAAAGCTTTCTCCAAAAGAGAAAGTAGTGCTAACAAAGCGCTCGACACTTAATGCAGAAGCGTTCGATCTTAATTTGCGCGCAAGGAATTTGTTGTACAGGAGAACCAAAAGTAATTTGGAATTAGCCATTCAGCTCTTTCGTAAAGCAATCGAGCTTGACCCCAGATATGCTTCGGCTTATGCAGGATTGGGTGAAGCTTATGCAACATTTCATATTGATTACGAAACAAAGGAAATCTGGTTCGAAAAATCCGTTGAAGCAAGCTTTAAAGCTTTGATGTACGACCCGAATTTATCCGAAGCATATACTTCGCTCGGATTAGCTTATTTCAGCAACAGATCCTATGACGAGGCATTGCTTGCAGTTAACAAAGCAATCGAACTCGATCAAAATAATTTTACCGCATATTGGATTTTAGGCAGAATCTATTATTCGACAGATAAATATCGTGAAGCTGTTGAGCAATTTGAAAAAGCAATTTCGCTCAACTCCGATTTCCATACCGCATACGGAAATTTACGAATGATATACGAACGTATCGGGGACCGTGAAAAACGTGACCAAACCGTAAAAACTCTGCTCGAAATATTTCCGCGATATCTTGCACAAAATCCGGATGATGCCCGCTCGCATATTCATTACGCTCTTGATTTAGCCGTAGTTAATAGACTTGAAGAAGCTCGTGCAGAAGCGGCGAAAGCACTGGCGTTAAGTCCCGATGATTCCCTTATGATGTATAATGCCGCCTGCTTTTATTCGTTAATTGGAGAAAAACAGATGGCAATTAAAGTGTTAAAAGATTCGATTAAACACGGGCTGGAAGATTATGAATGGATTAAAAGAGACTCCGACCTTGATAATATCAGAAATGAACCTGATTTTTTTGAACTCATGAAAGGCAAATGATAATAATGCTAAGTTACACGCTTGAGAATATTATAAATCAGCTTGGACGAATGTTTACTCTTTATAAGAGCCAGCTCCGTCCCGGCGACCGATTATACTTAAAAACATGTAATTCTCTTTATTCAATTCAGGTTGTCGATGATGGACACTACTTAGTTTCGGGAGGATGGTTTGATAAGCATAATTTATCACCATTTAGAATAAAAATTTCGGGATGCACATTTGGAGGAAGCATTATCAAAACCGATATAATTGCCGCTCCCGGATTAAGATTAGAATTTGAAAATAGATTGGTGACAAGTCCTGTTCAAAAAATATTTTTATTTCCTGTGTATAGTATTAATTAAAAATCCAGTAATCAAAAAAGTATAATGAAGGAAAATTAATGATCGGAAATATAATATCTCATTATAAAATAATTGAGAAGTTAGGCGAAGGCGGAATGGGCATCGTTTACAAAGCTACCGACACAAAACTTGATAGAACCGTAGCCATAAAGTTTTTACCACCGCATCTTTCTGCCGAAGAGGAGAACAAACAAAGATTTTTGCGCGAAGCAAGATCGGCTGCTGCATTAAATCATCCCAACATACTCAGCGTTTACGAAATTGATGAGGAGAATGGTTCGCTCTTTCTTGTTATGGAATTTGTAGATGGACAAACCTTAAAATCGTACATCTCTACACTCACCTCGGGTACTGGTGTGCCTGTAATTCAATCAATCGACTGGATCGAACAATTGTGCCGGGGATTAAAGGCGGCTCATGACATAAACATTATCCACCGCGACATTAAAACTGAAAACATAATGATCAGCAAAGACGGTCGACTGAAAATTATGGATTTTGGGTTGGCTAAATTGAAGAGCAATGTTGGAATAACTAAAACAGGTACATCCCTGGGAACTTTGTCGTACATGTCGCCCGAACAAGTTCAAGGTATCCCGGCTGACCACCGAAGCGATATTTGGTCGTTAGGAATTGTATTTTATGAAATTCTAACAGGTGAATTACCATTTAAAGCCGAACATGAAGCAGCATTATTATATCTAATAACCGGCGAAGACCCGCCGGCGCCGAATCTGCTAAACAAAAAAATTCCTCATCAGCTTGATGCTGTGGTTAAAAAGATGCTTGAGAAAGACAGGGAACGCAGGTTTCAAAATGTTGATGAATTAATGCAAACGTTAGAAGCAGTAAAAAAAGAAATTCAGAATGTATCTTCAGCTTCAAAAACAAAAGCCATTGTTGTACTTCCGTTTGATAATATTAGTCCCGACGCTGACAGCGATTACTTTGCCGACGGATTAACTGAAGAATTGATTGCAAATCTTTCCAGGTTAAAGGACATAAGGCTGGTTCCACGAACAACTTCGATGAGATATAAAGGAACGAATAAGGATATTAAAACCATCGGAAGAGAACTTGGGACAAGATACATCCTTGCAGGCAGTGTTCGTAAATTTCAAGAAAACTTGCGCATTACCTGCGAACTAATCGACGTAGATAATGATGCGCAGCTTTGGGCGGAAACTTATAAAGGTAAACTTGCAGATGTCTTCGATATTCAGGAACAGGTATCCAAGCAAATTGTGGATATGCTGATGGTTAAACTAACCCCTACAGAAAAAATAGTTCTTACCAAGCGGGCAACTATTAATCCCGAAGCGTTCGATCTATATTTACGCGGCAGGGACTCCCTCTACAGAAGAACCCAAAAGAATATGTTATATGCTATTCAACTCTTTCAAAAAGCGCTCGATCTTGATCCACGTTATGCGGATGCTTATGCAGGAATCGGGGAAGCATATTCATCGTTGTACTTAGATGCCGAAAGAAATGAAACCTGGTTAGACCGGGCAATTGAGGCTAGCTTAAAAGCGTTGATGTACGATTCATCGTTACCCGAAGCTTACGCTGCACTCGGATTAGCATATTATAACAAACGTTCGTTTAATGAAGCAATTACCGCAAGCCAAAAAGCGATCGAATTGGATACAAACAACTTTTTAGGGTATTGGATACTTGGAAGAATTTATCACGGCACCGACCGTGACCGCGAGGCAGTTGACTTATTCAAAAAAGTTGTTGAATTGAATCCTGATTTTTATTCGGTTTATGGTGATTTGCAAATCGCTTATGCGCGGCTAGGTGAGACTGCAAAATATGAAGAAACACTCTTAACCGCTCTCGAAGTTTATAAAAGATATTTAACGCAGCATCCCGATGATGCACGCGGGCACATGTATTTTGCTGTGGATTTAGCTCAAGTGGGAAAGAAAGATGAAGCAAAAATTGAAGCTGCAAAAGCGCTCGAGCTTAGCCCGGATGATCCTTTGATGCTTTACAATGCAGGGTGTTTTTATGCACAAATGGGAGAAAAGAAACTCGCAATTGAAGCGCTGAATAATGCAGTGACGGTGGGCTATGCAAACTTTGAGTGGCTTGAACGCGATACGGATTTAGATACTCTCCGCAATGAACCGGAGTTTATTGAGCTGTTGAAGAGAAAGAAAAATTTAACTTGAGGGGATTTAGTGTTTGTTATTGTATTCATCCAGTGCATCAAGATTTCACTATTTGTGCTCACTCGAAGTTTGAAAATACCAATTTAAAACCGGTTTTTCTCATCTAATTTCTGCAGCAGTTTAATTGCTTCCTTATCAAATTTAGAAAACGCAAACCACCTTTTGCCAAGGTCTTTCAGAGAAGCGCCAAAGTGATAGACATCTTCATTATCTATTATCATAAATCTGTCGTGAGAGTCTTTAAACTCTATTACATCAACCGGTGGAAATTGGGCATTAAACTTTTCAATATCGAGAGCAAGAGCTTTAGAGATTTCTTTAGTATAAATCGTAACAACAACATTCTTTTTTCTTTTGGTAAGGAGAGTGAGCACGGTGTCATCAATAAAGTTATCAATCAAAACAATGGATTTGTCGGCTTTGCGGATAAGTTCGGAGACAAATTTGTATGCATCATAGATCTGCCCATCAAAAAAGATTCCTTGTTTTGGTTCAAGTTCTTTGCTTTGCAAAGCATTAAAAACCTTTTCAAATTTTTCATCGGTTATCATTTCATGCTTTAGCTGCCGCCTTTCTACAGTATCAATCCGTTGAAAAAGCTGAGCATTGTTAATAATAAACTTTCGCATAGCAACAAAAGCACGCATAATTTGTATATTCATCTCGATTGCACGCTCACTTTTCAAAACACTGGCAAGGTTTGCTACACCTTGCTCAGTAAATACATAAGGTAAAAATCCCCCCAGGTGTTTTTTCGAAGGTATCGCATTTTGCGATACCATGAATTCAACCTCATCTTCAGTAAGCTGAAACATAAAATCAATTGGAAATCGTTTTGGATTTCTTTTTACCTGTTCTCTTAATCTGATAGCTTTCACCTGAAATAAATCTGCTAAATCCCTATCCAGCATCACCTGAATATCACGAATGGTATATATTTTCCGCTGGATAGCTTTAGAATCGTACAGAGTTAAACTGTTGTTAGATTTTTCCATTTTTATTTCTGCTTTCTAAGGTCACAATTTGCTTCCTTAAAGATCTATCTAAGGAAGTCACAATTTGTAACCTCCGTTTTCACTTGCCTGATTTGTGCAAGCGAATCATGCTCAATTACAATATGATTTTACTCAAATTTTCAATTATGGTTTTATTCAACTCATTTTCTTCAGCAAGCTGTTTTTCTAATTCTGCTTTCAATGAAGTAAATCGCTCAACAAAATTAAAATCGTCTTCATCATCGGGTAAGCCAACATATCTTCCCGGAGTTAAAACTTAATTAAGTAGACGTACTTCATATATTATATCGGATTTACAAAGCCGGGGATGTCTTTACAATCCGCTCCTAAATCCCCCCATTGAAGCGATTTTATGAATGCAGAACGCTACATGTACCAGCAGTTTTATTGATGAGGTCGTTATCAAAAGGTATTTTTATATTATAATGTTTTGATCGTTAATAAAAATTGAAACAGAAAAGTTGAAAAAAGAATTTTTCCGCCGATGATCGGTATCACTAAGACTAATTAGAGTTGACTCAATTATGATTATAATCGTATTCAAACTTACATCGTAAAATAAAAGAAAGAAATCAATAAGTCTATAAAAACATTTATTGATGTAATAAAGCCATTATTTGGTTACGCAAACTTCGAGTGGCTTGAAAGCGTTACAGATGAAGATTTCGTCTTTGCGGCTATGCACTTTAACGATATACTTTCACGGCAGTAACTCTTGAGAGTAAAAACTTTGAAAGAATCAAAACTTAGGGAATCTCTTTCCTCCCTTTGAAAAATTTATACCATTCGAACATCGGGATTGTAATTGGCAGTGCCGCAATCTTTCCGCCGAATCCGATTAGCCTGTAAGTGAACATGTTCACTTCGGAGAGTTCAATTGACATTAATAATTTCTCGTTAATTTCAATTCCGTACTTATCTGCGAGCTCAACTGTTTTTTGATTTATTAAACTATTCAGTTTTGTCAATTTAGTTTGGATTTGTACAAGCTTTGGATTTTCTGTTTCTTCGCTTTGATTTTTTACAGTTATCGCTCGTTTATCCAGCAGCTTGAATAATGAGTATCCTTCCGGCATTTTTATCGGTCCGTAAATCTGACCGGTTTCCATTTTCGAAGCGGCTCTGCCGATCTCTCCACCCTTATTCACAGGAAAGTAACCCCACTCTCCTCCGCTTTTCTTTGTTAGTTCTCTTTGGTTGTACTCTGCGGCAAGCTCTTCAAAACTTTTTCCATTATGCAGTTCACTTAGAATGATTTCAACTTCATTGAGATTATCAGTTAATATCTCAATAATGTTTGCCTGAAGAATTGAATCCGGTGATGTCTGAAAATCTACTTCATTTATTTCAGGCTGATTGAATGAAAGATTATCTGTCATTTTTTGCATCAGCACTTCGGATAAATAATAGTCAGTCCAGATATTTATATCTTTTCTAAATGATGGAATATTATCAAGCCCCAACGAAATAGCTTCACGATAAAGGATTTCGTTTTCGATAAAATTTTTAAGCGCCTTACTTAAAACAACACGGACATTTGTATTTGTTAACTCGCGGAAATTTATTTTTGAATAAACTAAGTAATAAATGAAATCTTTTAAAACTGCATAATCCGAATCAAATTCAACAAAGGGAAGGGTGGAGATTTCATCTTCGCTAAAAATTTTCAACACCTTTGTCAGAACTAAATCATTTATTGTGATGTTTTCTCCAGCAGTTTTGGCGTTTGCGTAAGTATAATTCAAGATAGAAAACAATGAATCTGCGAATGCTTCAAGAATATTTCTTTTAGCATTTACTTTCCGTCCGGCAAAAATTTTATCCCAGTACTCACTTGCTGCTGCTTTCGATTTTCTCTCCTTCAAAACACTGATTGCAATATTTCTTACCTTATCGGAGGAGGGATCGATTGTGATATCGGATTCTTCCCCTTCGACATGTACTATAAACCATCCTAAGTCTGTTCGGTATGGTTGTGAAAATTCACCGGGTTTTAAAGAAAAAAATATGTTCTCGATTGTTTTATCAATCTCTCCGAATTTCACATCAATTGGTTTAGGTTGTCCTCCCGTTCGAACTTTCAGCAATGAATCGAAATCGGCACCGGATTTAAGTGAATTGTACAACCGGTAAATTTCTGATGAGTCTTTGCTAACCAGATATGCTGTTTTTAATACTTTCCCGATTTTCAATAAAGCATCTTTTATCTCTTCGCTGGATATAACAATCTTCGATTCAATTTCTTTTCTATAAAGCTCATCCTTCAGTAACAATTTGGAGAGAGACTTTAGAGAGTAATTAACGGTTTCTATTGTATCCAATCTCAATTTTCTTGCTTCAAGCGCCCAAAGTTTTTCTGTAAGTAAAGAATACAGAAATTCTTTTTGCAATTCATCACCCGTATAATTAAGATGCGGCATGAATTCATACCTGTCCCGAAACTCATCTACAGTAATTGTTGTTGAACCGGCTCTGGCTAAAATCCGATAATTATCTTGCGCAAAAGAGATGATGGGGAGAAAGGAAATAATAATTGTAAAAAGAACTTTCTTCATTATTCCTTCACGCTTCCCATCATTATTCCTTTGATGTAATATCTTTGCAATGCGAGAAAGACAATTATTACCGGTAATATAGTAACAACAGAACCTGCCATCATCAACTCAGGATCTTTAGTATGCTCCAGCATTAAGTTGGCTAATGCAACCGGAAGAGTGTACATAGAGTCATCGGTTAAAACAATTAAAGGCCAAAGAAAATCATTCCACGTTCCTAAGAAAGTGAAGATTGCAAGAGTAGCCAGTATCGGTGTTGCGAGCGGGATTATTATTGTCCGGTAAATCTTAAAATCCGAAGCGCCGTCGATTCTTGCGGCTTCAATTAGACTATCAGGAATTGATAAGCAATACTGCCTTATTAAGAATATTCCAAAAATGTTTGCAAGTCCGGGAATTATTATTGCCATATAAGTATTAATAAATCCCATTGACTTTAGCATTAAGAAAAGCGGCAGCATAGTAACCTGGCTCGGAATTATCATTGAACTTAAAAGAAGATTGAATAATTTATTCTTACCTGCAAATCTATACTTTGCGAAAGCATAACCAGCCATCGAATTAAAAAACAAGGAGATGAAAGTAACAAGCACCGAAAGAATAAAGCTGTTCATAAAGTTTCTTGCAACGCTTAGGTTGCTGAATAACCTTTCGTACTGGATAAAGACAAATTGATCGGGGAATAAACGGGGCGGGAATACGCTTGCATGTCCGTCTAACATGAACGAAGCTGAAATCATCCATACAAACGGAATTAATGCCCCGATTGCAGTTATAATTAAAAAAGTATATAAGAATAATTTCTTCATTAGCTAATAGCCGGTTTTTGAATTTTAAATTGTGCAAGCGTTCCTAAAAAAATTATGAAGAACAGCACAAACGCAATCGATGCAGAGTATCCCATATTCCACCAGCGGAAACCTTCTTGATACATGTATTGAACAATACTTAATGTCGAATTCAACGGTCCGCCTTGTGTCATTACATAAGGTTCTGCGAATAATTGAAAATATCCGATCATCGTAATAATTGTTATGAATAACGTTGTAGGTGCAAGCATAGGAAGCGTGATGGATTTGAATTTCTGAAAAGCGTTTGCCCCTTCGATATCGGCGGCTTCATATAACTCTTCGGGAATATTCTGAAGCCCCGCGATAAAAATTATCATGTTGTAACCAAAATTTTTCCAGACAGCCATAATAATTATTGCAGGCATTGCCCAAACCGGATCGCCTAACCAATCAATGGGATTGATGTCGAAAAATCCAAGGAAATAATTCATCAATCCGAAATTTTTATGATAGATGAACCGCCAGATTATTGCAACGGCTACAAGCGTTGTTACGACAGGCAAGAAATAACTAAGCCTGAATATCGCTTTATACTTTACAAGCTTTGAGTTAAGCAGAAGTGCCGCACCTAAGGAAACTGCTATCGAAAGAGGTCCCGCTGCAAATACAAAATAGAAAGTGTTTCTTAAGGCAGTCCAAAATAACTCATCATCAAATAGTTTAAAGTAATTTTCTAAACCTACGAACCTCAAAGTAGAAAAATCGCCTAATGTGTAAATATCAAAATCGGTAAAGCTGATAGCGAAAGCAGCAATTACGGGTAAAAAGAAAAAGACGAATATTGCGGAGACCGCAGGCGCTAAAAAGAAATAAGCTATTTGGGATTTATCCGTGTTCATTTATGTTCAATCATTTACTTTGCGATAAAAGCCATCTTCTTTTTTCCAAAATTTTATCTGCATCTTCATCTAATCTTTTAAGCGCTTCATCAATGCTTAAGACCCCCCTCGCCGCAAATTCCGCATACTGTTGAAGCTTAGCAAAAACAATCTGCTCCCACTCGGGAATTTTGGGAGTCGCTTTAACATTCAGGAATTGTTCATAAAAAGCTTTCATGTATTTATCATTTTTTATAACCGGATTTTCCCAAGCTTCTTGCAGTGCAGGCAGGTTATTGATCATTTTATAGATTTCAAGTTGTTTTTCAACTTCAGAGAGATATTCGATGAATTTCCACGCTTCTTTTTTATGTAATGATTTTTCGAAGATGACCAAACTTGAACCTCCGGCTAAAGAAACGCCCGGGTATTCTTCATCATAACCCGGAAGCGGTGCGGTCATCCACTTATCGGCTAATTCATCTTTCATCCATTTTTTGAATTCCGGAATATTCCATGGACCGGAAATATAAATGGAAAGATATTCTTCTGCGACGGCTTGATAAATATTTGTTACCTGAAGAATACCGAAGGGAGTAAATTTTTCTTTATGAAATGAAATTAAATAATCGAATGCTTCCTTAAATTCCGGTGAAGAAAAATTACCCCGTGAGTTATTTTCTTTTAGGAGTTCCGCACCCGCTTGTAATCCAAAAATAACAAACGGTGCCCATTCGTTTACCGGAAGAAAAATCGGATACTTTTCTTCATTTTTATAAGAAGCTTTTATTTTCTTGCATGCATCATAAAGTTCAGTCCAGTTTCTCGGCGGGTTATCGTATCCTGCTTTCTTCAGAACATCTGTTCTATAAAATATTAATCGCGTGTCAATATACCACGGGATGCCATACACTTTATCGTCAATTACATTTGTCTCCCAGATTCCTTCAAAATACTTTTCCTTCTTTATCAAGTTTGAATTTTTTATCCAGGCGGTTAAATCGATAATTGCGTTGAGTGAAGCAAACTGAGGAATCCATGTATTACCAAGCTGACAGATGTCGGGTGTATTGTCGCTTGCGAAAGCAGTAATTAGTTTTTCTTGCGCGGCGGTCCATGGTATTTGCTGAACATGTACTTTAATGCCCGGATTTCTTTTTTCGAATTCAGGTATGAGCTTGGTGACGAATTCAGCTTCACTTCCCATTGCCCAAAATTTAATCATGTTCGCTCCTTCTTTCTTAGAACATGAAAAAGAAACGATTGAGCATAAAAGCATGAAAATATAGAAACGATATTTTTTATGTATGAAGTTCATATCATTTAAAGCTGTAATATTTACTACCATTTTTACTAGCTTAAAAACCTCCGACGTTTTCAAGTCACGATAGCACTTTCACTAACGTCGGAGGTTTAACAATTTATTATTTTAAAAGAACCATCTTTCCGGTTAGAAATTTATTTTCATTTTTTTCAACGGTTCCAACCGATATTCTGTACAAATAAACTCCTGAATTTACGGTTGTATCGTTATCATCCTTACCGTTCCAGCTAATATGATTTTCACCGGCATCAAATTCTTTTCGCACTAATTCCCTTATTTTTTCTCCTAATGAATTATAAATGTTTATCTCAACAATTTCATTTTGAGGAATTGAAAACGAAATGGTTGTATATGGATTAAACGGATTGGGATAATTACCAAACAGCTTATATTCTAATTGAGCCGGAAAATTATCTCCAATGTCAGTTGTTGAATCAGCTTTAAATCCGATTGAATCTAACATTGGCTGAATTTCCGGGTTCGCCATAAACATTTCCCAAAGCAGATCGCTTCTGTAATTTTCAATCATCACTATTATCGGACCTTGATCGATTGCGATGTAGCTGTTTGCAAACCAATTACTACTTAAGTTAAAAGCATCTTTAAATCCGTACTCGCCCCAAAGATTTCCGAAGTAAGACCGGTAAAAATTTTTTAAAGCAGCAATGGATTCTTCCGGAGTATAGGGCATTGATGAAAGTGCAGCAGTAGGGGTTATAGTCCCATTATCATTGCCGTAAGGTCTATGCTCTGAATATCCCCAGGGGTCATCACTTGCCGTTAGTCCCCAATTATTTTCACTATAGCCAACATGCCCGCGAGGATTAGCAATACAATATTCCCTATTGATGAGAGTATGATGACGGTTATTCATAAAATAATTACAATACTTATCCGCTTTGTTTCTTGGATCAAATCCAAGAAAAGAATAATGAGCAAAGAATAAAGGGCCACCATAAGAAGGACCTACCCAAAGTTTATATCCATAGTAAGTATTATTGTTGACATAACCCGACCCAGCCCAGCCATTGTGAAATGTACTTGCGGGAACTCCATGTGAGGGCGAAGCTATCGCAAGCAAGTAAGTTATCATTGTTTCCATGTAACCTATCAGCTTCATATTCATTTGCCAGCCGTAATTTGGCGACCAATGCCAATATAAGTGATCGCTGTATGGAGATCTTCTATACCAATCCCATTCCACACTTTCCCAAATTTGAGTTATCAAATTTCTAATTTCAGTTTCTAAAGAATCGGAGCCATCGAAATATTGCCTTGCTGCTAACAATCCTTGTATCATAAAAGATGTTTCAACAATATCGCCGCCGTTATCATACTGACTGAATGGAATCACCTTCCCTGTATTTCCGTCAAGCCAATGTGAAAAGGCTCCGTGAAATCTATCGGCTTTTTCATTTAAGAAGGTCAGAATTTTTAACATTCTCTCAACACCTTGCTCACGTTTAATAAACTCCCTTTCTATTCCGACTAATAATGCCATTACTCCAAAGCCTGAACCGCCGCTTGTTACTGTATTGCCCGAACCAAATCTTTCACGGGTTAATCCTGACACTGGATGTGCATAATCCCAAAAGAAACGAAACGTAGCTCGTTGAACCATATCTAAAAATTCTTCATCTGTCATTTCATGAGTAGTAACTACAACACTGTCGCTTAAAGAAGATTCATTTCCATTAATATCATAAGCGCTTACTTTGAATGTATTGGTTACTCCGATTTGACCTACATTTAAAGTAAGATAACTCTTCTCCTTAGGTACATTGGCGTAAAGGATAAACTCACTTCCTGTTTTTCGATACACTTTGTATCCGGCTAAATCTTCTTCTGAATTATTGAACCATGTAATATCGTAATGCTTTTCGTAGCCGAAACCACGCACATTTTCCGGAGCGGCAGGCGGAAGTGAATCCTGAACCATTGAATAAGTTAAAATAGAACATGCGGCAGTCAAATATATCGATGCAAAAATCTTCTTAAATAAATTCATTCTAAATACTCATAAATGTTTTACAATTTGAATTGCGAACCGGTTAATTGATAAAATCTTTCCGCTCTTATTAGTTAACTGAACCGAAACATAATGATTACCGGTTTGTATTTTTTCAGGAAGTTTAATCTCAACAGTATCCCATTGAATACATTTTATTGAATTTTCCTCAATCGCAGGCAAAGGTAAAGATTTTAACATTTTATTTTTAATCACAAAATCAATCTTACAATTTTTAAATTCTTCATAAAGGTCATTAATCGCCCACAGATCTAAATTCAATTTTGCACCGGGAAAATATTTTCTTTGTCTTAGCTTTACAGATACATAAAGCGGTTGAAACGCCCGTTGAAGAGCAAAATAACCTGCTTTCTTCTTTCCATAATAATCGATAACAGACCAGGTGATTGAAGCCCAGCAATCGATAAACATAAACTGAAATATTCCGGTAACGTTATCATGTTTGCCGCGTCTGTAATTATCAACAGCCGTTTGAATTAACTCAGCTTGATAACGCTGAGAATTTTTTATGAACTCTTTTACATTCGTTCCTTTGTCAATCTCAGCGATGTGAAATGTTTGTTCATACTGGAAGTTGTGGTATTCCCATTTTTGCCAATCCGGCTTTTCAATTTCTTTTTTACTTAAAAACTTTCCGAGAGAAGAAAATTCGGGAAGGGCTTGTGCGCCAAATTCGGTTACCAGCGGTCCCATCGGTCTTGCGGCAAAATGTTCTTTGTTTCCCCAATACCAGCCGTCGTACGGATGCTCTTCATAGTTAGAAGCCAGCCTTACAATGCGGCTTTTATCAATGCTTAGTACAGCCTTGTAGAGAAGCGGATCGAGTGAATTTATTTGCATCCCCGGCTCATTATGGCAGCACCAAAATACGATTGAAGGATGATTGAAATGCTGCTTAACCATATCTTTTATTTGAGCAACTGCTTCGGTGTTAAATTCGGGTGATTCGTCGTAAGTCCATTGCAACGCAAAATCCTGCCAAACTAACAATCCATTTTTATCACACTCATCGTAATATTCTTTTCTATTTACATGTGCGTGCATTCTTATGATATTAACATTCGCTTCCTTTATCCAACGAACCTGCTCTTCTATTTTTTGTTTTGTTAAGTCCGAAAGAAATTGCGTGGGAATAACATTAGTGCCTCGCAAAAATAATTTCTTTCGGTTGAGATAGAAATTTTGTTTCTTATTCAAGCTGACTTCTCTTATGCCAAAAGTTTCTTGACATAACGGGAATTCTCTTCCACTAATGCTGACAGTATAAATATTTTGTTCGCCTAAATCCCAGGTCCACCATAGTTTCGGCTTATCAACAATCAATGATAATTCAATTGTACCGTTTTGTTTCTTTAACTTTATATCAAAATTTTTCTCAATAACTTTTTTATCCGGACCATTAATTGTTACTTCAACTTTGTCGCTAATCAGTTTATCAAGATTGGAGTAGTAGTCTATCGAAATTTTTATTGTTGCCTTACTTAAATCCTCATTTAACGTAGAGGTTAAGCGAACTGAATTAACGTATATGTTTTTTAACGATAGTAAATTCACATCTTTCCATATCCCGCCTGTATTCATATCCTGACCGTGTTTGTAGCTCCATCCCCCGGGTCTGCAATCGTGATGATTGAAAATTCCTTTAATGAGTTTTTTCTTGAGTGGCCAAACAGTTTTAAATTCTTCTTTCGGAGAGTTAACTTTTATTATAAGATAATTTTTCCCATGAATGTCAATTGCATTTGTAGCATCGAAGAAAAATTTTTGGAAGTAGCCTTGATGATGCCCAAGATATTTATCGTTCAACCAAACATCAGTGAAGTAATCGACTCCGTTAAATTCGATAATAAATAATTCAACCTCTGATTTTGGGACTTTAAAATCTCTAACAAACCAAACCGAACCGCTAAAATTATTTAGACCCTGCAATTGCCAATTAGACGGAATTTTCATTGAGGGCAGTGAAGTGTTTAATAACTTCTTTTGTGCTTTATCAAAATGTAGTTTGTTTTTAGGATCAGGTAAAAATTTCCAGAAACCGTTTAACGATTTAATTTCCATTATAAATTTTACTCTTCCGAATTTTCGATTGAATGAGAAAGCAGCCTTTCGTATAACTCGTCGTTATTATAAGTTTCCGTCCATGAATCATGCCCCTCTTCTATTAACATCGGCGTACCATGTCTCTTAACTGCTTCGATATCAGAGCCGCGCTCCTCTGCTCCATGAAGAAATAATACGAGCGGAAAAGCTTTATCTGATTTATCATAATCTGATGGCAGATAAAGCAGGTATTTTAAGCCTACTCTTAGTTTTATCTCTTTCTCAAAACTCTCTTCCGTTTGTCTTGATGTTTTGTTTTGTGCATTTAGTTTTTGAAACATTATAATTATTACGAATGATGTGATTAATATTTTCATTTAACCCCTCAAACATCCTTTATTATTTTATTTCTCTTGAAGTTTATTCATTTACTAATTCAATTTATGCATTATCCTTCAAGGTATTTTTTACTCTGCATAAAGTGAGTTATTAATCATTCCCGCCACACACCCTCATTTTAATAAATAATCTCAACCGAAGCCGGAAATTCATGAATCATGATTTTGTCTTCTGTAAAAGATTTACTCTCTTTTCCATTAATAAAAACTTTTTGTAGCAGTTTTGACGAGTTAAAATTTTTCAGAACAATGTTTCCGGGTGGTAGTTCAATGTTGCCGTACACATTTACAGCATACATATTTTCCTGTTTTTGTATACTGTACGATAATTCACCATAATATATCGGAAGGTTTTCAATTGATATTCCGCCGGGTTCATCAATCCATTCTTGCTTCAACCCTGCAGCAATAACGAGCGAAGAATCGTACTCATTTTCATAAACGAACATAGCACGAACGGCATTTATAAAATCCGAGCCGACCCAGGTATGTGGCATATCTCCAATAAATCCAGGATAACGTTCATCCTTCCAAACAACTTCAGCCCAATGATTCCAACCTGATGGTCTCTGATGTTCTAAGAAAAAATTTAAAAGCTCATGGGCAATATCCGGCTTATCTAAAAAAATGAATGAACCGATAGTTCTTACCTCATAAGGTGTATAATTAATCCAATTTCTCAAACCCTCTCTTCGTTCCAAAAAGAATTTGTAATAATTATCAAATGTATTCCGGGCATAAGGTTGTGGGAGGTTTAGTAATTCGTTGCAAGGATAAATTGCAATAGTAGTTGAAGTCGGATCGAAATCGCCTAATTCTACACAACCCGGAATATAATCTATATTTCTCGTTTTAACCGCAAGATTGATCGAGTTGTATAAATCATTTTTGAATTTATCTCGTATGTTTTTAATTCGTTCATACCCATAATCGTTTTTTAATATGTTTTGGATTTCTGCTGCATCCTTCAGTCCTTTAAAAGTAAAAAAATTGTCCCAATATGAATGCATCGGTTTTGCGGAGTAGCCTTCGTGGCTGATTGATTCGGGCATAATTCCGTAATAAGCTCTTACACTGTCGTTTCCATTTTTAAAATGATCAATCGATCGTTCATCAATCAGCGATTTCATGTAATCAACTGCTTTTATAATTCGATCATTGTATTTGATTAAGAGAGAAGTGTCCTTTGTAAAATTAAAATATTGTTTCAGCAAAAAAATATATTGACCGTGACTGTCATGTTCGGGCACGGGATCGGGACCGCGGCGATCAACCACGCAGGGTATTTTACCGCTTTCATATTGATGCTTGGAATACCACTCTATAAACTCTTTCACTTCATCGGTGATTCCGTTTTTCAGCAGCGCCGAAGATGTTAGCGAACCGTCTCTTATCCACGATCTTTCATACGACCGCGAACCCGGCTGAATGCCTGCATTATCCCTGTTAATTAAAATGTAAGCCAGATTGGCTCGGTATGAGTTTATAATTTCTTTTACATCTTCGGGAAGTTTGAACTTAACGCTAGTAATTTTATCCGTCCAATATTTTTTTGTCTCATCCAACAGACGATAAATTGTTTCGGAGCTTTGCTGTTCATTTAAAAATTTAATCTCACCTCTATTGTCTCCGTAAAAAGGAATGGCAATGAGAACATCTCTGGATTGATCGGGCATTAAATCAAAATCGTAACTAAGTACCCCGTTTGTCAAATTGAATTGATCAGTCACATTTTGCTCATCCGGAATTTCGCCCTTTGCCAACAATGAGATTAAATTGCCTTGTTCAAATCTTAGCGCACCGACGGAACTAAATTTTGTGAGGGGATAAATAAACTTATCATTATCAATCTTAATCACTGAATCTGAAATATCAATTGATGATATTTTAGAAACACCCCCTTCTATATTCAGCCATTGATAATAAGGATTAACCTGGACTGGTCGCAGTAAAAGATTTACTTTTCCGTTCAGATTACTCTTACCGATATTCTTTATTGTATAAATAACATACAGAACTGAGCTTTCATTCGCTTTACCATGCGCGAAAGCTTTTATTTGAAAAGAAAAGTTTTTTGATTTCCACAGCACTTTAGGAATAGGCAAATAATTTTCTTCGAGTGTTTGTTCTTTCTCAACTTCATTCCACGAGTAGAGTCTGTTATTTATAAAAAGCATCGGTTCGATTGAAAATCTTTCTTTATCAATTTCAATCATTCCGTCTTCATTTATCAAGGCTTCCTTAACATCGGAGTTAACACCAATAATATTCCAATAAGATTTTTCTTCATAAAAATATCGTGGAAAGTAACCGCGCGGAAAATCTTTTGTTAGGTTGATGAAGAAATGATTTAGATTTTCCGAGAAATTAGGCTCGAGAATTTTTAATTCTTTAATTCCGACTCTTTCGCTTCCGTTGTTCAACATTTCAATTTTAACAAAACGTGCGGCGGCATCCTTTAATCTCACATAATTTCGCTCACCGGTGTTGTAGTTAACTGAATAAACTTCTTCCCATTCTGTTTTATCATCCGAAACGAAAATGTTATATCGTGCAGGAAAATTTTTCTCATCCCAATCGATAATAAATCCGCCAACTTCTCTTGATTGAATGAAGTCAATTACAACCTGCTGCTGTTGGGAAATATCGCTCAACCAAATACTATTTATATCATCGTCAAAGACATTTTTTACCGTGTAATCTGTGCTCATTTCCGAAGAGGTAAAAAATTTGGGTAAGGGCATCTCTAAGGTTGGCGGAGGAAGTGGTTCAAAGTATAAATCATCAATAAAAATTGAACCTTTGCCGCCCGTGAAAGATGCAATTGTAAATTCAATTCTGTCGATTTTTTTGAGTTCTTTATTATCCGTGGGTCCCCAGGCAAAACTGATGTGTCTTTTCTTTACAGTTACCTTTGTCCATTCAACAGGAAATTCGTAATTGCGGTTATTCACCCACCACACATTTTCACCCGATTTATCTAATAATTTTATTTCAAAATTGTTGTTGGGTGATTCAGCTTTGATGTAAAAAGAAAATTGATAATTCTCCGGCAAGTCCAACTGAATTAATTTTTGTATTCCGCCGTACCCCGAACCAAGAGTGAAATCGTAGTCGAATCGGATTGCACTGCCTGTTCTTCCTTCTGCCAAGGATACTTTTGCTTCAACGCCATCGGATTTATAAATCCTCCATAATTCAATTTCTTCGAAGTTATCCAATAAAATTTTTTGCGCAGATAGGTTTATTGCAGCTAAAAAAATAATTGATGCAAAAAAAAGGCGAATAAAAATCTTCATTTTAATATGCTTAAATATTCACATTATAAAGTCGGGGTAATAGGATCCGATTCGTCACCTACATGCCATCATAATGACTATGTTTTTCTATCAAAATTTGTATAATTATTTTGATGACACTATAAAACAAAAGTTTTTTATTTCATCCCCACGGGATTTTATTTTCTTTGTTGTTCCTTTTTCTATAATCATATCATCCCTATTGGGATTTATATTTCTTAATCCCGAAGGGATGAAACTATTATAATAACGCTAAGAAAAAACACAACTTAATGCTGATGGCATGACATTATAAAAATGCTGATTTCCTCTCAAATAAAATACTTCTCAATTTATTACTTTAAAAATTGTCACTCTTAAGTTGATGATAACGAGTCTTGTTGGGATGCATACCTTTACTAATTACTCTAAGTATTCAAATCCCAATTTCTTTAATCCATTATGAACCAGTGAATCCTTCATGAAATAATTCCATATTAACCCGCTTCTAAAATTTTCTAACATGATAACAATTGGTCCTTGATCAATTCCAATATAATCGGGACTAAACCAATTTACAGTTGGATTAAACGCATCCAGCATTCCGTGCTTTGACCACAAACCTTTATCGCTGTACAATCGATGAATATTCATTATGGTCGGAACGACTATTTCCGGTGCAAAAACAATTGATGCGATTGATGCAGTTGGAGCAATAGTTCCGTCATCAAAAAATACTAAGTCCGGTCCGCTCGTTCCTCTTCCGGCATAGGTTAGAAATTTTTTGTCGTTATAATTATAACTTTTGCCGGGACCTTCACAGGCAGTTAATCCCCAGCATAATGAATCATACCCAGCCCAATTGTTCGGATTTTCTATTGCATAAATTCTTTGAGTATAGGCTGCCCGCCGCGAGTTCTCGAAATAATCTATTCCCTTCTGTTTCATATATGAATCGGCGAGTTCTCTAAAATCTATGAATATGTGTGAATAATGATGACCAAACATTGGTGGAAAAACTGCATGGGCTAAGCCTTCATACGGTTCACGCCAATTATAAGTCTTCAGCCAAGCTTCATAAGATTCTTTTGGCTCATTAAGATTTCCTCCTGCAGCAAGAATATAGAGAAATAATGCCTCGTTATAACCTGTCCAGCCCATGTGATGAAAACCCTTCTCCGGATACCAGCCCATACAAATTGAATTATTATACTTATCATCTGTTTTCATTTTGAAGAAATTCCAGTCAAGCCGATTAATCAGTTTGGTTGCAGTATCTCTTATTTGTTTTTCAACCTCATCTTCCCTATCAAAATACTGACGCGCAAAAATTACTCCCGCAATAAGCAACCCTGTATCGACTGTTGAAAGTTCAGATTGCCAGGTGCGTTTGCCCGTCTTCATATCGAGGAAGTGGTAATAGAAACCTTTATAACCTGTAGCATCGTCGTTTGTACTCTGTTCTGAATCAAGAAAAAACTGCAATATGGTTAAGGTAAGATATGCTGCTTGCTCTCTCGAAATCCATTTTCTTTCCGCACCTATTGCATAAGAAGGAATTGCAAATCCAATTGCTGCAATACTCGAAGCAGACCACCCGGCTGTTCGATCTTTTACTAATCCATTTTCAGAATTTCTTTCATCAATAAAGTAGAGAAAAGTATAATACTGAAGAGTATCGAGGAAATTTTTATCTTCGTCGGTGAGGTAATAATTTACGCTGCCTTTGGATCGGAATGTTAATTCTTTATTTTCTTCTTTTGTGTTGCATGCTGTAAAAAGTAAAACAAAATTAAGATATGTTAATAGAGTGATTGTAATTTTCATAAGTTATTTTAATTGAGGTTTTGGATAAAATTATATTTCACATATTTAAGGTTGTAGAGACGGGGCATGCCCCGTCTCTACATAACTAATTCAATATATCCCAATACTAACCGTAACTCTGTGTGCTTCTGCTAATCTTCCATAATCAGCATAAGTGTAATCAAATCTTATGTTATACGCCCCGGCTATATCCGTACGCACCCCACCGCCTAATACTAATCCTCCTTCGGCGTCCGGTAAGAATAAATTTCTGTAACCGCCGCGAATTGCAAAGTAATTTAAAATACTTAACTCGCCCCCGATGTTAATGCTTTCCGTATTATCGTTCGGATGAATTGCATCAGCAGCAACCAGCAGCTTATAATCTGTACCAAGATCATATCTGTAAGAAACTCCTGCTCTAAAAATTGTCGGTAACGGATATGTATCTGTTCTAAGTATTGCAGGCAATTGATCGTTATCGCCGTATTTCTTCGGATCGAAATCGTAGTTTATGTATAAATCTCTTCCATCGTATGAAGCTCTGCTGCCAAAATTCGATACGCTTGCACCTAACGTTAATCCGTTATTCGTCAATTGGTATTGCACTCCGAAATTCATTCCTATTGTAGAAAGGCTGCTGTGCCAGATAGTTTCATTTATATAATTCAATTGTAATCCTACAGATACTCTATCGGTTAACATCAAACCGTAACCAACGCCTAATGCAAAATTTTTAACGGAAAATCTTTCGCCGGTTCCTAACGGCTGCTCTACGGTTCTAACATCCATTTCGCCTGAGTTAAGCGTTGTTAATATTAAAGCAAAAGTTCCAACACCAGTTATGTTAACACCTGCTGCCATGTAATTGTAGTTTATATCGGCAAGCCACTTATTAAACGTGAATTGAATATCGCTTCCGTTAAGCCTTCCGAGACTTGCAGGATTATAAAATATTGACGAAACTTCACCTGAAAGTGAGGCTCCTGCATTTCCTAAGCCAACTATTCTTGAACTGGGTTCAATCTTTAAGAATTGACCGATTGTTGTTCCGGTCTTACTCTGAGCCATTAAACTATTTGATATCCCTATCAATAGGAATAAAAAAAGCGATACTATTTTTCTATAAAAACTTTTCATCTCAACCACCGTCTATTTAATGATTGCAAATTTACCGATGTAATCGCCAACCTCCCGGCTTTCAACATGAAAGATGTATAAGCCCGGTGCTATCTCAAGCTGATCTCGATTTCTCAAATTCCAAACTAAAATACCTTTGTTAATGTTTCCGTCATGATTTAATGTTTGGACTATTTCTCCGTTCAAGGTATAAATTCTGATAGTGCAATTAACCGGAAGATTCCTGAATTCAATCTTTCTTTCACCTCTGCCGGAAACAGCAAATCGCTGCGGTTCAAAGCTGGCAGCACCAACATAAGGATTCGGAACGACGTAAGGTTTTTCCGAATATTGGCTTTTGGCAAGATTGGGATCAACTGACTGAGATTTTGTAATAAAAGTAAATTTATCATGCTTTGAGTAAGGCACAGTTATTTTCAATTCATACTTATCTCCAAGTGTCGGCGGTACTACAGGCGCTCCCATCAATCCGGTAGTATCAACTTCCAGCCGCCAGGTTGGTCTTAACACCATCGGCTGATCTAACGATGCTGTAAGTATTTCAATATAATCGTTATGATTTACCGGCACTCCTAAATCAGATAAGCTTCTGTATCGAAATTTCAGTTTCATATCGCCTGATAATGTTTTAGCAACCACAGTAAATTTAACCGGACGCACGGGTGCTCCTATTCCAGCAATTGAAGTATCGAGAACATCGCTGCTGAAAATTATATCGATATTTTCAGGGAAACCCGGTCTTCGAAAATTAATCGGTAAGCTTGGTGAGTACCGTATTTTATACGGGGCATTCGTTCCGCTTACATTTATTAGTTTGGTATTAACCGAATCAATTTGAATTGTTTCCCGTGTGTTTATTATCGGTAAGATACCTGCGCCAACAGGACCTGTACCTTCACCATTTAAATCTTCTCCAAAGATGAATAGCGTATCTCCTGCTGTTTCATCCACCATCAAATAGGATTGTGCTCTAACGCTATCATCGGAATGCACAAATTCAATTCTGAATACATGATTGTCCGGTACCAGTTCTGAATTTAAAATTTTTAGCTGAAGTGTCCCTGTACCTGTACCCTCGGTATGGTTAAGATCAAACACCTCTGCTCCTTTGTAACCAACCACCGGCGGATTCGGATATACTTCGACTACATTCTTCGGAAGAATAGTTCCGCCTCTTAAAGTTTGACTTACCGTAATCGCATTCTCCGAAGGATAAATTTGTATCGAATCAACTCCCCTATCGTAAGCGGTAACAGCATAAAAATAACGCTGCCCGTTTGTAACAGTTGTATCAATATACGAATGGGTGATGCCTGTATCTTCACCAAGAAAATAAGCTACACCTTCCACAGTTGTTTGAGAGAATCCGTAAATATCATTCTTCAAATCAAACTGAGCTATTGGTTTGCCGTTACCGATAGGTCTTGTTCCCGTTGCCGTGTAAATTACCTGCGGATCGAGAAAAGTTGGATCGGTGCTTCTATAAATTCGATAGCCTTCAAAGTCGTTATTATTTGTAATAGGATCGAATGCACGCTCGGCTGCATTATCCCAGGTTAAAATAACATATCCGTCGCCCGCATAAGCTTGTAGCTTTGGCATAGGAGGCGGTACAGCAAATTGATAATTAGCTTTATAAATCTGTTGAACGACTTTTGTAGTAACCCTTAACTCACGAAGATCCTGCCCAAAACCAAGTGCAAGGCTAAACCGCTCGGTTTTTCCCGCATCAAGTACGAAAGGACCTGAAGCAAAAAGAAATCCGATATTATAATTCAGCACTAAAGGCGCATCGAAAGCGCTGTCAGGATCAGTGAAGATATTGTATAATCTTCTAGGCCACTGCTTGCCGTCATCAAAAAAAACAATTTGATCAACTTCTGTTGAAGGATTACCAACGCCTGCCCTGATGCGGTTCATTTTAAATCCGGTTAAACCAATTTGATCGGATTCATCAATATCTGTTTTATCAAAGTTAGCTTCTCCATTCGTAGGTTTACCGTCTCCTTCGCCTGTATCGTTAGTACCAAAAACCCCGTCGGCACCTGTATCATGAAATTCGGCTACCCAATCCATATCTTCGTCACCGGTCCACCAAACTCCGGTAATGTACGCGGGTCTCTGCGTAATCGGTCCGTAAAATGCTTCAAACTTTGTTAGATCGTAATGCGTGTTTACATAATTCAAAATAGCTTCTTGACCTATTATTTCCTCTCCGGGTCCGCTGTCTCTTCTTTCATCGGTTATGCCGTCTTCATCGTTATCAATTCCGTCTGTCGGATTACCCGGAGTTTCCATGTATGAATAGCCTAAATAACCGGTTGGACCGCGGTAGCCGTAGCCGTTTTTATCCCAGGTGTAAACAAGATTTAAACCCGCTTCTTTGTCGAAGTAAGCATTATCGTCATCCGATTCGGGAATTCCGTCACGACCGATAGCAGATCCGCCAACACCTGAATCCATGTATAATCCAAATATTATATTATCATCATACTTTGTGGTACTTTCGTTAGTTATATCATAATGAAAGAAAATAACATAACCCGCCTGCGGATTAGACCATTGAAAACCGCGCTGCTCAACCCTAAGTCCCAAACCTCTTCGAGTGTTATCTCTTGAATCAGGAAAGTACGACCATGCGTCATAGAAATTATCATCATAGACTATAAAGCTTTCTTGATCTGCTCTTGGTTCTTTACCGAAGTAACCATTCCACCAGCCTTTCCAACCGGGATCGTCTATATCGTTTAATTTATCGTACCATTCATCCGGCCAGGTACGTGGATCGTTACTAATAGCAACCGACCTGCCGGCGTTTATTGAGGGATCAATTTGAAAATAACCAAAGCGCGGTTCGAAGCGCATGGTTTTATTGGTAATAGGACTTGTACCCTGTCTTTCTCTGTATCCCGTTTCCATTATATATGCCGGTGTACCGCTTGTTTGCAGCACTCGCGCAAGTACAAATGGAGTAGTTCCATCACTGTAATTTTCCCCTGAGCCTTTTGGTATTTCAACCGAGTGGAAGACACTTAAGTCAACATTTAACGGGTCGGGCGGATAATCACCAACCATTCCGTAATTGTAAAAGATAGTTCTTATAAGATTTGCATCGTGCATTCCGGTTCTTTCTGCATCAATTGTACCCCTCCATTCCGGTGGAACTACTGGATGGATATTTTGCGCCTGCAAGTTTATTATAGGTCCGAATACAAGCAGCGTTATAAAGATACCGGCACCTATCTTTTTAAAATTTTTCGCTGTTTCGAAATTAATCTGTAAGATATTTTTTGTTATCATAATTATTTACTCCTGATGGAAATTCCGAATTCAATTCTTCGCGGCTCATAAAATCGAGAAGGATCATATAAAGCGGCACGATGTGCGCTTGGGGTCAAACTATAATTTGGGCTTCCCGTTGAACTGAATACAAATCCATTTACAAAATGAGTATTCAGCACATTAAAAACTCTTGCAAATGCGCTAAGATTAATTATTCCTAAGTCGAAATATTTTTCTGCGCGAATATCTAAAAGGAAGAATCCTTCTTTTTGTCCCGAGTTAGTTTCCTGAGCGGCACCGAAACCCGAACCGATTTCGGGTGTGTAAGGTTGTCCGCTTCCAAATCTAAAAATAGCACTAATTGAATAATCATCCGGTATAAAATAAACCGCACTCAAATTAAGAGTATGGCGCTGATCCCAATTAAATGCAATATCGCGAGGGCGGGGATCCTGTCCTGCTGCGGCACGGTTGGCAGTTTCCCGCGGATCGCTTGAGTTACCTTGAGCAAACTGCGATGTATAATCGAGCGAGGTGCTTATGTAGTCAATATTTCTTTGAAAGAGCGAAACTGTAAATCCATAAACGCTTCCGAAATCTACGTTCGTAAATCTTGCATATTCTGCGGCTGTGTAGGTGCTGACAAATTCAACCCCCAACAGATCGCGGATATCTTTGTAAAAAAAAGAAAGCTGAACACCCAGGAAATCTGCTAAGGATTGTTTTAATCCGAATTCATATTGAACCGTCAATTCGGGATTTAAATCGGGATTACCCATAACACCGTAGCTTATTCCCCCAGCCTGCAGTTGATCAAGCAAAGAATAATCGGCATTACTATATAATAAATTCAAACCGGGCAATTGATAGAAATGCCCGTAAGAAAAGTAAACAGAAGCCGAAGCTGTTAACGGAAAACTTAATCCCAATCGTGGAGCTAATGCAGTTTTTATTTTTGTTTTTATTAGTTTTGATTCCGGTGCACCGGTGATCGTGTTTGCAGGATTTTGAAGATCGCTTGGTATCTCACCTGCAGCATCGAAGTATTCAAATCTTACTCCGGCACGAACTACCAAATCTCCTAATTCAACCCTGTCTTGAATATATGCAGCCACCTGATGCGGGAAATAAGTTTTCATTCCGGGGAGCCTCGGAAATTGAAATCTTGGTTGGAGTACTTCTACACCGTCAATATTGGTTGTAACGAAAAAACCCGGAGGTCCAAAAGTGATTTCTGAAGTTTGAAGGTCAAATCCCGTTTCGATTAGATTTACTCTATCTGCCTGCCAGGTTAAATCGCCTTTTAACACGAATGAATTTGTTTTTTGTCTGAAGCGACCGAGATCCACACCCTGAATAACCGCACCGTCTTCATAGTTTGGATCACCTTTCGGCTGTCTGGCATCCAGATATAATGGATCCATTAAATCTTCATAAACATAACTTTCATACAAGAAGTAATTTTGTCTGAAGTTTAATTTGTAAAACATAAGAGATGAGAGTGTATGTGTAAAAGTTAATCCGTGTGAAAATGAGGTAGAATAGTTTTTAGGAGTTCCGTCAGGATTTAACCTGAAACCGTGATTATAGTACTTACGTTCGGAGCTGTTAAATGTTACCTGATAGTTGAACTGCATATTCTGCAGTGATTGATTCGTTATTTTGAACTGTCCGCTCCATTCGTCAGTATAGTTCATTGGAATAAGTTTATTATCTCCGGTTGGATTGAAGTTACGCTGCTCAAAATCATTTTCGTCGAACGGAGTAAACCTTCTTCGTCCGAACATCCAGCCTTCGTTATAATACTTCCTGCCGCTTACAAAAAATGTTGTTTTGGGTAAGCCAGTAGGACCGTTCAACGCTAACTGGAAATTGCGAATCTTGATCGGATTGTAATTCCCATTTTCCGGATACCTTTCGTTATCTGAAGTAAAATAATCTCCAATGTAGGTTTCACCGGAAAATTCAAATTTTTCTCCGCCGGTTTTAAGTACTGCATTAACAACACCGGACATTGCCTGTCCGTACTTAGCATCGAATGTTCCGCTTATTACTTGAACTTCTTCAATTATCGATCTATCTAACTCGAGGATTGAAGAATTATCATAGGGATTAACAACGGATACGCCGTCAACCTGGTATTGAACTTCACCTATACGCCCGCCTCTAAAATGTCCGTCAATTACTCCTGCCTGTAAATTTACTATTTCGTTCAGGCTTTGAACCGGAAGATTTTTAATGTCATCTTTATTGATAGAAGAGACAGAGCTTGTTTGGTTGAATTCGACCAAAGGTCTTTGTGCAACAACAATTACCTCCTCTCCTTCAATTGCTTCGGGCTGCAAAACTACATCAAGCGAGGTTGTTTGATCGGCAGATATTCTTACATTTTCTATTACATGTGTTTTGTAACCGAGATATCTAAATCTGACGGTATAAGTTCCGGCTCTGATATTTAAGATTATATATCTGCCGTCAATATCGGTAGCAGCACCTAAGGTAGTTCCATCAATAATTACATTTGCAGCTATAAGTGGTTCACCGGTTTCGTCTAAAACTTTGCCTGTTAATTTGCCTGACACCTGCGAATAAATTAGCCCTGAGAAAAAGAAAAATAAAATCAAAATATGCCGGATGCTTGTACCAAATATTTTTACTGTTGGATTCATTTTAACTCCCAACTTTTTTCTTCATCTTAATAAAAAAGAAACGGAGAGATATTTCACTCTCCGTTTCAAATAATTATTTTATAAGAATCATTTTACCGACAGCGTTTTGAATATTCTTTCCTAAACTTAAACCTGTAAAAGTAACTTTATAGAGATATACGCCTGATGTTAGATTCGAAGCATTCAGGTGATATTCATTAACTCCGGCTTTAACAGAAGATATTTTATTGCTTGAGACTTCTTCACCGATAGAATTAAATAAAGTGATTGTTACTTCACCTGACTCGGGCACTGCGAATCTTATCTTCGTTGAAGGATTAAATGGATTAGGATAATTGCCGTAAAGTTCAAGCCGCTTTGGTAAAATTGAAATATTTCTATCTTCAACATTAACAGGCGTTAAAGGATCGAGCACCATCCATGCAGCAGCCGGACCACCATCGTGCTCTCTAAACCACCATGTCCTTGTACCGTAGTTGGCGAGAGGATCATCAAATGAATCGCCATCGGCTAACATAATACCCATAAATACCAATTTATCTCCGAGATCGGCAGGGTATCCAAATTTTGTTAAGTCAACTTTTAACTCAATCTGATAACCTTCGTCGATATCAAGATTGTTATTTACGGTAGTAGCTCCTTTAAGATGAACACCAAATTCAGCATAACCGGAATCAATTAATACCGGTAGGTATTCATAAGCTGCTGCTTCACTCAATGTATTGAAAGTAACTCTCAACCTTTGGAAGATCATAATATTATCAAGATTAACCTGAGAACGATCGCCAATTATGAATTGAACTCCATCAATCTTATCATACTCTTCAGTCCCTTGTACTAATTGATCGTCTATATCGGCAGCGAGGTACAGGTATTTATCTTTGAAGAACATTTTAATAGCGGCGAATGCCGGGTCAACGACTGGGGGACGCGGGTTTCCACCTAATTCTGGCTGGAACTGACCGCTTGAAAGTGGACCGATTGTCGGATAACTGTTTCTTAGTTCGTCATCTCCCCATGCAATATTAAATGAATATGCGCCTTCCCAAACAGGGTCATCAAGCTTACCGTCGATAACCGGATCGGCAAAATTACTTCCGTTGGGAACAACAACATCCGGCGCAACATAAGGAAGAGTAGATGTAGAAGCAGTAACATCCGGTCTACCAAAAACTCTTGCAACATTTATCGCATTTGCATTTCCCCATGGGCTTTGAAACCATGCTCTTGAAGAAGCAATTCGACTCGGTTGTCCGCTGAAAATCCAATCGCCATCCCAGATGCTAAAATTCATCGCTATCACATCACCTTCCGGAGCAGTAACGTCATAACCAAGTACGCTCAGGTCAATTCTCATTTCTACAATCCACGCCGTATCCGGAGTAGAATCATCGTTAGACAAACCTAAAATTTTTGTTGCAGCATCCCAAGCTGAAATTTGTTCGGGGGTTCTGGTAGTATCATCAAAGTTACCATATCTGCCCACAAATCTTGGCGGCACACCGGGCTGGAGATATTGAGGAATATTTACATACCACCATGTATAAAAATATTCTACGGCAGGAGCTGCTCTTCCTTCATCTAATTTATCTTTGATGGACATCAAAATCGCGTCCCATCTTGCCCAATCTTGAGTTCCACCGATTGATGAATCGGGGATATAAAATCCAAGATATAATTGATTATCTGCTGAAGTTAAAAATTTAACCGTTGCATTGGTTTGGTCGAAATAAGCTTCTTCCTGAAATTCGGGACGCCATGCGGATGTAGGGAGAGGTCCTGGGGTTCCGTAAACAACCTCAATGGTTTCTGCTTGAGACCAGACTTCTTCATCAAGATTTCCATCGAGAGTGATTGATCCGGCGGGCACCATTCTTGCCCAAACAACATCAGTACGCTCAGCATATTGCGCAAAGTTGGCAGTCTGCATAAACAAAAGAACAGAAATTATGCTTCCAATGTATGTACTCTTTTTCATAGTAGTTCTCCTTTTGTTCTTATTTAAGTTAAATGTTAATTGAAATCATTCTAAAAACACTTCCACATCAACAGGAGATTTTGACGATATATTCAAGATATTTTTGTTAGTCACTATTCCATTAATTTTGATCTCAGCTACTTTTCCTGTTTCGCCGCAATTATTCACTTTAATATTATAAACTGTTCCTCTAAAAGTTCTCTTCAGCGAAAAAGATTTCCATTCTCTCGGAATGCAGGGACCAATCATCAAACCTTCAGAAGATGCCCGCACTCCGAGTATCCAATCAACTATTACTTTTTGAAACCATGAAGCAGAACCAGTATACCACGTCCATCCGCCCATTCCATAATTAGGCGAATCGGGTCCATCGATATTTCCTGGTGTTACATAGGGTTCAGCCAAATACTCATCCGGGTTCATTCCATTATAAATAGGACAAGTTTTTTCAAAAACTTCGAATGCAAGATTATCTTGCTTCAAGATTGAATACGCCCACATAGCCCACGCTGCGGCGTGCAGGTAAACGCCGCCGTTCTCTCTTCTGCCGGGGGCATATCTTGAAAGATAACCTATCATTTTATCGGGCTTTGTATAAGCAGGGTAAAGCAAGAGAGTACCATTCTTCTTTAATAAATATTTTGTAACGGCATCCATTGCAAGAAGTTGTTTTTTGTTATCAGCAATTTCGCTAATTACCGACCAGGTTTGAGAATTCAAATATATTTTTCCTTCTTTATTAGTTCTACTACCGATTTTGTCTCCATTGTCCTTTGTCGCTCTATAAAACCATTTACCGTCCCAGGCATATTTGTTAAACGCTTCTTTTAACTTTTTGGCTTTTAAGCTGTATCGCTTTGCGAGCTTGTCATTTTTTATTTTAGAGCATAGATTGCTGAACTGTGTGAGTACTAAATAATAAAATTCAGCTAACCAGATTGATTCACCTTTCATTTCCAAACCCACTGCACTTAAACCATCGTTCCAGTCACCTGCTCCGATTAGAGGCAGCCCTCTTTTGCTTAATCTTTTATTAGTTAGTTCAATAGCTGCAACGCAGTGATCAAAAAGAGAAAAATTTAATTTTGGAGTGTCGTAAAATGGTTCTTTCTTATTGAGAATTGAATGATCATTTGTTTCATCGATGTATTGTAATATTATGAATGGGAGCCAAAGTAAATCATCGGTCATTTTAGTTTGAAGCCCTGTCTCGGTAACAGGATGCCACCAATGAAGAACTGTGCCGTCTTTAAATTGATGACGTGCATGAAGCCTTATTTGTTTTTCGGTTAGTGAGGGATCAATTGGCAGGAAGATTAGACTATCCTGCAGTTGGTCCCGGAAACCATAGGCACCGCTCTGCTGGTAATAAGCCGTTCTGCCCCAAAGTCTTCCGGCAATTGCCTGATATCTAAGCCACTTATTAACCATTAAGTTCATTGCCTCGTCCGGAGTTTCGATTTCCATTGTGCTGAACAGATTCAGCCAAAATGATTTTACATCGGACAGTGCTTTATTAATTTGTTCTTTCGATTGAAATTTCTTTAATACTGTTTTTATTTGATTTTTGTTTTCTTGTATTCCGATGTAAAATGCAGTGTGCTCGGATGATTTACTTTCGATTTCGAGATCAATTTTTATTGCAGCAATTGAGTCGTTCCATTTACCTATTTTTCTCTTAAAATTCTGATTATTGAGGGCATGCGGTTTATCAAGGGATCCGTACTGCCCAATGAATGCTTCTTTATCACCTTCGTAATCGGAAATTTTTGATGATGACGAGATAAACCCAAGGTATGGATACTCAATATTCCAATGACCCCTATCGCCTAAAGGAATTTCCCACAGCCGTTTTGCTGCAGTCATTGTGTTTAAGGATTCATCAAAATGTGTTTCCAAAAATGTTTTGTGAAATTCTCTATGATGATCTGCCGAAGAACCGAGGCACCATTCGAAATATGAACAGATCGACAGGTTTACTTTTTTATCGGATTGATTTTCAATTTCAAAGTTCCAGATTTCTAAGTTTTCATTGATTGGAATAAAAACAGTAAGCATCACCGCAGTATCTTTGAACACCGATTTAAATTTTGCATATCCAAATCCGTAACTGCATTCAAACGCATCAGGTTCTGTTTTAACAGGCATCCAGGTCGGCGACCAAATCTCCCCGGTATCGTTATTTCTTATATAAAAATATTTTCCCCAGTCATCCTTAATTAAATCCTGGTGCCATCTGTTTAATCTATTGAATTCTGAATGTGTGTGCCAGCTAAACCCTCCGCCTGTTTGTGATATAACCAAGCCATAGCTGCCGTTGCTTAATACATTTATCCATGGTTTAGGCGTTCGATAAGTTTTAATTACATATTCATTTCCGTCATCAGAAAAGAAACCATATTTAGTTTCGAACTTGGGCATAAATTTTTCCTAAAAACACTTATAAGAATTTTGGAATCAGCAGGATTCTCTGATAACCAATTCGGTATTTATTTTAATTTTTTCACCGGGTTTTTTTGTATCGTCATTCATTCTGTTCATCAATAAAGTTGCAGCGCTTTTACCTACCTCTTCAATTTGAACTCTGACAGTAGTTAAACTTGGATTTAAGTATTGTGAAACAAAAATGTCGTCAAATCCAACAACAGCAATGTCTTCGGGAATAGATAAACCTTTTTTCCCGGCGGCGTCATAACAGCCTAAAGCCATCATATCATTAGCGGCAAAAATTACTTGCGGTCCATTTTTAATGCTCAGGAGGTCCATACCAAGCTTTATTCCGCTTTCTCTTGTAAAGTCGCCTCTTGCTAAAAATTTTTTACTTATGGTTATTTGATTTTCCAGACATGCATCGATAAATCCCTTTTCGCGAAGCTTGGAGTCATCGTTATCCTTCGGACCGGTGATGTGCGCAATTTTTGTATAACCTTTTTTCTTGATGAGATAGTTGGTCATGTCGTATGCACCCTGATAGTTATCGATCGATACAACATCATATTCAGCGCTGTGAAGTTCTCCACTTATTAACACAAACGGCATTTTAGTTTGACCGAGAATACTTTTAATTTCTTTGGATAAAGTAGGTATGAGAAGGATCAAGCCTCCGACCAATCCATTTCTAATTAATGAAGCCAAAGATTCTTCAAGGCTTCTAAATTTGTGTGAGCTTGCAACCATGGTAAAAACACCATGCTGGAATGTAACCTCGTCAACACCTTTAATTATTTCCGTAAAGAACTCGTCGAAAATATCAGGCAGGATTAAGCCGATAATATTTGATTTTTTCCTTACAAAATTTCTTGCAAGAATATTCGGTTTATAATTAAGCTCTTCGGCAACAGAGTGGATGAGATTTTTAGTTTCTTCGGTAACTCGTTTATCGTTATTTAACGCTCTTGAAACGGTAGCGATAGAAACATTTGCTTTCTTTGCAATCTCTTTTATCGTCGGTGTCATGGATTAATTAGTCAAATGGTTTTTAATTAATAAGCGGACACGCTAAAAGAGTGTCCGCTTATATTTCGAAATAATTTACTTATCCTAAGAAGTACTTGCAAATTACTTTATTACGGTCATCTTCTTAGTAGAAGTAAAATTGTCTCCGTTCTCTCCCATTGCGCTGATTGTGTAAATGTAAATGCCCGATGTGAGCGCTGATGCATCGAGATTTACTTGATGACTTCCGGCTTCTAAATTTTGGTTCAATACTGTCATCACATTCTTACCAAGAATGTTATAAACATTCAGCGAAACATCCGACTTAACCGGTAAACTGAATGTTACAGTTGTACTCGGATTAAACGGATTCGGATAGTTCTGACTCAGTTCAAATTTAACAGGTAAGGATTTACCTAAATCTAATACTTGTGAGTAATTGAATTGACCGTCGAAATCTACCTGTTTTAATCTGTATGAATACCGCGTGTTGGGTGTTATATTTTTATCAACAAAACGGTATGCCTGTTTTTCAGTGGTAGTGCCGTGTCCTTCAATAAAGGTAATTTTAATGAAATCGGAGCCTTCCGAACTTCGCTGTATTTCGAATCCTTTATTATTTATTTCGGTAGCAGTAATCCAATTCAACTCTACCGAATTACCCACGTAAGCCGCGGTAAATGAAGTTAATTCAACTGGAACAACTACCTCCAACAACTGCAGTTCACGGAATTCACTGCCCCATTCACTGCCCCACCACTGTTTTGCAAAATTACCATTTGGACCCCAGGGTGCTGCTCCTGCACTAAAATTATCGGGATCGAAAATATTAAGAAATACCTGTATTGAACTAGGTATTGTAGTATATCCCATAGTGCTTAAATCAATGAAACCTTCCGCAGCATAACCGTTATCCACATCGGATGAATCATAAATGGTTCCATTCACAACACCAACTCCACCATATCCTCCTGCCGGTATGGGAGCGGCTCCGCCAGTCTCTGCTCCAAATGTTGTTGAGTTTATAACATAAAGCTTCAACTCACTATTTTGGTTTGAAGCATTTTTAAGAACCATGAACATGCCATCACCCTCCCAATCAAATTTACATACTTGTTTATCATCAGACTGTAAGGCAACGTACAATATGGTACCGTAACGCAAGAACTTTACATAAGTAGTTGAGATATCCGTGTAAGGTTCTTTAACAATAACATGGCCTGTTGGAGTATTGGAGTATCCTGAAGGGGTACCACCTATTTTGAACATGAGGTGGGGAGCGAGTGCAGACCAACTCGACTCGTTAAGAATTCCGTCAACTGTTATTGGACCCTCGGCAAGATAAACCGGTAGAGATGCTGGATCCTCAACAGCTTGACCGAATGAATTTGCTGCGGTAAAAACGAACGCGATCAGCAAGACTGCTGCGAGTGTATACTTAATACGCATAGAACCTCCCAATTTTATTTATTTATTGATTTTGTTAATTAAAGGAAGATTCTGTAATGAATCATTAGAGACTTCCTTTGAAAACTTATGCTAATATGAATAAGGGAGAAGATTCAGCGAAAACTAAAATTGAAGAACAAAACGCCAAAAAACTACAATGTAAACGTTTACATTTAACTTTAAAATAAAATTTTTATGATGCTTTGTCAAGAAAAATCGTAAAGTAGAGTAAATTTTTTAGAATAGATGTTCCTGTTCCTCAAATTTCGATGTAAATATTGACAAAATTCAAACATTAGATGTTGAAGCAAATGAGAGATAAGATTGAGTGAATCAAGTATGTGAAGTGTGTTAGAATAATACCGAGCCATCTACCGGACTTGAACCGGTGACCTGCTCATTACGAGTGAGCTGCTCTACCAACTGAGCTAAGATGGCTTTATTAAAGATGGAAGGGTAATTGAGATAATTTGATTCGCCGAGCTTATTTTAATTCAAATAAAGTGTCCCGTTAAGAAATGATTATCTTAATTTTTTCTTATGTCTGTTTTTTCTTAATCTTTTTTTCCGTTTGTGGGTTGCCATTTTATGGCGTTTGCGTTTCTTTCCGCAGGGCATTTACATCTCCTTTTTTATTTATTAAATCAATTTTAATGTGATTGCAATAACGATTGGGCTTTATTACCTATCTCGTTATTAGGATTTATTTCGTAGGCTTTTTTAAGCCACTCTTTCGAAGTTTCCAATTTTCCGGCTGCTAAATTAACAATTCCTAGGTTTAAATGCCCAATCTGATGCTTGGGCTGGTATTCTAAAGCTTTTGTTATTTGAATTATCGCTTCATCATAGTTACCTAAATTATAATAACACACACCCATATCAATTCTTGCATCGGCATCTTCGGGTACTTTATTTAGATATTGATGATAATTTTGTATAGCTTGTTCGTACAATCCTGTGTCGTTCTTTAAATGAGCTAAATCCAATAAGGTTTTCAAATCTTCAGGGTTGCTTTTTATAATAGCTTCTAATTCATTTACCTTATTTAAGTTCGCCAAATTAATATTGCCTCCGGTGCTTTGATCAACGGGTGGGTTCACATTTTGAATTTTCGGTGAATCAAATACTCCGGCAATTATCATTATTACCAAACCTATTAATATACTGCTGATGGAAATAAGAGATATCTTAGTCAAATCTAATTTTTTTTCAGCAGCGGTAGTAGGTTGTACCGGAATCCTTTTTTGTCTCATCCGATCTGCTTTGGAAGATTTTACCTTTGTCCCGGATTTTTTCTCTGTTGATATTTTTTTAGACGAGATTACTGCACCGGAAAGCTTAGCCCCACACGATGTACATGTTAAATCCGAAGCTTGATTTTCTTCTCCGCAGACCTCACAAATTATCGAGGCTGAAGATACTTTTGCGGCTGCTGTCTCTTCATACTTTTCTTTTATAGTCGAGGATTCATTGATTACTACACTTCCGCAATTGGGACAATATTTAAATTCACTTTTAAGCTCCGCGCCGCATTCAGCACAATACTTCAACATATTAAATTCTATTCTCTTTCTCATGTCCGAAGGATCGTTCCGACATTCCTTTATCAACCATTTCTTTAAAATCTTTAGAAAATTTAAATGTGGGAACGTAATGTGCAGGAACAAAAACTTGCTCGCCTGTTTTTGGGTTTCTTGCCTGCCGCGCATTTTTCTTTTTTACTTTATAACTGCCGAAGCCGCGAATTTCAATACCGCGCCCTTCCTTTAAGGCTTCAATAACAGTTTTAAAGAATCCCTCAATTATTGCTTCGGTCTCGAGTTTTGTAAGCCCGGTACCTGCTGCTACCTTATCCACTATATCGGCTTTTGTCATTTTCCACCTTATTCAAAATTACTTTGAAGTTATATAAGTCATTATAAATCAACGGTTTAAATTATTAAAGAATTCTTAAAAATCAAAGTTAAATTGAATAGCTTATTTAACTACATTTAGAAAATGAATTATGAAAAAATTAGTCTCAATATGATAAATGATTCTCAAAAATCACATGTTTTATTCTTGTAAGTGCTTGGAATTCAAACGAATTATGCTTGGTATAATAGTTGCTAAAATCGATAATATTCAGAGAATAAGGGAAATATGGAGTTAATTGATATAATAATTTATGTCTTAAAATTGGTTGCTCTCAGCAGCTTCATTCTTCTTACTCTTTCCTATTTGATTTTTAAAATTAAGGATAGGTCGAGAGTTAAACCCTATATGGTTTTGAGTACGAATAATTCTTCGAACGCACAAGCACGACATTTTAAAATCATTCCTGAAGAAGAAAAACCTGATCCCGATAAAAACAACCCTCAAGTAAAAAAAATAAGATCGACACGCCGCTACAAAATAATCAATGAACAAACCGCTTACCGGGTTGAGAGTGAACCCAAAGTAAAGGAAATTCCGGTAGTGAAACCGGTTCCGGTTCGACAAAAGGAATTCACCTCACGTAAGGTAGACGTTTACAACTTTTATTCGACAAGTAAATTCGAAAGTATGCATAAATTAAAATTGCAATAAGCCATAATCCAATCTTAACAAGTTCCAACCTTGATTTCCGATTATCACCCTGTCTTATCGCTTTCTCCCTCCCCTCGTCACAATCACACATTAAAGTTGTAGAACATACGTAATATTTCCAGACACTTTACTTTTCATTATATTGCCTTATAAAATAAAAAAACCCCATATTGTCATGTTCAATTAAAATGAAAACAATTCTTATTAAAAACATGGTGTGCAACAGATGTATAAAGGTAGTAAGGGAAGAATTTGAAAAATTAGGTTTGAACATAAAAAACATAATTTTAGGTGAAGTTGTTATTGATATTCCTGATGAACGAATTGATATGACCAAGATAAAATCGGTTCTTGAAGAAAACGGCTTCGAATTACTCGATGACAGGCAAACTAAATTAATCGAGAAAATCAAAATTTTAATCATAGAGTTGATTCATCATAATAAGGAAAGGGATCTTTCAGGAATTAATTTTTCGGAGTATCTCTCAAATAATATCAATTTAAGCTATCAATACCTCAGCACTCTCTTTTCTTCAACAGAGGGAATAACAATCGAAAAATTTATTATAAATCAGAAAATTGAAAAAGTAAAAGAGATGCTGATTTATGATGAGTTAACCCTTAGCGAAATTTCTTATCAATTAGGGTATAGCAGCGTTCAGCATCTATCAAGTCAATTTAAAAAGATCACAGGATTATCACCAACAGAATTTAAACATCTCAAGAATAAATCGAGGATTCCAATCGATAAACTCAACCGCTAATTATTTTTTTTCTGAAAATTCCAATCCCATTATATAACAGACGTTCCTGAAATTTGTTAAGCCGGTACATCGACTTGAATTAACATCATTAAAATTCTATACAAAATTTTGATATAAGTATAACACCGGGAAATATTCTCCCATTAATTTTGAATCAATAAAAACAACAAATTATTAGGGAGTAAATAATACAATTGAAAAAACTAAAAATTTCCGGTATGTCATGTATGCACTGTATTAAATCAGTAAAAGATGAGCTTTCAAAACTTGAACTGAAGGTAAGGAAAGTCGAAATCGGTTCTGCTGAAGTGGAATTTGATCGATCAAAGGTAACAATAGATCAAATAGAAGATGCAATTAAAAAAGCAGGTTATAAAATTATAAGACAAAATTAACTATCTAAAATTTTTCCCGGTGAAGAATGAACGGAATAACAACTAAAAATAATAACATAAAAAAAATTGCCCTTCCCGTTGAAGGAATGACTTGTGCAAGCTGTGTGGCGAGAGTTGAAAAATCAATAGCGAAGACAGCAGGAGTAAAAAATGTTTCGGCTAACCTCGCTGCCGAAAAAGTTTCAATCGAGTTTGACGAAGTTGTTACTAATTTAAGTGAAATAGAAAAAAATGTTAAAGCTGCAGGATACAAACTTGGCAATATTGAAAATAAAACCTCGGGGCTTACTGGAGTAGAATCCCAAACCGAAAAAGCCAAAAAGGAATACTTCAAGAAACTAACAAATGATTTGACTTTGTCTGTTGTCCTTACGATACCTATTATGATTTTAAATATGGGTATGATGTGGGAAAGCTTCCTGAATCAGCTGCCTTTTTCGGTAGATCAAATAAATAAGCTTTTACTCATATTTACTACCCCTGTAGTTTTTATTTCAGGTAAAAGATTTTATTTGTCTTTTTGGAACAATCTAACACACTTGACCGCCGATATGAACTCGCTCGTTGCAATAGGTACCGGTTCGGCTTATTTATACAGCACATTCACTTCACTTTTCCCGGAAGTAATTCACAAATTCGGAATAAACCACGACGTTTACTTCGATACCGTAGCCGTAATCATCTCATTAATTCTTCTCGGAAAGTGGCTTGAGCAAAAAGCCAAATCGAAAACAAATTCGGCTATACAAAAACTTATTACATTAGCTCCTAAAACAGCTACTGTAAAAAGAAACGGAAAAGAGATAGGACTAAGAATTGATGAGTTAAAAATAAAAGATATCGTGGTTGTTAAACCGGGAGGAAAAATTCCCGCAGACGGAATTATTGTAAACGGCAGTTCAGTAGTGGATGAATCAATGATTACCGGAGAAAGCATCCCCGTCGAAAAGACTAAGGGTACAAAAGTAATAGGCGGAACAATTAATAAAACAGGTTCATTTGAATTTGAGATTGCTGCTTTGGGCAAAGAATCCGTACTGGGTAAAATAATTAAGATGGTGGAAGATGCTCAAGGCTCAAAGGCTCCGATACAGAACTTAGCGGATAAAGTTTCTTCTATTTTTGTCCCGGTAGTAATTTTAATTGCCACGCTCACCTTTATAGTGTGGACACTTATAGAGCCTTCAGCAATATTTAATAAAGCAATGATAAATTTTGTTTCAGTTTTGATTATTGCTTGTCCATGCGCACTTGGTTTAGCCACACCTACTGCGATAATGGTTGGTACGGGTAAAGGGGCACAACAAGGTATTCTAATAAAAAACGGCGAGAGCCTGGAAGTGACTCATAAAATATCAACAATCATATTCGATAAAACAGGAACAATAACCGAGGGTTCGCCTAAAGTTTCAAAAATTTTATCCGATCAATTATCCGAAGTGGAATTGCTGAGGATAACTGCTTCTTTAGAGTCTAAGTCCGAACATCCCTTGGGAGAGGCTATAGTAAGTTATGCACTGCAGAAAAATATTTTACTTCTAAAAGTTGAAAATTTTGACAGCGCGACCGGAAAAGGTGTGAAAGCACAAATAGAGGGAAAAACTATTAAAGCAGGAAGCTTGAAATTTCTCCGGGAAGAAGGAGTTAATATTAATAATCTGAAAAGATTGATGAATGATTCAGAACCGCATTCTACTACTACGATCTATGTAGCAATAGATGACAATCTTGAAGGCATAGTTTTGCTCGAAGATAAAATGAAGCCGGGCTCGTCCAAAGCAATAAAATCATTAAAAGAAATGGAAATTAAAACCGTGATGCTTACCGGCGATAATTACCTCGCAGCAAAGAAAATTGCACTCGAAGCTGGTATTGATTCATTTGAGGCAGAGGTTCTCCCAGGTGATAAAGCGGCTGTAGTATCGAAATATCAAAAAGACAATGAAGTAGTTGCAATGGTGGGAGATGGAATAAACGACGCCCCTGCTTTAGTTCAAAGTGACGTGGGAATTGCTATAGGAAACGGAACAGACATTGCAATTGAATCTGCTTCAATAGTTTTAATGCAAGGGGATTTGAGAAAAGTAGTTTCTGCAATAAAGCTTTCAAAAAAAACGATTGCAATTATTAAGCAAAATTTGTTTTGGGCATTTATATACAATACTCTCGGAATTCCGCTTGCTGCACTCGGCTTGCTAAATCCAGTATTTGCTGCATTGGCGATGTCCTTTAGCTCAGTTTCGGTAATAAGCAACTCTTTACGATTGAGAAAATTTAATCCGGATAAATAAAAAAATAATTTTAGGAAGAAAATGAAAAATTATCACAAACAAATTGATCCAATCGAAGTGCCGGCAAACGACGGTAAAGTAATTAAAGAGCACTTCGGCACTGCAAGCATAAATACTGGTGACTATAGTATTGCACACATGATAGCTCCGCCGTTTTGGTCTGAACCTTTTCAAACTCCGGAATTCGATGAAATTACCTTTATCCTATCAGGAAAAAAACAAATCGAAGTAGATGGAGAAACAATCGTGCTCTTACCGCATCAATCGATTTGTATTAAGAAAGGAGCTAAAGTAAAGTATTCGAATCCCTTTGATGAGCCTTGCGAATATTTATCGTTTTGTATCCCTGCTTTCACATTGGAGAGAGTACTTAGAGAATCGGAATAGTGATATTTAAATAATAATTTTATTTTTAGGCATGAGCTATGAATTAATTTTAATTATCACTTCTGCATCAATTGCCGCAGCCGCGCTCATTTGGTTCTACCTTGTCAAACTAAATTCTTCACGTGATATAAATACAAGCAGACTAATCCTACTCTTGATTCTCGGCGGATTATTATTTCGTCTGCTTTTGACTATTCTAACTCCCACGTTTTACGCACCCGATGAAGTAGGGCATTTCAATTACGTTAAATACATTTACGAAAAAAGAGCGCTTCCGGTGTACGAACCCGAAACGGCAGTAAGGAATAATGAATTCGAATATTATCAGCCGCCGTTATATTATTTGGCGTTGATGCCTTCTTATGCGGCTGCAAAGTTTTTAAATTTTGATGAGGATATAACTGTAAGAATTTTACGATTGTCGTCCATAATACTCTGGCTTATCAATCTATTATTCGGGATAAAAATTTTAGATAGGTTAAAGATAGGGAATGAATTTATTAGAGTATTTTTCATCGGTATGTTATCTCTTCTGCCAACCTACTTATTTATCTCATCGGTAATAAATAACGATAATCTTGTCGTTACTTTAGCCGGAGCTTATCTTCTGATTTTTTCGGGTAAAACTTCACTAAAAAATTCGATAGCGATAGGATTAATAATAGGGCTTGCTCTTATCACAAAACTAACTGCAGCGGTATTGTTTATTCCTGTAATTTCACTGATGCTGATAAAATTTCTTAAAAAAGAAATATTACTAAATCAAGCTGTATTGTATTTATTAGTTGTCTGTATCGTTTCATTTGTTTTATATGCGCCAGTTGGCTTTCGCAACACGGCTTTGTATGGCAGCTTTATGGCACTAAGCATAGGAAATGAACCTGCGGCATGGCGTTCCGTTTTCCATAGCTTTATAGAAATTCAGGATAATATTAAAGAAACTTTTTGGTCGGCATCGGGACATTATATGCGTCAAAGGTTTTTGCCAGGTATTGGTATTCATTTAACTTATCTTGGTATAATCGGTTTAATATGGGGTTATATTAAAAAGAAAGAAAATAGCTTAATAGCTTTTGAATCTTCTACTTTGATGTTTGTGCAATCAACTACTTTAGGTGTTATTGTAAATTTATTATTAGTGCTATGGTTTGGTATGATTTACGCTCAAGGGCAAGGAAGATTCCTTTTTACCATGCTATTCCCTATTGCCCTTTTACTTGCTGCCGGATTAAATGTTTTTATCCAAAAAATTAATATCAAAAATATTACTATTCACACAGCAGGATTTTTTCTGCTTTATGCAGCAGGCTTTACCGCTTATAGTCTAACTGCTTTTTCAAGAAGATTTGTAACAGGTTAAGATAAACGAGCTGCCGGAATAACACTTAAACTTTCGGTAATCTTTCTATATAAGAACTTGTGCTTAAGACTGCAAATGTTTCGGTTTGTCGAAGCTCCTCTAAGTCAGCGCAGTTCATATAGCTCATCGAGCTTCTCAGTCCGTCTGAAATGCTGTCGATAACATTTTTGACCGTCCCTTTATATGCAACCATCGTTTCCTCACCTTCAATAAATTCGTTTCTCATCTTTACGCCGAATGAAGCGGAGCCGCGATATTTTTTCCAGAGCTGTCCATTGTATTTAATTACTTCGCCTGGAGTTTCTTTAGTACCGGAAAGCATTCTACCAAGCATCACGGTATCGGCACCGAGAGCAATAGCTTTGGCAATATCACCCGGACTTTTTATCCCGCCGTCGGCAATAATTTTAATTTTTAATTTTTTCTCACTGCGTTCAAATAAAACATTTAATAGAGAAGAAACCTGTCCTATGCCGATACCTGTTTGAATTGACGTAGTGCAAACACTTCCGCTACCGATTCCGACCCGGACCGCATCCGCACCGGCATCTTCAAGCTGCTCCAAAGATGAACCATGAGCTATATTGCCGACAATTAATTTTACATTGTATTTTCTTTTTATCTTTTCGGTGTGTTCAAGAACCGCACGGTTATTTGCGTTAGCCGTATCAATGCATATTATATAATCTCTTTCGGCAAGCTTATCAATTATATCCGAAGCTCCGTTTAGCGGTATTGACACTGCTTTGATTCCGCTGTTATAATTTTTTTCTTTTTCGAAGAATCGTTCCGATAGTATTTCACTCAATGAAGAATCAAATCGGTTTAGAATACCCAAGCAGCCCAAATTCGATAATGCTTTAGCCATATCTAAGCCGGTTACAGTATCCATGGGACTTGAAAGCACCGGCAGCACCAGGTCTACTCCTAAAAAGGATGAGGAGATATTGGCTTCACTCCTTGATTTGATTCTCGAGACTTCGATCGGGATGAGGCTTATGTCGTCATAAGTTAATGATTGATGATATTCATTCAGCTCTTTTTTAGTATATACTTTCATTTTTTTAGCTTTTAATTTTGATTTAGTATTTAATTAATTGCTTTACTGCTTATTCACTTCTAAACTTTTTATATTAGAAGAGTTTCAAGCTGATCAAGCAAATTATTCATTTTTTGTGTTACAGCCGTTACAGGTTGGCTGGAATTCGTGTCTACTCCCGCCGAGTAAAGAATATTTATCGGATAATCCGAACTGCCTGCTTTTAGAAAATTCAGATAACGTTCAACCGCAGGTGCGCCTTCGGTTTTCACTTTAGCCGAAAGCGCTTCGGAAGCTGCAAATCCGGTTGCGTATTGGAATACATAATAGTTATAATAAAAATGAGGAATTCGCGCCCAGGTAAATTCTTCTTCCCTATCAATAACCATTTCTTTTCCCCAGTACTTTTGATAAATATCTTTATACAGACTGCAAAGGTTATCAGCTGTAAGCGCTGAATCTTTTTCAAGTCTGCTGTAAACTTCTAATTCGAACTCGGCAAACATTACCTGCCGATAAAAAGTGGACGTTATATTATTCAAATATTTTTCGAGAAGAAACAGTTTGTCATCTTTACTTGATGAATTTGAAATGAGATAATCGAGCAGCAAAGATTCATTAAAAGTGGACGCAACTTCGGCGAGGAAGATTGAGTAATTTGCATAAGGGTATGGCTGCATCAGCCCCGTATAATACGAATGCATATTATGTCCCATTTCGTGTGCTAAAGTAAAGACATCATTTAATAAATTGGTCCAATTCAGAAGAACATAAGGATGTACTCCGTAAGTTGTACCTGAAGAATATGCACCGCTTCGCTTGGATTGGGTTTCATGAACATCAATCCATCTATTATCAAATGCAGTTTTAAGAGAATTTAAATAATCTTCCCCCAACGGTTGAAGAGAATTGTAAACTAATCTGGTTGCTTCCTCATAAGAATATTCCCGCTCTATTGTTGAAAAGAGACTTGTGTATACGTCATAAGGATGAAGCTCATCAATACATAAAATTTTCTTCTTTATAGCAGCCCATCGATGAAGAGGAGTTAAATTTTCGTTGGTTGTTTTAATTAAATTATCATAAACTGTTAATGGTATGTTATTCAAATCAAGTGCTGCCTCTCGAGCCGAACTATACTTTCTTGCTCTGGCATTGAAAATATTCGCTTTAAGGTTTCCGTTAAAAAGCTCGGTTATAGTATTTATGAATTGAATGTATAGATTCAAATAACTTTTAAATGCTCTTTCCCTGTAGGCTCTATTCACGGAATACATTGCGGCATAAAATCTTGCATGGGACATCTCAACCTGTTTTCCTTTTTCATCTTCAATAATAGGAAATTTAAGATCTGAATTTGTAAATATAGAATATGCCTTATAAGGTGCGGCAGTAACTTCATGTGAGAGCGCTAAAATTTCTTCCTGCTCTTTTTTTAAAGTATGCTTTTTTGTTCTTATGATATCATTTAAGTAATGCCCATAAACCGCCAGCTCGCTTTTTATTTTGAGAAAGCTAAACAACTGATCTTCCGGTATTTCAAGCAATTCGGGTTTAATGAATGAGCGGGCGGCAGAAACTCTAGTAAACAAATTTCTAATTCGGTCATCCATCGCCCGATATTTCTGAATGCGCAAATCGGAATCCCTGGACAGCATTGCATAAAGGTGAAGTTTTTCTAACACTTTGTTTACAGCATCATCAAATTGAAGACATTGATAAAACACATCGACAGACACACCAATTTTGCCTGCGAATTTTTCATAATTCGATAAATTTTCTTTAACCCAATCATAATCTTGTTCCCATTGCTTCTCGTCTTGATATATGTGTGTCAAATCCCACTTATATTTTTCGTCAATTAGCTCTCTTGAAGGTAAAGTGGAAGAATCGGTATGTGCAAAAAATAACTGCGGCTTCGCGTCTGAATTGATCATCTTTTGGTTTCTATGAAATAATACTCACTGATTTTTAGATTTCTCAAGCGGCAAAATAAATAAGATTAGCATAAAACTGAATAGATGAGCTATGATTAATTTCAGAGGTCTATTAACTTCATAAGTCGCTTTTTTCCTTTTTCCTTTATCCTTGCAAATAGTAAACCTGCCTTGCTAATTTAAATTGGAAATCAGTCTACTCTTGTAAGTTGGAATTTTAATTTACCCGTGAAATTCGAAAAATTAAATTCAACATAGCCGGGCACCTCCCCATCAAGTTCAACACGGATTGTTTCGAGATTTCTGTTAACCAAACGCTGGTAGAATAATTGTTTAGCCGGGTTGTAAATGTTTATTTCCAGTGTTCCATTCTCATAACCAATCACCGAAAGCGACATGATGGTTTTATCAACCTTGATGAACGGGTAATCGGGAAATAAGGAAGACATTTCATGGGCGTCGATTAAAAAGATATAAGAATTTTGTGAGCGGATTTTAATCGGTTGATTTTTGCTGCCGCCAAAATTATCCGGTTCAATAATTTCTTCCCTGCAGGATTGAAGAATTAGAAATACCGATATACAAACTACCGCAGGCAGTGTTAATGATACCTTATTCATTATTTCATTTATATTTTTTCGGATAAAACCGAATCGATGCTCATTCGAAAGAATTCAAAGCTATGAGCGCCTAACAAAAATTTCTTTTGTTTTCCGTTTCGATCGAAGATGACTGAAACGGGAATAGCCCCGCTCCAGTCTTCATTCAAATATTGAATAATTTCTTCTGCTGCCGATTCATCAGCAACATAAATTTCGAACTTAACTCCGTTCCTCTCAACAAACGGAATTATCAGTGAATCAATATCGGTTTCGGAATTAACGCTTAAACCTATAAATTCAACTTCATATTCCGAATAATGATCATTCAATTTAACGAGCGCTGGAAATTCTTCCACACAAGGCACACACCATGTTGCCCAAATATTCAGAAACAGAATTTTTCCTTCTCTGTTTTTAATTATTTCATCAAGACGATTAACATCAACTATTTCGATTTGCCTTTTTTGATTCGAACAGGCACTGAAGAATAAAATAACAATTAGAACCGAAGGAAGCAATTGCTTTATCATAGTTCTATCAGCTTACACGCTTGATTGTGCACCCGAATGCTTTCGTACGAGTATTAGATACTTTTTTACCGCTCAGAATTTCATTGAGTGCGTTCTCCAAATCTTTACTCTTAACTTTAGATTCGTTTCGCGAGTCGTCTATCCTTCCATAATATAAAACTTCAAAATTAGAATTTAGCACATATATCTCCGGAGTGACCGATGCATCTAATTTATCGGCAATTTTATTATTCACATCTTTCAAAATTGTAAATTCAAGTTTATGTTCCTCTGCATGTTCTTTAATTTCATCAACATCTTCCTGTTTATTTGAATTTATTCCGAGAAAAGTAACACCCTTATCTTTATATTTCTTATAAATCTCTGCCATCCTACCGTTATAATCATTTGAAATCGGACACTGAGTTGCAATAAACACCACCACAATTGCTTTTGAATCTTTATGATCATAAAGAGAGCTGGATTTGCCGTCATAGTCTTTCAAAGTGAAATTCGCAACTTTCCGTATTTCTTTTTGTTCCGGGGGGATAGAATTTTTTGAAAGAGTTAATCCTAATACGATAAGAATTGAAACGAGTAGAATAATTGCCGCAAATAACTTTTTGTACATCTTTCCTCCATTGATTTTTGGTCGTTTAATGTTAAACAAAAAACCAAACCGAAAATAGGAAAAAATCATACCCTAAAATTTATATAACTCATCAATTTTGTAAATTAGCGCGTAGTTTATTCATCATATTTCTTCAAACACCGCACGTGCAGTAGTTATTTTCCCATGAAACTTTTCAGCATGTTCTCTTTGAAGCTTTGTGGCTTCAGTTTCAGAATAAGTTTTGTATTGCTCGTATGATTCGCAAAAATAATCAACTTTATAACTTACCTCACCGGGTTCATTGGAAGGAATTAAAACCTTGTACATTTTGAAAGCTGAGAAGTATCCTGTCTTCACCACCTTTGGTGCATGGATATTTTTCATCCAATCGAACCATTCTTTTTCGATTTCGATCTTTACGGTGATTGTAACGCTGTAAATTACCATCATTTTGCCCAGGCAGGAAAAGTATTTAAATCAAATAACATTGAACCGATTAAATAGACGAGCAGTACTACTAAGATCACACTTGAAATATTTAGCAAAAATCCGCTCTTAACCATGTGAATAATTTTTAATCGATCATACGAAAAAACAATTGTATTAGGAGGAGTTGCAACCGGCAGCATAAAAGCCATAGATGAGGAGAGAGCCACCGTAATCATCAGCAGCAGCGGATTAAGTCCGATTGCGATAGATACCGATGCTGCTATCGGAAGAATCATTTGAGCTGTTGCCGTGTTTGACGTAAGCTCGGTTAAAAAATTAATCGTAAAGGCTACTACAATTATTATGATCAAAGGTGAAATTTTGTGCATAGCCCCTAAATTAGCACCTATATATTCCGATAGACCCGAAGATGTAAATCCTTCGGCTAAAGCAAAGCCTCCGCCAAAAAGTAAAATTATTCCCCACGGAATTTTGTTGAACACTTTTACATCTAAAATTGTTTTTTGTTCTCTTGAATTTTTTGACGGAATAAGAAATAATGTAAACGCCATCGAAATTGCAACTACGCCATCGTTTAAGAAATCGGGATTTGAAAAAATATTTTGCCATCCGGGAATCATCAAAAAGCCTATGTTTAGATCTGCTCTAAATATCCAAAGCAAAGCGGTGAGCGAAAAAATTATCCCTACTGTTTTTTCCTCAAAGGAAATCCTTCCCAATTTTTTATATTCATCTCGAATAAAATTTGGATCGATAATCAGATTTTTATCAAACTTATAAAACACTCTTGTTATCACAAGGGCTGCAATTATTAGCATAACAAAAGCAATTGGCATGCACATAATCATCCATGAGCCAAAAGAAATTTGCGGAGCTTCGGGAAAGATGATGTGAAGAATCCTGACCAAAACGAGATTTGGCGGAGTTCCTATCAGAGTGGATATACCTCCTAAGGTACATGAATATGCAATGCCTAACATAAGAGTTATAGCAAAATTTAATGTTCTTTCTTTTCCGAATTCATTTTCCATTTTATTAATGATTGCTAATCCGATAGGCAGCATCATTACCGCAGTAGCTGTGTTCGATATCCACATGGAAAGGAAAGCAGCAGAAAGCATAAAGCCATAAATAATTGAATTAGGACTGCCGCCGAAGAACGTGATTATTTTGAGTGCGATCCGTCTATGCAGCCCCCAATTTTCCATAGCGATGGCAAGCATAAAGCCGCCGATAAAAAGAAATATAACTGAGTTTATGTAAGCTTCGGCAGTTTTTCCACCATCAAGTATGCCCCACAACGGAAAAAGAATTAATGGAACTAACGATGTAGCTGCAAGCGGAATGGCTTCCGTAATCCACCATGCAGCCATTAACAATGCAACGGCAGCCATTTTGGTAACTTCCGGTTTTGCGGGATCAAGATCGATAAAAATATAAAACAATACTGCCGCAGCAGCTCCCCCAATTAACCAGAGTTTTTGGACTAAAGACATTTATCCGGTATTCTTCTGTAAGTGGTGAATTGGTATTATTCAAATTAATCATTTAGCGGTTAATTAAAAATAAGAGGATAAGGCGAGAAATAATATTACTTAACTATCAATTAAATGAGTGATAGATCCGTTCACCTACCTAAAGTTAGGTAAACAAAAGTGAACGGTAATTTTGTCTATTACCGTCAGATTTACCTGCCCACCGAACAAGTTCTTTGGCAGGCGGGTCTGACGGAACAAAGCAACCTAAGCAAAGCGGCTTTCCCAAAGGCATCCTATGGATAGCCACATTTATAATTAAACATTGAAAAAAAATCTCCAAAGGAGTCCTTTCCGAAGTCCAAAAGATCCTTGGAGAATCCTTTGGATTGGACATCGGAACAATCCCGAAAGCTTTCGGGAAATATCTTTGGTTAGTTATTAGTGTAAGATTCTTTAATAGAGGTTTTGTAGTGGGTAAAATTTAAACTGCCGATGAATTACGAATTCAATACAAATGCCTCAAGTTAAATTACTGTACAAACAATAATGAGTCCGCTCTAAAAAAGTATTTTTGATGAAAAATTGTTTTGAATTTTATTCATAATCAAAGTTATAAAATTGAATTTTATACTTTTTAGAGCGGACTCAATAATTAAAATTCATTTTTTAAAATTAATTCAACGAGTGCTTTCAGCTTGGGTAGCTCCTCCTTAATTATCCTCCAAACGGCACTTAATTTTATATTGAAATATTCATGCGCAATTAAATTTCTAAATGCTCTTATCTTGTACCATGGGTATTCATATTTATTCAAGATGGATTCATCGACATAAATAATTGCTTCGCCAATCATACTGAACTGAAATAAAACAGCGCTGCTTATGAGACTATCACTTAGGAATTTACCTTCCGAATAATCATTTATGAAATTTTCAATACTTATAATAGCTTTTAAAATATGCTGCAATCGCCAATAGCTGTCTATTTGTTTATCTTTCATAAATCAGCTTTAAATCGGCTTTTATATGTTCAAAAACATAAGGCTTAAATGAGTCAATAAATCCAATGTCAATTTTTCGCTTTAATTCATTTTCAAGCTCGTATTGAATTTCCGCAAGATCAAAATAACTAAAGTCATCACCTGTCTTAACGACAATGTCAATATCGCTCTCCGGTCTGTCTTCCCCTCTTGCAAAGGATCCATAAATCCATGCTTTACTGATTTGAGAAAATTGTGACAATTTTTTTTGTATTAGTTTAAGAATATTACTCCGGTCAATTTTTAACTGTATTTTATATGCCACTTTTTCCTCGGCTGCTTGCAAAGCCTTTAACGCTATCTCTTCTTCTTCAAGCTCATAAACTATTTTATCAGAAAGCCAAGCAACGAGTAGTTCACTTTCCGGAACATTATAGAATTTGGCAAGCTTGACTACTTGTTCACGAACAGGCTTGATTTGGTTTTTCTCTATATTTGAGAGTAATATCTTTTCAATATCCAAATAAGAGGCAACTTTGCGTAAGGGAATATTTCTTTCTTTCCTCAGTTTCCTTAATATGTCACCAAAGCTTTCCATATTTACTAGTTATTTTTTAAATACTAATTTAATTAAAACATTCAATATGTTTAGCCAAAAAATTTATGATTATCTCGACCAGCCTTTAGAGTAATAAACATTTACTTAGCTCATATAGATTGAAGAAAACCATAATTTAAATAGAGGATCAAGAAACTCAATACCATCTGAAGAAATATCTATTATCTCTTTATTTACAAGTGATTGTTTAATTCGATTAACATTTGCAGAGGTTCCAAGTCCGTATTTTCGCAATGTTTCAGCCGCGCTTAACTGTGCTACATTTTCGCAAAGCGCTTTCAAGAAATTAATCTGTGGATTTGTTAAAGCTTCAACTTCTCGTTGAAACAGAATGGTTTGCTGCGCTAAAAGCGTGTCGAGTGATTCTCTATATTCTTTAGCAGTGCAGCTTTGCTCAGTATTAGCCCAAACATTATATGAGAGCTGCTGAACAAAGTATGGATGATTTTCCATATCCTTTGCGATTTGTAAGGCTATGCTTTCATTAATTAATTTTTTCGTTTTTTTAAAGTTTGACGTAATAAACTTCACCCAATATTCTTCCTCTATTTTTTTTAGAAACATCACATCGCCAAATTTATAAAAAGGCATTGATTTATTTTCAAATAATTGGGTCATTAAATGCCGCTTGCTGCCGTACAAACAATAAACTGCATTTTTGTGATACTGCCAGTGTGCACGCATCTTCTTTTGAAATGCAGAAGGGTTATTAAAAAATTCTATGTTTTGAAACTCATCAAGACAAACCATTATATTTATTTGCTTTTCATTGCAGATTAGCTCGGGAAGATTAAGAATCTCGTCCGGAGTTTTTTTTACTTCGTCCCATAAAAAGCTAATAGAAAAATCGGTCGATGAATCTATTCCTATTTGAAATTTTGGAGTAAGCTGCTTGAAGAAACGTTTTGCACTTTCGAGGCGTTCTTCCAATTTAGAAAATGAAATTCGCAGCAATTCTTTTGCAAACTGGTTATAGAATTCTTCCTCGGTTCTTATATTGAACAAATCAATAAAGCAAAATTTTATCTTGCTATCGTTTTTTTGGAGTCTCTGAGCAACTTTCATAACGAGGGATGACTTACCCCAGCGGCGGGGTGAAATAATAATGGTGTTTATTTGAGATGAAATGTTATTCATCAGCCGTTTTTGTTCTGCTTCACGATTTATGAATTTTTCACCTGAAACGACTTTACCGAAGACAAATGGATTCTTCATAATGATTATAATAATTGAAAAAATCTTACACAAATGTAACTTACAACATTGTAAGTTACAAGCTTGTTAGTTCACCCAGATGAATATCTTTGAATTTTAATGAAATCCTTTTGAATCACCCCCGCCGTTAAACTTAATCTTAAATGTAATCGTATAAAAAATTCTATGTTTTATTGGCAATTAAAAGACGCAACTTTTTAACGAGCTGCGTTCATTCAAATTTTTTATGCACTATTATCTGCTTTCTATATTTTACAATTGTTTTATATATTTGAAGCCCAAAAACAACAATGCCACATGCACGATAAATACGAAGCGGTAATCGGACTTGAAGTTCACGCTCAATTATTAACCGAATCAAAAGCTTTCTGCGGCTGTTCAACTAAATTTGGGAATGCACCTAATACTAATGTATGCCCTGTTTGTTTAGGACATCCCGGAGTTTTACCAGTACTAAATAAAAAAGTTGTAGAGTTTACCGTTCTGATGGGAATAGCAACTAACTGTAAAATAAACAGCCGTTCTATTTTTGCACGAAAAAACTATTTTTATCCTGACCTCCCAAAAGGTTATCAAATTTCACAATATGAAGAACCGATTTGTGAGCATGGATTTGTTGAGATCGAGTTAAGCGACGGAAGCCGGAAACGAATCGGCATTACAAGAATTCACATGGAAGAAGACGCGGGAAAGTCCATTCACGATATAAGCATAGATACACTTGTAGACGTTAATCGGTGCGGCGTTCCTTTGATTGAAATCGTAAGCGAACCCGATATGAGATCCCCCGAAGAAGCTTACTTATATCTCTCTAAAGTTAGACAAATTGTTAAATACCTCAGTATATGCGACGGAAATATGGAAGAAGGATCCTTAAGATGTGATGCAAATATATCTGTTAGGCTTAAAGGAGCTGAAAAATTCGGAACAAAAACCGAAGTAAAGAATATGAACTCTTTCAGAAACGTTGAAAGAGCTATTAATTACGAAGTCGAGAGACAAATCGAAATTTTAGAGGATGGCGGACAAATCACTCAACAAACTTTGTTGTGGAATGCAGATCTGAATGAAGTGCTGCCAATGCGAAGCAAAGAAGAAGCCCATGACTACCGTTACTTTCCCGAACCCGATTTACTTCCGGTAGTTGTAGATGAAAATTGGAAAAAGGAAATCGCTTCCGGTTTGCCGGAACTTCCTGACATAAGGAAGAAGAGATTTACCGAGCATTATCAAATACCACTTTATGATGCGGAAATTATAACACAATCGAAAGGCATCGCTGATTATTACGAAAAAGTAACTGCTGTTACATCGGATTATAAAGCAGCAAGCAATTGGATTATGGGTGATGTTCTCAAAGTAATTAACGAGGAAAAAATAGATATAAAGGATTTTCCTGTTTCTGCTGAAAATTTGGGAGAACTAATCAATATTATTAACAAAGGAACTATAAGCGGAAAAATTGCTAAAGAAGTTTTCCCGGAAATGCTGAAAGAAAATAAAAGTCCAGTTGAAATAGTTAAAGAGAAAAATTTATTGCAAATATCGGATGCTTCCGAACTTGAAAATTTAGTGTTGAAAGTAATCGGTGAGCATCCTTCGGAAGTGGAACAATATCTCGACGGTAAAGAAAAAGTATTCGGATTTTTTATCGGACAAATTATGCGTCAAACCGGAGGCAAAGCTAATCCTAAAATTGTTAATGAAATTCTACGCAAAAAATTAGGCGAGAAGAAAATTAAATAATACAATTTACAGTTCATCAATCAGGAGAAATTAATTGTCACTTAAAAGCGGATTCAGAAAGTTCTTAGGAATCAAGACAGAAGAAGAATTAAAACGTCCTAAAACAGCAAAAGAAAAAACCAAAGAATTTTTTGAGCAGCTTCTGTTCGCTGCCATTGCTGCATTTTTAATAATAACCTTTATAATACAAAACACACGCATCCCAACCGGCTCAATGGAAGGAACCATACTTGTCGGAGATTTTGTCCTCGTGAATAAATTTATCTACGGTTCATCATCGCCAAAATATATTCCGTTCACGGAGGTTGAAATTCCATACTTCAGACTGCCTGCTTTGAGAGAACCAAAACGCGGTGATATCGTAGTGTTTGAATATCCCGGCGACCGTGACCAACTTCAGGCTTCACCTTTAGGAATTAATTACGTAAAAAGATGTATAGGGCTTCCCGGCGATACAATTATGATTGTTGATAAAGTAGTCTTCGTTAATTACAAACAGTTCCCTATACCTCCTTTCATAAAATATCTAAGCCCTTATCCAAAACCAAAAGGAATGATAGAAGAAAGGATATTTCCAAAAGGAATGCCCTGGAACGAAGATAACTACGGACCGCTGGTTATTCCTTATGAGGGTTACACTATTCCTATTACCTTAGATAACATTGATGGATGGAGAACAATTATCGATAGAGAATACGGAAGAAGAGCTGTTTCTATAAGAGGGAATCAAGTAACCATCGACGGTAAGCCTGTCACATCATACACTTTTCAGAAAGATTATTTCTTTATGATGGGCGATAACAGAGATGACAGCATGGACAGCCGCTACTGGGGTTTGGTTGCTCGCGATATGATAGTAGGCGAAGCTTTTATCACTTTATTTTCATGGGATAGAGATATTCCCTTTTCCGATTTTTTCAGGCTGATTGCTTCAATAAGACCCGACCGGATACTTAAGCTGTTAAACTAACTTTTCCCGCGCTTAAAATAACGGCGGGATTTTACCCGCCTTTTTTACTTTTAGCTTCTTTAATAAAGCTAATTTTATGATTATTAATGAAGAACATTATTGATATAAATTACGAAAAGTTCAAACTGTCAAACGGTCTCGAAGTAATTCTTTATGAGAATGCTGCGCTTCCGTTAGCCGCGGTTAACATTTGGTATAAAGCCGGTTCTGCAAACGATAAAAAAGAATTGACCGGAATGGCTCATCTTTTTGAGCACATGATGTTTCAAGGCTCGCTAAATGTTCCGAAAGAAATGCACTTCAAGTACATCCAGGAAGCCGGCGGTACACTGAATGGCTCGACAAATTTTGACAGAACAAATTATTATGAAAAATTACCAGCAAATTTTTTAGAGCTTGCACTCTGGTTGGAATCAGATAGAATGGGTTTTCTTATACCCACATTAACTCAGGAAAAATTAAACAACCAAATTGAAGTCGTTAAAAATGAACGCCTTGAACGTTACGATAATCAGCCTTACGGTCTTGCCTGGGAAATTATTTTAAAAAATTTGTACCCTGAAGGTCATCCATATCGTTCACCTGTAATTGGTTATCTGGAAAATATTTCATCAATTACATTAGACGATGTAAAAGAGTTTTTTCAAAAATATTACGCTCCTTCGAATGCATCGCTGGTAATTGCGGGAAATATTAAAAAAGAAAAAACAAAGGAATTAGTTGAAAAATATTTTGCTGAGATTAAAAGCAATACATTTACGCAGCTAATTTCTCCCCCTCCTGTACAACTTGATAAAAATATTATAATTCACCGTAAAGAAAATGTGCAGCTTGAAAGAATTTATTTTGCATGGCACACCGTTAAAGCATTCGAAAAGGAAGATGCCGCTTTGGATATACTTGCAGATATTCTTTCAGGTTCAAAAAATTCCCGTTTGTACAAAAGTATAGTGTTCGAAAAAGAAATTGCACAGGATGTTTTTGCCTCTCATTTTGGCGGCAAGTATGCCGGTTATTTCGTTATAGTATCAACTGCAAAACCCGGGAAGAGCCTTGGCGAGATTAAGAATGAAATTTTTAGTGAGCTAAATAAAATTCAAAAAGAAGGAGTAAATGAAAAAGAATTGTTGAAATCAAAAAACGGTATTAAATCATCTTTCATTTTTTCAATGCAAAATATAGATTCGATTGCTAATCAACTTAATTACTATAATTATTTTTTGAACGAGCCGAATTATTTTCAAGCTGATTTAGCAAGATATGAATCCGTCTCTTCTGATTTAATAAGAAATATTTTGTCAAATTTTTTAAATAAACCGTACGAAGAATTACGAATATCGCCTGACAAAGTGAAGTGAGCTTATGATTATCGATAGATCAAAAAAGCCATTACCGGAGGATGAAATTGCTTTTAAGATTCCTTATATAAGTGAGTTTACGCTTGATAATGGTTTAAGAGTTTTGTTTATCAAAAAAGATACTCTCCCTATTATTCGCATGAGCTTAGTGGTAAACGCCGGCAGCAAGTTTGATCCTCCAAATAAAAAGGGTTTGGCAAACCTCTTGGCTTTTCTCATAGACGAAGGCGCCGGTAAATTTAATGCATTAGAGTTAAGCGATGAATTTGAATTGTTAGGCACTTCTTTTAGTGTTAGTTGTGCACAGGATAAAATTAGCCTTACAGTTCAAACTCTTAAAGAAAATCTTGTAAAATCTCTTGAGCTGTTTAACCTTGTAATTACTCAGCCGAAGTTAGACCTATCAGATTTTGAAAGAGAAAAAAGACGTGCGTTCACCAAGCTGCTTCAGTATAAAGATAATCCGGCTGCAGTTGCCGAATCTGTTTTCGACAGCTTGGTATTTAACGAATTTCATCCTTACTCAAGTAAAGTTCTCGGAACCGAATCGGGTGTAAAAAACATCGAACATACAAATGTTATTGATTTTTATGATAAACTTTTCGTACCGTTTAATTCAACGCTGGTAGCAGCCGGCAATTTGGAGAGTGAGGAATTATTAGATATTCTTAATTCAACTTTAGGCAGGTGGCAAAGTAAAACTAAACAACCACCGTTACAAATTTCCGCTTCAACCGGCGCAAAAGGAATTTACATTGTTAATAAAGAAAATGCGGTTCAATCAGAAATTATTATAGGTTATCAGACCGCTGCTTTAAATCTGAATAATTATTATTCGTTATTTTTATTAAACATGATTTTGGGCGGACAATTTTCGAGTAGAATAAATTTAAACCTTCGTGAAGAAAAAGGAATTACTTACGGTGCCTCTTCAAACTTCGATTATTATCAGCACGGGGGAAAATTTTCTGTTTCTACTTCAGTAAGTGTTGGTGATACGCATCTTGCCGTAACTGAAATATTAAAAGAATTAAATCTTATCAGAATCGGAATTACCGACGACGAACTTACATTCTCTAAAACTTCAAAAATAAGATTATATCCTGCCGGCTTTGAAACTTACCCACACCTAACCGGAAAATTATTCAATATGGTTACACACTCGTTTCCGATGGATTTTTATGAAACATACACAGCAAAGATAAGTGAAGTCAAGTTAAATGAAGTCAACCTCGCCGCAGCAAATGAATTTAATACCGATAAGCTGTGTATAGTAATTGTTAGTGATAGAGACAAACTTGTTAAAAGCTTGAAACCTCTTGATTCATTTTCAATTCATGAAGTTGATCATGAAGGAAATCCGGTTTCCAATTTTTGAATTTAAGGTTTTCTGCAAGACCTTTTCTATTTAGTTGAATTGAATATTGAATTGTAGAATTCCAATCAAATTGGTTTTCTTATTTCGGTGAGCAATATTTATACAAAGTGCTGAGACAAGGCTGATCAACTCTTCTTTCTGCACGTCCCATGCTCTAAAAAAAATGCAAAGCAAAACTGTATTTTACTCATGCTAATTCTTCGAATATTTGGGTTAAAAAAAACTGTTTGTACCGAAAAAGGCTTTAGAGTGGTTTTTAGTTAACTTCAATAAAAGCCGCTAAAACATTTTGTGTTTTTAGAAGCGAGAAGATTCTCGCGACGCAATCCTGAGTTTTCAGTTCGTTTCACAGCCATTGATAAAATATTTCTAAACCGCAAAGCGGTGTTATTATTATAGAAAAATCTTAGGGTTTTCATTAAAATCCCGAAGGGATAACATATAGCTTATTAAACACTTTCAGAATTAATCGAAATAAAATCATTTTATATGAAACCGCATTCAAATTTTCATTTAGCTGAAATAATCTCGGAGGGATTGATAAACTTACATCCAAGCTTTCTTAGCTCCATTATCGTATCCATTAAATTCATATACTCAGCGGCAGGTATAACAACAAGTCTCGGTTCATTTAATCTTTCGGCGAGGGCGGCAGTACGGAGTTTCGACGCAACTTCTTCGGTGCTTCCCGTTAAAAATAACAATTCACTTTTTTTGCGGTACTTTAATTTACTTTTTTGAATATGATTATCGATAAATTTATAAACTGATGATGAATAAAGTTCTGCTGTATCATCAATCAAAAAACATACTGCCTGCTTAAAGCTTTTAACTAATTTTTCCATCGAACTTTTTAATCTTTTTTCCGAGTACTTTGCGCTGAATTTATAATCCAGTTCGGTAATTTCATCGTTCAATAGAAGCACAAATTCTTTACTGTTCGAAATAACCGTATCGATATAGCTTGCCGAAAATTTTGAAGGTATCATAATAACAGCAAAAATTTCCGGCTGCAAAAGTATTTCTTTGGCATACGCAGGCTCAAGCTTCGATATACCATCCAGTAAAATTCCGATTGTGCCCGCACTGCGCGATATTTTGTCTTTATAATCAACCTCTGCTCTTAATTTAAGATCGCTGCCGGAGGAGATGTTAATCACGGTTCTACCTGCGATCTTTTTCTCTTTTATGTCCGTTAAAACCGAATCTTTTTCAAGCAAAATATTTATTTCCTTTATGAGCAAAGGAATTGGTAAATCTTTCGGAACATCTACCCTATAAGTAAATAATAAAGAATCGGGATCGTTCTTTAATTTCTTGACCTTCCTTATCCATTCATCATTTAACCCAAAGTTTTTTAAGGATAAGAGAAATTTCGCATTTAATTCTTCGCCTGAAATTTCCTGCTTTTCAAGTGGTACGATAAGGGATGTTTCTCTGAGTAGAACGTTTCCGACAACTGCGGCAACTGTTAAAACAAAAAGTATAAGGACGACAAATGTTTTTATACGTAAAGAATCCATCAAGCAATCGGGCGGTTATCTATCAATTCATATTATTTGTGTTTAAAATTAGGTTTTCGCTTTTCTAAAAATGCCGACGTACCTTCTTTAAAATCTTCCGTGCCGCAGCAAAGTGCGAAAAGACTTGCTTCAAAATTTAACCCTTCTTTAAGCGAAAGCTCATCCACGCTCTTTATTGCTCTTATTGCCTGCCGAACAGCATAAGCTCCCTTAGATAGAAGTTGTTTTCCTAACTCCATTGATCTATTGATCAACTCGGCTTGAGGATAGATTCGGTTTACCAATCCTATACGTAATGCTTCGGCAGCATCGATCATATTGCCTGTTAAAATATATTCTGCTGCTCTTCCCGAACCGATAAGTCTTGTTAGTCTTTGAGTGCCGCCGTAGCCGGGAATTATACCGAGGTTTACTTCCGGCTGCCCAAACTTTGCATTTTCGCTTGCGATTCTAATGTGACAGGCTAAAGCTAATTCGCAACCCCCACCTAAAGCAAAACCATTTACTGCGGCTATTACAGGTTTTTCAAGATTTTCTATTAAGCTGAAAACTGCCTGTCCCGACTCGGCAAAATCTTTTCCGCTTATTGCATCAAGTTTATTTAATTCTGCAATATCTGCTCCCGCAACGAACGCTTTTTCACCGCTGCCTGTAATTATAATTACTCCGGTTTCGTCATCGTCTTTTAGCTGCAAAAATAAATTTTGAAGCTCTTTCATTGTTTCGGAATTAAGAGCATTAAGCTTATCCGGACGATTTATAGTAACAACAGCAATTCCGTCATTCTTTTCTAACAAAATATTTTTGTATTCCATATTAGCCCCTCAAATACTTATATATAATGGTAATCTTACTTTTAGATCGAATGAAATAAATTGGTTGCTTTGGAAATAATTATAAGCCGCAACCATTTCTAACATGAACATCGAAACTCCCGCTCCGACACTCAATCCAAATTTGGAGCTTTCTTCTATAAAATTACTTCTACCCGAATTCAATTTGAATTGATGAAGCTTTTGATAATAAGTGAATGCACCGGCTACTTCAACCATCGGGATTAATAGCGCTATACTTTCAAGCAGCGGAGGAAAAAAAAATCTAATTCCTACATGAACCGGTAAAGTGTTAGTAGAGAAGTTCGAATAATCTGTAGCCTGGTAAAAATCCTGTGAGCCGGGGAATTGTTCAAATCCAACTTTAGCAAAAGCAAAAAAAGGAATGTATTCGTTATCCGTGTATGAAACTTCGATATTGAAGCCATAGCCGAGGTCGCTGGAATTAGCAAAGTAGCTTATTGGAAAACGCGGTCCAACACCGACAGCTAAAAAAATTCCCGTTGCTTTTTCAGCAGGAGGCGAAGAAGCATAAATGGTTTGAGCGGTAAATAGCAGTATTATTGGGAGTAACTTGTTCATTTGTAAAAAATTTCACAACTAAAATACAAAATATAACCTTAGGGCAAAATTTATGTTTTCAGTTTTAATTTTCTGGTTAAAATATTAAACAACAAAAGCAGCATTACTGAAAAGAAATACAATGGAATTAGGTAAGGCTGTATGTCTATACCGGACGAAAAAAAACCTTCCCATTCAGTGTACCTTGAAGCAAACAACAAATTGATTATTTCTTTCGATTCGCTTCCGAAGGCAAGCACTGCGCTCCATATAAAAGTAAATAAGCTGAGCGCAATCCAATAAATATTTCTGTACCATATTACAAACAATGATATAATAACAATCGTAAATGCGATTGATAAATAAACCGTAAAGTGATGCGCTTCTTTCAATGGAATATATTCGAAAAGAAAAAGAAAAATCATAATAACAAATGGAGAAGCTTTACGTAAGTAAGGTATATCGCTATACAAAAATACAGTTACCAACAACATAAGAAGCTGCGGTAAATTCCAGATTAAATAAATCGGATAATCGAAAATTGACGACAAGCCGAATTCGTAAAAATATTCCGGATCGCCTATTTCGATTACCTGAATTAAGTAAAGAAAGCCGATGAGCAGTACCGGCGGGATAAAAATTAAAGGTGTAAAAGGAAATGCACTTTTATATTCCGGTGAAGTGAAATAATTTTTTATGTATTGCAGATACTCTTTTCTAAATGTTATTAAAAGGGGCAGCACAAGACTTAGATGAAACCTAAAGCCCAATAAAATTATATTAGTTTCCAGCTCAAAATGCTTTAATAAAAATCCCGCCGCATTAACTGCAGTAACAGCGATAATGAGCGGCAGGATTTTAGCTTGCGCAGTCACAAATATTTACTCTTCAATTTCCATTTTTTTCAATTCAGTACCAACTCCATGCTTATATACCAATTCACCGCCGTGTTCGCCTGTTTCGTAAACGAAATATGCACCCACAATTGCAAGCACAAGAATTGCATATTTAAAGTATCCGGTAAATTTTTTCTTTAAAACCAAAACTGTTCTGATTACCAACAAGACTGCAAAATACCACAATGTTATATTTGCATAATCTTTATGTTCATTTATAGATCCAAACGGAATTATTGCCCCTTTTTCTTCCCATAGTTCTGCCACTTCCTCGGCTTGATTACCGGTTAGGACAGCCGCAACGGCTCCCAGCACTCCGAGTAATAAAATGAGATGAGCTGCTTTTAAAAAAAAATCTTTTTTGAATAAAACCCCTATTGCTTCTAACAATACATAAGTTGATAGAAGCGCTATCGCAAAATGCACAACTTTCGGATGAAATTGGGCTAATAACTCCATGCTTATTTCCTTTAAATTAGTTTAAAGAATATGATTAATTAAATAGCTCTTTAAGATTTTTCAAGTTAAAAAAACCTTTGAGATTTTACACTTATCTGCGTAACGTGTGTTAATAATATTAACTTTATGGAATATTACTATATATTTCAATAACCTCAATTTCGATTCTGTTGTTGGTAAAGATTGAACTTTCAAGCAATGATCACTTCAAATGAACATGCTATTTTATATTAAAATCCCGAAGGGATGATATTAATATAGATTGAATTAAACTAAACGAAAACCAAAACCCCAAAGGGGTGAAATAAAAAAGATAATTTCTATCAGTTATCTCCTAAATTCTTTGAACTTATATTTTATGAAAATCAATAACCAGCATTCACTTTCACCCGCATAGAACCGAACCGCCATTTACATTCAAAACTTCACCAGTAATATGGTTTGCTAAATTGGAAGCTAAAAATAAAACAGGTCCGGCTATATCATCAGGGGATGCAATTCTTTTTAATGGAATTCCCTGTCTGACTTTCTCTTTGTATTCTTTATCCGAAAAAACATCCGATACCATGTCGGTATCCACCCAGCCGGGTGCAACCGAATTAACGGTAATATTAAACTCGCCCAATTCAGCGGCAAGAGATTTTGTGAAAGAAATTAATCCGCCTTTGGATGCGGCATAATGTGAATAAAACGCTTCGCCTCTTTGTCCCGCTGTTGAGGAAATATTTATTATTCTTCCAAACCGATTTTTTTTCATGTAAGGAAGAACAGCTTTAGTAAATAAAAAAGCAGCGGTAAGATTTATGTTAATTGTTTCCTCCCATTGCTGCAAAGTCATTTCGTCGATTTTGCCGTACTTCCATATTCCGGCATTGTTAACAAGAATATCTATTCCGTCAAAATCTTTTAGAATACTCTTATGTGTTTTTTCTATTTCTTCAGGAATACCTAAATCTATACAGTATGCTTTCACTATAGAACCTGTACTTTTTAACAGCCAAACAATTTCATCGGCTTTATGTTTATTCTTGACATACGTAAATGCAACCTGGGCATTTGCTTCTGCAAATATTTTAACACAAGCTTCACCTATTCCTCGCGATCCACCTGTGATTAGAACTTTTTTTCTTTTAAGATCGATCATTGTTTTAATACTTTATTTTATACAAAAATAATCCTTTTGCCGGAACTGCTTCGCCGGCGGCTACTCGCTCTTTTTTATTTAATACTTCTAAAATAAAGTCTTTACTCTTATTTTCTTTAAATGTAAAAAGTAGCGAACCGATTATTGTTCTTACCATTCCGTGAAGAAAGCGGTCGGCTTCAATATAAAAAAGATAAAATTCTTTTAATTCGCGCCAGGTTAAATCATAAATTGAACATACTTTGTTTTCAGTCTCGCTTTTTTTTATGCAGAAAGAAGTAAAATCAAAGGTGCCGATGAGAACTTTGCTTAAATCATTAAGAGCTTGCGTATTAATTTTCTTCTTATAATTATAAGAATACCGATAGTAAAAAGGAGATTTAATCTTACTAAAAAGATAAATATAGCTGCGTTTTTTTGCATCAAACCTTGCATGAAAATTCAAATCAACCTCTTCCATCCGAATAACAGAAATATCATTAGGGAGAATAGAGTTCAAACCATACTTAAACTTATGAGTATCAATTAAATTGTTTAATCTGAAATTAGCTGTTTGCCCTAATGCATGAACACCTGAATCCGTTCTGCCCGAGCCGATAAGATTGACTTCTTCCTTTGTTAAAACTTTTATTGCTTCTGTAATGGTCTGCTGAATTGTTACGGCATTCTTCTGGATTTGCCAGCCGGCATAATTAGTTCCGTCGTATTGAATAATTATTTTATAGTTGTGCAAACTTATTTCCCGATTGTAAATGCTTGCGTCTTTGCGCCTTTGCGGTAAGTCCATTAATACATACACCGCAGAGACGCAATGGCGCAAAGAAAATTTTTAAATTGAACAAATGGTAATATGGATTCAATAGTATGTATCTAAACTAAAAACAGTATACCTATGTATAAAATCGACACCACCGCAAGTACTCCCAAACCTTTAAGCGCGTATTTACTCAATTCTTTATTACCGAAGAAAATGGTTATTAGACCTTTCACAATCGTATTTGAAACAAGCGCAATGATTATTCCTATAACCGCTGCACTTTCGGATAATCCGTGCTTTGCCATATTTGCCAGCGTTAGCACGATAGCATCAACGCTTGTTATGCCGGCGGCGGCACTTGCCGCGTATACTCCTTCTACACCTAAGTAGAACTCAGCGGCTTTTGAAATGAAAATAACTAATCCGAATACAAGCCCGAATAACAGCGCCGATTTCAGCTCAAACGGGTTCTTAATATCTATCTCTTCAAATTTATTTGTGCTTACTTTCCCCATCATAAATTTACTTACTATTAAACCCGTGATTGTAAATATCGCTAGCGGTAAGAGCAGTTCTAATGCAAGCGATGTATTTAGAACCGATGCAACAATAAAAACCCTTGGATACATCACGGTTGATGCAAGCAGTATCCCGATTGCACAATTGCCGGCAAGCGATTGGTTATCTTTACTTTTTTTCGACAATGAGAAAGTAACAGCAGTACTGGATACCAGTCCCCCCATCAATCCCGTAATCGACAATCCTTTTTCCTTGCCAAGCAGCTTAATAAATACGTAACCGACAAAACTTATTCCACTTATAAAAATTACCATATACCATATTAAACGAGGATTCAAAATATCGAAAGGACCATAAGTTTTATCCGGAAGCAATGGTAAAATAATCACTGTTATTATCGCCAGCTTGATCGTAGCATAAATATCCTCGCCGCTTACTTTTCCTACAAAAGTGTGGAGCTGAATTTTTAGTGACAAAAAGAGAACAATGGTAACCCCGATAATTGCGGCAAGAATTATATAATTCCAATAAACTAACGAACCTAATAGAAAGGCTAAGAAAGTTGAAATCTCTGAAGTGCCTCCATATCTGCCTTCCAAAGCCGAAAAGACGTATGAAGTTGAAATTAACAGCGCAAAACCGATAAAGATAAATACATAAACCCAAACAGACGTAAAAGATGCAATCATTGCTGCGCTAAATCCGAGTATACATATTAACGGAAACGTTCTGATGCCGGCAAAAGTTTTTTCTCCCTGCGGACGGGAGTGCTCTCTTTCCAGACCAATCAGTGCGCCAATTAAAACCGCCACAACTAATTTTTGAACTAATATGAACAAATCTTCTGAAGTCAGCACAACGTCAGATGCAATTAAATGATCGGGCAGCAGTTTTAATGTATCCTGAAATGATAACATGCGCGACTACCTATAAAAATGTATGAGAATTTATTCCGTTGATTCTATATCTAAAATAACAAATTGGAAGGAATAAAGTAATCAGGAGACGCTGTTTTTCCTCCTCGAAGGGAGATTTGAATTCAAATTGATTGATACTTCTCAACAATTGAAATTTAAAATTATTATATTTATTCAAAGTCTATCAAAAAAGTTATGTATTGTAAACGGGGGTCGACAATGAAAGCCAAAAACAATCGGGAAAAGTTTTTTCCGTTTAGGCTATCCGAAATAAGCGGAATTTTAACCGCCGGACTAGGTTTGATTTCTCTTCTTGGCTGGATAATCGGATTTCTAACCCTGGCAAGCTTTGGATCAGAATTTATTCCTATGGCTCCAAGTACAGCGCTTCTGTTTGTACTGTTTGGAACTTCAATTTTATTACGCGTTCATTTACCATCGCAACAAATTATTCATCGGATAAATATTCTCTGCGGTTTAATTTGTGGATTAATAGCTTTATTACTTTTTTATTCGTCTTACAATGGTATTTATTTAAATGCCGAACACCCGGGTATTTCAATCAGCGGGAAGATTGGTAAGGTTCCGATTGGTCACATGTCGCCCTTAACCGCGTTTAATTTTTTGCTTGCGAGTTTATCATTTCTTACCTCCATTCAGTCCTCATTAAAATTCAGATTGTTCTTAATAGCTTTTGGAAGCGCTGGAAGTGTAATTTTAATCAGCTTTATTCTTTTGCTTGCATATCTTTTAGGAACACCGCTTTTATACAGCGGAAATATTATTCCTCCTGCTCTGTCAACCGCTTTAGCTTTTATGGCGCTTGGTGTTGCGCTGTTAAGCTTTGCGGGGCTGCAGTTTTCTACACAGAACCAATCTGTCGAACCAAAATCCACTCAAGCATCTTACACATTAATTATTGTTTTTGCTTTACTTGCCTCAGGCATTGTTACTATAGGATACAATTATTATCGGAATTATGAAAAACAATTTAGAGCCGAAGTAGAAAAACAATTATCAGCAATTACAGATCTTAAGGTAAATGAACTTAAGCAATGGAGAAAAGAACGAATGGGAGATGCGAACGTCTTTTATAAAAACGTAAACTTCTCCTCATTGGTAAAACAATATCTTACAAATCAAAACAGACGTGATGCTGAAGAAAAACTAAAAATTTGGATGCGGCAGGTTCGTGAAGCTTATATGTATGACCGCGTTTGTCTTCATGATATAAATGGATTTGAAAAATTTTCCTTTCCCGAAGAAAAAATCTACACTCCCAAAATGTTCTCTGTACGTTCTAAAGAAGCCGTAAATTCCGGCAAGATAATTTTTGAGGATTTTTACATTGATGAAAGCGATAACAAAATTTACATCTCGATTTTAATACCAATCCTGGATGATCAAAATCAAAAGCGTATATTGGGAATTCTTGCTCTTCGCATTGACCCGGAACACTATCTCTATCCGCTCATTAACCGATGGCCTACCGTAAGTCGTACCGCCGAAACGTTGCTTATAAGAAAAGAAGATAATGAAGTTGTGTTTTTGAATGCGTTACGGTTTAATAAAACTGCTGCTCTAAAACTAAGACTCAGAATTACAGAAAACTCTAATTTACCCGCAGTAAGAGCAGCATTAGGTGAAGAAGGAATTGTGGAAGGAAATGATTACAGAGGATTTCCGGTAATTGCCGTAACCCGGGCGGTTCCCAATTCCCCCTGGTATTTAGTAGCCCGTATGGATGCCGATGAAGTTTATCAACCGCTGGCTGAAAGAATTTGGTTCTTAGCAATTTTAATAGGAAGCTTAATTATTGGTGCAGGTGCAGGCACTGGATTGATTTGGCGGCAGCAGCACTTATTATTTTACAGGGAGAAGTACAAATCATCCGAACAAATTAGAAAGTTGAACCGGGTATATGCAGTACTTAGCGATATTAACCAGGCTATCGTACGCATCCGCGAGCCAAAAAATCTGTTCGATGCCGCTTGTAAAATAGCCGTTGATAACGGCGGCTTTAAGATGACGTGGATAGGAAGGTTAAATAAGGAAACTAACAAAGTTGAAGTTGCCGCATCTGCAGGCGTTTCCGAAGATTATCTTGCTAAAATTAATATCGATATGAGTGATCCTGTAAGAATGCAAGGACCAACCGGAATAGCGATAAAATCAGGTAGGTATATGATTTCGAACGATATCGAAAATGATGAATCAATGCTGCCTTGGAAGGAGGTTGCTTCCAATTTAGGATTTAATTCGTCAGCGGCTTTTCCGCTAAAAGTTTTTGGCGAAGTTTGGGGCACATTTAATTTGTACTCCGGTGAGAAAGAGTTTTTTGACAAAGAAGAGATTAAGCTTTTGGACGAGCTTTCAATGGATATTTCATTCTCAATCGAATTTTTACAGCAAGAAGCAGAGCGCAAGCATGCTGAGAAAGCGCTGTATGAAAGCGAACAAAAACTTCGTAACATTATTGAAAACAGTACAAATGTTTTTTATTCTCACACTACCGATCATATTCTTACTTACTTAAGCCCGCAAATTGAAAATTTATTAGGCTACACTCCCGAAGAAGCGTTAGTTAATTGGACCGAACTTGCCTCTGACAATCCAATAAATGAAGAAGGATATAATTTAACAGTGAAGGCTATTGAAACCGGTTTACCTCAACCGCCGTACGAGCTTGAATTAGTTCACAAAAACGGAAAGAAGGTATGGGTTGAAGTTCGTGAAGCACCGGTTGTAGAGAACGGAAAAACTATCAGTATTGTTGGTGCACTTGTAGATATAACAGATCGAAAAATTGCCGAACAGGAAATTCGTAAGTTAAATGCTGAATTGGAAGAACGCGTGCTGAGAAGAACTGCACAGCTTGAAGCGGCAAATAAAGAGCTTGAAGCTTTTTCGTATTCCGTTTCTCATGATTTACGCGCACCGCTTAGGGCTATTGACGGCTTCTCTAAAATACTTCTTGAAGAATACAGCAGCAACTTAGATTTTAACGGAAAGAGAATGTTGGATTTAGTCCGTTTAAGTGCTCAGAATATGGCAAAATTAATAGATGACCTTCTGGTATTTTCCCGAACAAGCAGAACACAAATATCATTAACAAAAATCAACATGCATGATTTGTTCGCATCCGTGATTAGTGAAATAGAAAGTCCATCTCTGAATATTGATTTCAAATTGAATCCCATACCGGAAGTTAATGGCGATCCTAATCTCATTAAACAGGTAATTGTTAATCTGATGAACAATGCGGTAAAATTTTCTAGGACGAGAGAAATGCCAATAGTTGAAATAGGCAGTTTTATTGAAAGAAACGAAGCAGTGTTTTATGTAAAAGACAATGGTGTAGGTTTTGACATGAAATATGCAGACAAACTTTTCGGAGTATTTCAGCGTTTGCACAGCGCCCAAGAGTTTGAAGGAACAGGTGTCGGATTAGCAATCGTGCAGAGAATCATCCACAAACACGGCGGCAGAGTTTGGGCTGAAAGCAAGCCGGATGAAGGCGCTGTTTTTTGTTTTTCTTTGCCGGTCGCCATTGATGAAGGGAAAATAAAAACGCTATTGTAGTGCGAAACTCCGTTTCGCTTAGACTATAACTAATTCTTTAATAATAAAGTCACCTCACGCAGAAAGACCGGTGCGTAAAGATGACATCTTTATTTTGAAAATCAAATTTGAACTAAGTTATCGGATATACTCAAATATTAATGCTTGATATTTCACGGAAAAAGATGTCATATTTTGGCTGTGCGTAAGGTGAGTAATTAACATGAGCGATTTAGAAAATCGCCTACAATTAAATTCATACAATTAGCGGCAGAACTAAAAAAGTTTTAATTTTTAGACGCCAAATATCTATTGGTTACCAAGAAGGATTAAACATTACACGATTGAGGGGTACAATGAACGAACAGACAAAAATATTATTGCTGGAAGATAACCCATCTGATGCAGAGCTTATTAAAAGCGAAATACAGAGTTCGGGTAAAAATGCCGAAGTGCTGCATGTTTTGGATAAAAAATCATACCTACATGCGTTGGAGCAGTTCAAACCCGATCTTATTCTCTCAGATTATTCAATGCTGCAATTCGACGGAATGGAGGCACTTAACTTACTAAAAGAAATAAATCAATACATTCCTTTTATTATTGTTACCGGCTCTTTGAATGAAGAAATAGCAGTTGAATGTATGAAAGCCGGCGCTAATGATTATGTGCTGAAAGATTTTTTAGGCAAACTTGTACCTTCCATTGATGCTGCTCTTGAAAAAAGCAGAATTGTAAAGCAGCGTGAAGCAGCTCTTAATAAACTCCGCGCAAGCGAACAAAAATTTAGAATCTTAACCAATACTACCAATGCAGCGATTTTCATTTACCAGGGCGAAAATTTTATTTATGTAAATGCTGCATCGGAAAAATTATCCGGTTACTCGCAGGATGAACTTCTTACAATGAAGTTTTGGGATATTGTTCATCCCGATTACAAGGAATTAATAAAAAGCAGAGCAGCGGCAAGACTCAGCGGCAAATCCTCTCCAAATAATTATGAATTTAAAATTGTTCGAAAGAACGGAGAGGAGCGTTGGATTGATTTTACCGCCGGCAGCATCATTTTTAACAATGAACCAGCAGTTATCGGTACAGCTTACGACATTACTGAACGCAAAGCTGCCGAGGAAGAGCTAAAAACAAGCAAGTACTTTATTGAAAGAATTACTAACACCGTACCCTTAACCATTTACATTTACGATCTAAAAGAAAATCGAAATGTTTTTGCCAATCGGAATATATTGGAAACATTAGGGTACTCGCCTCAAGAGATCTCGAACATCGAAACGGATCTGTTTAAGCTGCTTCTACATCCAGAAGATTTGGAATCGCTTCCTATAAACATTGCGCGCTTTAATACCGCCGGCGATAATGAAATTTTGGAATTAGAACACCGGATGAAAGATAAAAATGGAAATTTCAGATGGCTTCATTCATGGGAGGTAATATTTAAGAGAGACGATGAAGGAAAACCTGTTCAAATATTAGGTGCCGTTGAAGATATTACAAAACAAAAAGAGGCATTCGAAAAACTTCTTCAAAGCGAGGAAAGGTACAGCAGCCAATTTAAGAACAACCACGCCGTAATGCTCATTATCGAACCGCAAAGCGGAAACATTATAGATGCAAATCCGGCTGCCTCTAACTTCTACGGATATACGATAGCTAAGTTGAAGGAAATGAAAACTACTCAAATAAATACACTTAGCCGAGATCAACTAATTATTGAAATGGAATTAGCCAGGACCCAGAAAAGAAATCACTTTTTCCTTAAGCACAAACTTGCCGATGGTACTATAAAGGATGTAGAAGTTTACAGCGGTCCAATCAGCATATTGGGAAACGATTATCTCTATTCAATAGTACATGATATTACAGAACGCCGGATTGCAGAAGAAAAATTGCGAAAATTATCAAGTGCAGTAGAACAAAGCCCGGTTTCTATATTAATTACCAGCAAATCCGGCGAAATTGAGTACGCAAATCCTACCCTGTGTGAAATTACAGGTTATTCTATTGATGAGCTAATTGGACAAAATCCAAGACTGTTCAAGTCCGGTGAAATTCCGCATGAAGAATACCAGAAATTGTGGGATACAATTCAACTTGGAAAAACTTGGTACGGAGAATTTCACAACATAAAAAAAGACGGCTCACTCTTTTGGGAAGAGGCGTCAATTTCACCAATTAAGGATGAATCCGGGAATATCACTCACTTCTTAGCTGTGAAGGAAGATATAACAGAAAAGAAAAAACACCTTGAAGCTATCCGGGAAACAGAAGAAAGCTTACGGGTATTAGCCGATGCAACCGGTGTTGTTCTTTATAAGCTTCGATTCGATACAATGCAGTATGATTATCTTCACCCATCCATTGAACAGCTTACAGGTTATACAGTTGATGAAATTAATTCCTTCGGTTTTTCAAATGTTGTTCTTAGTATTCATCGCTTCGGTAAGCAAAGCTCCGATAGAGAAGAGATTGTTAAAGAGAGAATCACCGGTAAATTAAGAGAATTTATTGCTGACTATCTCATCAGAACTAAAAGCGGAGAAGAGAAGTGGCTTGGTGACCGCTCATACCCATGGTATGATAAACCAGGAAATATGATTGGTTCTATCGGGGTGTTGACTGATATAACCGAAAGGAAAATTAGCGAGCGCGAGTTGATTCAAGCAAAAGAAAAAGCGGAAGAGATGAACAGACTAAAAACAAATTTCCTTAACAACATGAGCCATGAAATCCGCACTCCGATGGTAGGTATTCTAGGTTTTGCTCAACTGTTACGGGAAGAAATTACCAGTGTTGATCAAAGAAAGATGATGGATGAGATTCTTCTTTCCGGTAAACGATTAATGGAAACAATAAATTCAATTTTAGACCTTTCCAGAATCGAATCGAAAAGATTTGATGTTTTCCCTTCGGAATTTGACCTTATAGAAGAAGTGACTTCCTCACTGAACAGCCTTACTGCTATTGCCGCTCAAAAAAAATTATATCTCAATATAAATTCTACAGAAAAGAATTTACCGGTCTATTTAGATAAAATAATGATAAATCAGATACTAAATAACCTTGTGGGTAATGCAATCAAGTATACGAAAGAGGGCGGTGTTACGGTTAATTTATCAACCGAAAAATCGAGACAAAAAAAATACGTAAAGCTCGATATTACGGATACTGGTATAGGTATTCCGGAAGAATATCAAAAAATAATTTTCGAAGAATTCAGACAGGTAAGCGAAGGCTTGAACAGAAGCTTTGAGGGAACGGGTTTGGGTTTAGCCATAACAAAAAGGCTTGTCGAAATTATGAACGGAGAAATTATGGTAAAAAGTAAAGTTGACGCCGGCTCTACATTTACGGTTAGGATTCCATTGAGAGAACGCATCTCTGAATTTGAATCAAAGGTGGCGCAAAAAGCAGAGCCGGGCGAAGAATTAACAGGAGTAAAACTACTACCCAGAAAACAACTGCCAACTCTACTTTTAGTAGAGAACGATGAAGTGAATGCCAAAATAACTCAAATATTTTTAAAAGATATTTGCTTACTTGATATTGCCAACGATGCAGATAGCTGCTTGAATATGGTAAAGAAAAAGATTTACGATTCAATCTTGATGGATATACACTTAGGAATCGGAATGAGCGGTATGGAAGCCGTTAAAGAGATAAGGAAATTACCTGCTTATAAAAAAACTCCGATAGTTGCCGTTACTGCTTACGCAATGGTGGGCGACAGAGAAAAATTCTTCGAAGCAGGCTGCACACATTATATCTCTAAACCTTTCGATAAAAAAAGTCTGGTCAAGATAGTTTTCGAAGCGCTTAAAGTATGAAGGTGTTTGGGTTAGAAAATTCACTATTGCATTATAAGCGAAGTTGAAACCAAAAAATGAATAAGACTAAACAAAAACTTTGGTTATTAAAATACACCTCGTTATGTTACGCCAAAGAATGAACTCGGCATCAAGGCATCTCGCTGCAGTTGAGATTAACCTTAGTAAAATACAATTACCTCACATACTTAAACCTTATTAGCTTATTGGTTTATAATAAGCTAATAAGGTTGACACAGCAGAGTATTCACTTTCGTTACTAAGGTTAACACCGATGGAAAATATTGTTGGATGATTATTCGAATAAAGCAAATAGGCTCTTAAAAAACCAAACTTACCAACATGTTGTCGATGATAAAGCACCAAAATACAAATCCCAAAAATCAAATAAACTTCAAATTCTAAATTTCA
>JAGUYG010000057.1 GCA_020061465.1 Ignavibacteriales bacterium
AAAAAAGGTATTTTCATTTCCAAAGGATCGTTCCGAAAAGAAATGTTTCGATTATTTCCGAAGGATCCTTTGGACAGAATATTCGAATATAAAATTTCCTAATAAGACCTTTTTAGATACGCCTCAAGAATAAAAACGTCATTGCATAGTTTTTACCACATAAACCGCATCGTTTTGCCTAACTAACTGTTCACATGGAAATGTTACTTTCTCTCCCTTACCTGCTTTCCCTACTGTTGCATCTTCGCTCATAAGACTTTCGATGTGCAGATTAACGACTCCGGTTGTGGGTCCTATAATAAATAATTCATCATTGATTTTAATTGTGCCTACATCAATGTAAATGTATGCGGCTTTTGCTTTCTTATAATAATTCAAAACTTTTCCAACATATTCTTTTCTGGTTGTTGCTTTACTGCCGTAAACATCGGCATAGTCGGCGGAACTTGGGATGCCGAAATAAAATCCGGAAGAAAACCCTCTATTGTAAATAGTCTCTAATTCAGTGAGAAAATTTTTCTTTGCAGCTTCATCCAGCTTTCCTTCAAAATACATATCAATTGCGCGGCGGTAAATAGAAACAGTTTTGAATACATATTCGGGACTTCTTTTTCGTCCCTCAATTTTAAATGAATCAATTCCGGCTTCAATCAGTTGATCGATAAATTCTATCGTACATAAATCTTTTGGCGACAAAACATAATCTTCACCAATAATCAACGATTGATCAAGAGCAGTATCGTAAACTTCATATTCACGTCGGCAAGGCTGCACACATTCACCCCGGTTGGCGCTTTTTCCGAATAGATGATGACTCATAAAGCATCTGCCGCTCACGGCAATACACATTGCCCCGTGAACGAATGCTTCAATTTCCAAATCGGTATTTGCTCTTATTTTTTTTATTTCACTCAAGGAGCACTCACGTGCAAGAACAATTCTTACCGCGCCTAATTTTTTATACAAGGATGCGCTAAGTGAATTTGAAATCGAGCCTTGCGTTGATATGCAGAAAGGCATTTCGTGTTTATTGCACAGTTCACTAAGTGCGAGGTCCCAGCAGATAATGCGGTCAATTCCGCTTTGCTTAGCTTGAACGATAATACTTTCGGCTTCGGCTAATTCGTCCTCAAAAACAATTGTATTAAGAGTGAGATAAGTTTTAACATTATTCCTTTTACATAAGCGGGCAATTTTAGTTAGTTCAGTAATATTAAAATTTTTTGCCTTTGCCCGCATATTCAATTTATTAATACCGAAATAGACCGCATCGGTACCGGCTTTAATAGCCGCATGCAGCATTGTCCAATCCCCAGCGGGAGCCATTAGCTCCGGGGGGAGGGAGGAAGTCGGAGGTTGGGGGTTGGCTTTATTGACCCTGATCTTTTTTTCTTTTTTTAGATTTTTCATTAAGGTAATTGATATAGGAACTTAGTTTGGGAAGTAACTTCTCTATAATCTCATTTATTTCTGTGAATTCTTGATCTGTCAACAATTTCCTGCGATAAGATTTATTTGTCCAGTGTCTTGTTTCAAACAAGGATCCTCTTGAGATTTTCGCAAACCTGGAACGATCTGCAAAACTTCCTCTACCATATCCTTCGGAAATGTTTGATGCTATGCTATCACTTGCATCAACATATTGAAGCCCAACTGCATTCTTCGAAAAAGAGTCCCATTGAACTACAATATTCCAAACCATATCGCTCAGCTTATCTGCTAATTGATATATCTCTAAATCTTCAAATTTTGATGAGACCATAGTCATTATTATGTATTAATAAAACAGGTAATATTATAAAAACCATTCTCCCTACAATCCCCACTTCCAACCCCCAACTTCCAACCCCCCACCCCCAACTCACCCCTTCTCTTCCCAAACCTTCGCTACCTCTACAATAACTCTTACAGCCATTTGCATATCCTGAATGGCTATCCACTCAAGTTTGGAGTGAAAGCTGTGCTCGCCGGCGAAAATATTCGGAGTAGGAAGTCCCATGAAAGAAAGTCTTGCACCATCGGTACCGCCTCTAATCGGGCGCATGAGTGGTTCAATGTTTAATCTCTTCATAGCTTCGATTGCATACTCTTCTACCTGAGGATGATTTACCAACACTTCCTTCATATTGCGGTATTGTTCAGTGATTGTGAAATCATATCTGGCACCGGGAAATTTTTCTATGGTTCTTTTAACCAGCTCTTCTAAAAAGTTTTCATACTCTATCAATTTCGGTGTTTCAAAATCGCGGATAATCATTTTTATGGTTGTAAGTTCTTCGGTGCCGTTTGCAGATACCGGATGAACATATCCTTCACGTCCCTCTGTAGTTTCAGGAGACAGTCTATCCTTTGGAAGATCATCTAAAAACCTGGCAGCTATCTTTAATGAGTTTACCATCTTACCCTTTGCGTAACCGGGATGAATATTTTTTCCGTGAAATTTAATTGTAACCGCATCGGCACTGAAAGTTTCGCTTTCAACTTCACCGCGGCTGGCGCCGTCTACAGTATAAGCATATTTAGCACCGAATTTTTCCACATCAAATTTTTCTGTGCCTCTGCCTACTTCTTCGTCCGGAGTGAAGCAAATTTTAATTTCGCCATGCTTCACTTCAGGGTGTGTTATTAGATAATTAACCGCATCCATTATTTCGGCTACACCGGCTTTATTGTCCGCACCGAGCAGAGTTGTTCCGTCGGTTGTAATAATATCATAACCTATCATTCCTTCAAGCTGAGGATTATCGCTTACTTTAATAACCTGATGCGGATCGTTTGGCAGTTGAATATTGCCGCCTTGATAATTTTTATGAATTACCGGATTTACATTGGCTCCTGTTACCGCCGGAGAAGTGTCAACATGAGCAATGAAACTAATTGTAGGAACATTCTTGTCTGTATTCGAGGGCAGTGTAGCTATTACATAACCCCATTCATCCATGCGTGCATCCTGAAGTCCAATTTCTTTTAATTCTTTTACTAATTCCTCGCTCAGCACTTTTTGTTTTTCAGTGCTCGGAAAAGTTGTTGATTCTTCATCGGATTGAGTATCGTACTTAACGTACTTTAGAAATCTTTCAACGCAAGTAAAATTATATTTCTCGTCAAACATTTTATTCTCCTATAATTTTTTTGAAAATATGTAATTATTTAGCTCTTCTGTGTTTCTAATTTAAATGTAAAAATTATTTAATTCTGATTATTGCAACTCTCCTATTTTTTGCTCTTCCTGCTTCAGTCGAGTTGTCTGCAATCGGAAAATCTTTTCCAAGACCGACAACTTCAAACATACGCTGATTTAGTCCCTTTGATGTGAAATATCTTAATACTGCCTGAGCGCGGTCAAGAGATACTTTTTTGTTATTGGCATCCGAGCCAATGTTATCTGTATGACCTTCAATTCTCCACCTGCTGGTGGGATTCTGCTTCATTACTGCAACGAGCTTATCAAGTTCAGTAAATGCCGAAGGAAGTAATTCTGTTTTGTTAAACGCGAAGGTTGTACCCGAGCTAAGAATAACTTCCTTGGGCAATTCGGCTTTTACTTCTTCTTTTTTCTTTGGCTCTTCTTCTTTAACCGGACAACCGAACTCATCTACTTTTACTCCGGCAGGCGTATCGGGACAAACATCAAGATGATCAGGTACACCATCATTATCTGAATCCTTAGGACAGCCATGCTCGTCAACCGAAACATTGCTTGGTGTATTCGGGCACTTATCTAAATAATCCGGTACACCATCACCGTCAAGATCGTAGGAGCAGCCAAAATCATCCACCTTAATACCACGCGGCGTATCGGGACACAAATCCATATAATCGGGCACGCCATCTTTATCGGAGTCAATCGGGCAGCCATTCTCATCAACTTTAACTTGAAATGGAGTGTTGGAACATCTATCTAAATAATCCGGAACACCGTCTTTATCCGAATCTTTAGGACAACCATTTTCATCAACCAATATTCCCGGCGGTGTGTTTGGACACAAATCTTTTGAATCGACCACACCATCATTATCTGAATCTTGTTCGGTAAAGAATGCGAATGAAAGACCAGCCATAACTGAGAAGAACACATCATTGTTAGCACCTGTAACTATTCCGTCTAGATTATCGTTTGGGCTGATGCTGACATTCCCGTTGAGATTAAAGCTTAAATTTTCGGTAACTAAAAATCTTATACCGACTTCACCTAAATAATTTATTTCTTTTTTCTTGTAATCCTTATTAGGATCTCCTTTCAAAGTGTTACCCAAATCGTCCTTCGGATTAAACTGAGTATAAGCAGCACCTGTAAATAAATAAGGATAGACAAATTTGTTCAGTGATAAAGCGTATATAATACCACCGCCAAATTGTGAAAAATCGGTTCTATAAATTGAATAGGACGATTTTGTATCTTCGTAAGAGAAAAAACCTCCTGAGGCAAAGGCTTTAATGCCGAATGAACTTCGGGTATAAGCAGGAAGAAAATATTCGAGCGATGCTCTTCCTAAATAGTCCAGATGAACATCTTTGTAATCAGTGCTGCCGATTGAGGCACCACCTTCAACACCGATTAAAAAAGTACCGGAAAAAGCGTGATACTTCTGAATCGTCTTTTGCGGAAACACCGCTGTGGTAAAAAGTACGATTACTATAAAAAGCGATAGATAAATTTTCATTTTAATCCTTGTTGGATAATTCATCTAAAAAAGTGAAGTTCTTTTCTTGTTTTTTTTAAGTTTAAATTTGACAGCATAAGATACATTTGTATTAAGAGCGGTCTAAATTACCAGCAGTTAAATTTTTAATAACCTCTTTGAAAGACTTTTTCCAAATCTGACTTCGCCATGAGTTTAACCAGGTCATTAAATTTAGTTAATGCTTTCCAGTTCAAAAGTTTTTCGGCTTTAGAGGGATTACCGATCAGCAGGTCAACTTCAGTTGGGCGATAGTAATTTGGATCGATTTCCACGACTGCATCGCCGGTTTTAAGCTTATCTGTAAACCATTTTTTATATTCTTTCGATCCGGCTTTAAGTTTCAGCAACGAAGCTGCTTTGTCAAAATTAATTGAAGCAACGATTGCTTGTTCTTCAGCTCCTTTACCTTTCCATTCTAATTCTATTCCGGCTTCCTTAAAAGCTAATTCAGTAAACTCACGAACGGAATGAGTTTCGCCCGTTGCGAGCACAAAATCCTCAGCCGTTTGGTATTGAAGTATTCGCCACATTCCTTCGCAAAATTCCGGGGCATAACCCCAATCCCTTTTTGCATCAAGATTTCCTAACAGTAATTTCTTTTGAATTCCTGCTGCAATTCTTGCTGCCGCTCTTGTGATTTTCCTTGTTACAAATGTTTCGCCGCGCCTTGGCGATTCATGATTAAACAATATGCCGTTGCATGCAAATAAATCGTAAGCCTCTCTATAGTTCACAATTATCCAATAGCCATATAGCTTAGCAACCCCATAAGGCGAACGGGGATAAAAAGGAGTGGTTTCAGATTGAGGAACTTCCTGCACTTTACCGAATAATTCACTTGTTGACGCCTGGTAAAACTTAACTTTCTTCAAACCGACTTCCCGAATGACATCGAGAAATCTTAATGTTCCCAGTGCATCTACTTGTGCAGTGTAATCGGGCAGCTCAAAGGATACTTTTACATGGCTTTGAGCTGCTAAGTTATAAATCTCATCCGGCTCGATCTTTTCTAACAGCCTGTTTAAATTGCTTGTATCAACAACATCGCCGTAGTGTAAGAATAATCTTTTATTCAACAATTCAGGATTATTATACAGATGATCGATTCTCCCGGTATTGAATGAGCTGCTTCTTCTTATTATCCCGTGAACCTCATAATTTTTTTCTAACAGAATTTCAGTTAAATAACTGCCGTCCTGTCCGGTTATTCCGGTTATAAGAGCCTTTTTCAATTTTATTCTCGATTTAAATTTTGTGAACTACATTATAAAATTATTATTAATTCTAATCAACAGTTAATTTAAAGATGCTAGACTATTTGACTGAGTTAAAGTCATATTGTTTGTATAATATTGAAGAAGACTTCTCATACATTCACTCATTCATCCATTCATTTATACATTCACTGCAATCTTCTTACCTACCGTTATTCCCTAAAAACCATTCGTAAGTTTTTTTTATTCCATCAATCAATAACGTTTTGTATTTCCACCCTAAGGCAGTCATACGGGTTACATCCAGCAATTTACGAGGCGTGCCGTCCGGCTTCGATTTATCATATACAATCTCTCCATTGAAACCAACTGTTTGAGAAATTAATTCTGCAAGCCGGGAGATAGAAATGTCTTTTCCCGTACCGATATTCAGATGGGTGATACTTTGTTTGTAAACATCATCGGCATTTACTTTTTGCAGCAGAAATAAAATTGCATCGGCAAGATCGTCAACGTAAAGAAATTCCCGAAGCGGCTTGCCTGTTCCCCATAGTTCAACCGGGCTGCTGTTATTAATTTTTGCCTCGTGGAATTTTCTGATCAGAGCCGGAAGAACATGAGAAGTTTTTAAATCGAAATTATCGTAAGGACCGTAAAGGTTGGTCGGCATAACCGAATAAAAATTTGAGCCGTACTGCAAATAATAATTCTCGCACAATTTAATTCCGGCTATTTTGGCAATTGCATAAGGTTCATTTGTTTTTTCAAGATAATCCGAAAGAAGATATTCTTCCTTAAGGGGCTGCGGTGCAAGCCGGGGATAAATACAAGAGCTGCCAAGAAAGATTAATTTTTCAACACCATATTTATAAGCCGAATGAATTAAGTTCGCTTCAATCATTAAATTATCGTAAATGAATTCGGCACGATAAATATTATTTGCCCAAATTCCTCCAACTTTAGCAGCCGCTACGATAACTATATCTAGTTTTTCAGAATTAAAAAACTGCTCAACTTCATGCTGCCGGATTAGATCAAGCCCGGATAAAGTTCTAAATATTAAATTATTAAACCCCTCTGCTTCCAGTCTTCGCTTTATTGCGGAGCCAACCATACCAGTGTGTCCGGCAATGTATATTTTTTTTTCTTTTAAAATCATTTTCGATCAAAAAATTCTTTTACACTTTTTGCAACATAAATTAATTGTTCGTTAGTAAGCTCAGGATAAATAGGTAATGCTAAGGATGTATTAGCCGCTTCTTCGGCTATTGGAAAATCCCCTTGCGAATACCCTAATTCCGAAAAACATTCCTGCAAATGAAACGGAACAGGGTAATAAATTTCTGTGCCTATTTTTTTATCAGTTAGGAATTGTCTTAGATTGTCCCTTTCCTCGACACGTATGATGAATTGATTATAAATATGATAATTTTTCAATCCATTAATTGATTCGTAAACAGCTTTAGGCAATAAGACTTTATTCTTTGAATCGAATTGAAGCTTACCGGGTTCTTCGGATAAACCTGCTTTAATAAATAAATCATAATAGGTTTTAGCATTCTCTCTTCTTTTTTGAGACCAGCTATCCAGGTGAGGAAGCTTTACGCTAATAACCGCAGCTTGCAGCGCATCCAGCCTAAAATTGCCGCCGATTATTTTATGATAATACTTCGGCTTAGCACCATGCACACGCAATATGTGAATTTTTTCTCCAAGCTCATCGTCGTTAGTAACAACCAGTCCGCCGTCACCAAAGCAGCCAAGATTTTTACTTGGAAAAAAAGAAAAACATCCAACATCTCCAATTGTTCCAACCATCCTGCCGTCTTTATATTGTCCACCGATAGCTTGAGCAGCATCTTCTATTACCTTAATATTATATTGTCTGGCAATGTTCATAATCGAGTCCATCTCGCAGCTTTGACCGTAAAGATGCACGGGAATTATTGCTTTAGTTTTTTTTGTTATCTTTTTCCTAACATCATCCGGATCAATATTGAAAGTAATAGGATCAATATCTGTAAACACCGGAATAGCATTCAGCCGCGAAACTACTCCGGCGGTTGCAAAAAAAGAGTAAGTCGGAACTATAACCTCATCGCCAGGATGAATATCAAGTGCCATCAATGCAACAAGCAGTGCATCTGTTCCCGAGGAAACGCCTATGGCATGCTTACAATTTAAATAATTACAAAAAGAGCTTTCCATCTTTTCAACTTCGGGACCTAAAATAAAATACTGCGATTCGGAAACACGAAGTAATGCTTCATCCAATTCTTTTTTATGTGCTTTATACTGCGCTTTAAGATCCAGCAAAGGAACGTACATCTGAAACCCCATTTTTTGTTTTTTAAAGTTAAGCAGAAAAGAAGGGAAATGAAAACATGTATTGTTTACGCTAAGTACTCGTATTCATAAATACTATCACTTATAAAATAATGACAACCTTAGTCGCAACAAGTCGAGATTAACCTTAGTAACATTTGAAAAGCCCCTGTTTCTTAACCTTATTCTGTTTGATAAGGTAATAAGGTTGGTTTTTGGGGGTATTAGTTTGTATTACTAAGGTTAAAACTTCATAACTCATGTTACGCAGATTACTAATCCCGAAAGTATTCGGGGTTCAATGAATGTTTTTACGCGAATATTCTTGATTTTTATCCAATCCGAAGGATCGTTCCGACAAACAAGTGTCAGGATATATCGTTTGCCAAAACCTCGGAGGTTTTCCACTCACTTGCGTAAGGTGAGTTCATAAATAAGGTTCTACATTTTTTCCAAGACTTCGCTTGGAAAAAAAGCTAAAGGAAAAATTACAAATCACCAATCACAAATAATTATCAATGACCCAATTTTCAAATTC
>JAGUYG010000085.1 GCA_020061465.1 Ignavibacteriales bacterium
ATCTAACATCTTCAAATGCGCTATCATCGAAAAAGAACCAAGCGGAAGCATCATAGCAGCCAGCAGCATTTTAATCGACTCGCTTACCAATATCAACTTACATGGCGATACATTAAACATGGGTACGTACAAGCTGACAAGGTTAGAAAATATTTCCACCGCCGCAGGCTTTAGAGGAGGGCTTATTTATTCAAACGGCGATATTGATGTAAGCGGAATTTATGTAATGCAATCAGATTTAGCTGGCAATTTCACTCTCGTTGGGAATAGACCGATGGAATTTGGAGGCGTTACTATTCATAATAATTTAAGAATCGCTGCCGGAAAGATTATTCAAGATGAGCCTATTGGCGGCAGATCAATCGTAATTAAAGGTAATGTAATTAACGAAGGAACGATTAGAAACGGATACGGCGGGTTAAATATCTATGTTGAGGGAAATGTAACTAACAACGGAACTATGACCCAATATCGTCTTCGATTCAGCGGAACTTCTTCACAGCAAATAAGCGGTGCAAATATTTATAAATGTGCCATTATTGAAAAAGAATCAAGCGGAAGCATCATAGCAGCCAGCGGCATTTTAATCGACTCGCTTACCAATATCAATTTGCACGGGGATACGCTAAACATGGGAACGCACAAGCTTACACGGCTTGAGAACGTTTCAACTTCTGCAGGTTTTAGAGGAGGGCTTATTTACTCCAACGGCGATATAGATGTAAGCGGAATTTATGTAATGCAATCGGATTTGGCAGGCAATTTCACTCTCGTTGGGAATAGACCGATGGAATTTGGAGGCGTTACTATTCATAATAATTTAAGAATCGCTGCCGGAAAGGTTATTCAGGATGAACCTATTGGGGGTAGGACCATCACGATTAAAGGAGATTTGATTAATAACGGAATAATCAAAAACGGATATGGTGGATTAAATATAATAGTGGAAGGAAATATCTACAACTCTGGTGAAGCTTCCAATTCTATTATTATTCAAAGGACGAGCGGAAAAAATTCTTATATCACGGGTGAATTCGGCTCAAGACTGCAATTCGAAAAAACAGGTGATCCACCTGCAGGAAAAAGCATTATAATGGGTTCGGTTAAATGCACTAATGCAGCAACTCTAATAAGCGGTTCCGAAGTTGAAATACCAACCGGAAGCAGCCTAATTCTTTTAGGTGGACTTGCTGACAACGGACAAATTTTAAATAACGGAACTTTTACTTCAGTTCCTTATCTATCGACTTATTCCGGTATTGCTTATCCCGATCCTGCTCATTATATGGATTTAAGGTTTACCAATTTAGGTTCTGCTAACAGTGTTGAAATTACTACCGTTAATTCACCTCATCCTCAATTGCTTACTTCTGTTGCGAGATGGTGGAAAGTTGTTCCGAATGCAGCGGTAGGAAGTTATATCATTACACTTCGCTATGATGATACAATCCTAAATGGAAATTCTGAAAGCACCTTAGATGTATATAATTCAACCGACGGTGGAATTACGTGGCAAAAAATTTCTAATCCGTTAAACTTAGTTAGAGATTTAGAAAATAATACTCTTACTGTGGGGAATAATGATAATCCTATAACGGAACCAATTGGGGATATAATTATAACTTCAGGAGGAATAGCCGGCATTCCGAATGTTGCGGTAGATATAAGCGGAAGAAGGGATATTCGGGTCGGTCCTCCGAATCGTTATACCGTAGTGTATTGGAATAACAGCGATATACCTGTCGGAAAATCAATCGCTTATTTGAATACAACCGGCGGAGTGAAAATTAAATCAATCATTACCACTTCAAAAGTTGACGGCTCACCGGTAGAGATACCTGTTGAGTCATTCAATTTCAATGGCAGTAATGAAGAAGCGTTAGTTCTATTAGACAATTTAGAACCTAAGGGATACAGAACGTTTGACGTGATACTGCTTGCAGAACCGGGCACAGAAAAATTACCGCCTCAAGCCCAGCTTATTACTGGAGTGGAAATAGTAGTCGGTTATATAGTAATTGGATTTATTATAGACTACGTAATAGAATCGGCTAAGGAAGCATGCATTGAATATTTTAAAGATGAGCAATTAATGAGAGCCCTTCAGCAAGGAGCACAAAAAGCGGCTGACAAAATGATGACTACCGAAGGAGCGACGGGATCAATAATGCAAACAGCCGTGGAGGGAGTTATAGGAATTGGACTTTGGCCTGCAAATGTTGTTTATGCTGCATGGGGCTGCTTTAGTGAAACCCTCGAACTGAAAAAAATTTTTGAACGGTGTTTGAATCCCGGATCAAGACCAATGTTGAAGGAAGGATATCTATCAACCGAAGAATACGACTGCGGCTCTTACGCAGTACTGCTTGCTGAAAATCCAAACCAAATGATATGCGTTAATAGAGGGAAGGAATTAAGAAAGGTTACCTCATGGGACCCGAACGCAAAAGAAGGTCCCACCGGTTTTGGAGAGGCGGGATATATGGCTTCTGTCAATAAAATGTTTTACACTATTTTCTTTGAGAACAAAAAAGAAGCAACTGCGCCAGCCTGGAAAGTTGTTATTATCGATACTTTAGATGAAAATATTTACGACGTTAACTCCGTTCAATTTGGCGCAATGAGCCACGGCATGGGTGTTACGTCGAGGGAAGGAAATGTTCTTAAATGGGAATTTGTAGATATCGAACTACCGCCGAATGTAAATCCACCCGAAGGCGAAGGCTGGGTTAAGTTTTCTGTTAATCCTAAAGTAAATTTACCGACCGGTACTCAGTTAAATAACAAAGCAGTCATAATCTTCGATTTAAATCCGCCGTTAGAGACTAATGTTGCAGTTAATACATTAGACTTTGATCCGCCGGTTACTACTCCGACTTATATCATGAGATCAGCGGGACAGGATGCAATTGAATTAGGGTGGAATGCTGATGACGGCAGCGGTTCGGGAATAAACTCTTCGCAAGTGTATATGACTGTTGGCGATGGACCCTTTACTTTAGGTGCGATTACAAATGAAAGTGCGGTAATTATTCCCGTAACTCGTGATTTGTGGTATAAATTTTATGTGCTGTCGCTGGACAATGTCGGCAATGTCGAAACAAATCCAACACAAATTCTTGAAATCTTTACTTCAGTGGAAAAAGAAGTTGAACTGCCGGCAGCATTCAATCTTGAACAGAATTATCCGAATCCGTTCAATCCTATCACAACTATAAGATTTGCAATTCCGCAGGCTTGCGATGTTACACTTGAGATTTTCGACATATTAGGCAGACGAGTCTCAACGCTTGTTAACCAAAATATGGATGCCGGCTATTACAATATTAATTGGAATGCATCTGATGCGGCAAGCGGAGTGTACTTTTACACATTAAGGGCAGGCTCGTTTACTCAATCGAAAAAACTTCTATTGTTGAAATGAAGGCTTCGTAAACCTCTGAGGTTGCCCGGTGCAAAGCGGATACAAACCTCAGAGGTTACTCGGGACAAAAGTAACAAGTAACCTCCAACGTCTAAAGCAGTGACGTTGGAGGTTTATGACATTCGAACCTCCGGGATTATTTAGCTGAATGAAACGCAAGAAAACTCTCAGGTTGCTGGATTTAAACCTGAGAGGTTACATCACAGGCTTCGTAAACCTCTGAGGTTACCCGGTGCAAAGCGGATATAAACCTCAGAGGTTGCTCGGGGCAAAACAGCAAGCAACCTCCAACGTCCAAAACAGTGACTTTGGAGGTTTGTTGGATGACAAACCTCCGATGTTACCCGGGACAAACCACCATGCAAACATCGGAGGTTACTAATTGAGAGTTTTTATGCGTGTAATGTATTAAGTAACCTCCAACGTCTAAAGCAGTGACATCGGAGGTTTATGATATCTTAACCTTAGGGGTTGCTCGGGGCAAGAGGGAGTGAGTTCTGCATTTTATTCTAATATAATTCAGACTAAAACTCAGATCCCAAAACGAGATTAAGATTAGAAGAATTATTAGTTAAATATTCTATTCTATAAAGGCTTTTAATTTTTTTTCAATGAACGTAGACAAAAGTTGATGACCTTTTTCAGAGAAATGAATTCCGTCTCCATATAGAAAATAATCTTTAACGTTCCAGACACCGCTTGTGAAGGCAGCAACACAATCTATTGCTTGGATTCCGTTTTGATTTAACAAGTGTGTAAAGACCTTTTGTGGATTTAATATTGTTCTGTTGTTAATTTGGCGCAGTTGGTATTCGTACGGAAAAATGAAAATATAAAAGGGAATATTTAATTTTTTGCAATCCGATGAAATAACTTTGAGGTTTTGAATCGAGTTTAGCAGCAACTTATCATTCACATCGTAATATCTGCTGTCATAATCAAAATATACTTTCGATCTATCACTAAAAAGGTTTTTCAAGAACAAATAAGATTTTGAATTTCTTCTTAGAAAATCTATTATCGAATAGAGAAAGTCATCTGCTTGAAAAGAAGGGGGATTTTGTGTAGGATAATTTGAATAAATGTCGTTCAATGTCCAGAATATAATAACAGCATCAAATTTTTTTTCAAACCGATTTTCGACTACAAACGCATTAAAAACATTTAAATAATCGATTGATGAATATCCTATTAAAGACGGATTAACAATTTCATATATGTTTGTTAGCCTGCCTGCAAAAGTACTGTCATTTTCAACGCCTATTCCCATTGTAACCGAATCGCCTAAAAAGAGTAGTCTTTTCTTTTGCTTTTTTGAATTGATATTGTATTTCCAGGCTCTATAAGAATTTGTCGCTTTTATTATCCCATTCGATTCTCCGCTAGTATTGGGTTGTAAACCCGGAGATGAAGAGTAAATTGAATCGGTTAATATCTCTTTACTCGTACCCCCCCCGTATTTATATCGGGGATTGATAAACGAATAATCATTTCAAAAAGAAAGCCTAAAAATATAACAGCAGCTAAGTTGTAGAATACAATTATTATAATTTTTTTCATGTTTATTAAAATAGTAAATTATAAAAAATTAATTCGTAGATTGAGCTAATCTTAAGAATAAAAGCCTGTTACGATTCTTTCAATTTTATTTTAGTGATCGAATTGAAAATTAGAGCCGAATAACAATACAATACTTTTCTTCGTAATGTAAAATAATACTCTGCCTTAAGTACAATTTTTCTTCGGCGAAAAGCATTAAAGCAGCACTTATGCTTTTCCTTATCCCTATTATTTTTGCTAAGTTTGCACTCAACTTAAAGTGATAGATGCTGTAGATGATACTTCTCCGAAAACTTTACGATTGGGTCTTGAGCTGGGCTGATACTCCTTACGGAGGATTAGCATTATTTGTATTGGCTTTTGCAGAGTCGTCATTTTTTCCCATTCCTCCCGATGCCTTATTAATCGCTTTAGTATTAGGTGCAAGAGTAAAAGCATTTAAATATGCGGCATCATGCACTGCGGCTTCTATTACCGGCGCTTTGCTAGGCTATGCAATCGGGCATTATGTGTGGTGGACTCCCTCCAATGAGTTTACTTCTATTGCAAATTTTTTCTTTGCAAATATTCCGGGGTTTACTCACGACGCTTTCAATAAGATTCAGCAGCTTTACAGCGAGTTTGATTTTTGGATTATTTTCTCTGCCGGCTTTACGCCTCTTCCATATAAAGTATTTACAATTTCCGCCGGTGCTTTTAACATTAATCTGACAATGTTTGTATTGGCATCCTTGGTAAGCCGGGGCGCAAGATTTTTTTTAGTTGCTTTATTAATCTGGAAATTCGGTCCGGCAATTAAAGAATTTATAGACAAATACTTTAACTGGCTTGCCATTACTTTTACGATTTTGTTGATAGGCGGATTTGTAGTTATCAAATATCTTTTATAACCAAAACTTTTGTAGCAAAGATTAAAGCGTATCGTTTGAATGTCGGAATCTGTGCAAGAAAATTTATTGATTCCTAATCTTGCTTACAATGGCAGAAACAATTGTCTCGGAATTAGTTTTTACTTCCTCCTGCAGTATTTCACTTTTCTTCAGAAACTCATTTGCTACTAATTGATTTGACATCGATACGCAATTTATAACTACATTTAAATAAGCGCCTTGTGCCGCGGTGGATACTAATGAAACCGCAACGCCCGCATCGGAAAGTGAATTTTGGTTTCCAATATCAGCTAATTTTTCTATTAAAGGAAGAATATCCCTGCAAGTTTTAATAACGTTCGAAGGAACGATAGCCGCTTCGAGCGTAGCATTTTCTATCGCATCTCTTCGCATAACTTTTTGTTCATCGGTTTCTTTGGGCAGCTTAAATGCTTCCATCACTTTATCGAATGCCTCGTTATCTTTTCTTGCAAGCTCTTCAAATTCTGATTTGTACGATTCAAATTTTTCTTTTAGCTGAATTACTTCCGCTTCAACTTCCTGATACTTCTTCTTTCCTATGGTTAGGTTGCAAACCATTATGCTTAGGCTTGATGCAAGAACTCCGCACATTGCGGCAACGTTGCCTCCTCCCGGTGTAGGGGAAGCCGATGATAATTCGTCTAAATAATTTTTAAGCGATTTGTTTAAGTCCATGTTTTTCTCTCTTAATTACAAAAATTATTTTGGTTAAGCGGAATTTATCAGATCATATAATCAATGATCTTTTCTTTTTTATTAAAAGGATGAAGTGAATTTAATCCAAGTTTTTCAATTGCAAGATCGATAAGCCCCTCTTCGTTTAAATGTTTTCCGCCCGCATAGAATTCACCGGCTTGAAGTAATGCTTCCAACGGAACAAGCCCCACAATCTCGCTTCCGTTTACTTCAACTCCTAATCTGTCAGCTTCTTTTTTTACTTCTTCAAAAGCAACATGAACAGGAGTAACACTGTAGTTAGTCAGATTCATTGATACCTGTGTAATCTTATACTTCTCAAGAGATACACCCATGCCTTTTACGCATTTCAGTCTTCCCGGTTCACGAACTGTCTTACCATAAACTTTAATTATGTTTCCATGTTCATCGCGTTTTGGTCTTCCCGATTCTCTGAGAATTTCCCCGATTTCTTTAGCATAGCTTACATCCTCAGATTTGATATTAACATTATAAGCTATCAGAAAAAATCTTGCACCGGTTACAATGGCACCCAGTTTTGGATTAAAAACATTTGAACCAAAATCCGGATACCAATTTGGGTCGTTTAATTTTTCTTTTAATCCTTCGTATTCACCTTTTCTTATGTCGGAAAGATTTCTGCGTTCAGGTTTGCGTGCGGCATGTTCATAAAGATAAACCGGCACGTTCAGTTCTTTAGAAATTTGTTCGGCGTATCTCTCGGAAATTTTTGCACACTCATTCATTGTGGTATTTCTTACCGGCACGAAAGGCACAACGTCAATTGCCCCAAACCGGGGGTGTTCGCCCTTATGATTGGTCATATCGATCATTTCAGCGGCTGCTTTGCTTGCTGCAACTGCGCCTTGAATTACTCCTGTTTCATCACCGGCGAATGTTACTACTACACGGTTGTAATCGGCATCGGGTTCAAGACTTAGAAGTCTGCAGTTAGGAACACTATTTAAGGCACCCTCAATCTTCTTAAAAGTTTCTTTGTTTTTTCCTTCGCTAAAGTTTGGTACACACTCGATTATTTTCATTGGTTAGCTCCGTTTTTGTATTGATTACGATTTCGCTTCATTTATTGCAGCTACTAACAATATAAGTTTATTATTTTAAAAATAACAATATTGTCCTTAAAAGTTGAAAAAACAGAGAAAAAGTTTTAGTGTAAAGAGGTGTTATTGCTAAAAAGTTTATATCCCGAATTGGTGGAGGTATAAAAATTTGCCGCTTGCCAAATAAAAGTGTTTGTGAATTTTTTCGTGACGATGCGGGAAAGTATTTTTTGTCATAAAAAATTACGGTAACTTTTAAAGGAGAGATTGAGCCACGAATTAACACTAATTTTCACGAATGATGTAAGTGAATTGCGAGATTGAATTATTAAATTGAAAGTCGAGTTTAAAAATGAAGATAATTAGCACAAGAGATTTTTTCGATTCAACAGCCGAATTTTATGACGATATGATCTCATTCGATTCTGCACTTGAAAGACGAATTGAACTGCTTAAAAAATTTATTAAGCCCGAATGGAAAAAAGCGACTGATTTAGGATGCGGCTCGGGAATGGATTCGATTTCAGTGGCAAAGCTTGGCTTAGATGTTAATGCATTCGATATTTCTCCTGCAATGATCGAAAAGGCAAATGCAAATGCTAACAGAAATAATGTTAATGTAAATTTCAATATCAGCTCAATATTGAAGATTCCACATTCTTTTTATAGCAATTTTTCTTTTATTACCTCGCTTGGAAATACTCTAACTGTTTTTAATTCTAAAAACTTACATTCAGCCGCAAATGTTTTATACAAAATGCTTGAACCGGGAGGAGAAATCTTAATTCAAATTATTAATTTCAAAAAAGTTTTATCTGATAAAGAACGTATCATAAATATTACAGAAAGCAGCGAATGGGTTTTTGTTAGATTCTATGATTTCTTAAACAAAAGCATCAACTTTAATATCTTAAGATTTAGAAAAGATAATCTAAGAGAAAGAGAAATAATAACCACGAAACTATATCCGCACTTTCACGAAGAAATGTCTTCATTATTTAAAACGGCAGGATTTAAAAAGATTACATTTTATGGCAGCCTAAATAAGAAAAGGTTCGATCCGCAGATGTCATCCGATCTTATAATAAATGCAGTAAAATAGCTAAAGAAAAAATTTCTGAATTTGTCAGTGGCCATTTTTTTATTACTTTTGTAATAACCTAAAACTTTCGGAGCCTTAATGGAAATTCCTATTAAAGATAAAAGCAATTACCTGCGGGGATTATTAATCATCGCCAAAAAAGATAAGCAGCTTACAGAACCGGAAAAGAGAATAATAAGAGAATTAGCCGAAAAACTCGGTTTTGCATCCGACTTTTATGAAGAAACGCTTCGCAGTCTTTTAGCAAATAAATATATTAAGGAAGAGCCTATAATTTTTTCGAACAAAAAGATTGCAATGTCATTCATTGAAGATGGATTGAAATTAGCGAGTTCGGGGGAGAGTTTTTCTTCGGCTGAATTAGAGTGGCTGCGCGAAACAGCAAAACTTAACTCTATTGAAGAAGAGTGGTTCGAAGATAAAATGCAAAGTATTAAAAGTTTACCAACAAAATCCTTGAATACAGATTTTGCACTTTACTCGATCATTTAACATTTCGAAAAATCATAAAAAACCGATATGCCCCCGGGTGTCCGTAAAACTATATTTTCCATCTATATAGAAAAATCGATTATTCATCACAAATTTTTACAACTTAACACGTCATCATATATCTTTTGTCATTCTTTAATATTTTTTGTTAACATGAGGTAAAAAATGAAGAAATTAATTTTTCTGCTTGCAGTATTTATTTATTGTTCTTTCTCTTATTCACAAGATGCCCGTTTGTTAAGATTTCCGGCAATTCACGGAGATAAAATCGTATTCACTTATGCCGGTGATCTCTATACGGTTTCCTCTACAGGCGGTGTTGCGCGCAAAATAACAAACGATGTCGGTTACGAAATGTTCGCAAAATTTTCGCCCGATGGAAAGCACATCGCTTTTACCGGACAGTACGACGGAAATACCGAAATTTATCTCATACCCGCTGAAGGCGGAGTTCCGAAGAGAATTACATACACCGCCACATTAAACCGGGACGACGTTTCGGATCGAATGGGACCCAATAACATCCTAATGGGCTGGCGGGATAATGAAACTGTTGTATTCAGATCGAGAATGAATGAGTTCAACGATTTTAAAGGACAGCTTTACACAGCCGATATAACCAACGGTTTAGCCGAACAGCTTCCTTTGCCGCGCGGCGGATTCTGCTCCTATTCACCCGATAAAAAGAAAATTGCTTATAATCAGGTCTTTCGCGAATTCAGAACGTGGAAGAGATACAGAGGCGGACAGGCTGATGATATTTCGATCTACAATTTCGAAACGAAGCAGACAATAAAAATTACAGATCACCCTGCTCAGGATATTATCCCGATGTGGTATGGTAATAAAATTTATTTTCTTTCGGATAGAAACAGCAGAATGAATCTCTATGTTTACAACCTCGATACGAAAGAAACGAACAAGCTAACCGACTTCAATGATTTTGACATAAAATTTCCTTCACTTGGAGATAACGCTATTGTTTTTGAGAACGGCGGCTATATTTACAAATTAGATCTCGCATCCGAAAAAGCGGAAAAGATTTCAATCTACCTAAATGAAGATTTCGTTTCAGGCAGAGGAGGTTTAATCGATGTAAGCAGCAGCGTTTCAAATTTTGAAATCTCACCGGACGGCAGCAGAGCTTTATTCGGTTCAAGAGGCGATGTGTTTACTGTTCCGGCTAAAAATGGACCGACCAGAAATCTAACAGAAACTCCCGGAGTACATGAAAGAAATTCCAAATGGTCACCCGATGGCAAATGGATTTCTTATATTTCCGATGCGACGGGCGAAGACGAAATTTATATAACGGCACAAGACGGAAAATCGAAACCGATTCAAATCACTTTTAACAGTGATAATTATAAATATCAGCCGTACTGGTCGCCGGATAGTAAAAAGCTGCTTTGGTCTGATCGTAATCAAAGATTAAGATATGTTGATGTTGAAACAAAAAAAGTAACAGAAGCAGCAAAAGCCGATGCGTGGGAAATTACAAGCTTTTGCTGGTCACCCGACAGCCGCTGGATTGCCTATGCAAAGCCTGAAGAAAAATCGATGACAAAAATTTATATCTACTCCATCGAAAGCGGCGAAACTAACGAAGTGACTGACGGATGGTACTCATCGACAGATCCGCAGTTTAGTTCAGACGGTAAATATCTTTACTTTGTATCAAGCAGAACGTTTAATCCTATTTATAGTCAAACGGAGTGGAATCATGCTTATCAGGATATGAGCAAAATTTATTTACTTACGCTTACAAAGGAAATCAAATCACCGTTTGAACCGAAGAGCGATGAAGTGAAGATTAATGACGAGAAAAAAGAGGAATCAAAATCTGGCGATAAAAAAGAGAGCAAGTCCGACGTTACAGTAAAAATTGATTTTGACGGAATAAAGGAAAGGATAGCCGAGCTTCCCATCGAAGGCTCGAACTATTGGTCGATTACTTCCGCAGGTGATAAAATATTTTATCAAAGAAACGGCAGCAAAGATGAGAAGGCAAAGCTTCTTGTTTATGATTTAAATAATCTGAAAGAAACAGAACTTGGAGAGGTTAACGGGTACGAAATTTCAGCCGATCAAAAGAAAATGTTAGTTTCTCAAGAAAAAAATTATGCAATAATTGATCTGCCTGCACAAAAAATTGATGCTAAGGAAAAGCTTAATCTATCAGATCTAAAAGTTAAGCTCGATCGTCATGCAGAGTGGAAGCAAATCTTTAATGAAGCATGGCGGCAGATGCGTGACTTTTTCTACGCACCGAATATGCATGGCGTTGATTGGGAAAAGATAAGAAAGAATTATGAACCGCTCGTAAGTCATGTAAATCATCGTACTGATTTAACTTACATAATTGGTGAGATGATCGGTGAGTTAAATGTAGGACACACTTACGTTGGCGGCGGCGATTATCCTAAACCTGAACGAATTAAACTTGGATTGTTAGGTGCAAAAATTGAACGAGACGCAGCTTCGGGTTTTTATAGAATTAATAAGATTTTAAGAGGTCAAAACTGGGATAAAAACACTAGCTCGCCTTTGACTGATATTGGCGTAAAAGCTGCAGATGGAAATTATATAATCGCCGTGAACGGAAAAGAAACGAAAGGAATGCAAAATCTATTTGAAGCTTTTATTAACACTGATGGAAAACAAGTAACACTTACGCTTAATACTTCGCCAATGCAAGAGGGAAGCTGGGAAACAGTTGTAGTTCCGATAGAGAATGAACAAAACTTGCATTACTATGAATGGGTTCAGAACAATATTGAAAAAGTAGATAAAGCCTCCGGCGGAAAAATCGGTTACATTCATATTCCCGATATGGGAGTGAACGGTTTGAATCAATTCGTTAAATATTATTACCCGCAGCTTAGAAAGGAAGCATTAATTATTGACGATAGAGGCAACGGCGGCGGAAATGTTTCTCCGATGATTATCGAAAGGTTAAGAAGAGAAGCTATCATGATTGACATTGCAAGAAATACTTTGCCGAGTTTCAATCCCGGCGGAACTCATGCAGGACCGAAAGTCGTACTAATCGATGAATTTTCTGCTTCCGACGGAGATATTTTCCCATACAGATTTAAGAAGTACGGTCTCGGAAAAGTTATTGGCAAACGTTCATGGGGTGGTGTTGTAGGAATAAGAGGTACGCTGCCGCTGTTAGACGGAGGATTTCTTAATCGTCCGGAATTTTCACGATACGATATCGAAGGAAAAGAATGGATTATGGAAGGTTATGGTGTTGATCCCGATATTATAGTTGAGAATGATCCGGCAAAAGAATTTGAAGGCATAGATCAGCAGCTTAACAAAGCCATCGAACTTCTTCTTGAAGAGTTAAAGAACAATCCTGTTAAATTACCGGAGCCTCCACCTTATCCGAAAAAGTAAACAGGATTATTCAGTTTGTAAACAAAAAGGCGGTTGAAAATTTTTTCATTCGCCTTTTTTATTATTATACGAATTGTGATAAAAATCTAATTATCGCAAACCTTCATTTTTTTTTATTGACATTTATCCGCCGCATCAGTAGGTTGATACTGCGCAAGGCTTTCATACGGTACACATTGTTCTTGGTGTTAAAAATTGCAGATAAATCATCATTGTACTTTTTTCATAACGGACAGAATGTTCAGCAATCATTTATCGTCTGCTCAAGCCATATAAAATGCATTGCTTTTATTTTTCATTATAACGACATTTTTATGTCAGCAGTAGTAGCAGCAGAAGAAGCAAAAAAAATCATCACTTACCGTCTGCTTTAGCTGACGGATAAAGAAAGAGAAGAAAACCATCCCGGCTTTCCGAAGGATCTAGGGATAGCCACAAAAAGGAATATTATTAGGGCAATCCCTAGATCTCTTTGGGAAAGCCCGTTTATGTTTTTGGGATTCGCTGGTCCGTTCGCCGAAGCGAACGGTAAGTGAGTTAACTGAAATAATTTTTTTCACTTTTCATCAGTTTTGGGCATATAAAAAGTAGTGCTTTTATTTTTCATTATAACGACCTTTTTATGTCAATTGCAGCTGATGGAAACAAGACAATTTTTTTGAAAGAATAACAGAAAAATTTAAGCAAAAGTTATTCATTCAATCATTCAGGATATACTTTATTACTTTGTTCAATCCAATACCGTTATCGAAAGGAGGTGAGAATCATGCCGTTGTTCATGGATGTCCATCATCATGTGCCGGGACTAACCGCAGATGCAGTTGCTGAAGCTCATAAAAAAGATCTGGAAGTTCAGCAAAAGTATGGTGTAAATTATTTGAAATACTGGTTTGACGAAGGCACCGGAAAAGTCTTCTGCCTTTGCGAAGCGCCGAATAAGCAAGCTGCTGAAACAGTGCACCGTGAAGCACATGGGTTAGTGGCAGATGAAATCGTCGAAGTAAAAGAAGGGGTTTAATTTCAATTCATCCCCTGCTAAACCAAAAAGGCAGGGGATGATAAAGATGAATGATATCCTCAATGATATTTTTGTACCGAGGAACGGGATGTCGCAAGCTCCATTTTTATGGTCATGATTAATATTGTAGTTAGAAGCCTGCTAACAAAGATACTTTGTCAGTATTACATATTAACCCACCCCTTTCCAAAGGATCAACTGACATCCCCTCCTCCAATGGAGTCCATTTGGACCGAGAGGGGACTAAGCCCTATCTTTGAGGTAATAACATAACACTTGAAAAGTTAAAGCACCACATTAAAAATTTTACAAATCATTTACTAAAATTTTTTCAAAAAAAGTGTGCTGTCCCCTCTTGAGAGGGGCGAGGGGTGTGTAAAAAAACCGTTATGAATAAATTCTTTTAACATTCATCTGTTGCCAACTTTGTGTTAGTAAAACGATTACACTGCACTAAGATATCCTTGGCAATATTTTAATTCAGCGGAAGGGGATGTTTCAAGCTACATTTTTATGGTCATAATTAATATTATAGTCCAAAGGCAGCTAAAAATTATACTTTACAAGAATAACATTAGCACATTTCTTCGTTCCTTCTAAAGTTATGCAAGATGCGTCCTGTATTATTGTCTTTAGCCAGCTATCAGATTATATTTGAAATATAATTTACCTTTGAAAGAGATTTAATGAAAAATAAATATCAGCTTACAGCCGTAATTGAAAAAGAAGGCGATGGTTATGTAGCTTTATGCCCCGAATTGGACATTGCGAGCCAAGGCAATTCAGTCGAAAAGGCACATGCTAATTTGAAAGAAGCCCTGGAATTATTCTTCGAAGATGCTTCTCCAACTGAAATCCAGGAAAGGCTTCATACCGAAGTATTCGTCACTCGCCTTGAGATTACAGTTGGGTAAGCTTCGAAGACTCTCGGGTCGTGAAGTATGTAAAATTCTATCCGATCATGGGTTCCTTCAAGTCCGCCAAAAAGGAAGCCATATTATCATGCAAAAACGTACCGAAACATCTACAATTACCATTCCGGTACCTAACCATTTGAATTAAGAATTGGCACTCTCCTTTCCATCATTCGACAATCAGCTTTAGCAAGACAACTTTTCGAATTATAATATGGGCGCACCTCGCCTAACAGCAGTAATCAATACACTTTGTTTTTATGTTCATTAAAATATAAAATTGTTTTATCGTTCTTAAAGAAGGGAATTGTCCCCTCTAGTCCAAAGGATTCTTCGAAAGAGGGGCGACCTGTCTCGGCTTGGCTGAGCCAAGACTGAGAGGTGTGTAAAAAAACCGTTATGAATAAATTCTTTTAACATTCATCGGCTGCCAACTTTGTGTTAGTAAACCGGCTGCGCCGCGTTATGATTGAACAACCTCAATTCTCTAAATCTGTTACATTATACTTCAATTCAATTGTAAATCAGCAGCCATTTCATCGGTAAACTCGAACAGGTTGAGTCCTATTTATTGATTTGACAAATCCTCTTTCATTTTTTAAGTTAAAGATAACAATTAGGAGGGGATATGAAAAAAATAAGTATTCGTCTTCTTATCGCCGCTTTTATCTCTACGGTTGTTTATCCGCAATCCAATTTTAATATGGATTTGTATAAGCACTTTCTCCAATCCAATCAAAATATGACTTATAATCAACTGCTTCAATTACACCCGGCAGGCTCATTCAAAGCTAATATGAATTTCAACATCGAAGATGCACTGTATCTGGATTCAATTGATCTTAAGTATAAACTGAGTGATTACGAGAAATTGCTGCTGCAAAATAACGGATTTATGGTGAGCGATCGTTTGCAAAAATCTTCATTCGGAAACGCGCTGATGGAAATTTATCACAGCGATCTGCCTGTGTTTATTTCTACTGATGCTATCCTCCATGCATTTCATATTTCGTACGACCGCATCTTGATGGATATCGAACTTGCGGTGCTGATTAACAATTTGAAAACAATGCTTTCACAGATGCGTGCAAAAATGCCGCAGCTAGAAGCAAGGTATTCTGCGTATCCGCAAATTCAGCAAATGCTCGAAGATGTTGATCTTTACATAACAATTCCACTTCGGCTTTTAGATGAAACCACTCAACCTTATTATTCTTCAAATCAGGAAAGAATTGGTAAGCTGTTAGATAAAATTTTTAATGCTAGTGGATTTTCATATGAAACTATCTTTTCTGAAGCTTGCGTAAGAATTGATTGGAGCCAGTTTAAACCGAGAGGACACTATGTCTCAATATCACATCCCGAATTAGAAAAATATTTTAGAGCAATGATGTGGTTAGGCAGAATAGAGATTTACCTTCTTCCGCCCGAAGCTTATCCCGATCCGCCGTGTATTGTTCAATCATTTGATGATATAACCCGCCAGATAATTAATTCGTATTTGATCTCGGAGTTATTCGATCTTTCAAACTCATGGCAGTTATACAGAGATATTGAAGAAATATTGCGTTTTTTTGTAGGAGAATCAGACAACGTAACCTTAGAGAATTTAATTTACTTGAAAGAAGCTGTGCAATTTGAAAATGCCGATGAACTGCTTGACAGCTTAAAATTAATTGAATTTCAGGATTCACTAAAAAATCAATCGTTCGCATATCAATTAATTTTATCTCAAATACTTGTATCGGATCCTTTTAAACCGGACAGTATAGTACCGGCTTCAGCATTTCTTTTATTCGGACAAAGATTTGTAATTGATTCTTACGTAACAGGCAGTGTGGTGTTTGACAGAATACTTTTCAACGGTGGGAAAATATGCCGTCTCTTTCCCTCTACACTCGATCCGATGTTTGCAATGGGTAACGATGCAGCGCTACAGCTTCTTCAGCCTGAGTTAGAACAGTATTATTATTCTTCTAATCTTGCTGCGCTAAGATATTTAATCGATTCCTACGATGAAGAATTTTGGACAGGAACCATCTATAATTCATGGCTGAATGCTATTAGAAAACTAAATCCGCCGCAAAGCAGAAATAACTTTCCTCAGTTTATGCAGGGTGCTGCATTCTGGCAGCAGAAGCTTAATACACAGCTATCGTCGTGGGCGCAGTTAAGACACGATAATTTATTATATGCGAAGCAATCTTATACCGGAGGTACAGTTTGTTTTTATCCATATACATATATAGAACCATTTCCTGAATTTTACGATGCATTGAAATCGTTTTCAGAAATGGCAGTTAATAAATTTCAAAATCTTCCTTTTAGTAACGATTGGCTAAAGTATAAAATAATTGAGTTCTTTAATTACTTCGGACCGGTGATGGATACCCTCGCTATGATTTCGGAAAAAATATTAAGTGGCACTCCATTCACGCAACAAGAAAATAATTTTCTGAAAACAATAATTTATGATAATCCCGAACCCGGAAGCGGTCAGCCTCCATATAAAGGGTGGTATCCAAGATTAATTTACTATGACCATCATTACGAATTTAAAGGCATGTTTCGGAAAGACCACATAGTTGCAGATATCCATACAACTCCCTCAGACTGTTTCGGAAACTATTATGGCTGGATAACACACGTTGGTACGGGACCCGTAAACTTAGGCGTATTCATTGCAAAAATTCCAGACGGTGGAACTGTTGCATTTGTCGGTCCTTTCTTAAGCTATTACGAATATGTTACCACAAACTTTTTACGGCTTACCGATGAGGAGTGGGATAACCAGTACTTGCAATCTGCATTAAGACCTAATTGGGTTAATATTTATCTTGCCAATAATTCCGGAATCAGCAGAGGAAGCGGACCATCGCTAATCACTTCGGTTGAAAGAGATCACGGGAATGAAAGCATGCCGCCATCTCATCTGATTATTCAAAATTATCCTAATCCCTTTAACCCGTACACTATAATTAATTTTTCGATTCCGTTTGATCTCTCAAATGATTTAGCGGAAGTGATCGTTTACAATATTCGAGGAGAAAAAATAAAAGAACTGATAAGAGAAAATTTACCCGCCGGCAATTACTTAATACGATGGGACGGAACAAACGATAAAGGCGCCAACGTTCCGAGCGGTGTTTATATTTGCAATCTTAGAGCCGGAAATAAAACGGTATCGAGTAAGATGACATTGATTAGATAGTATTTGCCGGTTTTAACTAATTAAAAGATGGAAAGAATTTTAAGAACTTCTTAACTTATAATAGAAGTTCTATCTAACTAAATGAACCAAATCTACGTCGAGAGAGCAAGAAGACAGAGATAGGTCATACACTCCACAAAGCATGCACACAGAATACTCTCCCGAAGCAGGCTGCCGAAAATAATATCTTATTAATTATTTCATTAGGAAGCTGTTTTGAAAAAGATAATCGTATTTATTGTTTTTCTAATCATTTTGCTTTTTCTTGTATCCTGTCAACAACGAAAAACCGAAACCCCAATAAATGCTGCGCTTGTAAAGTACCTTTATGTTTGGAACGGAGGAAGTCTTGATTCTCTTGACACGATAACTTCCGAAAATTTTCAACTGCGTATCAATCCGACTTTTGAACCAATTACCGGCAGGGATAAGCTGAAAGAATCAATTTCGAGGACGAGATATGTATTCCCGGATTTTAATGTTAAAGAAAACGAAATCATTATTCTAAGCGATACTGCATTAGTTCTTAGCTGGGTTATAAGCGGCACTTATCAGAATCCGCAAGATTCAACAAATTACGGAAAGAAAACAGAATCCCCTGGATTTAGCGTGATATTCTTTAATGAGGGAATTCTTACTGGTGAGTGGATTGGTTACAGCGATCTAACATGGTATAAAAACCTTGGTTATGAACTTATTATTCCTGAGAAGAAAGGAAAGAATAAAAAATGAGCATCATCAATAATTTGCAAAGTTTCAAAGTCGATTGGATAGATATTGCTTTAACTAAAGTTGCTGTTTTTGCCGGGGCATTATTCATTGCTAAAATGTGGAATTCCATTCTTAATTTAGAATGGTATTGGTATTTACTAATATGTATTTTAGCAGCAGTTAAACCGCTTTATTCAGTTTATAAGTGGTTTAAACAAGCATCAAGCATAAGATAATGCTCATAAGAAAAAAAATTGCATAAGCGTTTAACACAACCACAAAATTGAAATTATTTAAAGAACCGGATAATTCAGAATTAAGTGAGAATAAAGTATCCGATCGTTACTGTATTGAAAGTATTTATCCGGATTATCAACAGCCCTTAAGTGTTAAAACTAAATATAACGGAACAATTTCCCGCGCATGTTATATTCTGGTAGGATTGGATGCAGAAATCAATTTTATCCATACCTCCTTAACCGATATCGATTATTTAGGCTATGCGTCTGCAGATTCAAACGGATTTCTTAGCAGTCTACCTAATAAAGTTTATTTTTATCAACTATATGCCTTAATATTTATTGATGCGAAGATGTATTTATGACGTATTAAAAATATTCTTCGTCAAAGAAGAGATTAACATTTCCGATACCTTTAGAATCTCTAAGCTGCTTGGTAAATTCGACAGTGAATTTAGGATCCTTGAGAACTATATGATAGGATAACTCAAGTGAGTCTTCATCCTTCATAGCTTTTGTATTAATCAGCTTGCTGCTCTTACAGTATTTCTTAAAAAGCGAAATAAAAGTGGCTTCTTCATATCCGTCATCCGAGACATAAGTGAATTGTAAAAGAAAATCTTTTTTAGATGGACCGGCAGTGTTTGTTTTGGTGAAAACAAAAACAATCAAACCAATGAGCACAGAACTAAAAATTGCCAGAGCATGTAAACCAACTCCTGATGCCATACCAATTGCAAGGGCAAAGAAAATAAATATTATATCTTGGGTCTCCTTAATTGCTGTTCTGAATCTAATGATTGACATTGCGCCTACAAGTCCGAAGGCACGCGCTAGATTATTGCCGATAACCATAATTACAACGGCTGTAATCATAGACAAAACAACTAACGAGTTAATAAAAGAGTAAGATATGCCGGGACCACGATAAGTAATTTTATAGAAAAATGAGATTATTATTCCACAAATAAATGAGACTACCAAGTTCTCGAACACCTCACCCAAAGACATTGAGATATTCAAAACATTTTGAAAATCATCCAGCATTTTTAACTAACTCTTTCTTATAATCCATACTGTTTCCATTTAAAAGTGATGGAACAAACAGTTTCTTTTTAGTAATGTATTGATTGAAATCGCGATGATTATCAATGGATATGGTATACTTTGATAAAGCCTTTCTTTCTTGTTCAAATTTGCTTAACACATTCTGTAACCATCCCGGAAAACCATTATAAAATTTTATTTCTAAAATAAAATGCCCAAACATTGCCGGTTGTAATATTGATTCTTTAAAAAGATCATCGAATTTTGGTAAAGCTTTCGATCTTAAATTTTTGTCAATGGTAATGCGTAAAGTTGAGTCATGTTTTGAAAAGTATGCTTCCCTTTCATAAACAACCAGCACTACCGGAGATCGATTTTTAATTTTAAGCAAATAGAAAAATTTAGCTGCATCACTTCGAGCATAAAGATAGTTTTTCTTCTCAATCAAAAATGTATCAAAATCTACTGATTGAAAAATCCGATTGAGGTTATAATACATTAAGGGGGAGCGATTTTTGGAAATACAATTTTCGAATTTTCTTTTTACTTCAAGAAAGACGACGCTTTCATTATTACATTCATTATAGCCACGAATTCGAATTTTGTTTCTCATTTTGAGTCCGGCTATCTTATCCCTGTAATCGTCAAATCCCATTGTATCAAAATAAATGCTGCGCACCGAGTACTCTTTTTGACTGCGACTTTGAGCATATTCATCCATCTTCACAAATGGTCGGAGAGACTTCCGCAATTCACCAAGTCTTTCTTTCGGAATTAGGTATTTGTATTCAAGCCGCATGGGTTTCATCTTAGTTCACCATTTTTAGCCACATTCTCATCACATAATCAAAAGGAGTTAAACTTCCTGTATGAACATAACAATCAGCCATTATACCGGGTATCATTTCGTTCGTTTTACCTTCAATAATTGCTGTAGCTGTTATAATTTGAATGCCATGTACTATTTGCACAATGTTATCTAGTTCAATAATCTTAGCACTTAAATTTTGTCTCTTATCGTTTATATAAATATCAACTTTTTGTTGTGGATTTATATACTTTTTATCCTGAACTCTAATCGGTGAAATCAAAACAAATTCTGTTGTATCCGATATTATTAACAATGTATCACTATTAGTTATTCTATTAACAATTCCTGGTATCGGAGAAAGTATTGTAAATCCTTCAAATCTATTTTTAAGTACAGTCAATTCCTTTTCCAAAACAATAATTTGTGCTTTAATGAATTCTATTAACTCATGCTTTGATCCTGTTTGAACTGATTGTAAGCGAGATTTTGATATCAAAACATTAATTTCATAAAGGTCATACGTACCTTTAGCAATTTCGTATTCTTCTTGTGAAACTAAACCCTTCTCGTAAAGTGCTTTTAGGCGGTCTACAATTTTCTTTTGTTCTTCAGCCTGTTTTAAAGCGTAAGTGAAGTTGTTTTTTTCTTGCTCAATTATAGATTCTTTTTCACCGGTCAGATTAAGCGATAAGTATGCTTTAGTAGTAATTAATTGTCCTTCAAGATTTTTTATTTGCCTTTCAATCTCATTGGAATATAAGAATGCGATAGTATCGTTTACCTCTACAGATGCTCCTGAATGAAGATTAGGGCTAAGCGCAAATCGCATGGCATCTCCTCTATCAAACAAAGTAACATCATAGGATTGATTTATGCCGGTTTTGTAATTTGTTAGTAGAGAAGTAAGTCTTCCATCGGTTCCTTTATAAATAACCCACTCCTTTTGAGGTAACAATTTCCCCTGAACTTTTAATTTATATTCAAATTTTACCGGTAATACAAGAATTATAGAAATAAGCGCTATAATGATTACAGCAATGGTCAAAGTTTTGCGAGATATTAAAGTTAACATTAATGCAGGTCCGAATAACGTAACTCCCCTAATAAGGAAGCGGGAAAATTTTTACTAATAGTAAGAGCGATACAAAAATTTAAATTATTTAGTAAAAAATACATTACACTTTGAGGTTTGTTCTAATTAATTTTAATTATCAATTAATTCGCTCTAAAGAGTTCGAAATTCAATTTCATAGCTTTGATTTGGATTATATTACGGGAAACATCCCAACCCGAAAGCCTTTGGATTATTATGGAAATGCTTTTCATAAAGTACTTTTGGTCGGGAAAAATATTTTTTTAATCTACCTCTTTACAGCAGCCTCGTTTAAGTTTATACGTCGCCATAACCATTAGTAATTTACAAAAGTATCTATCCAAATTCACCACAATAAATATGTTTTTCTCAGTACTGTCCAAATTAATTTTGTTAAAGTCGGAACGATCCTTTGGAAAATTTTATTGTGAATAATTAAAATATTACATTGTTTTTACACTACAATGG
>JAGUYG010000007.1 GCA_020061465.1 Ignavibacteriales bacterium
AGTTTGATGTTCACCCGGGATTGAATTGAAATACTGAACAAAGTTGTGGGCTACGTTCTTGAGGTTTTCCTGCTTAACGATAACTCCTGAAGAATCAACGGTAGTTAAGTAAGAAGTAAATTTATGAAGATCAATACCAGTGTAATACATTTGATACCTCCGTTAGTTAAATTATAGTTGATAAACAAATTTAACTTTTTACTTATTGGAAATATCAAGTGCCTCAAGCCGAAAGTGTTTTCGCATTTGGCATTTGTGCAATTTAAAAGTTTGTTCTTCTGTTTCGGTTTTGTTGTGCGGCTTAGTTAGTAAATAAAAGTTTGTTCTAATTAAAAAGTTGTTTAATAAATGTAGCATTGTTGTTCTGGGCTTCGGCTTAGGCACAACGCCGTTAGCCGCGTTCTAATAAAAATAGGAAAGTTGGTTTCTCCAGAAATAACTCACACGTTACACCCAATATTCAGTGTAGCAATCATAAATCCTAATTCGGATACACACTAACTAAACGGAGGGATTTGATTTCATGGATTCTAGATTGTGGAAGGACGTAAAGTACTGGTCATTTCTTTTTAGAATTAAAATCACTTCATTTACTCTGAAGCATTGGAATGGCATTTTGTGGAGTGGAGAACTATTGGTTGCAGCTATTGCCGTTATCTTAATATATCGGTTCTGGTCAGATAGTTGGAATATAATAAATATTGCGTTAGCAGTTTTTTTCGGCCTTATTGAGCTTACGTCACTGATCATATCAATTACTGTTCTTCATTATGTTAGGGATCTCGTTTCTGATTATACTCAAGCGGGGGATGCTTTGAAAAAGGTCATCATGAATACAAAACATACGCTGTTTTTACTAAGTGAAAATCCTGCATTTTTGCAGGTAATGGATAGAAAGGGTTTAGATTTATACTTTGAACAGCTCAGGAGTCGGTTAAGAGATGGCACTTTGCAGAGGGTCGTTTTTGCGTATGTAAACCGGCAGAAGTTAATCGACGAGAAAATGCCCAAGTGGGCGGCTACAACAAAGCAAGACGTATCAAAACTAGTACAGGAACTTTTTAATCCCTTAGTTTTTAATCTTGGAGGAGACCTGAGCTACAAAGATCGGATATTTTTTATTCCTCTCAAAACATCATCATTACCTTTTTTTATTGCAGTGGCTGATGAAGATCGAATGGCGATGTTTTGTCGTCAAAAGATAGAGGATATCGACATCCGAAGGTCTCTCCTTAGAGGCTTCATAACGGCAGATCCATTCATTACGAGAGCACTCATGTCAGTGTACTTAAAGACTATTGAACTTGATTCGATTGCTTACAAATATGAATGCAAAAAATGCCAAACAGAAAAATTGGTTTTTGATCACGATTTGCTGCAAAATGCTCTGCTAACAGCAAAAAATGCGATATCGATTCCAGATATAACCTGTGATGTATGCAATACAGAGTTATAAATGGGGCGGAAGTTGAGATATCCGACCTCTCGCCTAATGATAAAGAGAAATATTTCCAGAGAGTGTTTGGCATATCATGGGAGGATTGACTCACAAAGACTATACTTCAGAACGTTTCCGCATAGCTATGTTATGGATCGAAATTGTGTTTGTGAAAGTGGCTGAAACTTGCTATTAATAAGCATAACTAAAGAGAAAGGGTCATATTTATGCGTAAAAGTACACGACAGAAAAGTGCAAATTGGCAACTGATTCTGGTGATGACTGTGATCGTTCTTTCGCAGATTTACTGTACAAAGGAGCCCGACCAATCAACATCATTGCTATTTGCTCAATTACCTATTACTTATAGTGCTGTCACCTACATGGCGGAAGCCAAAGGTTATTTTAAAGAGGAGGGGCTAAATTACTTATCTATTTCGGTACCAGCAGGCCCGGATGTGGTTACAGCACTCAGAGGAACAGGAAGTAGTGCAGCAGATGCGGGCGGTATCGCTATCACACCTGTGATTACAATGATCGGAGCAGGCGTCCATCCTGTTGTTGTTGCCACTACGCTCTCCTCCAACCGTCAAGCAAAGTTGGTAACATTTTCTCATACGGGTATTACGCAAGACCCGACTACGTTGAAGGGCAAGAGAATCGGTGTTACGCGAAATACTAACGGGGACATTTATCTTTCACGTTTACTGCGGAAGGGTGGCCTTAATAGACAAGATGCTACTTTGGTAAATGGCCGTCCTGCTGATCTACGCGGTCTACTTGTCCGAGGAGAGCTTGATGCAGCGGTACTGTGGGACCCATTTGTTGTGCAGACAGTTCGAGAATATCGGCTTCAACTTAATGACAATAAAATACCGTCGCGCGGTGATCCACTCATTTGGGTTGATTCGACACTTCACACCTTAGCCTTTAATATCGTTACAACCCAGAGCAAACTGGCTAAAAATCGTGATCAAATAATCCGAATGCTACGTGCAACAATTAAGGCAGAAAATTATATCAGACAGAATCGAAAGGAAGCCCAGGCGCTTCTGGAAAGGTGGTTAAACCTCCAGACAGGTGACTTGGATGATTTTTTTGCGACCACCGAGTTCCATGTTCATCTTGACGTCCCTCAACTCAAACACTGGATGAAGGAAGAGTTGGAGTGGTTGCGTGAGACCCGACCAGACGCCAAAAGACCAGACGATTTATCAAATTATGTGGACGCAACTTTACTGCAGTCCGTGGAACCGAACCGCGTGAAGGAGTAAGCAATGCCACGTTTTGAGATCGATTGGAAGAAAACTGGTGGAGAAGCTCTCAAATACGGGGTAGGGTTTTTGTTATTAGGAGCCTGCATCGAGTTATTGGCTGGAGCGTTCGGGCTTCCTCACATACCAGCTATATTGGGAGGTGTAAAAGTACTTTGGTTAGAAGGAACTCTTAAGCACGACATACAGGTTTCATCAGCCCGTTGGATTGTTGGCTGGATTATTGGCAGCAGCATCGGGCTAGTTTTAGGTCTCATTACTGGAAGGATAAGGCCTATACGAGCAATGCTGGAAGGTTTGTTGACTTTGTTTCGCGGGATACCTTTTATAAGTCTTGTACCCTTGGCTCTCCGCGTGCTTGGATTGGCAGAAACGGGTAAGTTTTTCTTAGTGGCATGGGCTTCTGCATGGGTTTGCTGGGTAGCAGTGGATGGTGCAGCTCGAGAAATTCAACCATCTTTGATTTGGCGTGCCAAGAGTCTTGGATCATCCTCGTGGAAGTGGATATTTTGTGTATTGCTACCATCTTGTCGAGACGGAATTCGCACAGGTTTACGAACATCGCTAAGCTTGGGACTGATTGTAATCGCAGTTGCCGAATTGAGTGGAGTTTACGAGAAGTCGTCTGGATATTGGTGGAGCGAAGGGCTTGGTTATCGGTTGTTTCGCTCCTTGGATGAAGCGCGAGATGATCTCATGATGGCTTCTATTCTTACTTTTGCGTTGTTGGCCTTGTTAGGAGACTTTATATTTTTTCTAATTTGGAATGGTGTGCCCGCTATATCGTTCTCGTTACGTCAGAAACGTGTAGCCAAATTCGTGACAGCCGCACGAAAGATGGAATTAGAAAAAGATACAAATTTGCAAAAATCTCCCGTTCTCAAGGTAGCAGGACTTAGCGCTGGGTATAATGGTAAGACCATAATTCACGAACTCTCCTTTACAATTCCGGCGGGAGCTACGATGAGTGTAGTTGGACCTAGTGGTTGTGGTAAAACGACGCTTATTAGGGCGATTGGGCATTTCATGGATGAAGAATTTAGTGTCTCTGGTCAAGTAAGGGCTGGCACTACGCGTATTGATGAACCAGGTCCATGGGTCGGCGTCGTCTTACAGGATGCGCCTGTTTTTGGACATATGACGGTGTGGGACAACGTAACTTTTGGTAGCCGCTTTTCTAATATTCCCATTGATGAGGCAATCCAGACAGCTTGGCGCCTGCTATCCGAGTTCGGACTGGAATCGTTTGCTAGCCAAAAGGCGGAAACTTTATCGGGCGGTCAACGCCAGCGCTTAGCACTAGCAATGGTGCTCGCTAATCGTCCACAAGTTCTTCTTCTGGATGAACCCTTTGGCGCCTTAGATGCAATTACTCGCCGCCAACTGCAACATTTTTATTGGCAACATGTGCATGGCAAAGTTACCGCCGTATTTGTTACGCACGACTTGGAGGAGGCTCTACTCATTGGTGACAATGTGAGGGTGGGAGTAACTAGTGATGCAAAACTCATTGAGGTCAACAAGCAAGGTCTTTCCCCTAGAGAGTGGGAATTAGGTGAGAATTTCAATCATATGAGAGCAAGCTTAATATCTGCTTTAGAAGAGTCTAATTCCTCGCTTGTTACTGAAGATGTGATAAATTTAAAAATTGCGGCTAACAAAAAAATGGAGCGGACGGCAAGGCCGGAGGCATAAATTTAATGTGATGGTAATTTGATCGTCTCGTCTTCAATCAAACTTCGTTATATGCCTTGCCGCCGCTCATTTTTGGCGTTAGGCATTACAAAATAAAAAGGAAAAGGTATGGACTCAACACTAGTGATAGTTGAAAAAATAAATTCATTTTATTCATCTGCATTTTCACAATTAATTACCATCACAGTTTTGATGATTGCCTTTATTGGCATTATAGTCCCAGTCATTTTTTATTTATATCAACAACGTTTGTTTAGAATTGAAGTCCATTCAATTGAGGATAAAATTAACATTAAGTTTGGCGAAATTAAAAATGAATTAAAAGAAGTTATTATAAATACTATTGATGAGCAAATGAAGGAAGCAAAAAAAAGCCTAGAAAATGATTATCATAGTTTGAGAGGTGATATATTTCTGGTTCAAGCTAACCACTATGTAAGCAATTCAAGATACATTGATAGTCTAGATAGTTATTTAACAGCTGGAGTAGGTTTTATAAAATGTAAAGATGAACTCAATCTAAAAACAACTATTAATAATATTATAGGATATTCCTTGCCAAGTATTGAATCTAGCCAGATAAAAGATAATGAAAATATAGAGAACGATTTTAATAACTTTATAAATTTATTAAATAATGAATTAAATAAAACTGGAGCTTATACAGTAGAAATACGGGATATGAAAAGTGAATTTAAAAAGGCAAAAGTTAGAATAAAAACCGAAAGAAATAATGCCTAACGAGACTGTCGAAAAAGTCATGTTGAACAAAAAATTAACGTAAAAAAGAAAACAAAAATGAAGTAATTAAAAATCCCGAAAAAGGCAAAGTAATCCATGGGAGTGGTGGATTGAGAAAAATAAGAAGTGGAGTTTCTGGCAGAGGAAAAAGCAGCGGTGTTAGAATTATCTATTATTGGATTATGAAAAGAAATACAATCTTAATGTTATTAGTTTATCCAAAAAATGAGCAAGACAATTTAACTCCTTCACAATTGAAAGTGCTAAAATCATTAGTTGAAAAGGAATTACTATGAAAGACGAATTATTTGAAGAATTGAAAGAAAGTATAAAACAGGGCGGCAAAATATTGAATGGTAAAAGAAAAACTGGCAGAAAATTTAATTTTGAAAGTCCGAATCCTAAAAAGATCCGGGAAAGTCTGGGTTTATCGCAAAATAAATTTGCAAAGTTATTAGGAATCAGCACTTCTACTCTTCAAAATTGGGAACAAGGAAGAAGAAAACCAGATGGTCCGGCAAAAGTTTTATTAAATGTTGCTGCAAAGCATCCGGATGCAATTTTAAATACAGTCTATAATCAATAACATAAAATAAAAATTATACCTAACGTTATAAGGAATTCTCTATAAAGAGTCCTTTCCAAAGTCCAAAGGATCCTCGGAGAACCTTCGGTCGGACAAGCCGCCAGCCCCGATACTCGTGTAAACGATGTAAATCGGGGTAAACTGTTTTCGCATTTGGCATTTTTGTCCTGATAGAATGGCTTTACAATAATTTTAATGTTTGTAGTTCCGTTTCAGCTTTACTGTTCAATGGAGAATAATTTTTAGCTGGAAAGAAAATAATGCGTATGAAGTTGAAATTATAGATTATCATAAAGGATAAATAGTATGAATAAAAAAATTGAACCTATCCATCCCGGTGAAATATTACTTGAGGAATTTCTAATTCCAATGGAAATCAGTCAATACCGTTTAGCGCAAGATATTAATGTTCCTGCGAGAAGAATAAACGAAATAGTTCTTGGTAAAAGAGCAATAACAGCCGATACAGCATTAAGATTATCAGAATATTTTGGTTTGTCTGAGAAATTTTGGCTGAACTTACAGATGAGATATAATTTAGAAGTAGAAAAGGATAAATTAAAAGACAGACTTAAAAAAGAAGTAAAAAGATTAGAGAAAGTCAGTTAGGTAAGCTGCATAACGCGTCTGTCAATAAACTCATGAAAAGAAACACCGTAAAACAGAATATAAAAATGATAACTTCAATTGAGAGCGTGGTGTATAAACCAAATATGGAAGTCTTTTTTTAAGTAGAATCGTTATTTTGGAGTGCCCGCTTATCGGCAATGCAGTTAAGTACCTAATAAAATAGGGAAGATTATCCGATGTATGGATAACAAGTTAGTAAAGAAGGTATTGAAAACCCGGATGGAGTTGGAATATTCTGTCCGATTATTTCAATTGTTGGTTCCGTTGCTTGCACGCAATATTATGATCCTGTTGTATAAGATAAAAATTCTGCACAAATTTCGGAGTAGATTTTGAAGAAGAAAAGGAGGACACATAATGAATCCTACAGATGAACTGATAAAATCTATTGCAGGAGATTTAGATGCCGGAATGATAGTATACCTGCATATTGAAACAAATGAAATCAAAACAATAATCGATTTTAACCAGCACTATGATGCAGACATGGAATTGTGGGAAGAAGATATTAGAGAGATAGAAGATAATATTGATAAATACCTTCAGTTCGAACCGATGGATTCGCGGGAAGCATTTCGAGTTATGGAAGATTTTGTTGAAACTGTTGAGGATGAAAGACTTAGAGAAAAGCTGTATCTGGGATTGAGTCTTTCAAAACCCTTTAGAAATTTCAAAGATATAATTGACAACGCAGGCGAATATAGACAACGATGGTTTGATTTTAAGAATGATAAGTATATCGAATATGTAAAAGAACAATTGGATAGTTACAATTCAATGGATGAGCTTTAAGATAGATCACTTTAATTTTGTTTACTTTCCTTCTGCAGCGCTTCGTAATATTTCCGGATAAGCTCTTCGTAATCTTTTGTGTATCCCTCTTTAACGGCTTTATTCAGCTCATCTTTAATTTTATCTCTTCCGCGCTCCGAGTTTAGGTTTAAATCTGCCGGAGACTGTCTTACCACATTTTGTCCCGTAAAACTTTCTCTTTCTCTTTCATAATCTCTTTCGTTTATCGAGCGTTGTGCATCAAGCAGCTTTGAAAGAATTCTCTCCTGCTTTTGCAGCAATTGATCGTCTAACCGTTCCGTTTTCATATCCGTAATTACTTCCTGCATTTGCTTCATAATATTTTCCAGGTCGGCAGGAATTTTTTTTGATTGACCCGTTTCTCTTGCTTCTTTATTCATCTGTTCTAAAGATTTTCTTATTAAATCTTGTTCCTGTGCTAACCTTTGCAGTTGTGCTAACTGCTGCTGTGTAAGCTTACCGTCCTGTGCCTGCTGAAGCATTTGCGTTAGATTGTTTAAGTTCATTTGCTGCTGCGACATTTGCCCCAATTGCTGCATCAACGACATCATACCGCCCTGTCCCCCGCCCTGCATCATAGCTTCCATCGACGATTTCATTAATGTTGCGGCTTCGTTCAACGATTTCATCGCTTCGCCTTGACTGCTTGAAGCCATAGTTCCGTTTCGATTTTGCAATGCTTGAATGGACCTGATCATTTCCCTTCTTGCATCGCCTAACGCTTTACCCATTTCGGGAGTTACGGCAAAAGTTTTTTGCGAAAGATCTGAAAGCTGCTGAAGCAACTTATCGAGATTCCGCTGAATGCTGCTTTGTTTTTGAGCATCTTCATTACTCATTGTCGCGTTCATATCGATTTTTTCAGAGTTCTTACGAAGCTCTTCCTGCTGTTTTGAAAGATTAAGAATGTTGTCGAGAAGCCGCATCATATCGGTAAAAGTTTGCATTTGATTTTGCTGTTTTACCGATTCCTGTAAATCGCGCATCATCTGATTCATCTTTTTCATATTCTGCGTAAGCTTAAATTGATTTTGCATTGCCTGCTGTATCTTCTTTTGCTGAAGACTTTTTTCCGCCGCATCGGAAATTTCATCGTTTTCCTGCCGTTCAAATTCTTCGCTTACTTCATCCATTTGTTCGGACGGCATATCGTCAAGACTTTTCATCATCTCGGATAATTTCTCAATTTCCTTTCCGGTATTTTCAATTTCTTTCGAAATATTCTGCTGCTTCTTTGCAAGTTCATTCATTTGCGATTCATTGTTCAAATCGCTCTTAGATGTTTGCGATTGTAGTTCTTCCTGGCTTTTCATTAACTGCTCGGTTCGCTTTAACAGTTCGTCAACTTTTTGTTCTATTTGAATCCGCTTAAGCAGGTTGATTGTTCTTTCAATGCTCTTCTTAAATAGTTCTTCATCAATCTGCAAATTCTCAAGCATATCCTGTGCTTGCTGCCTGTTTAAATTCTGAAGCATCTCTCTCATTTGCTCCATCATTCTTTTCATCTCATCGCTCGTCAGTTCATTCATTAGCTCCTGCAGCTCCATATACTTAGAAAGAGTTTCTTCCGAAAGCAAATTATTCTGCTGCAATTCCTGCTGCATCTTATTTACATCGCGGCTTATTTTTTCTACGTTAGTCTGCAATTCTTCAAACCGCTTAAGGGCATTATCTATTTTCTGCTTTTCTTCCCATGTTAAATCGCGCTGATCCTTCTTTAAATCCTGATCAATTTTTTCAAGCGTGCGCTTCAGTTCTTCGGCATCTTTCAAGGTTTCGCGCAAATCTTTTTCAGCCGCATCATGAGTTTCATCGGCTTTAGCAAGTAATTCATCAAGCGAAGGAACGCGAATCATAAATGCCGAAGTTTTTGCTGATTTTGGTCCGCTTATATTATCGTTATCAAATACCTCAAGGTAATATGTAACTACGTCTTCAGTTGCTAGAGACATTCTCGAAAGATTCCAAACATAGTTTACATCATTTTCTTTTTGATCTTTGCTTATTGGAATTTCAACAGAAGTAAATTCCTGCTGCGGCGGTTCATACTTTGAAGCCGACAGCCGATAGTGCAGAAGCAGTTTAGTGAAACCGTAATCGTCACTAATTTTAAGCATCAGAGGAAGCCGGTTATCATTTGCCAGCGGTACATTTTTATTTGGTGATATTACCTCAATAGAAGGATATTGATCGTACAAAGCCTTAACAGAATAAGTGATAGGTGAAAGATTTGTGTTATCGTTTTGATCGACTAATATTATTTTGTAATCGACATCCTTGCCGATTCTAAAACTGCCTTCAGCTTTAACACCATTCACTTTTAACTCTGTCATACTCGTATCGCTAAATTGCAATTGTGCAGACTTTAACTCCTTTGTTGAGCCTATCTCGAACTCTGCAACACTTCCTTTAAGCGCTGTAACATTTCCATTATCTTTTTGGATTATCCGCGGCTGTTTCGAATAGCCGGGAGGAGTAACTGTAACCGACAAAGTTTTAATTATCGGTCTATCGATAACCTCTACAGAAAAGATGCTACTGTTTTCTCCACCTGCCGAAGCATAATATTTGAATGAGCTTCTGATTGATCGAAATTCGTAACTAAATATTCCGTTCGTATCCGGTTTTAATTGCTGCGATTCAAATTCTGTCTGTTCTTCATTCTTAAACAGTAATGAAATGTCATTTAGTTTTTCACCGGAAACTGAAATTGTTATAGTTAAATTTTCTCCTTTAGTAACTTGTGCATCGCCGGGTTGAATATTAAAAATATATTTTGCGGGCGGTACAAATTCCTCGTTGAAATTTATAAGCCGGTGAGATGCTGCCTGCAAACCCGGGACAAAGTAAAACAGCAACAGGCAAAAAGCAGTTACCGCTATGAAATAATAAAACAAATCTTTGGCTTTTTCAAAGCTTACGATCGACTTAAAATCAATCGATGAAGTTTTTTTATAAATTCTTAAAAACGCTGCTTCGGTAAGACTATCAGAGTAGCCTTCAAAATTGCTTCTTGTTGAAAATAACTGAAGCGCATTGAGCAGCTCATCTTTAATGAAAGGAAAATGTTTGCCTACCTTTCCCGCAGTTTTTTTGTAATTTATTTTTCCTACTAGATTAAAGTAACGCAGCAGCGGCAAAATGAAGAAGAATGAAATGGAAAGTACGAATACTATCAGAAAACTTACGAATAATATTGTTCGAACCGTAGAATCGAATTTACCTAACAGTTCCAGCCATGCAATAGATGTATAGACGGCAATGCTTATCAGCAGTGCGGATTGAAGACCAATTAAAGTGAAAAGTGCAGATTCTTTTCTAAATAAAGCTTCAAGTTTATTTAATATTTCGCGGTAATATTTTGATTCTATGTTCACAAACGATCTTTAATTTGTTAATTACTCAATGTCCAAACAATTATGTTGGTACCAAATTTCAGCGCTTCATCTCTCTTTTCCGGTGGATTATTATGAACTTCCGCATCTGCCCAGCCGTCGCTCGGATTCGATTCATAAGTGTAAAATACTGCGAGTTTGTCCTCTACAAAAATCCCAAAACCTTGCGGAGGTTTCTCATCGTGCTTATGTGTTTTAGGCGGACCGGAGCTGAAATCATAAACAATATTATAAATACCATGAGTAAAGGGAAGCTCAATAAAATCTTTCCCGGGAAAAACTTTTTTAATTTCTCTTCTAATTGCCGGATCAAGTCCGTAATCATCATCAATGTAAAGAAAGCCGCCGCTCTCTAAAAATATTTTTAATCTTGCGGCTTCTTCTTTTGTGAACACAATGTTTCCGTGTCCTGTCATAAACAAAAACGGAAACGAAAAAATTTCATCGCTTGCTATATCAACAAAGACATACTCGGGTTTAACCGGAATATTTGTATTGTTCTTAACATAATTTAAAAGATTAATTTCAGCGGAAGGATCGTTATACCAGTCGCCTCCGCCGCCGTATTTAAGACGTGCAATTCTAAACTCAGCACTCGATTGGGCGTGTGATTCTAATACTAATCCGGCGCAAAGAATTACGGTTGATATGAAATAGAAGATTTTATTTTGCATGGCTCAATATATTCAGGCTGTTGTTTAATATCAATTTAATAAGTATTGGATGATGGAAAGGGAGGGTAAAGAGAAAAGATGAAAGACAAAAGGCAAAAGATAAAAGGCTAAAGACAAATGGCTAAAGATTAAAGTCAAATACTTCAGAATTGAAATACTCATCAGCTCACCTTCGAACAAACCCACCTCCCACTTACTAACTCATGTTACGCAGGGAAGTTCGGAACGTAGAGATAACATCTTTTACTTAGAAAACAATTTTGCGCTAAAACAGCATCCTCACTCAAATATTGGTGATTTTTACTTAATACTAAAAGATGTCATCTCTTAACCGTGCGTAAGGTGAGTTACTAATTTATAGAGTTTTATTAAATTTGAAACAAAAAATCGGGAGATGAAATGGCTAAAAAATACTGGCTGGTAAAATCCGAATCTTCGGAATTTTCAATAGATGATTTACAGAAAAGCAAAAACCAAACTACTTGCTGGGATGGAGTAAGAAATTACCAGGCGCGAAATTACATTCGCGATGAAATGAAAAAGGAAGACTTAGTGCTTTTTTACCACAGCAATGCAAAACCGAATGCGGTAGTTGGTTATTGCGAAGTTGTAAAAAAAGCTTATCCTGACCACACTCAATTTGATGAGAAGAATATACACTACGATCCCAAAGCCGAAAGAGAAAATCCAACCTGGTTTATGGTTGATATTAAACTGATAAAAAAATTTAAGAAACCTGTTACACTTGAAGAAATAAAAGCTAACCCAAAGCTTGCGGGAATGAAGCTGGTGCAGAGGGGAAATAGGTTATCTGTTATGCCGGTTGCAAATGAAGAGTTCGATGAAATATTGATGAGTCTTCTCTAAAAAGGTATTTTCATTTCCAAAGGATCGTTCCGAAAAGAAATGTTTCGATTATTTCCGAAGGATCCTTTGGACAGAATATTCGAAT
>JAGUYG010000121.1 GCA_020061465.1 Ignavibacteriales bacterium
CGCTCGTAATTTCAAATATTTCATATAAATCGAATTGACGAATTCGGATCACTCTGTTCCAATACAAAATCATCGATTGATCGCGCAGTTCAATTTTTTCGTAAGGTGAGTTAGTAAGTACTAATTCTTCTCATCCAATTTTCATCCAGCAATTCACCTCTTTTGGTAGAATGGATAAGTGTATAATCGTTAAAACCGGATAGATCGGCAAAAACAAAAACTACTCCTCCTTCTATCTGATCGAAACGCCAAATTTCATAAGGTTTAGTATCTACTTGATTCGGATATCTCTCTATTTCACTCGGTTCGCCAAAGATTATATATACTCTGCCCCGGTCGGTTTTCCATCCTTTTTTTTGGATTGTTGTATATCTGTCATTCGACCAGGCAATTCTTCTAAAATATTCGCGTTTGAATTCATTTCGCCCGGTAGTTACATCAACATCTCTTGCTTTCCAAAAGTTAAAGAGGAAATTTTTTTTCGCATCAGGTTCGGATAATTTTGCCCATTGCACAATTTCCGGCGTAGTTGCTATATATTTTGAAACCGAAAAATTTTCATCAAGTTCTTCTTCGGACATAGCGGCAAACTCCGAGGAGAGTACATCCATATCGGATAAATCGCCGGCAGCTTCATCGGCAACCGATGGGTTGTAAATAAATATTTTTTTTGAAGAATAAATCGTCATATTCTTCAAACTGTCGGTTGCCGAAAGAGCTAAAGTATATGTGCCGGAAGGAATTTTCGTAATATTAATAGCCCCAACTTCAACAATCGACGACGTCTTTCTTGACACCAATTTAGGCTTTCTTACAACCGCCTGATTTCGGGAATTAATGAGCAAATGTTCAATTTTCAGCAGCGGTGATTTTATATCATAATCAAGGTTATACATTTCGGTGTAAAAGTAAATAACCGGAAGTGCCTCACCGTAAATGCTGCTCGGGTTTGGAATTACTTCATAAGTATTTTTATAGAACATCGATTGAACATTATCCGATTGCTTGATAGAGCTCGCTAACTCGATATCGCTGATCGAAAATCTTTCAGATGGAAGTTCCATAATTGAAACTTGAAAACTAATAGTATCGATTTTACTTAAATCACTGCCGTCTTTCCCTGTCAGCATACAAAGATACTCGCCGAAGGGAACTAAAAAACCTAAATTTCCGGTGAGGCTTTTATTACCGGAACTCAATTCAGTATCTACAACATTTGTAAATCTAAAATCACGATCTAGAATAAGCTGATCATTTTGCAAATTTTTCAATTGAATATTTAAAAAACCTTTTATTACGTTCTGATCATCTTCAGCAGTGACTAACAAATCGGGTTCAAAGAAGGCATAATATATTTCGAGGTACCCGCTTGAATCGTCGTAGAAAAAACGTGAATAATCAAAATCAACTTTGAAAGCATTTTGAGCCATGGCGGCAAAGCCGAAGATCACTACGAAAATAATTATTATAATTCTATTCATAAATGTTCAAGTTTTAACATTAAAAAAGGCTGGAAGCCCAGCCTTTTTTAATTTGAATTATTACGAATTTTAGAAACCAACTTTAATTGAGAACATATGATTTGCATCGAAGTATCGTGCCCAACGGTATGCATAATCAACGGTAATATCGACTCCTGCGCTAAGGTTTAGTCCTACACCGAAAGTTGGTCCAAAGATTTGTTCTTCATCTTTATATTCTTCAGGTGTATTTAGACCCTGTGAAATAGCATAACCGCCTCTAAGGAACAACATCTCCTGAAAAGCAAACTCTGCTGCAATCCGGTATTCATCGTTCGCAAAGTTGTTGTTCTGAAAAGATGTAATAAATGTGGCACGATAATCGGCAGCAAATCTGCTAACGTAGGCTAAGCCAAGTTCTAACTGCGAAGGCAACTCAAAAGTAGCAGCCTCAATTTTATAGAACTGACTTCCTCTTAAGCTGTTAGGATCCTCTGCAATTCTAATTAAATTAGAACCGTCAAACTGCATTCTGGGTCCAAAATTCCTTAACACAACTCCCATTTGCAATCCTTCAACACCGGCAATACCGTTATATTGAACACCGACATCGAAAGCCATCCCTGTGGCACTTGAATTCATTATTTGTTCGGTAACAACATTAGCGGTAAGACCGACTCTAATCCGATCGGTTAGTGCATTTGCATAAGTTAAACCGACCGTTACAAAGGTTGGGGAAAATGTAGAGCCCGTACCATAAGGAGCTTGTGTAGTTGTAACGGGTATATCCCCAAACTCAAGTGATTTAATACTGAAAGCAATTGTACCTAAGCCTTCAAAGTTGGCGGCAACAGCAGCATACGAAACACCGATATCCGCTATATAATTCATGTAAGAGAACATAGCTTCGGCACTATACTTTGTTACACCTAATCCGGCAGGGTTGTAGTAAATAGATTCAACTCCTTCAAGACCGGCGATGTAAGCCCCGTTAAATGCCAAACCACGTGCCCCAACAGGTATCAGTAATTCTTGCGCTCCTGCCGTCCCGTTTCTCTTACCTCCGCTGGCAAAAGCATCAACAACCAGCAGAAGGGCGAGCAACGATACGCTAAGCACTGTTATAATTTTTTTGAACATCTTATAATCTCCTTAATTATATATGATAATTTCTTAGAAGGATATAAATTCCTCCTAATCATTATAATCTGTCAATATATTGTGTCTCCATAATTACGGCTAACTTCATTACCTTAGTTCCTACCCCGGGCATATCGAGGTAAGCGAGATAAATACCGCTGGCAACCGGTAATCCATCCCGGTTTCTAAGATCCCAATCCAGATATTGATTTGTACTGCTCTTCTCTAACCGTCTAATGAATACGCCTGAAAGTGAGAAGATTCTAACGGTAACATCGTTAGGCAGATTAGTGAATCTTACAAATCTTTGGTATTTATCCCTCTCCAATGAATTTGCACCAAAATAGGGATTTGGGAATACGCTGATTTGGTCTAAGTTTTCTTTAGCTGCTGTTTTATTTTCGAACAATGGGATTAGAGTTTTCCCTCTGAAAACATCACCGGCAGTTATCGGTTTATAAGAGAGAAGCTTAATCACTGTTCCGGCTTCAGGGATATCTCCGCTTATGGCAAAGTTACCAAATTTATGGTGGCTAGGCTGCGAGTTACCTGAAACTTGTGGAGGATTATCTACCGAAAATGTGGCAGGCAAATAAGTGAAGATTTCCTCCCAATCTCCGTTCGGCAATTGAGTCCATGTTTTATCAGAAATAGCTCTAGTTGAATCGCTTCTATCCAGGTCTATAGTTTTAATCATCAGTCTGGACTGTGGATCGCCGGTTAATCTGCCAACATCCCAAGCTGTAAAAGGAACTGTGTTAGCTGCAAGAGTATCGCTTCTAGTTGGAGGTGTAAACGAGAAGGCATAGCCGGTAAGATAATATTGAGAATTACCATCAAACCTTAGTTCATAATCATTATATCCTAAGCTCAATTGAGCATGCCATTGGAAAGAACCTGCAGAAGCACCGATTCCTCTCGGCTTTACCTTCCATTTACCTGTAGAATTCATATTATTTAGTACATCAACAGGCGGCGATAACGCTTGACCTCCGGGTCCATGTGTTTCTATGACTCCTTTAACTCTTACCGGGAATCCCGGAAGAGCGTCTATGCTGTCCTTTCCTAAATTTTGTACTAGCAGCATTAAGCCTTGAAAGACCGGAGCGCCCATAGTATCTTCAACTGGCACATAACGTTCTTTGGTCACATCGTCAACCAGAATCCGGATAAATCTGTTTGAATTTTTCAGCAGGGTATCGCCGGCTGTTAAATCCACAAAATTATACCTAAGGGTATCGTCTGGTCCAGAGAATGAGATTTCGTATTCATGTCCGGTAAGGGCATTCGGATCAATTACCTTAAGAATAACTGCCGCATCAGTGTTTCCGGCAACTTGTTCCATTGGTATATGATCACCCCATGTATAAGGATATGTATGCTCAATACTTGGTCGACCGGGGAAGACCTCAATTATTTGCGGAGGATTTTCCAGATAAGTTGGCGAGCTATGTTTTGAATAACCATAAGCCGTCACACCGAAGTAATAAGGATTACCATTAAACAGAGGACCATTCGTATAAGCATCCTGAGTTAAATTTATGAAACGTCTCACACCAAGGTTCGGTCCTTTTATTACCGGAACAAGAACCTCCTCCCCGTTTATTGTTTCATAATCATAAATTATAGTGATATCATTTTCTAAATCGGTAATTTGCAGTAATCTCGGGTCAGTTCCCGAAAGATCCCGATATTGCCATACTCTATAGCCTTCAAAGGTATAAGTAGTATCATCCAAATTCTGATTATAAATTAAAGGATCGCCTTCATTATAATCTTCGGAATTAGGTTCCCACCACAACGTAATTTGCTTATCTGCAGGTACTGCATGCATAGCAGGTGCTAGTGGTGGAGGTGTTAATTGGAAATCCAGGTCGTATGCAATTTGTGCAGCCAGGTCTTTTCTTTTTAGCGCCGTAACGCTGTTTACATTGTTCGTTCCAATAGCTATTACGATACCTACGACAACTTCCTGAGTATCACCGGGAGCCATGTTAAATGGACCGGAAGACATTACATGCCGCCTATCACCTGCTACAGGTCCACCAGGCCATCCTGTACCCTCGTACCAGCCTGTTTTAGTTTCAGGATCTCCGGTTAATACGAATATAACTTCTTGACCAGTATGGGGATCGACAAAGGGAGACCCATCCCAAACTAAACCCTGCATGTAATTGTAAAATTCAATCGAACCTGCAGGAACACCCTGCTGAGGATCTCGCCAAGGATATAAGGCTGTATTTATATAAAGTGCAAAGGCTGTCATAGGGAGATTTTTATAACCATGTCTCCATTTACCATCAAACTTTGCACTGTCGGTTGGTTCAGCCGCAACGATGGGCCCCTGGAAAAAATCATAGCCAACTGCAGGAGGCGGAGTTCCGTAGGTATTTCCACTTCCTCCTCCATCATTATTTGTAGAATTCCAGGTATATCCCAAACTTAAGGCGGTATCGCATCCGGTATAATCGTCGTTTGCATCACCCAAATCTGTATCTGACCAGTATGCAACAATCATATCCCGGATAAGATTTGTTCCTTTATTAATGATCTTATATTTTTTAAAGACCATATCGCCAAGCGCACCGGTTCTTTTGAATCCAAATACCGTCGTTTGGAATTCTAATCCCATCGGAAGAGTTCCGTACGTAAATGTAGAGCGGGTGGGGTCCATATCGTTAGCAACATACCACAATACTTCATCGCCGATAAAATGTGGTTCATCAACGCCTCTGGTAAAAATACCGTCGCCGTCAATGTCAACCCACGGGGCACCGTCTTCTACGGGCCACTCTAGATAATCTTTTTCAAAATCATCTCTTTCAGGACCGGGAGGCAGCAATTCCCATCCTTTTCGGATTTTATATATTCTGTATCTATCTAATAGAGGATCATCAGGCGATCCGTTGTCTAAAATTTTACCGGCTTGTAAACCCTGGCGGTGGGTATTTCCATTAACACGGATTTCACGCCCTATTTTACCGCCGAAGATTAAGCCGTCTTCAAAAATCGCCGACTTTGTGGCATTTATTCCGCCGGGCCAATAAAAACCGTTACCGTCAGTTCTTGGATCGTGGGACCCATCGCCGTTATTCGAAATCCACATCAAAATTTGATTTATTGCGATGTAGCGGTATTGGTCGTTGATGGAGGTCTTCCGAACGGAATTATCTTTATTAGATTCCCCTTTAAAACCAAGTGATGCTATAGTTAGCATAAGCAAGGTGATAAAGAGACCGATTATTTTTTTGTTCATTTTAATCTCCATATTTTTTTTAATCTCTGAGTTTGCATCAACCTTAATAATTTAACCTTACACCCAATCTTATTTGGCGCGGTGTTCCGAAATTGCCTGCATTGTAATTCAGAGCCTTATATAAGGCAACGTATTGCTCGGCTTTTTCGTCGCCAAAAAGCGAGCGAATAGTTTCTACCTGATCGCTACCCTGGCGGCTGGTTAAGAATCCGTCGTCACTAGCATCGCCGGAAACGTTAAATACGTTCACAACATTCTTTGTGTTGAGCAGGTTAATCACCCAAAGATAGATATTTGCACTCAATGTACCCAGGTTAAACGATTTATCAAGCTTAGCATCTATCTGGAAAAGCCAGGGAGTGGTAGAATTGTTCAAGGGTTCAACCGGATATCGTCTGTTCCCAAAACTTTCATCATCCCATCGGGTAAAATTAAAGCCGCTTGTAAACGAGAATAGAACGTTGGCACCAAAGTTTTGAAGGATTTTACTTCCTAAAACTTCTGGACCATCGTCGTTCGCAAACCGATAATCTATATTCAAGAAACCTGTATGCGACTGATTGAAGTCGAGAGGAGCTATTTGCTGCGGGAAGAACGGAGTAGCAGTAGGCGATTGCCATATCTGCCTAAAGCTGGAAGACGGATTTGATCCGGTTCCTTGAGCATCGGAATATGTATAGTCGAAAGTTGCTGCAACTCTGGAGGTTCTTCTTAAATCAACACTAAATTCAACACCTTTAACGGTTGAAAAGTCTTCGTTCATAAAGGCATAATACTGTCTGTGGTTTGCTGTTTCAGATGCAAAAATCGACCGTATCTGAATTTGATCTTTTATGTCCTTATAAAATCCGGTAATGCTGAACGCAAGAGCATCGCCAACTTGCTGTTTAAAGCCTAATTCATATTGAGTCGTTCTTTCAGGCCTTAGTCCAAATCCTACAGGACTTTGAATGGCAAATCCTCCCTTTATATTATCTGATAAAACATTGTAACCCAAATAAACATCTCTGAGTCTGCTCTGCTGTATAAATTTTCCGTATTGAGCATGAAAAACTGTTTTATCGGTTACAGGGAATGAGAAACCGAGCCTCGGACTAAGCTGTGTGAAGGGTTCAACGTCCACAAGATAATCAGGATCAACCAGATTTCCCTCTTTAAAGCGAACATCGGAAGGGTCGAGGAAAGTTTGACCGTCAATATCAATATAGTCTAACCTTAAGCCCGCATTAACTACTAGATCCGAAAATTCCATTTTATCCTGAATATAGTATGCGGCAAAAACAGGATGTTTTGCGGCATCCATTCCTTCATCCGTTTGGTTTCCGTAAGCATCGTAACCGTAATTGTCAAGTCTGTCATAGAAATCAAACGGCTGCCCGTCAGGAATTGATCTTCGCAACGATGCAATGCTAACAGGTCGAGGAAGTGAATACCTGCGAATTGTATAATATTTGAACTCACCGCCTGTTTTCAACTCATGGTGGGCGCCAATCTGGTAGAGAAGGTTTGCCTGTCCTCCGATTGTTCCGTTCCTTTGTTTGCGGTACAGGTTATACGGTATTTCGCTTCGCGTGAAATTGAAATTGTATACAACCATCGAAAGCGGAAATTGTCCGTCGCTTCGGAGCGTATATCCTAATTCTGCATTCTTAATCGAATCGCCATAAGCAGTTATGTTATGCTTGAAAAGAGGGTCCATATCGACATAGTAATCCTCGAAGTAATTGAAGATTACATCATAAAATGCTTTATCGCTAATTATATGCGTGATTTTAAAGCTTCCGGTTATTGTTTCATCTTCATGCAAACCGGCACGATTAACCGTATTAATTCCTTGTTTACCCACACCATTGCGAGCCTCTGTGTTTTTATAAGTTGCGTTCAATCTGAAGCTGAATGGATTCAGATCCCACGTTATATTACCCTGGAACTGATAACGGTTTGTAGCGTTATTTAGCACGTGCCCGCTTGGATAAACAACATCAAAAGTATCTGCCCTTCCTGCCCTTGCTGCCGTCGGATCGTATAATCCTAAAAAATTCGTGCCTTCATAGAAACCAATTGGGGTTCGGTTAAAGACATTGCTTCCGGCAACGAAGAAGCGCAAGTTCTTCATAGTTGGCAAAAGAGGACCGCTGGCAGTAAATACGTATTCGCTGTAACCGTAGCTATAGCCGCCCCAGCCATACTCCTTACCTGCCTTGCTGAAATTATCGGTGATAACTTCCAAGCTAAGCTTATAATTTTCGCTGCCTATTTTGGTAGTAGTGGAAATTATACCTGAGTTAGCTCCGCCGAATTCAGCCGAGTAACCGCCTGCCTGGAATTGAATTTCCTGGATGGCATTTTGAATTCCTAATGTAGTTGCACCGCCGAAAACCGGATCATTTACCAATACTCCGTCAACATAATACGCCACGGCATCCGAGCGACCGCCTCTGACGTAGATAGTTCCGCCCTGGTTAACTACACCGGCTTGAGTGCTAACTACAGCGTTAACGCCTCTAACAGGAAGATTATCCATGTCTTCGGCGCGAATAATACTTACGGAGTTTGTTACGTTTTTATTAATTAGCGGTTTTGGGGCAACTATTTCTACTATACCAAGTTCGTAAGTTTCGGACGGAAGAGAAAACTCTACCTCAGTAGTTAAGTTACTCGAAACTTTAATATTGGATTGGGTTACGTTCTTATATCCAATATATTTTCCAATAATAGTATAAGTACCGGGCGGAACATTAAGGATAATATAGTCTCCTTCAATGTTAGTTGCGGCACCTAAATTGGTTCCTTCGATTATAATATTTGCCCCGATCAACGGCTCCCCGGTTTCCAGGTCAATTACTTTACCAACCAGCTTACCGGTTTGTGCTAATAAAGTAACTGAAGAGAAAATTAGGAGCAGGAAAGTAAAAAATGTAAATTTTGTTTTCATAACTCTTCATCTCCTTTATAAATTTACTCAATCTCGAGAACGAATTGGTTGAGGAACTACATCATTCCTGAAAATTTGCGGATTGTTTGGATCGCCATAAACAAAAAGATAGTACCTCATACCGGCATCATAACTTGATGTATAACTAAGACTGTCACTTGGAGCTACCAGTCTGATAGTATATTCCCCGGGATCAAACTCACCTAACGATCTATAATTTCCAAATGTAAGGTTTCCGGTTAGAGTTGTAAACGTTTGACCTGAGGGAGTATAATTATATCTTACCGAATAAGTACGAGCAGCACTTGTGTCTACATCAGCCGAACCATGAACCAGGTAAATATTCATTTTCCCGGCTTTAGGTGCACTGCTAACGTACACTTCACCTTCTTCTATTGTAAAAAAAGTAAAAGTATTTTCAAGCTCGTCAGTGGAATGAAAACCCGCAAAACAGATTGTCGCCCGTTCAAAAGAAATAATTTCTATTTCTTTGTTGAAAAGTGTCTCTCCCGCTTCATTTGTTACGACGAATCTTCTTTTGCCTGAATTGACATCGAAATAACTTGTAGTGCTTGCCTGCTGTAACGCAGATAAAGCAGCTATCGGTTGTTGTCCATCGATAGTAATTTTCATGTTATTTACATTATGCGAAAGATTTACTACTCTTATTTCCGAAAACGGTCTTTTAACCGGATCGATAGTAGGCTCTTCCACACAATTGGATAACACGAAAGGTATTAGTAGAAGAAGGGTAATGCCTAAAATACTCTTCTTAAATTTTAACCGCATCTTATACCTCGTAAAAAGTTCGAATATTTTAATTAATCCTATATAATACTTGAATGATCGTCATTAAAAAAAGGTAGCTGCTAATGGTTATATCAGCAGCTACCGGATTACTTAATTGTTCTCTATATCAAACAATCTATTTTACTTCAACAGCATCATTTTCTTTGAAGCGCTGAAAGAACCTGCATTAATTGTATAGATGTAGAGACCTGAAGCTAGGTTAGCTGCATCAAAGTTAACAGCATAGTTACCGGCTTCTTTTTCTTCATTAATTAATGTTGCTACTTCTTTACCCAATAAATCGTAAACCTTCAATACAACTTTTGACCTTTGAGGAACTGAGAAGTTAATAGTTGTTGTCGGGTTGAAAGGATTTGGATAATTTTGTGAAATAGCAAACGATTCGGGTATCTGGTTATCAAGTTGCCTTACTGAAGTTGCAACATCAAACCACTTAGCTGCTTGAACTTGAGGAGCGGTGGCGCTGAATCCGTACCAGTAATATGCGGGTCTCGAGTTTAAGGAAAGAGGATCATAAGATAAGAAGGCAATCTTATTTCCGCCGCTTAAGGTTCGGTGTGCCCCGATATTCAATATCTGTACTTCAGCCGCACCGCCAATTCCACGGCTTTCGCCCTTTATATCAACCTCGACACCATCGGCAGCATCAAAACCGTCAATCCAATTTGCTACTCCTATTTCATAAACCGGGTCATATTGCATTGAATCTGTTGGCTGAGTATTAAACAGATCATATAATGGACCGCCTAACAACGAACCTTGCTGCGGAAATACACGGGTTGGCAATGAAGAACCGGTACCGGCTGCATAGCTGATATCATTGTAGCTGTGTGTAACGCCAAGAACATCATACTCGAAAGTGCCTGCTGCAAAATCCATATCGGTAAAGTCATGTCTTGCACCAAGCCACTCATCGCCTGCTAAGAAATAGTTATTATTACCGCTTGCTTTCAACCAAGCATCGATTACTTCATCGTTGTAATCTTTCGGTCCCGTGGTGCAAATCTCAAAAATGTTAGTATAGTAATTAGCCAATTGTGCTGTAATAGGTCCATAAGCCCAAGCATCCATTACGAATCCATAAGTCTCGTAGGTGGTAAAATCATCTTTACCGAAATAATATGCACGCGGATAGCCGCTTATGGTTGTATATCCGTTAAATACCAACAGAGTGTTAACTCCTTCGGTAGGAGCGAAGATACGATAACTATAAGTTAAGGATGTTGATGAATTACCGTTAACGTCTGTAGCCATAATTTTCCACCAGACTTGTGTTCCGGGAGTTTGACCTGGCAGTGTACCTTTATAAACATCCCCACCAATGCTGCTCATATTTATATCGGTGAAAGTTGTATTATCGGTACTATATTGTAATACTGCTGAGGCAACACCTGCTGCACCGCCTGAAGGATTAATATCAGTAATGGTGGCTTCAACATCTCTCGGTCCCGGATCTAAAGTAGTTGGAAGGTTGGTAATATTGGTAATCGAGGGAGCTATATCACCGGTTAATTCAACTGCTACCACCATATCCCAGAGGTAATCGTTACGCGACCACCAGCCTGCATCGCTGCCTGCCGAAGGAGGACCTGGGACAAATCGACCGTTGACATAAAATTTAAATCCCGGATATAAAGCAGGAATATTCCCAAATCCCAACAATCCGATGCGAGCTGCATCCATAGTTAGATGAACATTTTTTATTGCAACGCCAAAGACTTCATCGGCTTGAACAGTGGGTTCATAACCTAACAAGCTCATCGGAACCCACTGGTAATCCGGATAGAGCGCTTGATCGGGAAACATTGGAGCGCCTAAACCACCGTCACTCCAAAGGTCCTCGCCGAAAACTTCAGGTCGACTATCTGCGCTTACCCAGTCACCTGTTCGGTCTTCGTTATCGCGAAAAGCAGTAATATCATTAAAACCATTACCGGCTGCGGGATAATAACCCCATAATTTTGAGGCACCTCTGAGCTGAGCTGGAGTAAGATTTAATTTAACTACCTTAACTTCAGCATTTGCAGCATCAGGATTTGCATACGTACAAATACCAACTGCTCTAATGTTTAGTTCAGTTGGAGCTACAAACCACATAGTCATCCAATCTTGTCCGAAGAAACCAAAATTTACGGCACCATTTGGGCTGAAAGTTTCTCTATATTCAAGAGTATCATCGGCACCAAAAATATTTTGCGGAATCGATTTGGGTAACATGGTGGGATTGTTAAGTTTGTTGGGAACGACTGTCTGAACTTCCAGGTCAGTGCCTTTGACTAGTTCCCCGGCGGGTGTAAGATAGTATTTTGCCTGTCCTAAAGAAATACTGGTGAAGGCAAAAAGAACTATTAGAACCGTAGAAATTTTCCTAAGCATAACGCTCTCCTTAATTAATTGAGTGGGTTAGTTAATTATATGGTTGTTGAATTCCAAAAACAATAAATCCTTTGTTTTCTAATAAAATTAGGAAGCTCCTTGTTATTAATTTATTGTTAAATCTAAACGCCTAAACAAAATACAATTTGACGGTTTTTTTGTCAAGTATTTTTTAACTTTTAATTGCATTAGCGAAATAAGGTTTTTTAGGAAAAAAGTCAAGGAAATAATTTCCGATTATCTTAAATTTTTACCGAATAGACATTTTTAACGCCGCTGATTGATGAAATAGCATGTAATGCGGATGCATTTATTTGGCTGTCGACATTTATAACTGTAAGGGCTTCTTTTCCCGCTTCCAAACGACCTAATGAAAGTCCGGCAATATTTATATCGGCATCTGCTAAAATTTTTCCTACTGTTGCAAGCATTCCGGGCTTATCAATATTCGAATAGAATAACATATAACCTTCCGGCTTTAACTCTAATCTGTAATCATCTATACTTACAATGCGGATTTCATTGCTGCCGAATACGGTTCCGGAAAGCGTTCGTTTATCTTTATCCGTTTTAAATTCAACAGAAATTAAATTAACGTAATTTAAATTTTCACCCGATTTAATTTCATTTACAACAATTCCCATTTCCTTTGCTATGAATGGTGCGTTGATAAAATTCACTGCCTCCGTTCTCATTCTTGAAAGAAATCCCTTTAGTACTGCGGCAGCTAAAAGCGGCGTAGATGTATGCAGCAGTTCACCGCAAAAATTAATATTAATTTGTTTTAACTGCCCTTTGATTAATTGAGAATGAAGAGTGCCTAAACTTTCTGCTAATTGAACATAGGGAGCCAGTTCTTCATTAGCGGTAGTTTCGAAAGCAGATGCATTGACAGCACCGGCTACAATTTTGTGGTTAAATAAATTAGTTATCTGCTCGGCAATTTGAACAGCCACTTTTTCCTGCGCCTCATCGGTAGATGCACCCAGATGCGGTGTGCATATTATTTTTAGATGATTGAGTACCGGGTTATCCGGTATTGGCGGTTCGTTTGTATATACATCGAGTGCGGCAGCAGACACTTGTCCCGAATTCAACGCTTCAATCAAAGCCTTCTCATCTATAATACCGCCGCGTGCACAGTTTATAATTTTAACTCCGCGTTTACACTTCTTTAATGATTCCGAAGAGATGAGATTTCGTGTATCATCGGTAAGAGGTACGTGAACAGATATTATGTCCGATTGTAAAAATAAACTATCAAGATTAATTAGCGTTACTCCGAGCTTTGCAGCCATCTCTTCTGAAAGGACAGGATCGTAAGCAATGATTCTCATCCCGAAAGCTTTAGCTCGAACGGCGACTTCCCTTCCAACTTTACCCAACCCTATAATTCCGAGAGTTTTGTTTTGAAGTTCGGAGCCTTTGAAATTTTTTCTTTCCCATTTGCCGGAGCGTAAAGAGATGTTCGACTGTGCGATATTTCTGCACATGGAAAGCATTAGCGCCATAGTATGCTCGGCGGTAGATACGGTATTGCCGCCGGGGGTATTCATAACCATGATGCCTTTTCTCGTAGCAGCTTCTACATCTATATTATCTACACCGGTACCGGCACGACCTATTACTTCCATATTATTCATCAATGCAATAAGTTCAGTAGTAACCTGCGTATCGCTTCTTACAATCAAGCCGTGATATTCATTAATAATTTTTTTTACTTCTTCTTTGGATAAGCCGGGAGAATAATTAACAGCCAGTCCTGCTTCTTCAAGAATAGCAATGCATTTTTTATCGACAGAATCTGTAATAATAATTTTTTTCATAAAGCCTTTAGTATCGAAAAACTTAATTCTATTTTCTCAGATGATTAAGAGACGACATCTTTTCCCAAAGAAGATTCAGACGGTTCATTTTCCACACTGCTATAATATTAACTCTGGACAATTGTTTCACTCGATGTAAAATGATCTATCTAATTATAACGCTGTTTCTAGTTTATTTACAATTTGATTTTTTGGCACCGCACCGATGATAGTATCTTTAACCTTCCCGTCCTTAAATATTAATAATGTCGGAATACTTCTTACGCCGTATTTGATTGCGGTTTCCTGATTATTATCAACATCAAGCTTTCCGATTTTTGCTTTACCTTCATAAACAGCAGAAAGTTCTTCCACAATTGGGGCGATAATACGGCACGGACCGCACCACTCAGCCCAGAAATCGATTAATACGGGTAAATCGGATTTAAGCACTTCAGTTTCAAAATTTTCATCTGTAATTGTAATTGGTTTCATCTTTTTTTCCTTATTAAAATCATTCCTACAGCCGGTTAAATTATCCGGCTAAAAATTTTCTATCCTTGTATTAATGTTAGCTTAAGCAGTTTAAATTTTTCAATAACCCCAATATAATAAGTCGGTACTTAGATAATTATTGAGTTCATAACTCCACGGCAGCGGATAATATTGTTACGTCCAAAAATTAAAAATATATTTTATGTTAAACAAAACTATCGTAAGCAAATTGGAACATTAGTACGGTTTTATATCAAATCATTTATTTCTTCTTCATATTTAATCAGCAGCAGTTAAATGATTGTTCCTCCCTGCCCCACATAATTAACAACATCTTCGCCGCCATCGGAATTTATAATTCCGCCTGAAATCCATTCGCCTCCTTCCCTGCACAACAGAGAAATAATTTTTGCAACATCAGCCGGGGTTGTAAGTCGTCCTCTCGGATTTTTTCTTTTTGCAACCTCAATCATCGAAATGCTGCCGGGTATTTTACGCAATGCCGGAGTATCGGTAACCCCTGCCATAATGGAATTTACTGCAATCTGTTTTGGACCAAGTTCTGCAGCCAATTGTCTTATATGAGATTCGAGCGCAGCTTTTGCAGCAGAGATTGCACCATAGTACGGAATTGATGAATGCCCTCCGGAACTTGTCATCGCAAATATTCTGCCTTTATCTGCTAATAGATTATGCATTACCAGATCCTGAACCCAATAGACGAGCGAATGAGCCATCACGTCCAATGTCATTTCCATTTGAGCCTTATTGATTGCCTGTTCTTTTTCATTTGGGATAAACGGTTTTAACGTTCCGAAAGCAAGTGAATGGATTAAAATTTTTATAATTGGTTCCACTTTAAGCATCGATTTAATTTCTTTTATAATCTCATCTCTTTTAGCGGTATCGGCAGCGTTTGCATTAAAAAATTTTACCTGCACATCATGCGATTTTATTTGATTAATTATTCTTTCAACATTGGGCATAGTTACCTGACGATCTAAATGAACCCCAATAATATTGTAACCGTCTTCTGCAAGCTTAAGGGCAGATGCTTCGCCGAAACCCGAAGAAGCGCCTAGAATTACCGCCCAAAACGGCTTGAGGTTATTTTGTTCCATACACGTTGATAAATCTGAATTAATATTGTTATTTAATTGGGGTCAAATAATACAAAATCGTCTAATGTTATACAACTACTCATTACTTCACAAATACCTTATCCTTACTCACCCCTCCAACCTATAATCTATCATAACCAGATAAGCAGTACGTATTTAATTTTCAACCAATAAATGTACCTTAAGTTTCTACATTTTTTCCAAGACTTCGCTTGGAAAAAAAGCTAAAGGAAAAATTACAAATCACCAATCACAAATAATTATCAATGACCCAATTTTCAAATTC
>JAGUYG010000084.1 GCA_020061465.1 Ignavibacteriales bacterium
ACGAATTTTCTCGGAACGATCCTTCGGACAGGTTTATTTTTCCCCCGATTTCATCGGGGCTTTTTTCCCAAGCAACGTCTTGGGAAAAATTTAGATTCTAATAAGCAATAAACTTGTAAAATTTCTATTTCAATTTGCTTACCAAATTTTATTGTATCCTATAATAAAAGAATTTAATTTTAAGCGCACTAAATCTAACCTAATTTAAATATAATTATAAAAGAGGTAGCTATGAGACACTTCAAAGCGGTTCTATTTTTTACTTTTTTAGCCATTCCGTCATTAGTTATTTACGGGCAGGAAGTTGACCAGGAAGAAATGATGAAAGCATGGCAGGAGTTCATGACGCCCGGGCCTATGCATGAATTGCTGGCTTCCCGAGTGGGCGAATGGACTGCCGAAATAACCATGTGGATGGACCCAAGCCAGCCGCCTACTGTCAGCCAAGGCTCATCCGTCATAGAACCTATCATGGGCGGAAGGTATTTTCAAGCCGTTCACAATGCGACTATGATGGACATGCCTTTCGAAGGAATTGAATGGATCGGTTATGATAAAGCCAGGCAAAGTTTTTTCAGTATATGGATTGACAATATGGGCACAGGAGTAATGTATCTTGAAGGCAAATATGATGAAGATACCAAAACATTTACGTTCGCAGGAACGATAACCGATCCGATGGGCAATGATTACAGGGTGCGGGAAATTGTGAAGCATATTGACGACGATAGTACCTTCTTCGAAATGTATATGGAACAATACGGAAATGAATTTAAATCGCTTGAAATAAATTATACACGGAAGAAATAATTGCAGCGGTATTTCAACTTACATTAATTCTTTAGATTCAGCTGCAGCTTAATGAATTAAATTTTAACGAGAGATGAAATGGGGAAAAAGTATTTTTTTATAGCGGCGGTTATTATGAGCTTTTCTATTGGTTACAGCGAGTCACCCCTACCGCCGCCGCATTTTAGGTACGAGGTTTCAGGTAGTATTATTTGTGATACAATTCCAGACAAGAGAGATTATACTGTTCAGCTTTTTGGTTTGAGCAAATATTATACTTCAACCTATCAATCGCTGAATGGTTTGCTCGTTGATTTTGAGCGCCCCCTCGCTTTAACCGATTCAACAGGTTGTTATCATTTGATTGCTAATGATGCGGAATTATTCGATTCAATAAAAGTTGGGATTGTTTTCCCCGGCGATCTCAGGGTATTCAGTATGCCCTATGCTGTTGATAGTTCTAAATTAAGCCCTGTTTATGAATTTTTTAACAAATCTGAATCTGGCTGTAATACATGCAGCGCTGTTGAACCCAATACCGAAAGAAGAATAGTAAGATATAACTATCATCTTTACGATACAGAAATATTTCTGTGCAAATAATGGAGATCTGTAAACCCTTGATTTCTAAAACCTATACAATTTTGTTTGTGAGCGATCAGAAGAAAAGCACGGCTTTCTATAAGTTTTTATTGAATATGGAGCCGCAGCTGTTTGTGCCGGGCATGACGGAGTTTAGTTTATCGGATAATTGTGTGCTGGGACTTATGCCTATCTCTGGTATCAAAAAAATTTTGAACGGTAAATTGTTTGGTTCAGAAGACTCAAGCATCAACCCGAAGAGCGAACTTTATCTGTTCACAGACGACGCAGCAGATTATCTTAAAAGAGCTGCATCATTAGGTGCAATTGAACTAAGCCCGGTGCAAGAACGAAGCTGGGGACATAGAGCTGCATACTTTATTGATCCCGATTATCATATTATTGCTATTGCAGAAGAACTCTGATTTTTCCAATTGCCGGAGATTTTTTACAAAGAAATTTACATGATATCAGAACATAATATAGATAAACCCGACATCGAATACCCTTGCGAATGGGATTACAAAATAATTGGCGAAAACGTTGACGAACTATTAATCCTAATTGAAGAAGTTACTATTGGACTGGTTTACAGAGTTACACCTTCGAACATAAGCAGCAAGGGGAAATATTATAGTTTGAATTTAACAGTCGAAGTGCCGAACGAATTAATCCGGAATTTGATTTACGAAAAACTGCAAAGCAGTGTGCATGTGAGGTTTGTTCTTTAAACTGAATTTTTTGGCGCTAACTGTGCCGGATAGCGATTATATCCCCATCTTTCACAATATATTCCTTTCCTTCAAGCCGCCATGCACCTTGTTCTTTTGCTTTTGCAAATGAACCGTATTTGATAAAATCATCATGATGAACTACTTCTGCACGGATAAATTTTTTATAAAAGTCGGAATGAATTTCACCAGCCGCCTCCTGCGCATTCACTCCTTTTTTTATCGTCCACGCTCTGCACTCATCTTCACCTACTGTAAAGAACGATTGGAGTCCTAAAAGACTGTACGCCTCGGCAATTAATCTATTTAGCGCCGATTCGCTTATACCGTAATCTTTCATGAACATTTCTGCCTCATCATCCGAAAACTCGGAAAGCTCTATTTCAATTTTGCCGTAGAATGCAACTGCTTTTGTATTATGTCCGATTTTCTTTTTAACAAGTATGTCCATATATCCCTCAACGTCTTTTCCGAATGAGCGATCGGATATTTGAGATTCATTTAGGTTCAAAGCAATCAACATCGGTTTTATTGTCAGTAGTTGATACGATCTCAGTAATTGCATTTCTTCCTTTGGTAAATCAACGTAGCGAAGCGGTTTTTCTTCATGAAGATAATTATAACATTTTTCCAGTACGCTTAGCTCTCTCCTTAGCTGGTCGTCATTTAATTTCAAGATTTGTTTTTTAAGATTCTCAATACGTTTCTCGATTATAGTCAAATCGGAAATTAAAAATTCCGTTTCGAAAGTTTCGATATCTCTCATCATATTGATTGAACCGTTGGGATGAGGAATTAATTCATTCTCAAATAGACGAACTACCTGGATAAGTGCATCGCTGGTTTTTACTTTCGATAAAAAGTTTCCCGTAAATTTCGCCGAGCCCGAATCTCCCTTTTGTAATCCGATCATATCAACAAATTCGATCGCAGCATTTGTTTTTTTCTTCGGCTGAAATATCTCCGTTAGCTTATCAAGTCTTGTGTCGGGTACTTTTATTACTGCCTGGTGGGCTTCCGTCATGGCAAGTTCAGAAGTATCGAGATGTGTTTTAGTTATTGTTTGAAATAAAGTAGACTTCCCGCAGTGCGGAAGACCAACAATTCCTATTTGCATATATCCTCAATTTTTTGGCTGCAAAGATAAGCAAAGTAAATTGCAGATCATCGTCCTTTCATTTTTTCAATATGAAGTACATATCTGTCCAAAATAAATTTAACTCACTCTGCCGAAGGCATCCCTTCGGGATAATCTCTCTCTTAAAAAGAGAGAGACTTATCCGTAGGATCTTTAG
>JAGUYG010000050.1 GCA_020061465.1 Ignavibacteriales bacterium
AGTTGGAGGTTTTTTGATGACAAACCTCCGATGTTACCCGGGACAAACCAGCGTGCAAACATCGGAGGTTGCTAATTGAGAGTTTTTGTGCGTGTAATGGTTTAAGTAACCTCCAACGTCTAAAGCAGTGACGTTGGAGGTTTGGATACCGAAACCATGTTAGTGTGGGAATGAAAATCCGAAGGATCAATGAATATTAAACATTTAATGCACAACATCCTTCGGACACGGAATGAAAAATGAATAATGTTCGATTCAATTCAAAAGATTGATATAAGACATCGAGACAAGAATACGAAGCCTGATTTATCAGGCTTTTTTTGGTTAGAGGCTGACTAATCCATCCGAAGGATCCTTTGGAAAGGGTCGTTCCGAAAAGTAAGAATTGTCATTTTCCGAAGGATCTTTTAGACCAAAGGATCATTTGATCGACCCCGACCGTAGGTTCATTTGGAAAAGCATTTCCTTAGTCCAAGGATCCTCGGAGAACCTTCGGTCGGGGGAGAAATCTTGTCCGAAGGATCAATTTGAATCTTAGCACCCAACGGAAAGATTTCTCGGTCAAAGACTCCCTCCTGCCTGCAGCAGGCAGGCGAAATGACAGGACATTTTGTTTTTGGTCACCTTCGTAATTTCATATATCTACGGTGACGCTTTTTTAGATTTAAGTTAAAAAATTTCTATCTTTGCACATAAAACACTAACCAAAAATATTTGTCCAAAGGATTCATTCGAAAAATTTTAATTGTAAGTAAAAAACAAATAACAAAACTCAAATTATCCGTAGGATCCATAGGACAAATAAACACCAAATAACAAATTCAAAATCGTATCGAAACAATTCCGTCCCGAAAGCTTTTCCTAAGGAACCTTCGGTCGGGATCCTTCGGAAATACATTCGGGAAAAGCTTGTCACGCTTCGGTTTGATTTATTGATATTAGAAGATTGAACATTATTTGTAATTTGTTTTTTGAGATTTGTCCAAAGGACTCCTTTGGAGGAATTTTATAACTAAGAGATTTTCTCTTAATTTCTAAAGATTAAGAATCTAAGAATATGCGTATGAAAAATCTTATCCTCATGCTCGCCTTTATTTTGACTGTCAATTTATTCCCACAAGAAAAATTATTGATGGAAGAAGCACAAAAAATTTATGAAGAAGTAAAACGCAATTTTGCACCGGATAAAAGAACCGCTATGTTTGACATCAAGCTGACAATGGAAAAGGATTCTATAATACTTGAAGGAGAGACAAATTTGGAAGAAGCAAAAAATGAACTTGTCGACCAGCTAACAAAAGCAGGCTACAATCTAAAGGATGAAGTGGAGCTTCTGCCTGCTAAAGAATTGGGAGATAATATTTTCGGTGTGGTTAATTTATCTGTTGCAAATATCCGCGCTAAATCCGAGCATTCGTCCGAGCTTGTTACTCAGGCGCTGTTAGGCTCGCCGGTGAAGGTTTATAAGAAAAATAGAGGGTGGTATCTTATTCAAACTACCGATGACTATCTTGGCTGGGTTGACGATGACGGAATAGAATTAATGAATAAATCTTCTTTCGACGACTGGAATAAAACCAAAAAAGTTATTTATACCCGTATCTTTGGAATGAGCTATTCCGAAAAAGACAAACACTCGATTCCTGTTTCGGATGTGGTGGCAGGTGATCTTTTCGTTAAGCTTGAGGAAGAAAATCAATACATCAAAGTTATGTATCCTGATGGCAGAATCGCATATCTCGAAGCAAATGAAGCTAAAGATTATAAATCGTGGTTATCTTCACTGAAGATTAACAGCGATAATATTATTTCAACCGCAAAATCCTTAATGGGGCTTCCTTATCTATGGGGAGGGACTTCCGTAAAAGGTGTAGATTGCAGCGGTTACACAAAAACCGTTTTTTTCTTAAATGGTATTCTTCTTCCACGTGACGCTTCACAGCAGGCGCACGTTGGCGAACTAATCGAGACAAAAGATGGATTTGATAATTTGCTGCCGGGCGATTTATTGTTCTTCGGTTCGAAAGAAACCGAAGACAAACCCGAAAGAATTATTCACGTCGGTATTTACATTGGCAATATGGAATTCATTCACTCATCAGGCAGAGTAAAGATTAATAGTCTCGATAGATCAAAAGAAAATTTTAGCGAATATAGATTTAATACTTTCGTAAAAGCGAAAAGGATTCTAACATCCATAGGCAAGAACGGGGTAAAGCTTGTTCAAAAAGAATTACTCAATCAATAACGGAGCTGAAATCAGATGAAACAGAATCGAAGGAAATTCTTAAAAACATCTGGCTTGTTAGCCGGTGCTGCAATAACTTCCGGTTACTTAACGAATATTCACCCCATTACAAAAAAATCTGGAGCTAAAATGTCCGGAAAGATGAAATTATCATACAAACCATATACACTCCAATTGAAGCACGTCTTTACTGTCGCCACAAGTTCAAGAACCACAACGCCTGTAGTCTTAACCGAAATTGAATATGAAGGAATTACCGGTTACGGTGAAGCATCGATGCCGCCGTATCTTGGTGAATCTCATGAATCCGTTTTGAATTTTTTATCCAAGGTTGACCTTTCCATATATGATAACGTATTTGACTTAGAAAAAATATTTAATGACATCGATAAAATTGCTCCCGGTAATCCGGCGGCTAAAGCCTCTGTAGATATTGCACTTCACGATTTAATTGGTAAGCTGCTTAATAAACCGTGGTATAACATCTGGGGATTTAACAAGCATAATACTCCTTACACCTCATTCACCATTGGTATAGATACACCCGGGGTAGTAAGGCAAAAAGTAAAAGAAGCCGAAGAGTATAAAGTATTAAAAGTGAAGCTGGGTCGTGATACCGACAAAGAGATGATCGAAACGATCCGTTCGGTTACCGATAAGCCGCTTACTGTGGATGTAAATCAAGGGTGGAAGGATAAACACTTTGCTTTAGACATGATCCATTGGTTAAGCGAGCAAAATGTTGAATTTGTTGAGCAGCCAATGCCAAAAGAAAATATAGACGATATGGCGTGGTTAACTGAAAGAAGTCCATTGCCTACGATTGCAGACGAATCGATTCAAAGGCTGTCGGATGTAATAAAAGCGCATGGTGTTTTTAATGGAATAAACATTAAGCTGATGAAATGCACCGGAATGCGCGAGGCTCATAAAATGTTAACATTAGCCCGTTCATTAGGAATGAAGGTAATGATCGGATGCATGACTGAAACTTCATGCGCAATATCAGCCGCTTCTCATTTATCCACTATGGTTGATTGGGCAGATCTCGACGGAGCGCTTTTAATTAGCAATGATGTGTTTGACGGTACAAAAATAATTGACGGAAAGGTAACTTTGAACGACCGCCCGGGTATAGGCGTAGTAAAAATTTAGCGTTTGACGAAAAACAATTTTTATTATTTGAATAAATTGTTAAATTGTTGGCGAATTCAAAACGATCCTTCGGAAAAAATAATTAAGGAATATCAACATGCCAAAGAACTTTGTATCTAATAAAGATGAAACCGTAAGGATGTTCGACAATGATATTCTCGAAGCTCTCTCGCGCGTTCATCCGGCTGTTCCTGCTATTATTTATTTGCCGGTGATATCTTATTTCGCTTTTCGCTCAATTGTAATTTATGAACTTAGTGCTGGGGTTATCGTCGCTTATATTCTATTAGGAATTTTCATCTGGACCTTTACGGAATACTCGCTGCATCGTTTTGTCTTTCACTACCAACCAAAATCATGGATCGGTGAAAAGATACACTTCATCTTTCACGGAGTGCATCACGATTATCCGAGCGATTCGAGACGGTTGGTTATGCCTCCATCGGTTAGCATTCCATTAGCAGTTCTTTTTTACTTTTTATTTGAAGCGATTTTGGGCGCAGTTGCAGTATCGACATTCTTTATCGGCTTTTTAATCGGTTATTTGTTCTATGATTTGACTCATTATGCAATTCATCATTTTAATATGCATAATAAGTTTTGGCTTGCGATTAAAAATCATCACATGAGGCATCATTACTTAAATCCGGGTCGTGGTTTCGGCGTTAGTTCACCTCTTTGGGATGGAGTAATAGGCACTAATTTTCCCAAAAAGACCGAAGGTTCCCGACCGTCGGAACGATCCTTTGGAAAGGTTCTCTAAAGATCCTTCGGACTTAGGAAAAGCTTTTCCTAAGGAACCTTCGGTCGGGAAAAGAAGAAACAGCAAGTGCAAAATAATAATTTACATTTTACAGTATAACTTAATGCAAACAGATTCAAGCTCAGGGGATAAACCGGAGTTACAGCGAAAGCGAATTTTGATTATTGAGGATAATACAGACACCCAAGTTATATTCAAAATTTATTTACGCGATCATTACGATGTTGATACTTCTAACTCTGCCGAGAAGGGACTTGAGATGCTTAAAGCTCACAATTACAGTCTCCTTCTGCTCGACATTAATCTTCAAGGTAAACCGGCGGGAACCGAATTACTTCCAAGGCTAAGGAACGAAATGAAATTAAAAATTCCGGTGTTAGTAGTTACGGCTTATTCCTCAAGTCAGGATAAGGGAAAATTTCTAAGTCTCGGTGCAAATGATTTTATAGCTAAACCGGTTGATAAAAATACTTTGATAGAAAAAATAAAAGCAATGGTTTGATTAGCTATGTACCATCTAATTAAATTCTAATACATAAACCGAGTTTAATCAATATAAAATTTAATTCTAAAGTGAGAATTAATTACTCTTCTTACGCAGAAACTAATAAAACCTTGTAATAAAGATCCCGACCGAAGGTTCCTAAGGAAACGCATTCGGGAAAGGTTTAGTTGCGTAACGTGAGTTAATTACTTACTCAAGTTGAACGTTTAAGTTCTTTATGGATCAAAAACCGTTGAAACGGTTTCATTCTCATGGTTTTGTTTTCAGCAGCCCACGACTTAAGTCGTGGGTTGCTTAAGAAAAGTTCAACTTATAAACCGTTTTATCCGAGGATCCTATGGAACGGTTTCTATTTCAAACGGTTAACTTGAGTTACTTAAATATTAAGCTTCGGTTATCATAACTCAAAATTATTATATGCAAAAAAACTTTATCGTAACACTTTTCGTTTTCATATCTTCTTTTCAATTCAGTTGCTCAGCTTCAAATCCCAATCAAATTTTTATCAGAGCAAATCAAGTCGGATTTTTACCTGAAGATATTAAATCCGCAGTTGTCTTTTCGGAATATCCTCTTTATTCCAAAGAATTTAAAATATTAAACGTTCAAAATGGAAAGACAATATTTGAATCGGAAGTTTCTGACAGCGGTTATAATTATTCAAAATTTAGCCATTGCTACACAGTTGATTTTTCTGAATTAAATAAACCCGGCATGTACTTACTTGAAATAGATGGACAGAAATCTTATCCATTTAAAATTGATAAGAGGGTTTTTAACAGCGTTAGAGATTCATTAATGATATTCTTTTCGGTTCAAAGATGTGGTCCGACAAATCCATATCTGCATGGTCCATGTCATCTTTCTGATGTTGCAAGATTAATTGGAGACCCCGATACTGAAATGGCAGATTTAACCGGCGGCTGGCATGATGCGGGTGACTATCTCAAATTTCTTTCTACTACGGCTTACACAACTTATATGCTGATTTTCTCTTATGAATTTAATAAGCAAAAATTCGGCTTCGATAATAATAAAGACGGTGTTCCCGATGTATTAGCAGAAGCCCGGGTAGGAATCGACTGGCTGCTTCGATGTAACTACGATGGAAACAAACTTGTAACTCAAGTGCAGGATTTAAGAGATCACGATGTAGGTTGGCGTATGCCGGAGGAAGATACGCTTCGTTATGACCGCCCCGGATTTGTTGCGATCGGTAAAAACCAAATAGGAATGTTTTCGGCAGCCTTAGCACTTGCCTCCAAAGTTTGGGCAGAACGATTCCTGGATTATGAATTTGCAGAGAAATGTTTAAATGCCGCCGAGAAGTTATATCAAATTAGAAACAATGTTCCTGACATAGATGAAAGTCCTTCTGGCTTTTATCAAGATAATCACTTTTATGGCAAATTAGCTTTAGCTGCAATTGAGCTTTTTTTAACAACGAAGGATGAGCAATATTTATTAGATGCCAAGGAATATGCTGATAGTGCCGATTCGGACTATTGGTGGAGCTGGGGAAATTTAAATTCGTTAGCACATTACCGTCTTGGTAAAATAGAACCGCGTTATATTGATTATATAGCTAATAGTCTTAGGCATTACGATGAGACGAAAAACTCATCAATTTTTAAAGAAGGAATTCCTTATTCATGGGGAACGACCAACTCACTTTTAGGCGTTACGCTTCAGGCTATTCTTTACAAACATCTTACGGGAAAAAATGATTTTGATTCATTAGCAGTTTATCAAAGAGACTATGTGCTGGGAAGAAATCCATGGGGTATATCTTTCATTTATAATATAGGTTCAGTTTTTCCTAAAAATTTTCATTCACAAATTGCTTATTTTAAAGGAGGATATTTGCCGGGTGCTTTGTCTGCAGGTCCAGCACCATTAGATTTACTGGAAAATTATAACATCGAGAGGACGAATTTTACATACGACTATTTCAATACAGATTCAATAAAATATTATGACGACAGAATGGATTACATAACTAACGAGCCGACTATTGTTGGGAATGCAACGGCGCTTTTTGTGTACGGTTATTATTCGAACAGATAAAACCTGTTTCATTAAACTTCTCGAACCAAAAAAACATAAGTAATTCAGATATCTGTACTTACTCTGCGTACTATCCTCATTAATTGTTCATTCATTCCCACAACAATAGTTGAAAATATTACATGTAACATTGTAGTACACGCCTAAATGTTATGTCTCTTATTAAACCAAAAAAATGCGAATAAGTGCGGTATTAAACAATTATTGCAAGACATTTGGCGGCATGGTATTTGGAAAACTATCAGAAAAAAATAGAATAATTATGAGAAAAAAAGTACAAATTTTGCCTTCCGGTATACCTTTAGTGGATAAAATCTGGAGGGGTTTTTACAGGGGCGGTTCTTATTTGCTAATCGGTCAGCATAAAACAGGAAAAACTTTGTTGGGACTACAATATGCCAGAGAATGCGTTAAGCAGAAGGAAGTTTGTCTTTACTTCACATCCATCCGCCCAAAAGAGCTGCTAATCCATGCAGCATCTGTCGATTTTGATATTCAGCACTATATGGATCAAAATCAGATAATACTTATAAGAGTTACACCCCCCGAAGAACTTTACGACGGCAGCGATGCAGATTCATTCTTGATGGAATATATGAAAGACCTTGAATTGGTTGTGGAACAGGCTGAACCGGACAAAATTGTATTTGATGAGATGACCCCTTTTATCGGATTTCAGGACAGTGAACTGTTAAAAGATGTGTATGCACATACTACTGAGATAATTGAAGAGGCTGGTATTACAAGTTTATATGTTTTACGGGATCCGGCTACGGTTGCGGCTAAGCAACTGGTGGATTCAATAGTTAGTCTTTCAACCGGCGTTGTTTATCTTGAAAAGAAAACCGATGAGAAGAAAGGAGAGATGATTATTACTCCTAACATCGGGCATTATGAAGGACAAGTTAAATCGGAATATATTATTGAGCCGCACAAAGGTGTGGTTTTGGAATTGATTGATGAAGAAATAAAGAAAAAAATTTCTACCGGAGGAAACGGTAAACGTTTGGAAGGGAACACCCCAAAATTTCTAAGTTTAAAGCGAAGAGGGTTGAAGACTGAACCCAAAGCTTCGGCAAATTATAAATACAGCCTAAACATACTGTAATTTTTTTATTATGAGCTGTAAAATTTTGACAATAAAAGTGATAAGGAAATGAAAAAGAAAATAGAACTAATCACGTCTGGTGTCTCTTTGGTTGACGGCGCATGGGGTGGATTCTATCGGGGGGGTACCTATCTGATGGTAGGACCGCGTAAGTCGGGTAGAACATTGCTCGGCTTACAATATGCAATGGAATGTGCCAGACAAAAGGAGGTGTGCTTATACTTTACAAGTATGCGCCCGAAAGATTTGATGATCCATGCAGCATCGATCGACTTCGACCTTCAGCACTATATGAATCAGAACCTTATCATAGTCGTTAGGGTTGCTCCTCCTGCAGATTTGTATGAGGTTGGCAACCCTGATGATTTTCTTGTTGAATACTTAAAGGACATCGTAACGGTAGTAGAGCAATATCAACCGCAAAAAATTGTTTTTGATGAGCTGACACCTTTTGTGGGATTTGATGACGTTAATCTTTTATACCATGTTTTTCTTCAAACATGCGAAACAATAGAGGAAAGCGGAATTACCAGCTTGTTCATAGTAGGTGAACCTGCAACGCCGGCTACAAAAGAAATCGTCGATGCTCTTTCAGCAAACGTAACAGGAATGATTTTTCTACAGCGTCCTAAAGATACTGAAGGAAGAACTCAAGGCGGAAGAATGAGCATTATTCCAAATATCGGTCATACCGAAGGAGAATTTACAGCAAACTACTATATAGAGCCGTATAAAGGAATTGTGGTTGAGCATGAAGCTTCCATACCGGTTGCCCGGGCTGCTGCAGCTAAACCGGTACGCACGGAAGAAAAATATACCATCCTTGCCAATATGGATTTACCGAAAGAGGACTATTCATATTCTAATTTTTACAATGCGAATGATTTTAAGTTAATTCTTAACAATCAAATTGCGCTATTTAAAAGCACCGGACAGGTGTTTACCATTCTTTCGTTCAAGTTTGATCACACAGCCGAACAAATGGGCTTATTAACATTGAATCAGTTAAAGAATGCAATCAGGCTTTCCACCGATAAGAAAGATAAAATTTGTGTTATTGAGGATAAGGTTGTAGTGCTGATAACAAAAGAAGATCAACAGGCAATAAAAAATATTATTGCAAAAGTAAAAAGTAATTTACCAGGCGACGATCCTTCATACATCACTAAGGTAGTGCAGTATATTTCCGTTTATGCAATTAGAGTGGATGAGAAAACGAGGAATGCCGACGAGATGCTGCACGAGCTGTTGTTGGAAAATGTTTCCGAAAAAAATAGACTTGGATTTTTTAATTAAAAGAAAGCGGCTATGAAAACTAAATTGATAATTACGGCAATTCTTTTAATTACGTTCGTATCTGGCTTTACAGCAGCACAAAATTCGGTAACTGCACTTAAGAGTGAAGCACAAAAACAAATGCAGGTCGGAAGATATGGAGAGGCTATCGATTTATTGAATAGATATGTTTCTGCCAGACCGCAGGAAGCCGCCGGTTTCAATCTAAGAGGGCTGTGTTATGAAAAGCGCGGTCAGTACGAAATGGCTGTCTATGATTTCAGATCTGCACGAAAACTCGAACCTACGAACAGAGAAATTAATGAAAACCTAAGCCGGGCGACAAACGATTGGTACAAGCTTCTCTATAATAAGATCGAAGGTCATCGCAGGGAGATTGCATTAAATCCGAACAAGGCATTGAATTATCTTGAAATAGGAAAATCATACAAGAACTTAGGCGAGTGGGCTTTGGCTGAGGAATGGTACGATCAATACCTGCTAAGAGAAAAAGCATCACCTGACGAAATTATAAGATATTCGGAAATCCTGGCAAAAAACGGGCATATCGCAAAAGGAGAACCCATACTTAAAAGATACACGGAAGAATTCCCGACTGATCAAAGGTTGTGGTCGAGGTATGGTTATTTTACTCTATGGCTTGGCAAAAACAAAATAGCGATAGAGGCATTTGAGAATGCCCTGGAGATAAAACCCTTCTTCAAGGAAGCGATGGATGGATTAGATCAGGCACGCGGAAAAGGGTATATCTATACAGTTAATGATACTTCGGTAAAACATACTTACGGCATTGCACCAAAACCACCTGTCTATGAGTATGCAATAGACCGTTACTACAGAATACTCCGAAGGAATCCCGGCGATACAAATTCTCGGTTCAAGCTGGTAGAAGAGCTTGTGAATGCAAATAGATATGAAGAAGCGTATAATCAGCTTCAGATTTTGGCTGAGACTCAATCCAGCAATACAAGATTTATCGACCTCTGGCAGAGTGTTACCAAAGCAAGAAATGATTACTATGCCGCACAGATTGATAAATACAAGTCTCGATTGGAATCCGATCCTTATGACAGGGAAGCCACATTGAAGTTAGCTGAATATTATGCTTATATGAAGGAATACGACACTGCAATGGGCATTCTTCAAAAGTATTTGCAGATGAAACCCGAAGATCAAGTTGTTAATTTCCGCCTAGCACAGTACGCACAGTGGAATAAGGACTATGCTTTATCAAAAGAGATTTTAGATGGTTTGCTTTATCTTGATCCAAACAAAACCGACTACCAATTGTTAAGAGCTCAAATAGCGGTATGGTCTAATGAAGATCTTGACAAAGCACAAACACTTTTAGAGAGTGTTCTTAGAAAAGATCCTCAGAATATGCAGGCACTTATTGCACTGGGTATGCTGAATTTCCAGAAGCAGGATTATGTATCGGCTCAAAAATATTTAAGCAGTGCGAAAAGTATCGATCCGAATGATGCAGATGTGAAGCAGCTTCAATTTAATCTTGATCTTCAAAAAGAAAGAAACCGCGAAGCAGCGTTGTATTCTATACTTGAAGAAGCAAGAAAAGAAGTATTTGATGAGAATTGCTCACGAGCAATCGAGCTTTATAATTCTTATCTGACCAAAACCGAAGCTTCGGTAAAAGTTTGGGAGGAAATAGCTCAAGCTTACGTTTGTGCAAAAAACTATGACAAAGCTGTGCAGATTTATTCAGATTTAATTGAGAAAAACAATAGTTTTGAATTACGCAGACAGAGGGCGAAGGTTTATTATTGGGCAGGCGATTCGCTCCTTGCACTGCAAGAATTTGAAAAGCTTGTTGCCGAAAATCCCGATGATATTGAATCCAGAATTTATTTAGGCGATTCATACATGGCAATAAAAGATTACGATAAAGCTTATGAAATTTATGACCGGCTCTTAACCGAGTATCCTTCATCCCAAATTATACAAATGAGAATGGATTGGCTGGGTAAAGGTGAACCCGGCTTAGGCTATCCCGGAGAATTTCCTACATATTTTCTTATAAGTCCGGAAGCCAGTTATTTTGCAGATAACTTAAAATTCAGGTATGATTTACAGGGATTAAGAGTTGAAGTGGGAATAACAAGCTTTCTCGCTGCCGGTGCTTCGGCATTTCGCGGAGGAATTGAAAATGATGCCGACCGCTTAAACTTGAGTGTTTTCAGAGGGCACCTGTACGGCAGGATTAGTAAACTCGTTACAACTTATGGCAGCTTAGGACAAACTATTTTCAGCAATAAAGAAAGTTCACCGGTAATTGAAGCAAGTCTTAGAGCAGAAAAGCCGGAAAAATTCTTAGCAGGAATATATTATACTTCAATGGATGCCGTCCAAATTCTTTACTCTCCATACCTCGTAACCGAAAGACTGCGGGTTCATGATTTTACGGCTAAAGGTTATTATCACCTTGAAACGGGTCTGTTTTTATCGGGTAAAAATACATACTTGAATGTTTCGGATGGAAATTCCGGTAACAGTTTCGAGCTTCGAGTAGGCAAAACGTTTGAAAAAGATTTTAGAGCCGGTTATGAATATTACTATTTGAATTTTAATAACAGATCTACGTTGTATTGGTCACCGGCTAATTACCAATCGCACAGCGGCTGGGCAGAATGGGATATTATAAGCGATAGAACTTCAGTAATTACTTTCGGAGGTAAACTAGGAATAATTCCTGAAAACAACTATATTCTTCGAGAAATTTTTGGTGCAGCAAGGATAAAATTAGTAGAAGGTTTTACAATTCAAGCTAGATTAGCTACCGGAAGCACCGTGCAGCAAAGATTGGGATATAGTTCAACTTCATTCGGTATCGCCGCATTCTGGACGTTCTAATTTTTAGTCCCTCGTTTCTTTTATCTCATTAAGCGGAAGTGACTCATTACTTCCGCTTTTTTTTTGACTTAGAAAATCAACCTGCTGTTCTTGCAAACATAAGTCAGGCTACGCTAATAATCCTGAAATGACTGTTCTTAGAATCCTTCGGAAATACTGGATTTATGAGTGCACCAAATTTCAATTTACTATTGGATTTAATTTCACTAATTTATACCAAAATTAAGTTGGTCTTAATTTTTCGCGGCTGATATTCTTATCCTGAAATATGAGTTAAACATCAACGGCATTAAATAAAAATGGTCTCAATTTTTAATTGATAAAGCAACTGCTTGTTCTAATATGATACATGGAAAAATTTTATCTTATGATAGAACAAGAATAGTGAAATAAAACATCATATTTGGGTTATTTCAAGGTGGCATTAAAATTGAGTTTATTAGCAAAAAACAAAGATTTATCGATATGAAAACAGATCAAAAAACAAAAAAATCTACGCTAATTTTAGATAACTACGAGCCGCTGCCGGCTGCTGAGAATATTGAATCTAAACTTATCAAACGAATTTTAGTGAGCGGAATAATTTCACTTGTTCTTATACTAATTATTGCATATACCCTTCCGAATACTGTATTGTCGTTTGAATCTCTGCTTGAGTATGCTGTAATAGTGGCTTTGGTAATCTTCCTTTTTGTTTTGCTTGTTAGATATTTCGCTATACTCGTATTGGCGTATTTGTACATTAACCAATATACATTCAAAGCCGTGAATGGTTATTATCCGTTCGTATCGATTATTGTTCCTGTTTACAACGAAGAAAAGGTTGTGGCAGATTCGGTAGGATCTTTACTGAAATTGAACTACTCAAATTATGAAATTATTATAGTTAACGATGGTTCAAAAGATAAAACAAAAGAAGTAGCCGAAAAGTTAGTGGGTTATCAAAAAGGAAAATACGGTGACGTGAAAGTTTCGTTAATAAATAAACCTAACGGAGGAAAATCACGTGCATTAAATGCCGGAATACGTTACTCAAACGCTGAATTTGTACTTTGCATGGACGGCGATTCGCAATTATCTCCCGATTCAATTAGAGTGGCTGTGCGACATTTTGTCAATCCCGAAATTGGCGCTGTAGCAGGTAATGTAAAAGTTCTTAATAGAAAAAAATTCTTAACTGATTTGCAGGCGCTTGAATACATTGAAGGTTTGAATATGGCTCGAAGCGCACAGAGTTATGTAAGAATGGTTAACATAATTCCCGGTCCCATAGGTTTATTCAGAAGGAAAGCAATTGAAGAAGCGGGATTTTATTCCAGCGATACATTTGCGGAAGATGCCGACTTAACGCTAAAGATACTTGCCAACGGCTGGAAGATATATTATGAACCGAACTCGATTTCCTGGACAGAAGCTCCGGCAAAACTGCAGCAATTATTGAAACAACGTTACCGATGGACACGGGGTATTCTCCAATCAATCAGAAAGCATAAGAATTTGCTGGTTAATCCTACAATTAACTTTGGCGATACATTCATACTCTGGACAATGTTCTATGAAGTATTGATTTGGCCAACAATGAACATTGCAGCAAATCTCTTCTTCATAACTGCAGCGCTTGCATTTGGTTTTACACAGCTTCTTTTCTTCTGGTGGGCTGGTTTGGCGCTGTTAGATTTAGTTACAGCTCTCTATTGCGTTGCAGTAGAGAAAGAGGAATTCAGGTTAGTGGGTTATGCTATAATTTACAGGATGTTTTTTATTCTGGTAATTGATATCTGTAAGGCGATGTCAACCATTGAAGAATTTGTGGGAATAAAAATGACCTGGGGAAAATTACAGCGGGTAGGAACGGCAAAGGTATAATTTTTAACTAATAATAAATATAAACTGAGAGGTTCTCATGGAACTAATTCCGATATTATCAACGATTATTCTGGTTGCAACAATCAGTACTTTTTTCTTAGCAATCGGAGCGTACATCCTTTATAAAATAAGGGAAAGAAGAGGACAGGAAGTACCTGCTATTCAACCGGCAACGGTTAGAGCCGAGCTTGTTACTCCTGCAGAGGCTCCTGCCAGAGAATACGCGCCGCAACCTGCATACTATGAACCGCAGCCCGCACCGGCTGGTTACCAAGCTGAAAGACAGCCGGTATTTGCGCAGCAGCAGGGTCGTCCGGCTCCGGCATATATGCAAGGCAGGCAGTTTTCTCAACCCAGGCAGCCCGGCGCGCCAGGTTATACAAGACCGCAAGCTTATCAAGGACCAAGTTTCATTCCTCCACAACAGGAAAGAAAGACGGGTGAAACAAAATTCTTTAAATATACTTCTGAAGGCTATGTACCGGCTAAAGAAGATAAACAATCAGGAGCATTAAAGTGGCGGTAAACAATCGAATGGGAGCCCAGAGGAACATATCTCCTTATAGGAGCAGCGTTAATCATTTTACGATTTTCGTAACGGGTATGATCATTCTTATAGGTGCTATCATCGTTTATTTGTTTGTTCTGCGCGGTATATTCGGAAAGTTTAATCCTGGAGATTTAATTCCTAGTTCCAGTGTAGTTAAAAGCGTTGTTGAGGGCGGAGAACCGACTATCGGGATACTCTATTCAAAATATACCGAGAATATGTTTGCCGAAGGTAGTACATGGTTAAATGACAATATTACCACATGGAAAAAATTTCTAGATAATTCCAAGCTGCGTTATGACATAATTTCCGATGCCGATATCGAATTAGGCAGGCATATCAAATATCAAATGCTGGTACTGCCTGGCTCAAGATCGCTTAGTGATAAAGAAATATCACAGCTAAAAAAATATATCGATAGAGGCGGAAGTGTTTTTGCTACCAGCGGTATTGCTTCATACTCCAGCGACGGTAAATGGAGGGGCTGGGAATTTATATCGCAAGTATTCGGGCTTGAATTTAGTAAAGAAATCGAAAATGATGATATTACAAAAATTCATACCTTAAGAGGCGGGCTTCCCCTTACTGCAAATATTCCCACCGGCTTTCCGCTTAAGGTTGCCACGTGGGATAGACCAATGTCAGTTAAAGTCTTAGACCCCCGTACAACACAAGTAAGTTTCTGGTACAACTACCGGTTGGAAGATGGGTTAGTTAGAGAGGAAGTGAAGAAAAGCGCAGGTATTGTGTACGGTACGTATAACAAAGGCAGGTTTGTATGGATGGGATTTGAGATCAACTCTGTTATTGGAGTGCAGGAAGATTATGTTTACTTTGAAAAATTATTCAATAACTGTATCAACTGGCTCACATACGGACCCGTTGCATATATTAAAGACTGGCCAACCGGATTCAGGGCTGCAGCCATGATTGCTCCAACATTAAAGGAAGATGTTGAAAATGTTAATTATTTATTAGATGTTCTGCGGTCTGAACGGGCTCCGGTCACATTCTTCGTTTCACCGCTTGAAGCAGAAGCCAGACCAAATTTAATTAAATCGCTCTCAAGATATGGCGAGGTTGCCGCTATAGTTGATGTAGGGTACTTAACATCGGTTAACGATACCGTTAATCAGCTTGATGATTATGATATACAATATGATAAACTGGCTAATGCCAGATCAGCTATCGAAAAAGCCACCGGCGCTAAAACCTTTGGCAGCATTCCTTACTACGGATTATTTGATCCGAACACAATAAAAGCGGCAATCGATGCAGGCTATAAATATGTGTTAACTGATTCTTTAACTGACAGGTCAGTGCCAAAAACAATTATACGGGGTGAAAATAGAATAATAACAATGACAAAAACTGCGCGGGATGATTATGAGGTTATCCGCGATTTTGGCTTAACCGCTCCAGAATTTCAGTTTTATACTTATCAGGAAGATATTGATAGAGTATTGTTTGAAGGAGGCATGTATATATTTAAGTTCCATACTGACTATCAATGCCAGCCCGCCAATGTGAATGTTGTACGGGATGTTATACGAGACCTTAAGAAAAAGGGATTCTGGATTGCTACCGGTACCGAAATACAAGAATGGTTTGCAAAGAAAGACTATATCGAGATGAGAACGGAAAAAAGAGGAGAAACACGTGTTGCTCTCATCGTGTCCAATCCCGGTGTTAAAACCATTAATCAATTGGTTGTTGAAGTTGACTTGAACGATCCTGCCCGTAATATTATGTTAAATACTGAAATTATCGGTACAAAGCCTGCAAGATTTGAACATAAAGAAGGAAGCAAGGTTCTTTTTCTTCATATCGACGACCTAAAACCAAAAGAATCGCGCACCTATTATATAGATTATGATAAACCAAATGCTTAGTCGAAAAAAGATTATCGAATTAATTTTTTCGGAATAATTAATGAAACTGAACGTTACAATATCGTTTACTTTCCTGGCAGCTTTGCTATTCGTTTTTGCGCTGAACATTTCTGCGCAAAATAGAATTGGATTGGTTTATTCGGCGAACACAAAAAATATTATTTCCCCCGGGCAGCCTTCTGCCTCTGATGCATGGGAATTATATTTCATGAATAATAAGATCGCCTATAAAATCATTACCGATGACGATTTAGAAGATAACGACTTAGACGATGTTGATTTGCTAATATTCCCGAACGTTCAGGTGCTTAACGAAGATCAATTATCTAACATCAAAGATTTTCTTATTGAGAAGAAAGGAATTTTTATTCTAGGTAATTTCGGTACGTACAATGACGACGGAAAAATGCGCAGCACATCTTACCTGCAATCATTAACAGGATTCGAAGCCGAAGAAGTCCGTACCGATAGTAAAATTTCGCTGATCCACACGTTAGGAGGTAACTCCGCATTAACGCACAATATTGAAGGGGGAACTAAATTATTAGTTAGTGCTAGACCTCTTCCTCTTGCGGTATCTAATCCTGTAGTGCCGGTTAATTACTTGGGAGAATATCTACTTTCCGGGAATTTTATCAAAAGCGATGAGCAGGCGGTAAAGCACGGCGCTGCTTCATTAGAGCTGCGGGACGGCAGAATAGTTTGGTTAGGTTTTGGTTTAGAACAATTAATTGGAGGCAGTGCGGAAAAAGCTGTCTTTGATTCCTTTTTACGTAACGTATTCGATTGGTTGGGCACAACGCCTATTGCATTTGTTAACACGTGGCCCAAAAAATACGAAGCTGCGGCTGTTTTTACTGCATACATCGATCCGCAATATTTGAACATAAATGAATTCGAGAATTCTCTAAACAGGTTAGCAGTTAAAGGAAATTTCTTTTTGTCTTATACATCCGCTGCTCTTTACACTAAAGTATTATCTTCTTTAGGTTTGCTCGGCGAGGTTAACCTTACGTGGGATGAGTTCAGCTTTTACCAAATGACGATACAAGATAAACGAGATTGGTTAAGACAGGCTATCGGATTATTAAAAAGCGTATCGGGTCAAAACAGTTTTGGTTTAAGAGTTTTCGGTCCAATTGTTTCTTCAGAAAATCTTAAGTTAATAAAAGAATCAGGATTTGATTATATTTTTACCAATGGAACCAACGCTTCGCTGCTGCCCGAAAAGAACACTGTTAACGGATTATTTGTTCTAACCAAAGAAAATAGAGAAGCAGACGAAGTTTTTAAGTCGCCCCGGCATCGTTCTAACCTTGATTTGGCTGCCGCTGTTTATAAGAGCGATTATGATAGAGTTAAAAATCATGGCGGATTGTATGTCTTGAATTTTTTAAATCAAATAAATAAAATTGACGGAAGTTACGAATACCAATTTCTTTCCGACTTAAAAAGATATTTAGAGAAAAACGGTGCATGGATAACAACTTTCTCAAAAGTGATTGAGTGGCTGAATATAAAAAGGGATATTAGAATATCTATACTTAAAAGAGATGAAGAAAGATTCTCACTGCAGGTTTCTAACAACGCTGCAAAAAACGCACAGGATATAAACATAGTGGTTTCAATTCCTCAGCGCATTTCCGGGCTTCAGTTAGAAACCGGTTCGAAAGATTATACTGTTGCATTCGATGAGGCTAAAAAAAACTTTTTTTTAACTATTCCCTCGCTTAGATCAAGGGAAAGTTTGACCATAGAATTATATGGAAAATAAAATGAAAACATTATTCAAATTCTGGATTTATGTGTTCCTTCCATTACTGGCAATTACGGATGGATGCACAAATTTTACAGATCCGGAAGATTTTGGCACCGGCACTGCCGGAAAAATTGAAATTCATTATCCGGCTACTAACTCCGCTATCTCGCAAGGATATACAAAAATTGATTATACTGTTAGCAGCCCGGGTTCAATGAAATTCATTGAGCTATACGTTAATAGTCAGTTTATTCAGAATTTCCCGCCAAAACCAAACGGCTCAAAACCGGATATAATTTTAGATTTGGATACAACGATTATAGGACAGACCATCAGTATATATTTAATTTATTATGATAACAATGGCGGTTCGAGCAAGAGTAATGTTGCTTCTAACATCACTGTTACGGAGAATAAAAATCCACCATATGCGCCTTATAATATCAGGGTTATTCGGTTATCATTAACGTCACTAAACATCACCTGGAGCGATTCTTCTACTAACGTTGAGGGTTATGAGATTTGGCGAAAAGCGGGAATAGACGGTACGTATGAAAAAATAATTGAGGCATCTGCAACAGCATTCAATAAAAATGATGAAAATCTCGATCCAAATATCAATTACTTTTATAAAGTTAGAGGTTTTAACTCTTTCGGAACATCGGGTTTCAGTAGCGAGGTTAACTCAAACGGCACAAGCGGCTCAGGCAGCTTAGCACCGCCGAGCAACTTAACTGTAACCGCAGCCGGAAGCAGAAAAATAAGATTGTCATGGAAAGATAATTCCAATAATGAAAACTTCTTCAAAATTATGCGCAAAATGACCTGGCAGGAATATGAACCGATCGGATTCGTTCCGGCTAATGTTACCGAATACACCGACAGCTTAAATGGGCTAAATCCAGGACAGGTTTATTACTACAGAATTATTGCTTATTCCGAGAGCGATTCGGCAATGTCCAACGAAGCATTTGCGCAAACATATCCTTATGATATGAAAAGACCTACAGACCTGACGGCGGTATTTAATGTTGTTCAGCGTAAAGTCGAGCTAATTTGGAATGATCCCGATCTTTACAATACTTTCTTCGAAATTGAGAGAAAGGAAGCAGGCGGAACCTTTGCAGTTATAGCCGTAATTGTCGGAACATTAAATAGCTATAAGGACTCGGTACTTTCGATCGATAAATATTACACTTATAGGGTAAGATCCAGTGATGGTTTATATTATTCCGATTACTCAAATGAAGCAACCGTGTTTACGGGTATTCCACCCGTATTGCCTCCGCAAAACTTTAAAGGAGAATATATTCCGGACGGAAAAAAAGTCCGGCTTACCTGGGAATACAACAGCCCGGCATATCCATTAACGCACTTTCAGATAGAACGAAGAAGTGTTTCAGGAGGAGGTACTTTCTTTAAGATAGCCGAAGTGTCAGGCAGTACGTTCCAATACGACGATTTGAACACTGTAGGACCTGTAGAATATGCGTACAGAATCAGAGGACGGAAGGACAATAGTTTCTTCACTCCTTATTCAGATACCGTTAATGTAACGAATCCCGGATTATAGTTTTGATTATTCGGTAGGTAAAAGGAAATAGAAGGCAAAAGTTTAATTTATAAATAGTTAGACAAAAAGAGGTGTTCTAAATATAGTCGGGTCATTATAAATAATTCCATAAAATGAATGCTGTGTGCTAATAGCCTGCAGCATTCTTAAATAATAAATTATTATCTTTCGGCTAAAATAAAACCATGTTGAATCAACTTGCAATCCGAATATAAATTAAATAGTAACTTACTAAGTGCTCTCAATGAAAACATTTTAAACCCATTTATAGTATTTGACAAGCACGGCAATATTCTTTCCATAAACAAAGAAGCCACTACATTATTATCTGTTCAGCAAACCCCCCGCAATATTTTCGATCTTGTTGATGAATCTTATTATGATGAGATCAGAGAGCTGTTCAAAAAATCGATTAGCCAAAGTAAACCATACTCAGAAAATATCCGGGTGCTGCTGAAATCAGGTGAAGAATTGAATCTGAACCTTTCTATCAATAAGTATATTGAAGAGGGACAGCTCTTTCTATTCTGCTCACTTAAGGAAGAAAAATTTATAATTGAACCTAAAGGGAAAGCATCGCTGAAAGTAATAACCGGAGAAGTAAGCGATGTTATTACAAACAAACAAATAATTTCCGTTTTAGAGCAGGTAAAATCATTATATCCTTTTACATTTATCGGGAAAGAAAAAATCCGCAAAGAGATAAATAGTCTTGAAGAATCATTTTGGATTAAAGATAATGAAGGCAGATACGTAATTGTAAATGACAAATTAGCTCAAAGTTTGGGTGTGAAAACTACTCAGTTGGAGGGAAAGTACGAAAAATCATTTATCCCGGAGTATTTTTTAACTCTCTACGGTTCAGTTGAAAAATTTATTCAGGAATCATTAAACAGTGTAATTATTGAGGGCATTCCTTTAAAAGGAATCGCATTTGCTGAAAATTTTCAAACGATTGAGATTCCGTTGAGCGATGCCGATAACAATGTAATTGCCATCATAGGTATAATACAGAAAACCCGTAGCAGGGTAACAAGAACAACCAAAACAGAAATAAAATCAGTTTTTGATAAACTATTAAACAGCATTCCTATTGCTGCCGCCATGTTGGGTGCAGATTCAACTTTCAAGCATGCCAACAAAGATTTTTGTAAATTACTCCTGACTAATATTGATAAATTAAGAGGACTAAAGCAGGAAGAAGTTTTTTCGGAAGAAGTTGCCGGTAAATTGAAAGCATTTTTAGAGTTATCCGACACTTCGCAAAAGTTCGATTTTTTTGGTACTTTTACAGAGTCGTTTGAGAATCTTCGCGGTTATAAGATTGCCCTAAATAAAATATTCAACAAAGAGAGGCAGCTTGAGAGAATTATCATCTTAATTGAAGAGGACAATTCTGAAAATGAGTTAGAAAAAATAATTATTCGGCGAGGAAGAATGTTTGAAATACTAATAAAAAATAACCCGGAACCTATTTACATCTATGATAAAGAAAATTTAAGGTTCCTGGAGGTTAATGACGCCGCACTGAACTTATATGGTTTTCGAAGGGATGAGTTCCTTCAGATGGACCTAACAGACCTCTATACACCGGAAGACATTCAAACATTGCTCGATTCTTCAGCCGCTAAAACTAGGGAAGGAAATTTCGGTGGACCTTACAGGCATAAAAGGAAAGACGGGGCGTTTATTCTGGTAGAGATTAGCAAGATTAGTTTTAAGTTCAAAGACAGGGATGCACACTTTAACATCATTAAGGACGTTACTGAAAAGTTAGAGCTCGAAAAGAAAGCACAAATTTTCAAATCTGCTTTTGAACATACCGACGATTTATTATTCATTACCGACAGCAGCGGATTCATCTCCTACGTTAATAAGGAAGTGCTTGGATATTTGAATTATTCACGTGAAGATATTATAGATTCTTCATTTGCTTCCCTCGTTCGCGACGAAGAAAGAGGAACAATCAATACAACTATCTTCCATTCTCATTTAAAAGACAGTGTTACCATTGTGATGGACATAAAGCGAAAGGGGGGAAACTTTAGAGAAGTAGAAATTACTGCATCACCGATCCTGAATTATAACGGTGAGATAGACTCCTTTGTTATTCTTGGGAAATATGAGAAGGATGTAAAACCTCCTAAGGAAATAATTAAAGAAGTTATAAAAGAAGTAATCGTCGAGAAACCGGTTAAAATAAAGGAAGAAGCATCTGTTATCGATCAAAATCAAACCGCATTTCTTTCAAGCATGTTCCATGAAATCTTAACGCCAATCAACGTTATACTCGGGTTTGTTCAAGAACTAACGGGCAGCATCAAGACCCTTTCTCCGGAACAGAAGGAAGCTGCATCAATTATTGATCAGAACAGAAATAGTTTATTGAGTATCATGAACTCTGTGGTTGAATATTCCAATATTGAGCAGGGTAAAACGGAATTAAGTTTACGCGAGATCAGCATAACTGAAATTATTGATCAAATACAAAAGGATATTGAGAATTTTCGAAATGTAAGGGAGGTTGAATTTGCATACGGGAAAATTTCGTCATCCTTAAACTTTATTTCTGACAAACAAAAATTTCAACATTTGGTTTCGCTGCTGCTAAAAATTATCATCCAACTAAGCAAAGCAAAAAAAATATATTTTTCGGCAATATTAATAGATGAGGAAACCTTTGCAATTTCAGTTAAAGATAGTTACTCATCCGTGTCAGACAATTTGTTGAATAACATTTCTGCAATATTCCAGAAGGATGAAACTTCAATAGATAAAGATTACGGAATTTCGAAGCTAACTTCCAGGCTGGCTAAGCAGCTTCTATCTTTGCTGAAAGGTAACTTTGAAATTATCGAAAAGGATACAGGAAGATTCGATTACGGCTTTATCTTTCCGATTGATTACACGGCTTATAGAATACCGCAGCCTGAAGAAGAGATTGTCTATCAGCAAGCGCCAAGCTCATTTAAAATCGAAGAAACAGAATCGGAAGAAACTGAAGAAATTGTGTCATCCGAGTCTGCAGAAGAAATTAGTGAGAAAGAGGAAAAGGAACTTTTTGAAGAAGAGGAAACTAAGGAGTATGCAGCCGGAATATATGATACAAAATCTTCCGGTCAGCTTGATTTATCTAGACTCAGATGTTTATACATCGAAGACCAGGTTGATTCTCAGATTCTCTTCAAGGTGCAAATGAAGGAACTTAAAGAGATAAAATTCGCCGTAAGTTTTGAAGAAGCCTTACCTCTGCTTGACAGCGACAATTTTGATTTTATAGTGATGGATATTAACCTTCAAGGCGAGTACAACGGTCTTGATGCATTAAAAATAATTCATAAAATGTCCGGATACGAAAAAATCCCTATCGTTGCAGTTACTGCCTATGTTCTTCCGGGCGATAAGGAAAAATTCATTGCAACAGGATTTCACGACTTTATTTCTAAACCCATCTTCCGTGAAAAAATGATTGACTCTTTAGAGAAGATTTTCTTAATGCAGATGTAATTTTTCTTCTTACCATACCTCTCACTTAAACATTCTATCTGCTGAAAAATAAGCCCTTGACAATTGTCTTTGCCTTTTATAATTTACCATACAAATGTATGGTATTTATATCAAACTAATTTTTACTTCAATTATAGTAACTGGTAAAAGTTTAGAGTAATTGCCGGATAACAATAATTAAGAAAAACAAGGTGCGGCATGGCGAAAGAATTAACTGAAATTCAAAAGAAAATTCTCGAATTTCTTATTGAACAAAAAACAAGGTTGGGTATTCCACCCACATTAGCAGAAATAGCAAAGTTTTTCGGATATAAAAACCGCGCAACCGTGCAGCAGCATTTGCAAGCTTTAGAGAGGAAAGGATTCATAAAGAAAAACAAAAAACTTTCCCGCAGTATTGAATTGACTTTAGAAGATAAGTTTTTTATTCCACGTCCGGTGTTAGGAGAAGTAGCAGCAGGCAATCCGCTGATAATTTATCCCGATGCCATTGACACCGTTGAACTGCCCACGATTGCGCGAATGCCGAAGGATTCTTTCCTGTTAAAGGTAAAAGGTGACAGCCTAAAAGATGCTTATATCTTCAGCGGTGATATCGTAATTGTAAATCCTAATCTTGAGCCAAAGAACGGTCAATTTGTAATTGCAATTCTTGATGATGCCGCAGTAGTAAAAAGATTTTTTAAGAAGCGGAGTGAAATTGAACTTGTTTCTGAAAATCCGGAATATAAACCGATAGTGATTCCTAAAAATCATCCGGCATTTAAGCTAGTTGGAATTGTTATTGGCGTTTATAGAAGCATGGGTAAAAAAGCGGGATAATTTATACAAAGGATCCGTTGGATACAGAAACGGAAAATTTAACAATTAAGCAATTAAACAATGATTAAGTATAATATCGGTACAGCCGGCTGGTCCTATAAAGATTGGGTGCCGAATTTTTATCCTAAAAATCAATCAACAGGATTTGATTGGCTGCGGTTTTATTCACACTACTTCAATTGTGTTGAAGTAAACTCAACTTACTATACTTATATTAGTCCAAAAATAGTTGAAGGCTGGATTAAGAAAGTTTCGGATAACGACGATTTTATTTTTCATATAAAACTACATCAGGATTTTACTCACAAAAGAAAGTTCGATGAGCAGAATATAAAAGCTGTTCGTTACAATATTGATTTGTTAAAAAAATCTGAACGGTTAGGCGGATTGTTAGTTCAGTTTCCATATTCATTTAATTTTGATGGAAGTTCGGTTCAACATATTCAAAAGATAAGAGATATTTTTTCAGACATCAGTTGTTTCATTGAAGTGCGTAACTCTTCGTGGAAGAACATTCGTGCATTAGAATTCTTTAAGCAGAATGATTTAACCCTTTGCACAATTGATCAACCGCAGATAGGGCAATCAATACCGTTCGAGCCAATAGTTACCAATGGTAAAGCATACGTTCGCTTTCACGGAAGGAATGTTGAAGCCTGGAAAAAATCACTTTCTAATTTTGGTAAAGAACAAACTTACAAGGAACAAAGCTCGAGATATCATTATCTATACTCGCCGGGAGAATTAATTGAAATTGCTCAACAGATTAAATCAATTGAAAGTAAAGTGAAAGAAATAAATATTATAATGAACAACCATCCGCAGGGCGATGCAGTTGCAAATGCTTTTGAGCTTATACATTTATTAGAAAGAAAAGATAAAGTCGAAATGCCGTCTGCAATTGTTAAGGCGTATCCTCGGTTGGAAGAAATTGTTCTTAAAACGTATAGATTATTAGATATATAAAGTTTATTTTAATCCAAAATAAAATATGGTATAGTATTATGAAAGTATTTAATTATAAAGTAATAATAGAAGAGTGTGAAGAAGGCGGATTTTACGCCGAATGTCCTGCTTTCCCCGGCTGCCATGTTGAGGGTGAAACTTATGAAGAAACATTGCTGGAAATTAAAGAAGCAGTAAAGAATTTTATTGAAGACTATAAAAGTCGGGGCGAAGAAGTTCCAAGTGACCACTTTGCCGTAACGTCTGTACAAATTACTTATGACTAGTCTATTCCCTATCGTTTCATCAAAGGAAATTGTTAAGGTTCTAAATAAGCTAGGTTTTCAACTTATTAGACAAAGTGGAAGCAGTCACGCAATATTTAGAAGAGAAGATGACGGCGTAAGAACAACAGTTCCAATGCACGGCAAAAAGTCACTTAAGAGAAAAACTATCAAGTCAATTTGTAAAGATATCGGGATTTCGATAGAAGATTTGAAAAAGCACCTTTAAAATGTATAGTATCGAGAATTATAAAACTTATTCGCTTCTATAAAAGTAAAGTGAAAAAAATAAATATAATAATAAACAACCATCCGCAAGGCGATGCAGTTGCAAATGCTTTTGAGCTTATACATTTATTAGAAAGAAAAGATAAAGTCGATGTGCCGGCTGCAATTGTTAAGGCATATCCTCGGTTGGAAGAAATTGTTTTTGTTAATTGAGTATTGCTTTAATGTTTAAGTTTTATTTATGAGGCGTATCTAAAAAGGTCTCATTTGCAAATTTAGTATTCGAATATTCTGAATAATCGAAACATTTCTTTGATGAAAATACCTTTTTAGAGAAGACTCATTGATTATTTTACAAGAAACTAATGAAGGTTTATTATGCAGGATTATAAAAATATTATCACAATTGAACCCGGAAAGCGGGGAGGGAAACCTTGCATCAGAGGAATGCGTATTACAGTTTATGATGTTTTAAGTTATCTTGCTTCCGGTATGACTGTTGAACAAATCCTTGAAGATTTTCCGTATTTAACCAGGGAAGATATTTATGCCTGTCTGAGTTACGCATCTGACAGGGAAAGCAGGATAACTTCAATAATATCATGAAATTATTATTTGATCAAAATATTTCTCCGAAGTTAGTAGATACTTTAGCAGATTTATTTCCTGATTCGATTCATGTTAAGGAAACTGAATTAGATAAAGCATTGGATATTGATATCTGGAATTTTGCAAAGAATAATGATTATATCATAATTTCAAAAGATGCTGATTTTGCTGAACGAAGTTTATTGTTTGGTTATCCACCATTCGTTTTGTGGATTAGAAGAGGGAACTGTTCTACCGGGGATATTATTAGAATCCTAAAACAAAATTTTGATTTGATCAAATCCTTTGTAGAGGCAAAACAATCAGGTCTTCTTAATATTTATTGATTATGGATTTAAAATTGATAAAAAAGCATTTTCTGTTGTATCGTTAAAAGATAAAAACGGACAGCGGGAATATTGGATGAGCAAAAGCCCATCCGAAAGAATTATGGCAGTTGAATTTTTAAGGCAACCACTTTATGGTTATGATCCACTTACATCCATGCTTCAAAGAGTTTTTGAGATTATTAAACGTTAATGAAGTTGAATATTAATTTTTATGCGTACCATCTTTCATCTCGATCTCGATGCTTTCTTCGTTTCGGTAGAGAGGATTCTCGATCCGTCTCTTAACGGCAAACCCGTAATTGTCGGCGGCGATCCTAAATACGGCAGGGGAGTGGTTGCTGCCTGTTCTTATGAAGCACGCGCTTTCGGTCTCCACTCGGCTATGCCAATTAGACAAGCTTATAGGCTTTGTCCCCATGGAATTTATGTGCACGGACACGGAGAAGAGTATACAAGATTTTCGAAAGCTGTAAAAAATATTTTAGAGCAATACGCTCCATTAATTGAGCAGGCATCCATTGATGAATTTTATCTTGATATGACCGGAACACAGCGGGTGTACGGCTCTATGTTTGCATTCGCTTCTCATATTCAAAAAGAAATTTGGGATAAGCTTTCTCTTCCATGCTCAATCGGAATTGGAAGCAATAAAACTGTTGCAAAGATTGGCTCGGATTGTATGAAGCCGATGGGAATAACTTATATTCTGCCCGGAATGGAAAAAGAATTTCTTGCACCAATGCCGGTTGAATCTATACCCGGCGTGGGAAAGGTAACTTTAAGGGAACTGCAAAGCAGAGGCTTCTATAAAATAGGCGATGTTGCAAAAATGCCGCTTGATTATTTTGCCGCTGCTTTCGGTAAATACGGCATTGACTTATGGCGCAAGGCTAACGGAGAGGGAACGGAATATTTAACCATAGAACGCGGAAGAAAAAGCATATCAAGAGAAACTACTTTCGGTGAAGATGTGATGGATAGAGAATATATTAAACAGGTTTTATTTCAACTTACAGGAAAAGTTTGCCATTCTCTAAGAAAAAGAAATTGGCAGGCTTCAACAGTAAATATAAAATTGAGATATTCCGATTTTCAAACTATTACCAGAGCAAAAACTATTAAGCCGACCAACGATGATAAAGTAGTTTTTGAAACAGCGTGGAATTTAATGAGCAAAGCACACACACGCCGAATTGCAGTTAGACTAATCGGCGTTGGAGTTACAAATTTTTCTCCATTAGGCGAGCAGGAATATTTGTTTGATGAGTATGAAATAAAAAGAAAAAAAATGTTAAGAGCAGTTACAAGGATAAGAACTAAGTATGGGTATAAGATGATAAGGATTGGGTTTACTTAAAAGTAATTAGTTGATATATTAACAGCAATAAATAAGGAAAAAGTTATGACTACAACGGATATCAAAACCATCGAAATACAAAAACCTTCAGTAATAATCCCAAAAGAAGAATATGAAGGATTACTGGAAACTCTTGAGATTTTATCAGATAATAATCTCCTAAAAGATATTTCTGAGGCATTGTCAGAAAAAAAAGAATATAGAATAGATCATAAAGATTTGTTTGGTAAAAAATAGTGTGGAAGATCCAGTATACTCAAAAATCTGCTAAATTTTTAAGTAAGCTAAATTCTGATATTAAAGAAAGATTGCGAAAAGGCATTGAAGAATTAGGATTGAATCCAGATCTGGGTAAGCAACTAGCAGGTCCATTAAAAGGTTCAAGTTCTTTAAGGATTGGGGATTATAGGGTTATTTATAAAAAAGAAATAGATACTTTGGTGATATTGATTGTTGCAATTGGTCATAGAAAGGAAATATACCGATGAAGAAAGGACTACTTTGTTTGAAGATTATGAAATAAATAGAAAGAAAATGCTGAGAACCGTTACAAGTTAAGAGATAAGTATGGGTATAAGATGATAAGAATTGGTTTTGAATAAAAATATTTTGTTTATATATCATTTCTATAAAATTCATCATTATTATTAGATTTTTAACATAACTAACTATGGAAACAATTTTTTGGATTATTTTCTTTGTAGCCCTATCAGGAGTTGCTTATTTAGTCAACCCTTAAAAACCCATTTTTCTTTTTGATAGAAAAAATTTGGATTGCAAAAAGAGAAAAATGGCGAAATAAAAAAGCGATAAAAAAATTGCAAAAAAGATGATTTCCATTTTCTCATCATCCTTTTGAAATTAAATGCTGCTGCTGAAAGCATTACATTGATGGCATCACCAACTTCTCCCTTATAAAAATTGCGACTTAACCGATGATCACTTTTTAGATGACCTATTATCGGTTCTATTGCTGCTCTTTTCCTGAAATGTTTTTTTAATTTACCTTGTTTATACTTCGTCTGATTTTTATTATTAAATGGCTTTGGTGTTTGAATCTCTACATCATTTATTTTACTTGTTCCTCTATACCCCCTGTCTACTGTGGCAGTTTTTATACTATTTTTTCCCAATAACTTTTCGGCTTGCTCTAATGCAGGCTTTAGTGTGTGACCATCATAAGGATTCCTGAAACTTAATGCCCCCACGATTACTCCAGTGCTTTGCGTTAATATGATTGATGCTTTATTGCCAAACTCATATTTCTTATGTTCTTTACCTTTAGATATACATTGAACTTCAGGTTCATGTAATGAATACACTTTGTTTTTATCATCCTTTCTTTGGCTTAATACTCTCTTAAATAATTCTAAATCCGATTGATACGGTGAATTTGGCTCTAAATTTCGCTCCAATTCCCTTACCAAACGACCTGCTATTGTTTTTACTTTCTTGTCTGCCTTCCGAACCTTGCTTTTATTTTTAGGATGATTACGAAATCGTTGTGCTACTGATAGATTCTTTAGTGTCCGGGTGTACGTCTGACGAACTGGTAAGTCTTCCTTTTCTGATATAGCTTTACATTTTGTAATTATTTTTCTGTATAATTTGTTGTCTGTCGGATAGGTGATGTTTTTTTCTTGAACAGTTGTATCTATGCTTACATTTGAATCAAAACTATCATCTCCATTTATCCGAATACTTTCCCTTAAAATAAGTTCTATCCCGGTCTCTGCTATGCGGTTGCGGAAATGTACTAATTCCGATGCCTCGCAAGGACTATCAGCAATAAATTCCGAACCTCCGCACAGATACTGGTAGTATACATTTTCCGACCATTGTTCTACTACACTTTCATCTGAAACATTACGAATATGTTTTAATATTAGTAGTCCGACCATTAAACGGATTGGCAGGGCTGGGCGTCCATTATCTTCGCAATACAACGGACTGAAAGCATCTTCAAATTGCTTCCAGTTAATTTTATTTGCCAATATGTATAAGGGATGTTTCTGATTTAGTGTGTCTTTTAACGAAAAGAACATACTGATTTGGGTTTTTTCTGCTGCTTTTTTCAACATATAATTTGCAAGATTTTTGAAATAAACTTACAATATCTTGCATTATTTAACAACTAAAATTATCCCTATCCTCTTATTATTAAAGAAGATAAATGGTTTTTAAGGGAAGACTATTTATTTTTTTTCAAGAGGGATTTGTTTGATAAATACAAAGGTTTTATTGAGATTGTTGCTGTAATCTTCACTGTATTCTTTGCTATCTATCAATTGAGAAGTTCTGCTGAAGATTTTGATGAGATAGTTAGTAGAATGGAAGGTATAATCAGGAGTGCTGAAGAATCTAAGGTATCTCTAAAACAGGTGGAAAAAAGTTTGACCGATCTTCCTGATAAAATTAATACTTTTTCAATATCTATTGATTCGTTAAATACTATCGTTTCAAAACAAAGAGATCAACTATCAAATACTTTAGAAGGGTTTAATTCAAGCATTAAAGGTTTTCAGAATTCAGTAGATGCGATGGCAGAAAGATTCAATAGACAGCCAAAATTAAAAATTGATATTCGTAAAGAAGAAAATGATACTACAGTTTATGTTGACCGCATTATAATAACAAATTTAGGAAATTTATTAGCAAACATTTATATGATTCGTTTCCAAATTGAAGAAGAATATCTTATTAGTTTTGAATTGCAATATTCAAGAGAAACTCATAAACAAGACAATATGTTATCATATCAAATTGATTACGAAGATCAATATATATTTCCAAATGAACGGAGACCACTTATACTTGATTGTAAAATTAACATACGAAAAGGATTGAAGTCAGTATTTGTTGTTTTTATTTATTATACGGCTCCATTTGGAAATGATGGTGATGATTTTGCTGAATTTCTATTTAAACCTTCCAACTAAGAAAAAATCGACTCTTAAAAAAATCATCCCGGCGGCCACTTCATTTGCCTGCCGCCTAATAAGTGCATGTGTAAATGATAAACTTCCTGTCCGGCATCTCTTCCGCAATTTAATACAAGTCTGAATCCGCTTTCGGCTATTTCCATTTGCTTTGCTATTTGGTTGGCAGCATCAAACATATCCGCAAGCAATGAAGCGTGTTCACTTCCCTTTATATCGGTAATGGTTGGTATTTCAATCTTAGGAATTATAAGAATGTGAATGGGTGCCTGCGGATTGATGTCCTTAAAAGCGAGAACGGTGTCGGATTCAAAAACAATATTTGCAGGAATTTCTTTGCTGATAATTTTCGAAAAGATTGTTGAACCCATAATTATCCTTCCTTTTCTATTCCATATTTTTTCATTTTGTTATAGAGGTGACTTCTTTGAATATCCAATATTTCAGCCGTTTTACTAATGTTCCAATTGTTTGCTTTTAACTGCTTAAGAATGAAAGCTCTTTCGGCTTTTTCTTTAAATTCCTGGAATGAATTGCTGCCGCCGATAATATCGTCAATAGTCGATTGACCGGCAGCAAAAAGAAACTCCATATCGTCTTTTGAGATTTCTCTTTTATCTACCAAAATTATAATTCGCTCTATTACGTTTCTCAGCTCTCTAACATTACCGCTCCATGACAAGCTTTGCAAAAATTTTATCGCATCTTCCTTGAACTTAATGGCAGGTTTTTTATGCCTTGCAACAATGTCATTTGCAAAATGCTCAACAAGAATAGGAATATCTTCAATTCTTTCTTTAAGAGGTGGAATATGAAGCGGAATAACGTTCAAGCGGTGAAACAGATCTTCTCGAAAGTTTCCTTTTTCTATTTCTTCTTTTAAGTTTTTATTCGTTGCCGCTATGACTCTAACATCAACCTCTATTTTTTTTGCTCCCCCAACACGTTCAATTTTTCCGTCTTCAATTGCTCTTAGAACTTTTGCTTGAGCATTTAAGCTCATGTCGCCTATTTCATCCAGGAATATCGTCCCCTTATTTGCCAGTTCGAATTTTCCGATTCTCTGCTGAACTGCACCTGTGAACGAACCCTTTTCATGTCCGAAGAGTTCCGATTCGATCAATTCATTCGGAATAGCCGCACAGTTTACTTCAACGAACGGTTTATCTTTTCGCGGACTTGCATTGTGAATTGCTCTTGCTACTAATTCTTTTCCGGTTCCGTTATCTCCGGTAATCAGAATTCTGGTATCAATTGGTGCAACCTTCTCGATAGTCTCTATTATCTTTTGAATAGCTTTGCTTTTGCCAAGAATTTTTCCTTCGCCGAATAAAGACTTTTTTATTTCTTTATTTTCCAGCAGCAGCTTGGTTTGTTCGACTCCGTTTCTTACACTGATGATTAATTTCTCTCTGTCAATGGGTTTCTCTATAAAATCGAATGCACCAAGTTTAGTAGCTTTAATTGCATTCTCAAGGCTGCCGTGAGCGGAAATGATTATAACAGAAATATCGAAATTCTGTTCTTTAATTTTTTTTAGCACTTCAAATCCGCTCATGCCGGGCATTTGAATATCGAGCAGTAAAACGACAAATTGCTTTGAGGATAATTTCTCTAATCCGGCTGCCGCATTGGTGGAGTATTCAATTGAATATCCTTCGTACTCAAGTATCATTTTGATACTTTCGCAGATTTCCAATTCATCATCTATTATAAGAATGTTGTTCATATATTAAATCTAAAATGATATAAGGTTGGCATAATTAATATTTGTGAAGGCATTGCATCTTTTTTTCTTTTTAATATTTTTCCAAAAAGATTTCCAAGCCTGTTTGTAGTTAGATCCCGTTCGTCAATTTCGGACTGCACTTTGAATTTCTCCTCAAAAACTTCCACAAAATAACCAATTAAATTACCTAAATCAAAGATGTTAGAAGCATAAGAAAGATATGCGCTTCCGAAGAAATGAGCAAGCTTATCCTTATCGCCATAGTTATCGGTGGGAGTATCAAAAAAAATATAGCGTGGCAGATTTTCATTTTTCTTTAGAAAGGTTTCTTCATCTGCTGAAATTAATGGGTAGTATAAAATCAATTTTATTATTGGCAATTGGATAGGTGCTTCTCTATACGGAACTGTTGTAAAAGTTAAGGTTAAAAACGCTTCGGAGTAATTGTAATTTGAAAATTTTAAAGCCGTGTAAAAAATTGAATCAACGGCTTGAAGGTCTCCGTATTTATTTTTAATCTCTAAAAATTTGTCCGAAGCTATATGAGCGGAAAGAGTATTTACCGAACCTGAAAGCTTACTTTGTTGGGGGAATAAGCTGCAACATAAAATCAACATTATGAGAATGAGATACACTTATCTTTTTCACTTCATTTAAAACAAAAATTAATCGCCTATAGTTTGAAAAACTTCCAGCCACTAATTAACACGAATTTTCACGAATAGAAAAACATTAGTGTTAATTCGTGTCTAAAAAGAATGACTCACAAATTGACATTAAAATTCAAGAAAATAGGATATACATGTCTTCCATAATAAATGCTCAGATCTTGTTAACAAATTCATCAATTATGTTTTCATTTTGTCATACTATGTCTGTATAACTCCCGGATTAAACCTCGGCATTTCCGGATTGTTATCCGCGGCTTCAATAGCCATCGAGATATATTCTCGTGTAAGTGCAGGATCAATAATTTCATCTATCCATAATCTTGCAGCCGCATAAAGTGGATTGCTTTTGCTTTCATAAGATTCGGTAATTTCAGCTAAAAATCTCTTTTTATCTTCTTCAGTAATTTCTTTACCCGACTTTTTTGCTTGTCCTATTTTAATATCTAATAAAACACTGCTCGCTTGCGCCCCGCCCATAACTGCTATCTTGGCATTAGGATATGCAAATATAAAACGCGGATCGTAAGCCTTGCCGCACATTGCATAGTTGCCGGCGCCAAAGCTGTTCCCGATAATGATTGTAATTTTTGGTACGACGGAGTTTGCAACTGCATTTACCATCTTGGCACCGTCTTTAATGATACCGCCATGTTCAGCGCGGCTGCCCACCATAAATCCTGTTACATCTTGTAGAAACACTAACGGAATTTTTTTCTGGTTACAGTTCATTATAAATCTTGTCGCTTTGTCGGCACTATCGGAATAGATAACTCCTCCTACTTGCATTTCGCCTGTTTCTGTTTTAACAATGCTGCGCTGGTTGGCAACAATACCAACAGCCCAGCCGTCTATTCGTGCATAAGCAGTGATAATAGTTTTTCCGTAACCTGCTTTATATTCATCTATTTCCGAATCGTCGACAATCCGTGCTAATACTTCATACATATCGTAAGGTTTTATCTGATCTTCCGGAAGTATCCCGTAAATTTCTTTCGAATCGAATTTTGGCGGCTTTGGATTTGCTCTGTTAAATCCTGCTTTTGGGAATTTACCTAATTTTTCAACAAGACTTCTTATCTGTTTCAAACACTCGTCATCATCTTTCATGATATAATCAGTAACACCGGAAATATTTGATTGAACTTTTGCACCTCCGAGACTTTCATTATCTATCACTTCACCTATGGCGGCTTTTACCAAATGCGCTCCAGCAAGAAAAACGGAACCCTCACCTTCAACTATCAACGCTTCATCGCTCATTATAGGAAGATAAGCGCCGCCGGCAACACACGAACCCATTATAGCTGCAATTTGAGGAATTCCCATAGAAGACATGACGGCATTGTTTCTAAATATTCTGCCAAAATGTTCTTTATCCGGGAAAATTTCTTCCTGGAGCGGAAGAAAAACGCCTGCACTATCTACAAGATAAACTACCGGAAGTCTATTCTGCATAGCGATCTCCTGTGCCCGAAGATTTTTCTTTGCAGTGATAGGAAACCAAGCGCCTGCTTTTACCGTTGCATCATTGGCAACTAAAACAAAATTTCTGTTATGAATTTTCCCGATGCCGAAAATTGTACCGGATGAAGGTGCACCGCCATAATCGGAATACATTCCGTAAGCAGCAAAGAGATTAAGTTCAAAAAATTTGCTGTCCTTATCGATTAGCTTATTGATTCTTTCCCTCGCGGTAAGCTTGCCTTTAGCTTTATGCTTTTCGATGGCTTTTTTACCTCCGCCTAACATAATTTCATCCTTTACGGCGGAAAGTTTTCTTAAAAGATTTTGTTGATAATCTTCCCGCTTAAGATAAGCTTCCTCTTTCGATATGTTCTTGCCGATTTTTTTCATAGCGCTCAATCTTTGTTTAACAAATTTTTTGCTATTACAATTCTTTGAATTTCAGAAGTGCCTTCACCGATTGTGCATAGTTTTACATCGCGGTAAAACTTTTCAACCGGATAATCTTTTATGAAACCGTAGCCGCCGAATATTTGTACCGCTTCGCTTGCAGCTCTCTCTGCTATTTCACTAGCGTATAGTTTTGCAATAGCTGCTTCATTTATATTCTCTTTCCCGAGATCTTTATTATATGCAGCACGGTAGGTTAGTAATCTAGCAGCTTCAATATTAGTTGCCATCTCGGCAAGCTTAAACTGTATTGCCTGGAACTCGCTTAAAGTCTTTCCGAATTGTTTCCTTTGGCGAGCATAATTTAATGAATTATCGAGACATCCTTGAGCAAGCCCAACGCTGAGTGCAGCAATTGATATTCTGCCGCCTTCTAGAATTTTCATTGCCTGTATAAATCCTTCACCTTCTTTACCGATTATATTTTCTTTCGGCACTTTACAGTTTTCAAATGTAAGCTGGGTTGTATCGCTTGCTCTCATGCCGAGTTTATTTTCTTTTTTGCCTGTGATTAAACCGGGCATACCCTTTTCGAGTACGAAAGCGGAAATTCCTTTTTTGCCTTTCGATTTATCGGTAATAGCCATTACTACTAAAATTTCACCCACTGTTCCATGAGTAGTAAATGTCTTACTTCCATTTAGTAAAAAATGATCTCCTTTATCCTCTGCAAAGGATTTTAATCCTGCTGCATCGCTGCCTGAAATCGATTCGGTTAAGCCCCAAGCGCCAAACTTTTTACCGCTTACAAGATGCGGAAGGTATTTTTTCTTTTGTTCTTCATTGCAAAATGTATTCATGTGATTGGTGCAAAGTCCATTATGAGCTGCAACTGAAAGTGAGATAGAGGGATCGATTCGTGCAAGCTCTTCAACAACTATTACAAATTCTGTATAGCCTAACCCTGCTCCGCCGTATTCTTCAGGCACTAACATTCCAAGAAATCCTAATTCACCCAACTCTTGCATTATTTCGGTGGGAAAAGTTTGGGTTTCGTCAAATTCCATTACACGGGGACGAATTTTGTTCTCGGCAAAATCGCGGATTGTATCCCGAATAGCAATTTGATTTTCATCTAAATCTACTAAGAAAGGAATATTTGGCTGGCTCATTTTTAACCTTTCACAATTTGTTATTACGGCTTGTAGCTGTATTTAATCCGGATTAAAAAATCTTTTGGATTTTCAATCCGCTTATTAAAAAAAGGAATTCAGTCAAAAATTATTTTTGTAATTAGTCAGTATTTCCTCTGCGACGTGGTAGGGAGAAAGACTTCCCGGAACCACTTTATCTATAAAGTAATTTAAGGAATTTTCACCTTCTTCGCTCCATAATTCGTGTCTGATTTTATTTTCTACAATCTCTTTTATACGATTTTTTGCCTGCTTTCCTCGTTTCGCAAAAAACAAATTCATGTCGATGAGAAATTGATGGTGCCTAAAAATTTCTTTGGCAAGTTTATCTATGCCAACATTCTCTGAAGCAACAGTTTTAATTATATCGGGCAGCCAGGTTTTTTCATCATGTTCTTTCATCATCAAAGTAGTTTTAAGTGCAGCAACGGCTTGTTCGGCTCCAGGTCTATCTGCTTTGTTCAGTACAAAAATATCAGCGATTTCCATCAAACCAGCTTTCATTGCCTGGATTGAATCCCCTGATTCAGGAACAAGTACCACTATTGTAGTATCGGCAGCCTTCACGATATCAAGTTCAGATTGCCCGACTCCGACAGTTTCCAAAATTATAAAATCATTTCCGGCGGCATCTAAAACATCGGCTGCATCAATGGTCATCTTACTTAAACCGCCAAGGCTGCCGCGTGATGCCATGCTTCTTATGAAAACACCGGGGTCTTGACCGATGTCTGTCATTCGTACACGATCGCCCAATAATGCCCCGCCTGTATAGGGGCTTGTGGGGTCTACGGCAATTATCCCAACAGATTTATTTTCTTTGCGAAGGAGCTTTGTTAGCTGATTGGTAATCGTACTTTTACCGGCACCCGGAGGACCCGTAATTCCAATTCTATATCCTTTGCCTACACGGGGATAAATTTTTTTAATAAGTTCACCGGCTTTTAAGTTTCCGGATTCGACTATAGAAATTGATCTCGCCACAGAGCGACGGTCATTAAGCAATAGTTTATTCACCAAATCTTCCGGTATCATGAAAATGAATCTTGAATTTCGTTTTTAAAATAATCAACCGTAAGCTTTAAACCTTCTTCGAGTGTTATAGAAGGTTTCCAACCAAATTTCTGAATCATTTTTTCAGAAGAAATAACACTGCGTAATTGTTCGCCGGGTGCTGCGGGTCCATGTTTCTGCTGTTTGCCTGCACCTGTAATATCATTAAGAAAATTAAATATTTTAATCACGTTCGTTTCTACACCAATTCCTACATTATAAATATCACTCGAGTTATCATTCAAAGCTAATAAATTTGCATTTACTACGTCAGATACATATACATAATCTCTCGTTTGTTCTCCTGAGCCGTTAATAATTGGCTGCGATCCGGTTAATAGCTTTGAAGTAAAGATAGCTACTACACCAGCTTCACCAAACGGATTTTGTCTGGGACCATAAACATTTGCATACCTCAAAATTGTATAATTCAAATTGTACTGAGCATTATAAAAGTACAAATATTTTTCTACTGCGAGCTTTGAAATTCCATAAGGAGAGAGAGGTTTAGTGGGATGCGATTCATCGGCGGGAAAAATTAATTGTTCGCCGTAAACAGCCCCGCCGGTTGATGCAAAAATAAATTTCTTAACTCCTGTGTTAATACAATTTTGAAGAAGATTTAAAGTGCCAAGAATATTTGTGTCGGCGTCGAATAGAGGATCATTCACCGAACGTCGTACATCCATCTGTGCGGCATGATGATTTACCACATCAAATTTTTCTTTAATAAACAAATCGTGTAAAGACGAATCCTTAATATCAGCTTTAATGAAATTGGCTCTAAGATTTATATTCTTTTCAAATCCGGAAGATAAATCGTCGAGCACAACAACTTGATGACCCTGCTCAATGTATGCATCGCAAACATGAGATCCGATGAAACCGGCACCTCCGGTTAATAATATTTTCACTATTAGTCCTTGTATAATTTGTGTTTATAAATATATTCCATAACCTTTTGCGGGACAAGATAATTTATCGGCAATCCTGACTTAACTCTCTGTCTTATATTAGCACCACTGATTTGGATTATTGGTGTATCTAAAAAAAACGCTTCATCGAAAAATGATGTCCTTGGTAATTGAGGTGAATCGCTCATTCGATTTAATACAACAAGTTTTGCCAGTTTAAGTATTTCTTCGGGTTCTTTCCATAGATGAAACTTCATTAAATTATCGTAACCGATTATTAATTCAATCTCATCATATTTCTCCTTTAATTTTTGCAGAGTAAATACCGTATACGATACGGTTTCGTTATTAATTTCAATGTCGGATATTTCAAAATATGGATGAGCTTCAATTGCGAGTTTCAACATATTCATTCGATGCTCGGCATCCGAAGGCGTAAAGTGTGTTTTGTGGGGTGAAATATAAGAAGGGATGAAAATTATTTTTTCAAGGTTTCGCATTTCCCTCACAAATTGTGTGGTAATCAAATGTCCGTTATGTACAGGATCGAACGTCCCGCCAAAAATTGCTACCGGTTTCATTTTAAAATTTCCTTATACTCAATGAAAAGATGTGTGAACTTTTCGTGCATGCTTTGGCTGCAATAAGCTGTACTTTCTTTCTTAGAAAGTTCACGGTATAAATCCTTAAAATCCTTAATTGAATTTATAGTTAAAAAACTCCTATTTAGTACGTAAATAAAATTATCAAAAAAGCAAGCCCTTTCTAAAAATTTCTCATACTTCAAGTTTTTCAAATCGGAGGGAAAAAATAGATTATTATTATATTTATTAAAACCTATCATTGCAACTGTTTCATCTGTTGATTTACCGATTATTAAAACTTCATCTTCCATCCCCAACAAGCACATAGCCTTCTCAATATCTTCAAGCCGATAGCCGATAGAGCTTGAAAGAATAATGATATTGTATTCAGAATGGGGAAAGTATCTTTCGTTTAAAATATCGAAGGGGAAAAGAGGATGATTAGAATTTCCAAAAATTAAGTCTGCGCCACTGCCGCATAATTCCGAAGGAATCAAATCTTTGTCCGATTCATCAAAACAATAAACAATTTTATAATTACCGGCTGCTTTTTTAAGAAGTTCGTGGTGATTAAGCAGCAACGAAGTATAAAGCAAATGAGAATTATCCAAATCGAATGGCTCAAACAGCGGGATTTTTTCTATATTGAAGATAGGATGCAACGTGAGAAGATAGATACAATATTTTGATTTCATATTTAATTATTACCGTGCGATTTCTAATAAGCTTTGAATATAATTTCGGTAGTAATCCACTTCTTTTTGGTAGATTGAGCGATTGAATCCCGTTGAATTTTTGTACTGCATTTTTCTGAATGCCAATGTAATTGCCGCTCTAATATAGAGTTTCCTTATATTTTCATCAACCCAGCCAAAGCTATTTCTTTTTGAAGAATTTAGAAACGGAAGATGATCAAACGGAATTATTCCTTCTTTACTTTCCTCCAAAAGCTCTTTAAAAATTATCCTGCGCTCGCTCATTAACGAAACGGAGAAGATGACAATAAAAATTGCGACGGTTATTGTCATAAACACAAATCCAAGAAGCGCTGTTGATTCAAAACTTACGCTTACATTCCATGCAAAATGAATGAACATTGCAATCGACATACCGAGCATGGGAAACAGAATTCTCAAAGCACCGCTTGAAAATTTTGCATAACCTAAAAAAGCGCCGAAGGTTGCCGTAGCAACACAGTGCATCACCGCCGAAAATAATGTTCTAATTATCACCAAAAGAATCCAATTAGATAAAGTGGTTCCGTAAGAAATAAAGTAGAGAAAATTTTCCGTCATTCCGAAGCCAAGTCCAATTGCACCTCCGTAAACTATGCCATCAGTAATATTATCAAACTTTTTATTTGATACGGTAACGAAAAGAAACATTCCCTTTGTAATCTCTTCAACAAAAGGCGCGATTAGAATTGTCTCTGCATGTCCCCGAATCACTTTGTCCTCAATAAAAAAGGATAGAATAGTCGAAAGAGAAGTACTTGCCGCTAAAGTTAAAAGTATCGCACCGAAAGCTCCCCAGAAATAATTTTGTAACACTAACCCAAATGGTTCGCGGTCATAACTATCTAACTTCCATATCAATAGAAGGTAAAATAACATAGGAAGCACGGCGGCGAAAAGCGATGCAATTATTAACATGTTAATTTGCTGTATGATTTAATGAAATCGAGATTAAGATTTATTCGTGAAAATTCCCTTCTAAATATTAAAAGCTGTGCATTAAATTCAAAATAAAATTTTTTCAACGCATTACTTCAAACGTAAAACTAAAATTCTGAATGCACATTTATGGTGTTATCGAACTGTATAATTGAAAGCGAATGATAAATTCTGATTGGCAATTATTTTTCTTTAAGCCACAAGATCAATTCTTTTAATGAAGGTAATTTTCCGTATGATAAAATTCCGATTCTGAAAATTTTTGCCGATACTATTATTGTTAAATAAATTGAGAAAATCATAATTAGTATCGTAACAACTATTTCTTCAATAGGAACGGGTGCTACTTTAAATCTGATAATCATTATTGACGGAAGTGTAAGCGGAATGTATGATAAAATTTTTACATAATTTGAATCGGGTGCTTCTATTGCTCCTATTATAAAAATTACAGGCAGAAGGATAATCAAACTTAGGTAAGCGGTAATTTGCTGGGCTTCCTGCTCGGTAGTTACTATCGATCCTAATCCTACAAAAATTGAAGTATAAAATAAAAATCCAAGAAGAAAATAAATTAACATCGGTAAAATATTCGAAAAAGCTTCATCCGGAATAATATGGCTGCCGGCTAACGCTATTGCTACCAATGCCCAAATAAACATCTGGAATAAACCGAGTATACTTAAACCAATAATTTTTCCCGCTAACAGCTCATCCGGTTTACAGCTTGATACGAGAATTTCTATCAACCTGTTAGATTTCTCTTCAACGAGGCTTCTTATTAACATACCGCCGGATGAGATAATAATCATCAGCAAGAGCATTATTAAAATTAAAGCAGAAAAAAATACAACTAAAAAATCCGAGCCGGATTCCTTTCCTTCCTTATCCAATCGAATGGAGTTGACTTCTATTTTCTTTGTGAATAGTATTGCTTCCGAAGGTTCTATTCCAACTTTTTGCAGCTTTTTATTTATGATAGCTGTGTTTACTGCTTCTTCAATCCTTCTTAAATCTTTTAAGCCGGGAATACTTTTGCTTCTAAATTCTACGGTTATGGAATCGTGAATTTCATGAGTTAAAATTAAACAGCCAAATAGAGTTTGTTCGGTAATTTGCTTATCTGCATTCTCTTTTAACTCATGAATAGATTTATTTTCTTCGGTTAAATTTACAATAAGATAATTCGGCTGATTGTCTTTTAATTTATATTTCTCAAGCTCGGATGCAATCATTCGGATATAAGTTTTAGAAGTATCAATAATTCCGATTGCTTTAATTCCTGCTTCCTCATCACCGGCTAACAAGGTGGGTAAAAGAGCAAAACTTATGATGATTAGTGGTGTGAGAAAAATTGAGATAATGAACGACTTGGTCTTAACTTTCTCTACGAACTCCCACAAAGCAATTGTAAAAATCTTTTTCATAATGAAATATTCAGGTTGATTTTTTTACCGCGTCTATAAAAATGCGGTCCAACGTCGGTTCTATTACTGAAAAATGAGATATTTCAAGATCCGATGAAATAAGTCTTAGAAACTCATGCGGTTTAACTCTCTCATCAATCTGAACTTCCGAATAGTTATTGTATTGTTCAAATTCTTTAATAAACGGGATTGAGCGAATCAATTCAGGATTACCCTTGAACTGAATTCGAATATAATTTCCCCCGAATTTTTGTTTTATTTCAGAAAGGCTTCCTTTCAAAATGGTTCTGCCTTTATCCATCAAAAGAATATCCGAGCATAGTTTTTCCGCAGTGTCCATATAATGGGTTGAGAGTAAAATTATCTTTCCTTCATCTATAAATGAGAGAATTAATTCTTTTACTACTTGTTGATTTATAGGGTCTAAGCCGCCAAAGGGTTCGTCTAATATTAATAGTTTAGGATTATGAATAACAGACAAAATAAATTGAACTTTCTGTTGATTACCTTTTGATAGCTCTTGAATTTTTTTATCCTTAAACTCCAGAAGTGAAAGCGATTTTAACCACTTAATTCCCTCGTTAAACGCATGCGATTTAGAAAGATTTTTTAATCTCCCAAAATAAATTAGTACATCTACAACTCTGCTCTTCTTATACAAACCGCGCTCTTCCGGTAAATATCCAACCATATTGAAAAAGTTTTCGTTTATCAGTTTTCCGGAGAAGGTAATTTCGCCTGTGGTTGGCTTGATGATATTTAGTATCATTCTGATTGTAGTAGTTTTTCCGGCACCATTCGGTCCGAGCAGCCCAAAAATTTTACCTTCTTGAACTTCAAATGACAAATCATTTACTGCCGTGATGGTATTAAAATTCTTACTTAAGTTTTTTACAATCAACATTATTATAAAATGAATAAAGTGTATGTTAACTGACTCAAAAATAAACCATCTTGAGGCAAAAAACATAAAAGATAAATTGAAGCGAATCTTTTATTCCACTCAAAGACAAAAGTGATCTATGAAAGATTATAGGAAGCAAATAAGTAAAAATGGGTATCGGGTGAATGGTTGACTATCAAACCAAGTATCTATATATTTTGTCTTGTTTTTTGCTCTTTTCTTCAAAAAAAACATGAAAATTAAGATTTCAAACTTAAGTGAGGGTATCCATCCCTTCTCATTTGATGAATTGATTGGCGAAGTGGGATTGGAAACTCCGTTCTTTGGAATGGTGGCTGTAATAGGTGAACTAAATAAACTCCATAATCAGATAGTTCTTGATGCGAAGATAAGTGTTTACGCTAATTTCGAATGTGACCGTTGCACTACTGCGTATAAAAATTTAATCGAAAGCAACTACCGTATGGTTTACCTGTTCGGGAAAGAACCTGATAAGGAAGATGCATTGAACGTCACTTATCTTTCTATTGATGCGGACAAAATTATCCTCGACAAAGATGTAAGAGATTACTCAATGCTGGCAATTCCCATGAAGAAGCTTTGTGATGAAGACTGTAAAGGCTTATGTTACAAATGCGGGAAAAATTTGAATGAAGGTGAATGCGAATGTTCAACCGAAGATATAGATATCAGATGGCAGCCGCTGCTTGACTTGAAAAAGAAATTAAATATTAGTTAACAAAATAAAACGGAAAATAAATGCCTAATCCAAAACGTAAATGGTCCAAGAGCAGAAGAGATAAACGAAGGACGCATTATAAAGCCACACCTCCAACATTAGGAACGTGCTCCAACTGCGGTGAAATGAAATTATCCCACCGTGCCTGTCCTTCCTGCGGCTATTATAATGAACGCTCAATGTTTTTACCAAAAAGTTAATTTTTTAGAACCTTCTAATGTCCAATTCTGATTTTAACAGACCAAAATGTCGAATAATTGTAGATGCAATGGGGGGAGATTTTGCTCCCCTTAACGCTATTCAGGGTGCTATAGATGCATTAAACGAAAATCCCGATTTTGAGCTTTATCTGGTTGGAAAAGAAGATAAAATAGACGAGATAATTAAGACCCAAAAATTAAAATTTAACCGCAGCGACATCATTAATGCCACTCAAGTAATTGATATGGCAGAAGCTCCTACTACAGCGCTTAAAAGTAAACCCGATTCATCAATAATAGTAGGTTCAAAGCTTGTAAAAGAAGGCAAGGCAGATGCCTTTGTTAGTGCTGGAAATACAGGTGCCGTAATGGCTGCTGCCACCTTAATAATGGGCAGAATAGCCGGAGTAGGAAGACCAACAATAGGATCATTCATTCCAAATTTATCCGGTATCAGTACTCTGTATGATGTGGGTGCCAGTGTCGATTCCAAACCGCGACATCTGCTTGAATATGCCATTATGGGTTCTATATTTGTAAAAGAAATTTATGGGATTGAAAATCCAAAAGTTGCCGTATTAAGTGTGGGCGAAGAAGAGACTAAAGGCAATGAATTGGTTTTTGCCGCAGCAGAATTGCTGAAAAAGACAAATCTAAATTTCATTGGAAATGTGGAAGGAAGAGATATTCTAAAAGGTACAGCACATGTAGTGGTATGTGATGGTTTTGTTGGGAATGTTTTGTTAAAATTCGGCGAGGGTTTCTTAACTTTTTTGAAAACTAAGTTGAAAGACTATGCCGGTAAAAGTTTTTTTAATATGTTAAAGTTGGGTCTAATTAAAAGTTCGCTTAAAAATATTTTGAAAGATTTCGATTATCAGGAATACGGCGGTGTGCCGTTACTCGGTGTGAATGGCATTTGTATTATAGGGCATGGCTCAAGCACAGCTAAGGCTATTAAAAATATGGTGCTTAGGGCAAAAGAAATGTATGATAAAAATTTAGTTTCTAAAATTGAATACTCATTAAAAAATTACTCAAATTTATCCTAATCGGTTTTATTATGAAGACGAAAAGATATAATGCCGTTATTACAGGGCTGGGCATGTATGTTCCCGAAAAGATTCTCGATAATGCTTTTTTTGAAAGAATTGTTGATACTACAGACGAATGGATTCGAACAAGAACGGGAATCAGAGAAAGAAGAATACTTGAAAAGGGTGCAACAAGCGATCTAGCTGCAAAGGCTGCTGAGGACTTGCTTAAGACAAAAAATATGTCACCTGACGATATCGAGGTTATAATTGTAGCTACTGTAACGCCCGATATGTTCTTTCCGGCTACGGCTTGCTTAGTTCAAAATACTATCGGTGCTAAAAATGCATGGGGTTTCGATCTTTCCGCTGCTTGCTCAGGTTTTTTATTTGCCTATCAAACTGCCTGCTCACTCGTAGAAAGCGGTACTTATAAAAATGTAATGGTTATTGGTGCCGATAAGATGAGTTCAATTGTTGATTATACCGACCGGAATAACTGCATTCTATTTGGCGATGCAGCCGCCGCAATTTTAATTGAACGGACAGAAGATAATTTATACGGACATAGAGGTTCTCTTCTTAAAATAGACGGTTCAGGTCATGATGCGCTTTATATGAAAGGCGGCGGTAGTCTAAATCCTCCCTCGCATGAAACAGTTGATAAAAAAATGCACTACCTATATCAAGACGGTAAAGCCGTATTCAAAGTCGCGGTAAGAGGAATGGCAGATATATCTTATGAAATCATGAAAAAGAATAACCTCACTCCCGATGATATTGCTTATCTTGTACCGCATCAGGCGAACATGAGAATAATAGATGCTACTGCTGAAAGAATGGGATTAAGCAAAGACAAGGTTATGATAAACATCGATAAATATGGAAACACTACGGCAGCTACTATTCCGCTTTGTTTAGTTGAATACCACCGTGAAGGGAAAGTAAAAAAAGGAGATAAGATAATTCTAGCAGCTTTTGGAGCAGGGTATACATGGGGTGCAAGCTATCTTATTTGGGGGATGTAATTTTCTTATACTTACAATAAACTTATGGTAAAAAAAGCTTTTCTGTTCCCCGGTCAGGGTTCACAATACGTTGGGATGGCTCATGATTTATTCGAGCATTCCGTTGAAGCTAAAGAAATGATTAGAACTGCTGACGATGCACTCGGAGTGAATCTTTCATACATCATGTTTAATGGACCGGAAGAGCAATTGCGGCAAACAGAGTTTACTCAACCGGCAATTTTTCTTCACAGCGTTGTGCTGGCAAGTCTTATAAGAACGCTTCAAGCAGATGCGGCAGCAGGACATTCATTAGGTGAGTATTCGGCATTGGTATTGGCAGGCGCCATTCAATTTTACGAAGCGATAAAAGTTGTTCATGTCCGCAGCAAATCAATGCAGCAGGCAGGAATTGACAACCCGGGAACCATGGCTGCGGTTGTGGGGCTTGATCCTGAAGCCGTTGATAACTGTTGTTCAAATGCTGCAGCCGAAGGAATTGTGCAAAGTGCAAACTTCAACTCACCAGGGCAAATAGTAATTTCGGGTACGATAACAGGTGTCAGAAAAGCAATGCAATTATGTAAGGAAAAAGGTGCTAAGCTTGTTAAGGAATTGGTCGTCAGCGGAGCGTTCCATTCCCCTTTAATGCATTCCGCTAAAGATAAATTGAAAGCCAAACTTGATGCAACTCATTTTTATGATAACCGCATTCCCGTTTATGCAAATGTTACTGCAAAATCGGTTACAAATAAAGATGAAATAAAAAATCTTCTTTTCGAGCAGGTTACTTCTCCGGTTCGATGGGAAGAAACAATAGTTAATATGATAAACGACGGTATTGAAGAATTTTATGAGATAGGTCCCGGCAAAGTGCTGCAAGGTTTAGTGAAAAGAATTAATCCTGATGTTCAATGTTACGGCATCGATAAATTTACCGATGTGGAGAAGTACCTATAATGAATGAATATCCCGCAAAAATTATAAAAGGATTAAAGATTGATCCACAAATCTTTACATTCAGGTTTAGTTGTAAATGCAGCGGCGAGTGTTGTCTTTACGGCGTTTTTACGGATTTTAAAGAATTCGAAAAAATCATCTCTATAAAAGACAAAGTAATTCCGTTCTTAGACGAAACCCAATCTGCAGATACGAAGAAATGGTTTGAACCGCCGGAAGAAGATGAAGATTTTGAATCGGGAGTGGCAGTAGGAACAAATATAGTTAATTCTAAATGTGCTTTCCTGGATAAAAACGGTTTATGTACGCTTCAAAAACTTGCAGATACGGAGGGGATACATAAATGGGCTTACAAACCTATCTATTGTGTTCTTTTCCCCCTAACGGTTTACGAAGGATCATTAACTATCGACGATGAGCATATCGATAGATTAAAAACTTGTAATAAAAATCCGATTTCCGAAACCACAATTTTTGAAGCTTGTCGTGAAGAGTTACGTCACTTCTTTGGGGAGGAGGCATTCAACGAGCTTGAACTGTATAAAGACGAATACTTAAATATACTAAAAGCATAAGAGGTAGCATGAAATTAAAGGATAAGAAAGCAATTGTAACCGGCGGAACAAGAGGTATTGGGAAAGCTATAGTTTATGAATTAGCCTCTGAAGGTTGTAACGTCGTTTTTACTTTTCATTCTTCACATGAAGCGGCGAAAGTAATAGAAGCCGATGCTGAAAAATTCGGTGTAAAAATTTTAAGTATAAAAGCCGATGCATCGTCGTTTAAAGACGCCGAAAAAACGGTAAGTTTTGCTTTGGAAAATTTAGGCGGTTTAGATATTTTAGTGAACAATGCAGGTATTAATAAAGATAATCTTTTACTTAGGATGAGCGAGGATGATTTTGACGCCGTCATCAACGCAAACTTAAAAGGGGTATTTAATTACACCAAAGCATCGATCAAGCAGATGATGAACCAAAGAAGCGGCAAAATAATTAATATTTCTTCGGTTGTGGCGTTATCCGGTAATGCAGGGCAAGCGAATTACGTAGCTTCCAAAGCCGGCATCATTGGCTTTACTAAGGCGGCTGCTAAGGAGTTTGCTTCAAGAAATATTACTGTAAATGCAATAGCGCCCGGATTTATTACAACAGATATGACCGACCGTTTAAATGAAAAACAAAAAGAAGCTATGCTTTCACTAATCCCTATGAAACGAATAGGGCTTCCTTCGGAAGTGGCTAAGACAGTTACCTTTTTAGCCTCGGAGGATTCTAGTTATATTACAGGGGAAGTAATCTCTGTCAACGGCGGAATTTATATGTGAAACGAATTTATTTTTCAATCTAACTAAAAACATCATTCAATCATAATAGGAGAAATAATATGGATATTGAAGCCAAAGTAAAAGAAATCATTATGGATAAGTTGGGAGTAGAAGAATCGCAAATTACACCCGAGGCTTCGTTCACTAATGATTTAGGCGCCGACTCGCTCGATATAGTTGAGCTTGTTATGGGTTTCGAGAGCGCTTTTCAGGTTTCTATTCCCGACGAAGACGCGGAAAAAATCAGCACAGTAGGAGATGCGACCAAATATCTGAAAGAAAAATTAGGATAAGATTTTAAGGTTGTCCAAAATATTTTTAAAGAATTATTGCCGGTTATAACCTGGAAAGCCATTACTCTTTCTATTCCGAGCTTTCTATTCATAATCAGTGATTATAAGTAGTTGTATTTTGGGCTGCGTACTGATGCAATCGAATTATTTTACCGACAAACTTTAGCGGGTTTATTTTGACGAATGTATATTTAAAACCCTATATAGATCTGGTTGGGTTTAAAGAGAAAACAATTCTGCAAAGTAGACCCCGAATTCAAAAATCTTTTAACACGCTTTGTATTTAATCCGAGGAGATATATGAAAAGGCGGAGAGTAGCAATTACCGGAATGGGTGCAATCACACCCATCGGAATTGGACTAAAAGAGTATTGGGAAGGCTTGGTGAACGGAAAAAACGGAGCCGGACTTATCACAAAATTTAACGCATCAAATTTTGAAACTCAGTTTGCTTTCGAAGTAAAAAACTTTAATCCGGAAGATTATTTTGAGAAAAAATCTATCAAAAGGATGGATACTTTTGCTCTTTATTCTCTTGTAAGTGCCGATATGGCTATAAAGGATTCACAGTTAAATCTCGATCAAGTGAACAAGGATAAATTTGGTGTTATCTACGGCAGCGGAATCGGGGGCATGGAAACTTTACAGAAGCAGCATTGGATTTATTTTGAAAGCAAAGATCCACGCAAAATCTCCCCCTTTTTTGTAACCATGATGATCTCCGATATTGCAGCCGGACAGATTTCAATCAAATACGGATTGAAAGGACCCAACTACGCCACCACCTCAGCGTGTGCAACTTCATCACATGCCATTTCGGATGCGTTTATTCTCATTCAACGAGGCAGTGCGGATTTAATGCTTTGCGGAGGTTCCGAAGCCGCAATAACCGAAATGTCTATTGCCGGATTTAATGCAATGAGAGCTATTTCCAGATGGAACCATCGATACATGGAAGCTTCAAGACCATTCGACAAAGACCGGAATGGTTTTGTGATGGGAGAAGGTGCGGCTGCACTTATTCTTGAGGAGTATGAACATGCCTTACAACGCGGTGCGCATATCTATGCTGAGATTGCCGGAGTAGGTTTAACCGGCGATGCTCATCATATTACGGCACCGCCGCCGGGTGGTGAGGGTGCCGTTCGTTCGATGAAGGAAGCAATCCTTGATGCAGGGCTTGATATAAAAGATATCGATTACATAAATGCCCATGGAACATCAACTCCCTATAATGATGTTACCGAAACTCAGGCAATCAAAGCTCTTTTTGGAAGCCATGCTTATGATTTAATTGTAAGCTCAACCAAATCGATGACAGGACACTTGCTTGGTGCCGCCGGCGGAATTGAAGCAGTGGCTACAATTTTGTCTGTTGAAAACAATTTAGTGCCGCCTACAATCAATTTAACTAACCCCGATCCCGAGTGCGATCTTAATTACAGCGCACTTTATTCTACAAAAAAGACTATTAATTGTGCAATTAGCAATACTTTCGGATTTGGAGGACATAATGCGTCATTGTTATTTAAGAAGGCAGGGATTTGAGCTTGGGTAGATTTCTCTCTTGGATATTCAATAAGCTTAGGCAGCGAGAAGAAAACCGGAAAAGAGAAATAATAAACCGGCTTTTTACACGCCAAAAATTTGCCGAACTTGAAGAGCTTGTCGGTATCAATATTAAAAACAAGTCCTACTTTATTCAGGCTTTAATGCATCGTTCCTTTCTCGAACAAAATTCCGAATACGACATTTCAAACGAAAGACTTGAATTTCTTGGCGATTCTGTGCTGAACCTGATAATTGCCGATTTTCTTTTCGATGAATTTCCCGATAAAGATGAGGGCTTTCTTACTAAGGTTAGGGCAAAATTAGTTAACAGAGTAACCTTAGCCGACTCAGCAGAAAAAATAAATCTATCTAAATATCTTTTGGTTAGTAAAAATCTTTCCAATTCTTTTACTAACGGATCAAGAACCGTTCTTTGCGATGCTTTAGAAGCTTTGATCGGAGCTGTTTATTTGGAAGGAGGCTTGGAAGCGGCAAAAAATTTCATAGAAAAAATTTTAATTGAACCATTTTCGAAAGCAAACGATTATTTAATTGATGAAAATTTTAAAAGCCAGCTCTTAGAATACGCTCAAGCTAAGCGGCTGGAAAATCCAACCTACTTGGTAATTAAAGAGGAAGGACCTCAGCACAACAGGTTATTTACCGTGCAGGCTGTAATAGGGGATAAATCTTTCGGTATCGGCAAAGGTAGAAATAAAAAAAGTGCCGAACAAAAAGCCGCTCAAGCTGCCTTAGCCGTGATTCGTAAGGAAGAAACTTCCAAGTAAATCTTAATTCATTTCCCCCGGCATTATATCCTCAAAAAATCAATTTAGAGAAGCCAAGTTAGATTATGTTCGGAATTAGTTAAATTTCGTTTGTAAAAAATATTCATTAATCACTCTGCTAAATAGAGAAGTGAAACTCTGATTGCACAATAGAAAGAAGAATATAAATGAAATCGCTTTTTTACCATGACAAATTTATGAATAGACATATCGGTCCGAATAACTCTGAACTTAATGAAATGTTAAATGTTATCGGTTTGGATTCTATGGATGAGCTAATAAACCAAACCATTCCTTCCGGAATAAAACTACATGAAAAGTTAAATCTTGATGAACCTATTACCGAATGGGAATTTATCGAAAAATTAAGACCGATTGCCCAAAAGAATAAAATATTTAAAACTTACATCGGGATGGGATACTATCCCACAACAACACCTCCGGTAATACAAAGAAACATTCTGGAAAATCCGGGATGGTATACTCAATACACACCTTATCAAGCGGAAATTTCGCAGGGTAGACTTGAAGCCTTAATGAATTTTCAAACGATGGTGAGCGATCTAACCGGCTTACCGATTGCCAATGCATCTCTGCTGGACGAAGGAACCGCTGCCGGTGAAGCTATGTCCATGTTTTATTCTTTACGAAAAAATAAAAATGCCAACAAATTTTTCGTATCGGAAGATTGCTTTCCGCAAACGATCGAAGTGCTGAAAACAAGAACTAATCCGATTGGAATAGAATTGATTATCGGGGACTATAAGTCCGTCGAATTAATAGAGGATATATTCGGATTATTAGTTCAATATCCTTCGGGTAAAGGAGAAGTAAATGATTACACAAACTTTTTCCGAGCAGCGAGAGAGAAAAATATTTTTATAGTTGCTGCTGTCGATCTTCTAAGTCTTGCATTGCTCACACCGCCGGGAGAACTTGGAGCCGATGCTTGTGTAGGAAGTTCGCAGCGCTTTGGTGTGCCAATGGGCTTTGGAGGTCCTCATGCTGCTTTTCTTTCAACTAAGGAGGAGTTCAAACGAAATATTCCCGGAAGAATTATCGGAGCTTCAATTGATTCACAGGGGAACCTCGCATTTCGGATGGCGCTGCAAACACGCGAACAGCATATACGCCGTGAGAAAGCTACAAGCAATATATGTACTGCACAGGTACTTCTTGCAATTATGGCAGGAATGTACGCAGTATATCACGGTCCAAATGGAATCAAAGCTATCGCCGAAAGAATTCATAAACTAACAAGAATCTTGGAGTTCGGCTTAAAGTCATTAGGAATTAAACAGACAAACCGAATTTACTTTGATACTCTTCGTATTGTTTATGAACACTCATCGAATGAATTAGTTGAAAACATCCGGAAAATATCTCTTGGAATGGAGATTAATCTTCGTTACCTGGAAGACAACTCAATCGGAATATCCTTAAATGAATTAACGGGTCTAAATGATGTCTTTAAAATTCTTTCAATTTTTGAAACCGCACTTGATACCAAATCAGACAGAAAACCAGTTTTAGACTTTGCCGATAATGTAAGAATAGAATTTCCGCAGCCGTTAATGCGAACAAGCAAGTTCTTACAGCATTCTGTATTTAATTCATATCATTCTGAAACCGAAATGCTAAGATATTTGAAACGGCTTGAGAATAAAGACCTATCGTTAACCCATTCTATGATTCCGCTTGGTTCTTGTACGATGAAACTGAACGCCGCCGCTGAAATGGCTGGAATTACCTGGAAAGAATATACCGACCTTCACCCATTTGCTCCACTTGATCAGGCTGAGGGATATCTCGAAATATTTAAAGAGCTTGAAAAAGATTTATCAATAATAACAGGCTTGCCTGCAATATCATTACAACCCAATTCCGGTGCTCAAGGTGAATTTACCGGTCTAATGGTAATTAGGGCTTATCACAAAAGCAGAAATGAGGGACACAGAAATGTAGTTGTAATTCCATCATCTGCACACGGTACTAATCCCGCAAGTGCTGTAATGTCAGGAATGAAAGTAGTGGTGGTAAATTGCGATCAATTCGGAAACGTTGATTTAACCGATTTAAAGAAGAAGTGCGAATTACATAAAGAAAATCTCGCCGCACTTATGATAACTTATCCTTCTACTCATGGAGTATTCGAAGAAGCGATTAAAGAAATTTGTTCTATCGTTCACCTGAACGGGGGACAGGTTTATATGGATGGCGCGAACTTAAATGCACAGGTAGGGTTAACAAGCCCGGCTCTAATTGGTTCAGACGTATGTCATTTGAATTTGCATAAAACGTTTTGCATTCCTCACGGCGGCGGTGGACCCGGCATGGGACCGATTGCTGTAGCAGAACATTTAATTCCGTTTCTTCCCGATCATCCGATAATAAAACTTGGCAGAGATAAGGGGATTACTGCAGTTTCTTCGGCACCATGGGGAAGTCCAAATATTCTTATTATTTCATACGCTTATATAAAGATGATGGGAGACGAAGGATTAAGAAAAGCGAGCATCGTTTCAATTATTAATGCAAACTATATCAAAGCAAAATTGGAAGGAAGCTATAAAGTTTTATATACTGGCAAAAATGGACGAGTTGCGCATGAACTAATTTTCGATACACGTGAGTTTAAAACTTCAGCCAATGTTGAAGTAGAAGATATCGCTAAAAGATTGATGGACTACGGCTATCATGCCCCAACAGTTTCATTTCCGGTGCCAGGTACATTGATGGTTGAACCAACAGAAAGTGAATCTAAAACAGAACTGGACCGTTTCTGCAATGCGATGCTTTGTATTAGAGAAGAGATTAAAGAGATTGAAAATAACATGGTTGACAAAAATGATAATGTTTTAAAGAATGCGCCGCATACCGCCCGCATGGTAATTTCCGATGAATGGAAGCATCCATATAGCAGAGAAAAAGCGGCTTTTCCGGTGGAATGGATAAAGCATAATAAATTTTGGCCCAGCGTAGGGCGTGTAAATAATGCCTATGGAGATAGACATCTTATATGCAGTTGTAATTTGATTTCCGATTATTCGGAAGCTACAGTATAGTTTGCTTATAAAATAAAATTGAATTTAATACGCGATTAATAATTTACCGGCATATAGCGAAAGTGCTGCAGGGCATTTTACTTTTTGCATTTTCTATGTAAACCTTAACTTTAAAAAAAGATTAACGCTTGTTAAACGCTTCGGGTTTAAGATTATCAAAAATTTATTACACAACAATTCCACTAAATGATTAGATTATTAACAACAACATTTACTTTACTCCTCACTGTAAGCCTGCTTGCTCAGTATACGGATAGTATTCAGAATGGAACTATACACAAAGTAAAAGTCGATTCAATTTCAATCATCGGGAATGAAATAACAGAAGAGGATATCATTTTGCGTGAATTAACTTTTGAGTCCGGTGATGAAATTGATACTCATATTTTAAACTACAATAAAGAAAGAATATATAGCCTTGGTATTTTTAATCGTGTAGAGCTTTATCCGCTTTCCTTCGAAGGGAAGAACGTTATAATAATTTTAGTTGAAGAAAGCTGGTATATTTATCCCATTCCTTTTATTGAATTAAAAGATAAAGATTGGGATAAAGTTTCGTATGGTATGGATTTCAGCGTCAGAAATTTTAGGGGCAGAAATGAAACGGTGCGTGCACGTTTAGCGCTCGGATATGATCCGTCTCTTTTCCTTGCTTATTATGTTCCGTATCTCATCAAACAAGAAGCAATTTCTTTCAGCATTGAAACGATGTATAAGGACGTAAGAAATAAAAGCAGAATAGCCGCAAGTTTATACGGAAAAAATTTTGATCAAAAATTTATAAGCAGCTATTTAGTGCTTGGCAAAAGGCTGGGCATTTATCACACTGCAAGCTTAAACATTGGTTTTAATTACATCGAAACTCCGTTTTATCTTGAAGGTATTTCTGCATCCGGGGAAAGGATAGATAGAATTCTTTCGGCAGGTGCATCATATATTTATGATACGCGCGACTTGATTCAATATCCTAAAGAAGGCATCTTAGCGTGGATAAGTTATCAACTTAAAGGATTCGGCTTTAAAGATATAAATTATCAAATATTAAATATAGATTTTCGGGAATACAGGAAGATAATCGGAGATTTAACGGCTAAGTGGAGATTTACTTCAAGGATGACTTTCGGTAAGCTTATCCCTTATTATGATTATTCGTACATCGGCTTTGTAGAAAGAATACGCGGACATTTCGCAACCGAGCAGGAAGGAAATGATTATTACATCAGCTCTCTCGAGCTGTTTCATCCAATCTTTAAGGATGTTCACATTAGCTTTGATAATATTCCGCTTCTTCCCAAAGAATTATTTTCTTATCGCATTGGATTATATGCTCAATTATTCCTAGATACAGGAGCAACGCGTTTTCGGGGAAGCGCATTACGTTCAAGAGATTTTTTATCCGGTTACGGAGCGGGACTGACACTTCTCATTCTTCCATATAATATTTTAAGAATTGAATTTGCATTAGACGAATACCGCAATCACGAAATAATTTTTGATCTTGGAATCTCCTTCTAACATAGAGCTTTTTTATACAGAAAAAATTCAAGTGGATAATACCGCCATAATCGACGGCGACGAATTTATTCATTTAGCCAAAGTTATGCGGCACCAAGGCGGCGATGCTGTTTTCCTAACAAACGGTAAAGGAAAACTGTTCAACGGAATAATTGAAAGAATGACCGGTTATTCCGCTTTAGTTAGAATTGAAAACGAAGGGTATTTCGAAAATAAAAAAGAGCACATCTGTTTCTGCATTCCGAAATTAAAAAATCATAATCGTTTTGAATTTGCACTTGAAAAATGTGTTGAGCTTGGAATTACAAATTTTATAATTCTTGAAACAGCGAGAACGATATCTAAATCAAATAAAATTGATAGGTGGAAGAATATTTTGGTGTCCGCCATGAAGCAATCGCTGAGGACACACCTTCCGAAGATTTTAAGTGTTATGACAATTGGAAATATTGCTATAAGCGAAATTGATTTTTTAGTTTTCGATCAATCCAGCGAAAAGTTTTTTCCCCAGAATAGCAAGTTGGATACTAAATGTAAATATTACTTTATCTTCGGTCCCGAGGGTGGATTATCCGGTGAAGAGTTAAAATTATTTAGACAGGAAAACATTTTCAGATTATCAGCTAATCGTTTAAGAACGGAAACTGCTATAATTAAATGCGCTGCACTTTTAAATTGTTAAGCAATTAGTTCCGGAATAATCTTTTGAAATAGGATTCCATCTTTTTGTAAGAATCAAAAGCCACTAATGGACACGAATTTTCACTAATATTCGTGCTAATTAGTGTTAATTCGTGGCTGAAATTCTTCAGTCCTGCGGAACAAATAATTATTATTAGTTGCCGATGCAAATAAAATCGTTGCCATAAATAATAGTCTTACTAATATTAACTGTATTCCAAATCAAGATACACGAAGATTTTAATTAAAAATAAAGAACAATAGGAGTAATCAAGATTGTTCAATGTTAGTTTTGGGTGTTCCAATGCGTAAGTCTAAAGCCACTAATGGACACGAATTTTCACTAATATTCGTGGTAATTAGTGTTAATTCGTGGCTGAAATTATTCAGTCCTGTGGAACAAATAATTATTATTAGTTGCCGATGCAAATAAAATCGTTATCATAAATGATTAAAATAGTATCGTTAATATTAGCTGTGATTATTTTCTATGGCTGCAGCAGTACACCTCGCATCGTAAAAGGCGGCAGCGGTTCAGCAGATCGAATAATAAGATATAAAACCGAAAAATCCGTAGAAGTTGGAACAGCTTCGTTTTACGCGCATAAGTATCATGGTAAACTTACAGCTAACGGTGAGATTTACGATATGAGTGAGTTAACAGCGGCTCACGGCAGCCTGCCGTTTAATACTGTTGTTAAAGTAACAAATCTAAAAAACAGCCGCACAGTGATTCTGAGAATAAACGATCGAATGCCTTATTATAAAGGAAGAATAATTGATGTATCCTACCGCGCCGCTAAGGAACTCGGTATGTTAACAAGCGGATTAGCAAAAGTTCAAATCGAAATCCTTAAATGGGGGGATTAACTTTTCCCTTCTATCACTCCGTCGGGAATTCATCTAATCGTACCTTGGCATCGAGATTGGCAACAGCCTTTAAAACGTTGTAAGTCAACTCCGACATTCGTAATAATTTTTTATAGTTTATTTTATCCGGTGTATCTGTAGGCTTGTGATAATCCTCTCGCATATCGTCGAAGAAAAATGCGATAGGAATATTTTTATTTGCATAATGATAGTGATCGCTTCGATAATAATATCTATTTGGATCGGCAGGATCGTCAAATTTATAGTTAAAATAGAAATTGCTTGTTTCGGCATTTACGTTTTTTATCAAATCGTACAATTGACTGCTTATTTTCTTTGAACCGATAACGAAAATGCTGTCCTCGTGTCCTCGTCCAACCATATCGAGATTAACAAGCGCCGATATGTCTCCAATCCATGTGTAATTATTTGTAAGGTAAAGCGAGCCTAAGAGACCTTTTTCCTCTGCTGTATGCAATATGAATAGAACTGAACGACGGTTATCAGGCTTAATTGAAAAAGCCTTTGCTGTTTCAAGTACTACTACAGTTCCTGAGCCGTCGTCATCCGCACCGTTATAGACTTCACCGTTGATAAGTCCGACATGATCGTAATGTGCACTTACGGCAACAAATTCGTTTTTTAATAATTCATCATGTCCCTCAATAATACCAATTACGTTGCGGGCGGTTTTACTTTCGGAAAGAATACTAACTTTTAATTTAATTGAATTAGTTAATAGAAAGGAATTCAATTGTTCGCCAGAAATACTTTTTGCTAATATTTCATCAAGAGAAAATCCACTGCCTTCGAAGATCATTTCAGCGGTTTCTGAATTAATTGTGAATGCTGGAATCGTTTCTTTTCTTAAGCTGTCTTTTTCTAAATCTTCTAATAGAGTAATTGAAGGAATCTTAAGATACTTTTGGTATCGATCCCATTTTTCAATCACATCCTCCGGTGCGATAAAAAATATACCGGATACACCGTGCTTTTGTGCAGTTTCAATTTTGTAATTGATTTCAGAATATTTTCTGTTTTGCCGCTGTTCGAAAAATTCTGCTGCTTCCCCTTGGGGCGTGCCGCTTAAAACAACAGCGAATTTACCGTTTACATCAGCATTTTTATAATCGTTATAACCGATTTCATCTGCTTCAATTCCATATCCGGCAAATACTATGTTACATATTAAATCATAATCGTTAAAACCCCGGGCAGCCCTGAAAAATCCATTTAAATAATTTGTTGAGAGCACCTCATCACCGGTTTCATTAAAAACTTTTATATATGAAAGAGTATCAATTATTCTGGAAATAACATGAAAGCTTTGGAAATAAGTTCCGTTATCGCCAAAAGGTTTAACACCGTATTTCGTTAATTGGTTAGCAATAAATAATGAAGCAATATTTTCTCCTCGTGTTGCTGCTTCTCTTCCTTCAAGTTCGTCGGATGCTAAGAATTCAAGATTAGCTTTAAGACTCACTTCACTGATGAATTTTTCATAGGCAGTTTTGTGCTGAGTTGTAAGCTCTCTGCTGCTGCAGCCAATTAAAAATAAAACAGCAAAGAGAAATAATAATTTAAAATTCATGAATAAATCCTTTCAATAATCTAACACGTATAATATAAGGATTAGGGATAAACTTTTTGTGTGGAGATAAAAATAATTAAGATTTTGCTGAATTGATCATAAGTACATTGTTGCAAGGGAGAATGATTACCTACCTTCTACTTTAATATATGATTATTGAGAAATTAGACAGAGAAATAAATAACCGCCTCCCTCAGGAAGGGAGGCGGCATGAAATTGGGGTAAATATCAATTAAAAATATATCTTATACCGAATTGTATCCTGTAAACATCATCAACAGTAAGAGATTGCTCGGTAGAGTTACTTAGTAATTGATTACCAACATTTCTTAACCGGTAAAGTGCTTTACCTTCGGAATCCGCTCCACGTGCAATTAAAGGCTGGGTGGTAACTAATCTTTCAGCCACACCCCATTCTTTGTTCAACAAATTACCAATATTCAGTATGTCTAATCTAAATTGCAGAGTATTTCGTTTGTTGAATAAATCCATAAATACTTCTTGAACTATACTTAAATCAGCTCTGAATACTAAAGGTAATCGAACACCGCCGCGCTCAGCATACTTTCCTCTGTTCTGGCTCAAATAATCATCCTGCTCAATAAATGCGTTCCAGGCTTCGGCTTGTTGTTGTGAAGTGAAAGTAGTGGTTACTCCGGAAACTGTTACGGAATATTCATCAAAATTCATTTCAAAAGTATTTTGATGAATGTAAATCAAGTCATTGCTCGTTCCACCGTCGCCGTTTAAGTCGCCGCTGAAGGTATAACTAGCTGAGCGTGCAAATGCATTAAATGGATCCGGAGAGGGTGCCAATCCTTCCCAGAATAATGAAATTGTTGTAGCTCCAAAATTGAAATACTCTTTTCGGTAAGAAACAGCAGCAAATACACGGTGTCCTGGTGAATAAGCCGAGAAACCCAATCCCGGATTGTTTGGATTACCGGAGTGTTGATTATTATTCCATGAACCGAAAGCTATAGAGCCGGGATCTATAGTATTTTTAGATTCACCAAAGCTGTATGCCGCCTTTGCAAACCATCCATCACTCCAGGGTTTTTCTAACGAGGCACTGATGTTCCATGAATAGCCTTCATTTTGATTTTTCAATACAATCGCGTTATCAATTTTTGAATTGATCTTATTTCCCGTGGTCCATCGTGGACGATTATCAACCCCTGCGAAAGCTGTATTTGGTTCCGAAAGGTTCGCATTGATATAATAGATTCCATTAACATCACGGTTATACAAGAACTCAACCGTACCGACTAGACCTAGGGGAAGTTTTTGATCAACGGCGAGGTTTGTTCTCCAAAGTTGAGGAAATCTGAAATCAGGATCTGTGAAGGCAAGTTCGTAACTCGAAGCAGGTGCGCCGGTAACATTAGTCGGTTTATAGTTATTCGGATTAGGGTTAAAAGGTCTTTGATAAGTATTATCTAATCTTTGGAATCCGGTTAATACTCCGTTATTTCCTATCTGATTAGAAATCCAAACATAAGCCGGTTTACCAGTAAATATACCGGTCCCACCCCGAACTTGAGTGCTTCTGTCACCGGTTGCATCCCAGTTGAATCCTAGTCTTGGAGAGAAAAGGATATTGGGATCAGGGAGTTTGCTGGTTGAATATTTTACAGTATTACCATCTTCATCTTTGAAGGACATTCCGTCAACCTCATCATTTTTAAATCCTGTATCTCCAAAGAAGGGCATATCAGCTCTTAAACCAATAGTGAGTCTAAGATTATCATTAACCTGCCATTCATCTTGTGCATATAACCCAGCATAAAATACTTCAAGGGGCTGAATAGGTTTTTCCATCCCTGGCTGGTTTGACCATCTAACCTGAAAACGACGAAGTTGTATATTGGAAGTATCTCTGTTTGGATTTTGAAGATAACCATTTGCATCTGCATAAAAATCATCCAATGAATTATAAACATAAACACTTTGTGAACCTGGGAAAAATACGTTTTCGGATTCATATCGCTCTGCACTTAATCCAAATGTAAAATAATGATCATCGCGGGAATAGGTGAAATTGTTTTGCAATTGAAAGCTCTTGTAACGCAACTCATTATTCGGTGTGAAAGGCTCGAAACCGAAGGAGGTGTAAACTGAACCGCCTGACAGTACATCGACAAACGGAAACATAGTGCCTTTAGAATCACGGCTTTCATCATTGTAAGTATAACCCACAATAAGATTATTCGACATGTTATTGCTAATGGCTGAGTTCCATTCCCCAACGATTGAGCGAATATTTTCAAGAATAATATAATTAGAATTTTGGAAATTCAGACCGGTCAAGCTGCTTCTTCTGCTGCCAAAGCCTAATGAAGAAGAATTAGAAACCAATACATCTGTTTGAGAGTCGAGATGTGTATAACGTAAGCTTAGTTTGTTCCGATCGTCAAGGTTATAATCGAACCTTATCAGAAATCTGGTTGCCGGTATTTCATGATCATAACCCTGGTAAGATCCTGTTTCGTAATTAAAGTTAGTTTTAAGGAAACTGCTTAATTGATTTAAATCGGAAGCGAGTACTCTTGTTACATTTCCTCCTTCAGTAACTCCGCCGGGATTTGCAATATATGTTGTACCTGGTTGTGTTAATTCATCAGTTTCAAAACTGGTAAAGAAGAATAATTTATTCTTTACAATGGGACCGCCTAAGCGCAATCCGATTTGGTTATATTTAAATGTGCCCGGGTCAAATTCTTTATCGCCGGCTTTTGTACCTACAAGATCTTCATTACGGAACTGATAATAAGCTGAACCTGATAACTCGTTAGTTCCACTGCGAGTTACGGTATTAACACCCGCACCTACAAAATTTCCCTGGCGAACATCGTAAGGAGCGATATTCACCTGCACTTGTTCAATAGCATCTAACGCTATAGGGGCAACTCCGGTTCTGTCACCTGGCTGCCCTGCAAGACCAAAAGAGTTGTTAAAATAAGAACCGTCGACAGTAATGTTATTGAAGCGGTTATCCTGACCGGCAAATGAAGAACCGGTAGATTGTGGTGTAAGTCTTGTGAAATCATTTATTCTTCTTGAAATAGTAGGCATCATTTCAAGAGATTCTCTTTGAATTGAAGTAGCTGCACCACTTCTATTAGGACTGAAAATTGCATCACGCTGTGCGGTAACTGTAACTTCGCCAAGTTCAATCATAGTATCGCTCATGACAAAGTCAAGATTTGTCGTTACTCCAAGCGAGAGATAGATATTATCTCTTACCTGATTCTGGAAACCGACAAATGTAACAACTATCGAGTAGGGTCCGCCGACTCTCATACCGGAAATGGTAAATCTACCATTTTCTCGAGTGGTTGTACCGTATTGGGTTCCTGAGGATACATGTGTTACAAGAACAGTTGCAGCAGGAAGCGGATCACCGTTTTGGTCAGTTACCGTTCCACTCATTGATGATGAGGTTACCCCTTGAGCATATAGAGAACTAGTTCCTGAGAGAAGGACCAGCAGCAGAACCAACAACGGAAGTTTTGTTAAAATAAACTTCATATACCTCTCCTTAAGTTATAATAAGTTAATAAGTTAGTGTTAGTTATGGAATTAAATAGATGAATGTTTACATAGTGATTAGAAATTACACCCGTAAATATCCAGTAGGAAAGAATATCTATCAATCTTGATTTAAACATTTATAACGATTTAATAGATTCTTAATTATTCCTTAATAAAAAGATAATTTTGCTTTTAAATTCAGATCTTCAACAACGCCCGAGCTAATCTATTTCATAAGATCTGCTTGATAAGAATGGATTCGAAAAATTCACACCTGTTCTGATAATGATTCAGTAGACAATAAGGTCATTATTTAATGACCAAAAGTAACTTAATAAAATTTAAGACTTAGAGCAATATTTATTTTATTATTTGAATAATTATTTTACATTTTTTTAGTTGATTTTTTCGGATTCATTTGTTCTAAAGAGGAGATAAATTTACGTTTAAGTCTGCCCAATCGAATAAATTTTCCTACCATCTGAATAAATATAAGCGAAACTAAGTCTTTGACGATTAGTCATGTTGAACTTATGGAATATGGCTGAATTTAATTGCATGACTAGATCGCATAATTCTTCAAACTTTTCAGATATAAAATTATTTGAGTATTTTTCGCCGTTAAAAAATTAGATTAAAGTGAATTCAACCGAACTGCAAGCGCTTAAAATAATAGAATTTAACCGTTCTAAGATATTAAATGCCGGATTAAGTGTTAGTGATTTACAGCGCCAAGATTATAATTATGAATTTATAGTCTCTGATAGAAAGGACAGATGTAAGATTTTATCGTACTTCGGGAAGAAAGGTGTTAAAACAGATATTCAGGGGAATTCCGAGAGTAAGCTTTATTCAATAGTTAATGAAATTATTCACGGCATTGAACTTTTCAACAGCATAAAAGATGAGATTGATGAACCCGCATCTTATATCGGCACTGACGAATCAGGAAAAGGAGATTTTTTCGGTCCGTTAGTTGTAGCCGGTGTATACGCTCATGGAGATATTTTAGTACAGCTCAAACAGATTGGTGTAAAGGATAGTAAGCTTATAAGCGATAACGAAATTCAGACACTCTCAGCTAGTATTAGGCGACTAATAAAAGATGATTATGACATCATAGTAATAAATCCTGAAAAGTATAACCGGCTTTATGCGAGCTTCGGTAATCTAAATAAAATTCTGGCTTGGGCTCACGCTAAAGTAATTGAGAACTTATTAACCCGAATAAATACCGCACAAGTAATAAGCGATAAATTCGGAGATGAAAAGCTAATAAAAAACTCATTACAATCACGAGGAAAAGAAGTGAATTTGATGCAGGTAACTAAAGCCGAAAGGTATACGGCTGTGGCAGCAGCATCGATATTAGCGCGGTATAAATTTAACGAATGGTTTTATATTCAAAAGAAAAAATTTAAGCATGAAATTCCCAAAGGGGCGTCGGATGCGGTTGTTAGCTCGGCTGAAAGATTAACCGATGAACTTGGTAGTGATCAACTTCATAAATTTGTAAAGATTCACTTTAAAACAATGAAAAAATTAAACATAGATAAAATTGGGTAACCCAATAGAAGGATAAAAATGGCTGTTAAATCAAAAGTAAGGAGAATTGGAATTATTACCGGAGGCGGTGATTGTCCGGGATTGAATGCTGTAATCAGAGGTGTAACTAAACCGGCTCAAGATTATGGAATGAGCGTTTTCGGAATTTTAGACGGATTTGAGGGTTTGGTAGAGGGAAGAGCACGCGAATTAAAGAATGAAGATGTATCGGGTATATTAGCTCGCGGCGGAACTATTTTAGGTTCATCAAATAAAGGCGACCCGTTCCATTGGCCCATTAATAAAGATGGTAAAATTGAAATTGTGGATAAATCGGAAGCTGCACTAAAAAATTATAAAGCATGGAACCTTGATGCTATTATAGCCATCGGGGGTGATGGAACGATGCATATCTGCAAGAAGCTCTCCGATATGGGAATGAATATGATCGGTGTTCCCAAAACTATCGATAATGATCTCGATGCAACCGATCTAACTTTCGGTCATGATTCTGCCGTCTTTGTGGTATCCGAAGCATTGGACAGATTACATACTACTGCATCTTCGCACCACAGAGTTATTGTAGTTGAAGTAATGGGCAGGTATGCCGGATGGATAGCATTAAACGGAGGAATTGCAGGCGGTGCAGATATTATTCTTATTCCTGAAATTCCTTACTCGTGGGAAAAAGTCTATGACAAAATCTTTAAAAGGGAATTGATGGGGAAGAGATTCAGTCTTGTTTGTGTTTCCGAAGGTGCAAAACCATTAGGTGGTGAAATGGTAGTAAAGGGGCATGATATGAAAAGACACGATCCGGTAAGGTTGGGTGGAATAGGCGAAGTGGTGGCAGCAAAAATTGAAGAGAACACAGGCAGAGAGACACGCGTTACGGTTCTAGGACATTTACAGCGGGGCGGCAGCCCAACACCGTTTGATAGAATTTTATCGACAAAATTCGGTGCCTTTGCAATTGAATTAGCTGACGCCAGAAAATTTGGGCGCATGGTTGCACTAAAAGGAAATGAGATAAAAAATGTTCGTATTGAGGAAGCCATATTAAAACAAAAGCTAGTAAAACCTGATACTCAGGCTGTAAGAGCGGCAAAGGCTGTAGGAATTTCGTTTGGTGAGTAATCATATAGAAATTTAAATTTTGCCTTAATGAAATTATTGATTTTAGAACAAGCATAACATATATTTGAACGCCTTTTTGAGCAAAATTTTTGTTTCAATACATTGACTGTTCATTATACTTTGTTTTTACCGGGGTTGTAGTTCAGCCTGTTTGTAGGCAGGTAAATTGGTTAGAACATCCCAATAAGTTAAAAAGATAACTAGATCAGTAATAAATTGTTCATATAAAAACGGGGTCATAGTTCAGCCTGTCACGGCTTGATGAAATCAAGACGGATTGGTTAGAAGTCTGATGATTTCATAAAGATTTTGTTCTTATTTCGGGGTCGTAGTTCAGTTGGTTAGAACGCCTGCCTGTCACGCAGGAGGTCGCGAGTTCGAGTCTCGTCGGCCCCGCAAAAAAGTAGAAAACAAATTGAAAATCTGATTTGTTACGCATGAAGTCGTCCCGACTAAGTCGATTTTCGAATTTATCGGGGAGTCTCGCTTGCCCGGTGTAACAAAGTGAAGACGGGTCGGCTCAGAAAGAATCAAATGATTTATAGCTCAATTAATTTTTTATTAGATATTCAGTAAAATAATTACTTCAGATTTCAATCCGAATTTATTTTACATTCCTAAATCGTAATAGACATTCAGCATACTCCGTTCGATAAGACGGGGAAGTATTCTGTAATGCATTTTTTTAACACACAGAAAGGATATACAAAATGAACATTTATGTTGGGAACATATCGAAAGATGTTACCGATGAAGAACTGCAAGCCTTATTCTCAGAATATGGCAATGTTAGAAGCTTAAAAATCATCAGAGATTTGTTCTCCGGAGAGTCAAAAGGATTCGGATTTATTGAGATGCCGGGGCAAGCGGAAGCTCAAAAAGCTATAAGCGAGTTGAATACCCGGGAACTAAAAGGGAAAAAGTTAGTTGTTAATGAAGCCCGTCCTAAATCTGATAGACGAGGCGGAAGGGGAGGCGGTAAACGCGGCGGCGGTAAACGGGGCTGGTAAATATTATCTTTACTGATTTAAAATAATGCCCGGACTTCAGTCTGGGCTTTTTTATTTTAAAAGGCTAAATTCCATTAAGCGATTTCATAGCATCTTAACTCTTAAGTTTTATTAATCTTTCCAGAATTGATATATAAACTTTTCCAAGTGGAATTAATCTTATCTACCAATCCTATTTGTATGGAATTTGTTCAACTATGGTGTGTGCTTTAAAATATAATATCGTTTATTAATTTATCGTTGCCGTTAAACCCTTAACGACTGCGGCTAATCTTACAGCATCAAAAATTCTCGCCTCACTTGAACCTAATTTTCTAACTGATTCTTCGTGGGAATTAACGCACGATTCGCATCCGTTTACGGCGGAAACCGCCAGACTAATCAATTCAAAAAATTCTTTTCCTAATATCGGGTTCATCATGATATTCATTTTTATTCCCGCAGGCATTATTTGATATTTTTCATTCGCCTGCTTGATGAAATGTTTAAATCTGTAAAAAACATTATTGGTGGCTAACATGGCAGCACATGCGTATGTTTCAGCAACTTCTGCTTCTACCGCTCCGTTTTCTTTTGCAAGCTCCGTAAATGATTTAATCAACGGTTTACTTTTTTCGTTTACTGCAATTGCTAATGCTAAAAGGTACGCTTCTTTTTTTGTAAGATTATTCGAGCCAATTACATTTTTCAAATTTATTCTTAAGTCTCGAACAAATTTTGTTTCACCCTCAACCATTTTGTCTAATGAAAAATATGCGCCGTTACCGTTTAATTTTAAATCGTTAAGCAAATCGTTTTTTGTTTCAATCATTATTTAGTCTTCTCCTCTTATTATTAGTTTAAGCTCCTGCATATATTGATTTAATACGAGAGGTTGACCAGACAGTAATTTTTTTTTGAGATTCTTTGTGTTATTGTGCCTTTGTGGCAAAAGAAACCTTGTTCAAAAGCTACATTAAAACGAACAGCCACAAAGACACAAAACCACAAAATCTTACTAAGAACTTTTAAATCATCCTCGTATTTGATTTGGATTAAGGCTTAATAATCGGTAAAAATGTTATTTGACCATGAAATATATTAAGCCGCATGAAGAGTGGGCTGCCCCTTCTCCCAATTGCACGGGCATAGTTCATCTGTTTGAAGAGCATCGAGTACTCTTAAAATTTCATTCACGTTTCTTCCTACATCTAAGTCGTTAGCACTGAGCCAGCGAATAATTCCATCCGGATCGACAATATAGGTTACTCTATATGCAACTTTTTCCTCATCGGTTAAAATGCCAAGCGATTCTGCTAACGATTTTGAGGTATCGGCGACCAAAGGAAATTTTAAATCTCTCAAATCTTCATGATCTTTTCTCCACGCAAGATGAACATACTCGGAATCAGTTGATGCACCTAATAACATCGTATCTCTATCCCTAAAATCGGCATAATGCTTATTGAATTCGGCTATTTCTGTTGGACACACAAAGGTAAAGTCTTTCGGATACCAAAACATTACCATCCACGTATTTTCTTTAATATGATCTTCAGAAGTAACATCTGAGAATTCTTTACCTTTCTCAATTGAGATTACAGCTTTTTTATTGAAGGACGGGAATTTTTCCCCTAAGGAAATCATTTTACTCATATTTCTATAGCTCCATATTAAGTTTGTAAATAATGTGACAAAAAAATGTGAAATTTATTTAAGTTCACTCAAGTTGACCGCTCTGGTTTAATATTACATTGAAAACCATTAAAATGGTTAGTAAATAATATTTTTTGTTAAGCAACCCACGACTTAAGTCGTGGGCTGCTGAAAGCCAAATCTTGAGAATTAAACCGTTTTATCCGAAGGATCCTATGGAACGGTTTTTAAATCCATAAAGAACTTAAATGGTCAACTTGAGTAAGTTCATCTAAACAATCTAATTGATTGTTCCTATCTTACTATTGAAAATTGTTATGCACTGATGTATTGATACCCTTTGGCGAAATATGTAGATTTAGTTCAGACTTTAGGAAATTCTATAATCTCACTTCTCAAAGAATTATTTCAAGATTTTAGATGCAGCGAATGTTTTTAAGATTCAAGCAATCTTTATATATAACAGTTAACTCAAATAAAAAAAGGAGGTTCAAATGGCTCAAGTAGCAAGAAAAATGGTTGAGAAAGCAGGAGTAGATGTAAATAAATTATTAGACATGCTAATAAAAAATGCTTCTGCTGAACTGACTACCTATTATTATTACACAATCCTTAGGGTGAATCTAATCGGATTGGACGGCGAAGGTTTAAAAGCAGTTACCGAAGATGCCAGAATAGAAGACCGCAATCACTTCGAAGCGTTAGTTCCGCGAATTTATGAGCTTGGCGGAGAACTTCCGCGAAGCATGGTTGACTTTCACAACATTTCAGCCTGTCCGCCTGCATATCTGCCCGATAATCCAAGGGATATCAATGCAATGTTGAAAGTTCTTGTAAATGCCGAAAGATGCGCAGTAGCCGGTTATACAGAAATTTGTAATATGACAGCCGGAAAAGACCACCGCACCTATGATCTTGCCCTTGCTATACTCCACGAAGAAATAGAGCATGAAGCATGGTTCTCAGAATTTTTAGGCGAAGGTCCATCCGGTCACGGCGGAGTGAGAACAATGGGGCATTCACCATATCTAAAAAGATTTCTCCCTGGCGAACATTGATAAATCCTTCTCAATTAAATTAATTCGGGGCGGTAATTTTGTGCCGCTCCGAATCTATTTATAATCGATTGTTGATAATTTTTAACTTTAAAGCTTCGATAGCAATTTAGAACTTTTAGATTAAATTCAATTTCACTTCTTTCTGTCTTTCTATATATTTCCTCTCAAAAAAATGACATTAACTCAATTAGAATATATAGTAGCAGTATCTGCATACGGTAGCTTTTCGGATGCTGCAAATCATTGTTTTGTAACTCAACCGACTCTAAGTCTTCAAATACAGAAACTTGAAGATGAACTTGGTTTAATAATCTTTGATCGGTCGGTGCAGCCGATTAAACCGACTGAGAAAGGGGAAAGGATAATTCAGCAGGCAAAAATCATTCTGCATGAGAGTGAAAAATTAAAAAATGAAGTCGAAAGCGAAACAGGACAGTTTTCAGGAAGATTGCGTGTGAGCATAATTCCTACAGTAGCTCCATATCTTTTACCGAAGTTCCTTAAAAAATTTATTCAGAAATATCCCGCTGCCGAATTGATAATTGATGAGATAAATACCGTAGATATAATCCGTGCAATTAATAAAAATTTAACCGATATTGGAATACTTGCATTACCTGTTAATGATGCCGGTATTATCGAGGAACCGCTTTATTATGAGCCGTTTGTTGGTTTTGTTCCTCGTAATCATCCGCTTTATAAAAAAGATAAATTAGATGTAGATGATATCTCCATCGACGATCTTCTAATCCTGAGAGAAGGTCATTGTTTAAGAGAACAAACTTTAAAGTTGTGTAAAAGTTCGAAAAAAGAAATTGAAGGAAAGAAAACAAAAATTTTATTTGAAGGCGGAAATCTTGAAACGATAATCAAATTAGTTGAAGAGGAATTCGGGATGACACTGCTTCCGCTTCTTGCAGTCGATTATCTGGAAGAAAAAGGTTCACAGCTTCTGATTCGTGAATTCAATCCTCCTATTCCTAAGAGAGAAATTGGTTTGGTCTATAACAAAAAACTTAGCAAGAAGCACCTGGTTCGGGCATTTAAGGAAGAAATTCTCAATTCAATTCCCGTTTCGTTGAAAGAAACAATTAACAGCTTAATAATTCATTAGAGGGAAAGTGTTTACTACAAAAAGGAGAATCAATTTTTACGATTGCGATCCGGCAGGCATCTTATTTTATGGAAGAATTTATGACATCTGTCATTCAACTTACGAAGAGATGATTCAAAGTTTTAATCTGACATTAAATTACTGGAATAACGATGATTTTGTTGTTCCGATCATTCACAGTGAAGCTAAATATTACAAACCGGTTAAAATCGGAGAGACTATAACGATAGAGATCAAAACATCTCAACTGAGAAATTCTTCATTTGAGCTGGAGTACATTACCAAAAATGAAACAGGCGAGAAGTGTCATGTAGTAAAGACAGTGCATGTTGTAATCGATAAAAAATCATGGAAGAAAATTGACATGCCTGAAGAAGTAAAAGCGGGTCTCTCAAAACACTTAATCTAACCGATTTCTTTTATCAATGCCTTTATTTTATCTCTTCGTATTTTACCTAAAGAAGTTTTTGGCAGATCATCTATGATGAACAGCTTGCGCGGTATCTTAAAACCGGCAATTTTATCTTTTAAATAAAATTTTAATTCTTCAAGTGTTAATTGTGAATTTTTCTTCAGCGAAATTACTGCGGCAATTTCGTGTCCCCACTTTGAATCATCTAAGCCAATAACACATACATCTTTTACCGAAGGATGATTCGAAATTTTTAGTTCAACTTCAAATGGATTTACATTCTCGCCGCCTGTTACTATTAAATCTTCTCTTCGTGCTTCAATATATAAATATCCCTCGGAATCGAGATAGCCGAAGTCACCTGTATAATAACGATTATTTTTAAATTTTTGGTCGATGCTTACAGGCTCATTGATATATCCTTGCGCAACCGAAGGACTTTCTACTACAATTTCACCCGGTTCACCGTAAGGAAGTAATTTTTCATTTTCAGCATAAATAAAAACTTTATTCGAACCAACAGGCTTACCGCCCGAATCCAATTTATTGTAGCTATCTTCTGTGTTAAGTGCTGTTACGAATGCACAAGTTTCAGTTGAACCGTACACTTTGATTATTTTCCATCCAAATTTTAGTGCTGAAATTATAAGCTCATCCGAGATAAATCCACCGCCTAAAAGAATGTGTCGCAATTCTGTATTCGGTTTGATATTTGCTTCAATAAATCGGCTTAATTGAGTGCTAACCAATGAAGCTAAAGTTGGTTTGAATTTCATCATTGAAGAATATAAATCCTCGTGAGATAGGGAAGAGGGCAATATCAATGATGCGCCCGACAGCAGTGCTCGTATTATGATTGAAAAACCACCGATGTGATAAAAGGGAAGCGAGGTAAGCCAGCGATCCTCTGATGTCTGGTTCAGAACTAAATCAGAATTTTTTTTGTGTGCAAATAAATTTCCGAAGGAGAGCATCGCTCCTTTCGATTTTCCTGTAGTGCCTGAAGTAAAAATGATGACGGCAATTTTGTTCATATCAACAGATTGGGCTTGTAGTGATTTAGAGTAATCCGAATCAAAATTTATTTTTGAATAATGAATGGTTTTAATGTTGGTAAATGAGAATTTCTTAGCAGTATCTGATTCATCTGTAAAATCGGTTAAAAAATACTTCGCGCCTGCATGTTTTAGCTGAAACTCTAATTCACTTTTTAACAAACGTAAATTAAGAGGAAGCGGAATAGCCCCCAATTTCCATAAAGCAAATACCGATCTGATGAATTCAGTTTGATCGGTAAGTGCAATGCCGACTATATCATCAAGCTTGATAGCATAATGATCGTTTAAAAAAACCGCTAAAGCTTCGGCTTCATCATTTAATTCCTTGTAAGTAAAATTTTTATCGTTTGTGTAAAGAAATATTTTTTCGGGAAAGATGTCAGCGGATGATGAGAGCCAATCTAAATTTTTATTCATTATCTATTCAATAACTGATAAAATTATTTTATCTGAATCTTACCACTTTTTACAGGAACAATGTATCGTGCAAAATCTTCAAGAAAAAACTCCTGCACTGCGAGTCCGTGAGCTACTTCTCTATTAACTGTCGATGCAGCAAATAATGCTGCTGCCCTTCCTACCGATGATTCTAACGAAGAAGTTATCACGGGAATAACATCATGCTCCTCAGCCAAATTAATAATATTAAGTGTGGGTAAAATACCGCCAAGCATCATTGGCTTGAGTATAATTGCTTTTATGCTTCCCGAAGAAATATACTTTTCTGCATCGGCATAAGTTTTAATTGACTCATCCGTGGCTAAAGGAATTGATATTGACTTTGATAATTGAATTAAATTATCAAATCCTCTCACAGGCTCTTCAACATATTCAATATTTGATGATGTTAATTGATTAAGATTATTTACCGCCTCATTGAGCTGCCATACGCCGTTAGGATCTATACGCAGCTTAACATTGCTGCCGTATGAATTTCTAATAGCTCTTAAGATTTCGAGATCATCTGCAAAATTTTTACGACCAATTTTTATTTTTATTGTATCAAATCCCGCATCGATTTTTTCTGAAACATTTTTCAATGTTGAATCTTTATCCATTTTACCTATTACGGCATTAACGCGTATTGACGACCGTGATTCTTTCTTGAGAAGTTTGGAAAGACTTGTTTTTTTGTGTTTGCAGACAATTTCCAATAAAGCCTGCTCTATACCAGCTTTTACTGCAGGATATCCCGTGAAATTTTTTAGCGTATGCTCAATGCTGTTTTCAACATTATCGGTATCAATTTTTAAATTTATGTTTATATTTTGAATTAGGTTCAATGCATCATCATAGCTTTCAGAACCGAATTCGGGCAATGGACAGCAATCGCCAACGCCATCTATTCCTTCTTCCGATATAAGAAAAATTAAGATTCCTTTTCTTTCATTAATTTCACCGCGCGATGTACTTATCGGCTGCTTTAAGTGAAGCGTGTACGGTTCAAATCTCAATTCAATTTTTTTCATAATGCTAATCCCGCTGAAAAAAGAATTCCGTATAGTGCCGAAAATTTTGCAGTATTTTCGAGCGTACGATTCAACATTGCACCCTCATAGTTGTTCAGGGTAATAATTAGCCGGAGTGCAAGCGGTGCAATCAACAGAGGAAGAAGCACTGTAATTTCAAAATCAAAAAAAAGAAAAAGTATTAAAGGAATGATGAATGAAATAATTAAAAGAATACTGAACTGATATCTTGAAAATCTTTTCCCAAAGATTGCGGCTAAAGTTTTTTTACCGGCGGCTTTATCTTCGTTAATATCACGATAGTTATTTACAATCAATATATTGGTGATAAGTGCACCGACCGGAATAGAAACGAGGAAGGATACGGGCGTAATTTCCAGAGTATGCAGATAATAGGTAAATACCGTTCCGATTATTCCAAAGAAGATGAAGACAAATATATCGCCTAAGCCGTTATAAGAAAGTGGAAAAGGACCTGCAGTATAAGCTAACCCGGTGATGATTGAGAGAATACCGACTGTTAAAATTATTACACCGCCGATATAGACAAGATAAAGCCCAAATAAAAAAGTTAATCCGAATACGAGCATTATACCGGCTTTCATTTCCCGAACTGAAATTAATCCCGAAGCTAAAACACGTAAAGGACCTTTTCTCTTTTCGTTATCGGCTCCCTTCAAATAATCGTAAAGATCGTTTGTAAAATTTGTACCGATTTGAATAAGCACCGCGCATATCAAAGCAATCAACGAATAATGCAGCACGAATTTATTCTCATTTACTGCCAAAGCTGAACCTACCATTACAGGTACGAATGCCGCTAACAAAGTTTTGGGTCGGGAGGCTAAAACCCAGGTTTTGTAATTAAATCGATAAAATGTATTTGTCAGCATCGTTACCTTAAAGTTTATCGATTTCTTGTGAATGCTTGTTTAGCTTGGACCTTAATAGTTTTGATTTCTTACGATAGTATTTTTTTTGGTCTTCTGGCGAAGTTTGTTTCAACTCTTGAAATTGATTGTCGCGAATCATTCGCACCATTTCAACTGCGTTAATCTTCTTCTTTTCCATAATATGTTATCTCCCTTGGTGAATAAATTTCTAGCGGTGAATAACCTTGTTCAATATTCACCGAGTTAAATAATCTGATTTTATCAAATCTTACTATGTGCTTAAAATTCCAACTGACGAGCATGTCAGTTTTATTTACCGTCGCTAAGGCAATGTGCAGCATATCCCGATAAAATCTTTCACCTAAAATTCTTCTCTTAGCGTAAGCTTGAGCAAGTAGAATAGCTTCATCTGTTGTCTCAAGAAATTCTACATTATAGTCCAAAAATTCTTGATACTTTTGTTGAATTATATCCGGAGCATCAGCTATTTCAGCTTCGATAATATCTGACACCACGAGTATAAATATACCTTTTTTAAAATCATTTAATAAACCATTTGACCATACCTCAAACTCATTATCCAGGCATCCTCCAATTACAGATGTATCAATATAAATTCTTTGTTTTTTCATTACATATAAGACTTACTCTTCGAATAAAGCCGCGTAATCCATACACTGAATTTTAGCGAATCGTTATTTTTGTATCAAGTTAATCAGTTATTGAGAAACCTTAACTTTACTACTTTTTCTCTTCCCCGGAATTTTAGAAACCAAACGATCTCTCAAGGTTTTTTCTATCTCTCTTGCCCTAATAAAAAGCACTGAAAAATCGTTTTTACATTCTTTTTCTATTTCCCGGCGGTGTTTCCTTACTTCTTCTACAATCGGGTCTATCCACATGTTATACCTCCATTAATTCTTCTTTTTGCTGCATCATCATCTCCTCGTTGAGATTCTTGTATAACAAAAGGCGAAATGAAACAATCTAATTGAGGGCGTACCTTTTCCCACCATTCGTAAGTAATCTGTTGATGTGCAGCAACCACAATATCTCTGCTAAGATTAGCAGATAAGTAGCTTTCGATGGTCGTTTCGATATAAACTGATGATTTCATAAAAAGTGTTTCAATTTTTATTTAATTGACAAAAGGTGTCATATCTTAGTTGTCCATAACATGATTTAAGAAGTAATAATGAACTGCTTATGTAAAATAAAAATATTTAAGGCAGCTTAGGAAATTTATTAAAATCCGGTTTTCTTTTTTCAAGATAAGCCTTTTTTCCTTCCTGCGCTTCTTCACTCATATAATAAAGAAGTGTAGCATTACCGGCTAATTCCTGAATTCCTGCCTGTCCGTCCAGTTCGGCATTGAATGCTGATTTCAAAACACGCAATGCCATGGGGCTATGCTCCAAAATTTGCTTAGCCCATGCAACTCCTTCTTCTTCCAATTTATCAATAGGAACAACTTTATTTACTAACCCCATTTCAAATGCTTCCTCTGCGTTGTATTGGCGGCAGAGATACCAAATCTCACGCGCCTTTTTTTGTCCGACTATTCTTGCTAAATAACTTGTGCCAAAACCACCGTCGAAGCTGCCGACTTTCGGTCCGGTTTGACCAAAAATTGCATTATCTGCGGCGATAGTAAGATCGCATACTACATGAAGTACATTACCGCCGCCGATGGCATATCCAGCAACTAAAGCAATAACCGGTTTTGGAATGCTGCGAATAAGCTTTTGAAGGTCGAGTACATTTAACCTTGGAACGCCGGATTGGTCAACATAACCCTGGTCGCCTCTAATTCTTTGATCGCCGCCTGAACAAAAAGCATATTTACCGTCTTTATCCGGACCCGCTCCGGTTAATAACACAACACCAATTGTTTGATCTTCCCGCCCATCCGAAAAAGCGTCGTACATTTCAATAATAGTTTCGGGACGAAAGGCGTTTCTTACTTCGGGGCGGTTAATGGTGATCTTTGCAATCCCATCCGACTTTTCATAGATGATATCTGTGTAACCCTTGACTTTATTCCAGTTTAGCTTCAGATTGAAATTCATTATAAATCCTTTGTTGATTGGTGAGACAAAAATAAAGTATTTTTTTTATTTTTTACATAAGTTAATTATAAACAAAAGTAATATTTAGATGAGAAACAAAAATATAAGATGGCTTCAGCGTTTCAGCAATTACAAAAAAGCTCTTTCAGGGCTAAAAGAATTTATTGATAAAGATAAGCTAAACAAGCTTGAAGAGAAGGGAATGATAAAAGCATTTGAATATACGTATGAGCTTGCATGGAGCACCATAAAAGATTTCTACGAGGACCAGGGAGAAACCGGACTGCAGGGAGCGAAGGATTCTTTTCGCTTAGCATTTAACAGGGGATTAATTAGGGAGGGCGAATTATGGATGCAGATGATTACTGATAGGAACAATACAACACATACATACAACGAAAAAACTGCAAAAGAAATTGCTAAAAATATTTTAGAAAATTATTTCGGACTCTTTGTTGAACTGCAGAACAAACTTGAAAAAATAAAATTAAATGATAGTAAAAAATAAAACTGAATTCGGTTTAAGTGAAGAGGCAGTCGAAAAGATGAGGGAAGTTTTTTCTTCCTTTCCTGTAGTTGAAGAAGTAGTGATTTACGGTTCCCGTGCAAAAGGTAATTTTAAAATTGGTTCCGATATTGATATAACACTTATAGGCGAAAAGCTGACTCACAACATTTTAAGCAGAATCAATACAAAGCTTGATGACCTCCTCCTGCCTTATATAATTGATACCTCTCTTCTCACCAGCATTGATAATAAAGATCTTCTCGACCACATAAGCAGGGTTGGGAAGGTTTTTTATAAAAAATAATTTCTCAACTGTTCCAAAACTTTTTTGTATGATTGAATGAATGAAATACTCATTTAATCTGTATAACTCTTACAAACTTTGATTGTGATAAATGAACTAAATAATTAACTCAAGTTGACCGCTCTGGTTTAATACTACATTGAAAACCATTAAAATGGTTAGTAAATAAGATTTTTTGTTAAGCAACCCACGACTTAAGTCGTGGGCTGCAGAAAGCCAAATCTTGAGAATTAAACCGTTTTATCCGAAGGATCCTATGGAACGGTTTTTAAATCCATAAAGAACTTAAATGGTCTACTTGAGTAATTAAGTTTAGGATAAAATTTAGATCAAGCTTAATGATTAAACTAAAACTAATACTCTTTAAAAAGATAAAATGTAAAGAAGAAAAAGGAAGATGCATAAAGAGTTTTCTTATTATATTTGATAAGGAGTGATTCCGGTAATAAGTCATTCATATTTTTTAAAACAAGTTAAAGGAATTTAATTATGAAAAACGAAATAATTTTTATAGTTGAAGATTCATTGGAGGGCGGATATGAGGCAAGAGCCGCGGGCTATTCGATATACACACAAGCGGAAACCCTTGAGGAATTAAAAGAAAATATGAGAGAAGCTGTTGCGGTTCATTTTGAGCCTGATGAAAAGCCAAGACTTATAAGAATGCATTATATAAAAGAAGAAATTATTGCCGCATGAAAATACCCCGCGACGTAGCATATAAAATGAAATGTAAACAGCTGAATCGGTTTGGCAATTATTCGGATGAAATTTCCTCACTTAATTTACAGCCCGTTCTATGATAGAACTAAATCTAATACCGCTTAAAAAATCTATAAACAAAGCTTACTTGAGGGTTCCTTCTTACAGGGCGAAGATTGAGTTGAATAAAACCGAGCAATATTACTAAACAAAAATATAACTGATTATTTCGGCTAATCTGTTTATGTTTGTAAAAAAGATGCGTATCAAATAGCAGGCTTTATTACTTGACTGAAATAACTTCAAACGAAAGAGTATTCCAGGGAATTCTCTGGAATAAAATAAATGAGCTTCTTAAAGATGAAGTGGATATCTTTTTTTCTCACATTCATCAAGAACCAAATGTTGGACTTGAAGGGGAGGCACGTTTTGCGGATGGTTTACTTTATTCTGTTAAGGACATTACTAAGAAAGTTCTCTTCGAGTTAAAGGATACAAATTGGGATGCAACAGATGAACGACTAGTATTCGACGCTTCGATGAAAGCGTTTAACAGAGGTTTTGAATATTTCGTTACAGGCACTCCGCGACAACTTGTTATATACCGAACCTTCAAAGAAAATACTACCCTCAACGAGAGAAAACTTAAGATTTATGATCTTTCTACAATAAGAAAGAATAGTGAATTCACTACAATCACTTATTACAAACAGATAACACAACCCTTAAAAAATTTCTTAAAAGATTTAAGCGATATTGTTCATGACGTTAAAGAAGTTCAATGGGATTCAATTGATAAATTCTTTGTAAAAAAACTCTCTGCATACATTCTTGAAGGTTCTGCTGAAATGTCAGATTTGATCTATGAAAGAATCAATTCAGATAATGATTTTAAAAAACGATTAAGAGCTTATCTTAAAGATCAGGATATTTTCAACATAACACTTAAGTTTGACGGCGAAGAAGTTTATAAGATCTGTCAGCTTGCCAACTATCTTCTTTATCTCAAAATTATTTTCTATACTTATCTGCAAAGAGAAGTTCCCTCACTAAGTCTTGAACCGCTTGAAATACCTGAAGATAAAAATAAGCTTAACAAAGTATTAAGAAACCGGTTTGATGATGTACTGAAATACGATTTTGAATTGATATTCCAGGGAAATATTCTTGATGAATTTGAATATACTGCTAAATATATTCCCGCATTAAAATACAATGTTAACCAGATTAGTGAGCTAAATTTCAAAGAACTTAGCGTTGATATTATGGGTTCAATCTATAATACACTTATAGATAACCAAGAGCAGCATTATAGAGGGCAGCATTTTACAAATGTTAATGAAGTTGATATTGTAAGCGCATTTTGTATTAGTAAAAATACTCGGCTTGTTTTGGACAGCGGCTGCGGCGCAGGAACATTTTTGGTTAGAGGTTATAAGTTTATTAAGTATTTCCACCCGGAACTTAAACACGAAGAGATTCTGGAAAGATTATGGGGAATAGAAATAGCGCCATTCCCGGCATTTCTGGCTACAATGAATCTCTCTCTTTTAGATATAAAGGTCACCGAAAATTATCCGGCTATTATAAGACATGACTTCGCTGAAATAAAAAGTACATCTTCACCAAAATTAATTTTTCTTAATGCTTCTCATCTGTTTGATGTTAAAGATGTTGGAGGAAAAATTAAAAGCATTAAGATGCCTGTGTTCGATTCCTGCATTGGGAATCCACCTTATGTAAGACAGGAGCATATTGAAAATAAGGAAAGGTGGATTAAACTCTCTAAAAGTGAATATGGTTTAAACAAAATTAATCAGCAAAGTGATTTATACGTTTATTACTTGATGCATACGGCTGCTTTCTTAAAAGTGGGAGGAAGGCTTGGTTATGTAATTTCAAGCAGTTGGCTCGATGTTGCTTTCGGCGGCGGATTTCAAAAGTTTCTTTTAGATCACTTTAAAATAATTGCAATAATAGATAACCAAAAAGTAAGAAGCTTTGAAACAGCTTCAATAAATACAGTCATATCAATCATTGAAAAATGCAGTGATAAAAAAGCACGGCAAGAAAACAAAGTAAAGTTTGTAAGAATATTTAAGGAATATGACGAACTGATAGGTAACAGCAATGATCCGGAACGCATTGAAAATTTGCAAAAGTTTGTTAACCGTATTGAAAAAGCAAATAAGTTTACCAAAGATGACGATATGATGATAACTGTTAGAAAGCAGAAAGAACTTGAAAATGAGAGCACTACATACACGTCAAGGCGAAGCCTTGCCGGGGCAGGCGGTAAGTATGAGAATGGAAATTGGGGCGCTAAATATTTGCGTTCACCGGACATTTTTAATAAAATAATAGAGGTTACCGGTGAAAAATTAATTCCGCTGCATAATGTGTGTGAAGTTAAATATGGAATTAAAACCGGTGCAAATGAATTTTTTTATGTTAAAGATGAAACTGAAAAAGTAAAAACTTTAACACCTGCAGAGTATAGAGTTCACTTTGGTCATAAGATAGAGAAATCAAATATAAACTGGGAAACTAACGGATGGTATTTTTCTGAAATGAACAATCAGCATTATTTATTGGAGAGGAGATATTTTAAACCTCTGTTTAAAACACAGAAAGAAGCTTCCAATCTTGATGTTGATGTTAAAAAATTGAATTACCGGGTTTTAATTTGCAACGACCAAAAACCGATGCTTAGAAAATATAAAGTGAAACTGTTAAAGTATATTGAAGATGCGGAAAAATCCCCGCACAAATTCAATGAGCGTGCAACCTGCTCTGCCAGAATAAAACCTGATGGAACCCAAGACTGGTTTAATTTGGGGGAGGAATTATTTATTGGCGATTTTATTTTTCCGTCAAAGATTGGAGAAAAATACCGTTTGATTGATAACCGAAAAGCAAAAGTATTTTGCGATAAGGTAAACTATAATGTTAAAATCAAAGAGGAATGTGAAAAGTTTTCTGATATAATATTTCTGTTAATGAACAGCACATTGTTCAGATTTTTCTTCGATCTATTTTCAAGACAATTAACCGGAAGCCAAACCTTAAGCGATGTTGATGTGAACGTCCTAGAAAAAAACTTCGTTGTAAATCCGATACTTTTTGAAAAATACAAGAAAGAGTTAAATGATGTCTATGAATCATTGAAAAGCCGAGATCAGGAAACTATCTACAAAGAAGTGAATGCAAGTGACAGACAGAAACTGGATGAAATTATTTTTGAAGTACTAGGATTAAGTAAAACTGATTTAACGGAACTATACAGAGTTGAAACAGAATATGTAAAACTAAGGAGTTTAAAATCCGGCTCTGTGCAAACTTCAAAGACTAAACAAAAAATTGATTATGAAACATCGCTCAGATTAGTTGCAGACAGATTTGAAGATGTGAACAAATATAAAACTCTGATGAATGGTGTACCTGATAGAGAGTTTACCATTCCAAATCTTGAACCTCAATTCCCGAAAAACCTGGTGGGCGGTGATTCAAACTTATTTGCAGTCTATAAAGTAAAGTTTAAATCCGGCAATAAAGAATTAATAATCAGCTTTGATAACAACAGCCAGATACTGCTCTTTAAATTCCTATATGACAAACTTGAAATTAAAGGAACAAAAATAGCATTACCACGCTCCCCGGAAGACTGCAACAAAATCCTCCGCACACTTAAGCATGATTTTGATAAATATTCTTCGCAAATAAAAGCGATGCTTAAGACTTACCGGAGTAAAGCGCACTATGTAAGCATTTACAGGGATTTGGTGATGGGGAGGGAGATATGATTAAATATAGAATATATTCTGGTAATCAAACCTCTACAAAATAATTTCGGATAGGTACAAATATGAATTTTATAAGGAATATACAAACATGTGGAATGATAATGATACTAATATTGATCTAATTGATTTTAACCATCTGGTCAGTGCAGTTAAGAGAATTATTGAAAACGAAAACCTTGTCCCTTGTACGATAGGTATTTTTGGCGATTGGGGGAGTGGAAAATCCAGTCTCATGAAAATGGTTGAACAAGGTTTTCAAGGACAGAAAGATGTTATGACCATCAAATTTAATGGATGGTTATTTGAAGGATATGAGGACGCTAAGTCAGTATTGATGGGGACTATACTTGAGATGATAGTGAACAATCGCACCTTGGGAGAAAAAGCTAAGAAAATAGCTCTGAAGTTATTTAAGAAAATTGACTGGTTTCGAATAGCAAAAACAGTTGGAAAGTATGGAGTATCTTTTGGCGCGCTGGGACCAGCCGGTTTAGGAATAGCTGCTCTTTCCGATATTCCCAAAGTGTTAGATGAAAGTGAATATGAAAAGTTTATCAAGAAAGATGAAGAGGCAGGTACGGAAGAAACACTAAGAATGAGTATTCGAGAGTTTCACAATGACTTTGCCGATTTATTGAAAGAAACCAAAATTTCAAAATTGATCATATTTATTGATGATCTTGATCGATGCAATCCAGATACTATTATTGAAACATTAGAGGCAATCAAACTCTTCTTATATGTAGGTAATACTGCCTTTGTTATAAGTGCGGATGAACATCTGATTAAGTATGCTGTGAGTAAACGATTCCCGGAGATTCAAGGAATCAAGACTGCCATTGGAAGGGATTATCTTGAAAAGCTTATCCAATATCCGATAAGAATACCCCAGTTGGGGACATCGGAAATAGAGACTTATATAAATTTACTTTTCACATCATTGCATGTTGAACCAGAGAAATTTGAACAAACCCGGGAGAAAGTTTTTAAGGACAAAGCAGAATCGGTTTTCGGATCAAAATTTACATACGGGAACTGTGAAAAATTAGTTGAAGATATTGATAAATATAGTGAGTTGAAGAGTGATTTATTTTTATCATCTCAAATCACACCCTTGTTAGCAAAAGGACTAAACGGAAATCCAAGACAATGTAAAAGATTTTTGAATATGCTTATTATGCGATTCAAAATGTCAGAAGATAAGGGAATGGATATCCAAAAGAGGATATTATCTAAGTTGATGTTACTTGAATACTTTAAAGAAGAAACGTTCAAGAATCTCTTTGATCTACAAATGATGCAGAACGGAATTCCGAGGGAAATAAAAATAATTGAAGATAGGTTACTTCGACCAAGTGAAGAAAAAGAAATCAATAAGAAAAAAGGAGAAGATGTAGTCAGCTCAGAGCTAATTGAGACTTGGATTAAAGATAGATGGTTAACTGATTGGTTTAGGATGGAACCATATCTAAGTGATGTCGATCTCAGTTTGTATTTTTATTTATCTAGGGACAAACTTACTTCTATATCAAGTGAATCACATCGTATGAGTTCAAATATTCAAGAACTCTTTACGAAACTCATTTCTGAAAGTGATGCAATTAGAAATAAAGCAATTGAAGGTACAAAAACAGTTTCCGAAGCAGATTCCAGTGCAATCTTTAGTTCATTAGTCATACGGATTAATGAAATAGAAAACATAGAAGCACGTGATAGATTGATACATACGTTGACCCTTGTTTGTCATGAAAGAAAAGAATTATTAAATGAATTGTTGAGTTTTCTAGAAAAGTTTCCGGTTCAGTATCTTTCGCCCGCTGTTGTGCCACAACTAAGGTTTGCGGTTAAAGACTCAAAATTTAAGGATGGAGCTGAAGGATTGATAGTTAAATGGGGGACAAGCACGGAAAATAAAAATTTAGCTAAGGCAATAAATAAAAGAAATAAGAGTTAATAATGGGAACGACTACATCCAATAACGGACCTTCAAGTAACACTCCCTTGGAGCCTTCATGGGCTAATGAGCCTTCTGATGCTGATGTTGAACCTTCAACTGATGGTACCCTCAAAGATGACAATAACAGTCCTGATATAGAAACCCAAGATGAACAGAGTGAGAGTAAATTACCGATTGTTTTAACTTCAGGAGAGTGGCGTGCTCCAAAGTTAAATCTTACCAAATATGCAAAGAATCCTACTGTAGGAAACTTGAAAAGTGCTGCAAAGTCGTATGTTAGAGCTAGTGGCGGTTCAAAAGGTATATCAAAATCCGTAGTAAGCGGAAAACAAGCAGCTGCAAGATTAGGCGGGTTTCTTTCCAGTATATCAACTGAAGGCTTAAAAAGTACATTTGATAAGTTTAATCTAGGGGAAATTGAGGGTCTTTCTGCAGAAGTTGCAATAAATAAAATCGTTGCATATCTATCTCCTAGCGGTGGTACGAATGAAGATGCAATTGTTCAAGTTGCTATTGTGGACACTTTGTCAAAATTGTATGAAGATTACGGTCTGGAAGAAAACGATTTGACTTCACTTGAGAATCTCTCTAATGAGGATATTCAAAACCTTATGTTATACTACACATCTTCATTTATATACACAAAGTGGTTTCATGAATTAGGACTGAAAATAGAAGATAAAAATATATCAGCTTCAGAAGTTTTGTTACTTGAAAAAAGAGCAAAAGACTTTATTCATTCTACAGTAAAATTTGAATTTGGAGAAGTTGAATTAACAAAGTACGATTTTAAAGCTTCTGAAATTAAAGACATGATTGATAATATTTTTGAAACTGCTTATACATTCATAGAGGAACTATGACATTTAATATTGTAATAAAGGAAAACAAGGATGATAGTTTTATTGTTCTTGAAAGTACTGAGGAAAAGAGTATTGTTCTGCCTTCATTTCAATTTAACCAAGAACTATCAAGCCCGGTTTCCCATGATATCAATGATTGGTTAATGAGATCGAAACTGTCACTATCAGATACCATGATTGATTTCTTAAATCTCAGTCTATCAGTGTATACATCTGATCAGATAATTCCAAGGAGTAACTATGGTTACTATGGATGGAGTAGATACATCAAAATCCATCTCCCTGTCTTGGATGTTTCTGTTTGGAATAGTGAAAAGGGCAGAATTGAAAACGTGCTGTCTTTTTTGAGCGGTGATAAATGGAAAGTATATTTTAGGGAGAGAAAAAGATATAGTACATCTTCTCTGGGTATAGGAAGCGATATTGATTCAGTCACATTATTGTCTGGTGGGTTAGATTCGTTTCTTGGAGCAATTGAAGTCTCTAATGATTCGAAGAAGACAGTTTTCGTTAGTCATCATAAGAAAGGCAATGCTGGAGAGATGAATGCACAGATTGCTATAGTAAAGGAACTGAAGAGCGAATACAGCGAGAATGATATAACTCATTTTCCATTTTATGTTCAGCCAATTCCAAGCTTTGCTAACCTTGGTGAAGAAAAGACTCAAAGAGCCAGATCGATTATATTCATTGCCTTAGGGTTAATAGTTGCTAATTCCTATGGGAAAGATGTACCACTTTACATACCTGAAAATGGATTTATCTCACTAAATGTACCTCTTACTTTATCGAGATTGGGTACTTTCAGTACAAAGACGACACACCCAAAATTTTTAATTTGCTTAAATTCGGTGTTAGAAAATCTTGGAGTAGATAATAGACTGATAAATCCTTTCAAATTTCTATCCAAAGGAGAAATGATTTCGAAGTCCAGTAATATAGAGATGGTTAAGAAATTTTGTAAGAAAACAATTTCTTGTGCTAAACCTGGATATTATATTAGATATCCTGAAAAGGGAAAAAGGTACCGTAAGAATAAAGCACTACATTGTGGGCACTGTACACCTTGTATTATACGACAATCAGCAGTTTATTTTGCAGATTTTTTGGATTTTGACTTAAAGTATGTCTTTGATATTATTCAATTCCCACCTCCTCCTAAAGAAAAAAGTGGTAGAGATTTGCACGCTTTTAAAATTGGGATTGAGAGAATGAATAAAGCAAAAAACACTCTATTGTTTAACCTTCTAACCGCTGGTGATTTACCTGTATATGAAAATGAGTTGCTCAGTTATTTGGGGATATATGAACGTGGTTTGAAAGAGGTGAACGAATTCTTGAAACAAAATTAGAAGATTTATGAATTATATAGATACTCACTTTCATCTTGATTTATGGTCTGATCCGAGAAAAATTATTGAGGAAATCGAAGAGAACAAGATATATACCATTGCTGTTACGAACGCACCAAGTTTTTACAGTCATACATACAGTGCTGTAAAGGATAGAAAATATATAAGGGCAGCACTTGGATTTCATCCTGAGTTGGTTCAAAAACGATTCAATGAGTTAAGCATATTTATGGAATTTTTAGAGACCACTAAGTACATTGGGGAAGTTGGGATTGATGGTAATAAAGGAGATCAAGAGAGTAAAAAGAAGCAGATATCAATCTTTGAGAAAATCGTTGAAGCATGTTCAAACTTCAGTAATAAGGTACTAACTATTCATTCTCGTGGTGCTCAGAAAGAAGTTATTGATATTATAGGGGACAAATTTCCAAATAAGATTATTTTACACTGGTATTCTGGTTCACTCAAAGAGTTGGAAAGAGCTATAGAATATGGATTTTACTTTTCAGTAAATATTTCGATGGCAAATTCAACTAAGGGAAGAAATATAATTTCTCATATTCCGCAAAATAGAATTCTAACTGAATCCGATGGTCCTTTTACAACATATAGAAATAAACCATGTTCTCCCTTAATGATGTTCGAAATAGTAAAGTCCATCTCAACCATACATAACAGTGACTATGATGTTTGTAAGAAGATGATATATGATAATTTTAATTCTGTTCTTACTAATATCAACTAATATTCTAAAAAGTTTAATATGTTATTGATGTCTTTGCGGAATCGAGTGAGGTCGAGGAGATTTAGGATTGGTAAAAAACCTTAGTAACCCGCCTAACCCCGGTTGATAAAACCTTATTAACTTATTCAATTATATAAAGTTCATTCAGCATAATAAGCTAATAAGGTTCAGGTTTTTTTTTGTTTGCTGAGTTACTAAGGTCAAAAAAACTAAAGATAATTATCTTAAAGCAGATGGCAACATATCCGGCAATAGGAACTCAACCCCGAAATCAGTTCGGGGCAGGTTCTAATCCTTCTCCCTGCCTGCCAAAAAACTTGTTCTGCGGGCAGGTTAAAAATAGAAGGACTTATTGGAGATAGCAACTTTGCCTTTTACATCTTGACAGAAGAAATAAAAAGCAAGTTTTATATTGATAATAAAGTCTCTCTCCCCGCAAGCGGGATTTATAACTTTTTAATTCGAAGATTCCTCTTTACGGCGAGAGAGATTCGGAGAGAGTTCCATTGCAATCGAAAGAATTTTTATTGAAATAAACGGCAGCATCACCGGCGTACGAGGAAACAAATTGAAAACTGTTCAACAGTTTATGCCGGTAGATTATGGGGACTATCCTTCGGATTTACTTTGTTAATATTACAGGTTTTGGGTGGCATTTGGGATAATTTCAAAACCATTAAAAATAAGTTTCGAAAGTGCTTTTGATAGTTGTTGCAAATGAAAAGCATTGTACATATTTTTGTAGTGTTCTTTACCCCCACAGGATGAGAAAGTCCTGTGTTAGCCCCTCAATTGCAGAGGGGCTTTTTTATAAATATGAATAACAAAAAACAAAGATTAATTTTCTATATAGACGGTTTTAACCTTTATTTCGGCCTGCGAAGTAAAAACTGGAAGAAATATTATTGGTTAGACCTGGTAAAATTCTGCGAACAGTTTATCCGCTCACATCAGGAGCTGATAAGAGTAAACTATTTCTCAGCCATTCAGAAATCCAGGGGAAAACAGGACAGGCAAGATTTGTTTCTTTCAGCTAATAAGCTGAATCCAAGGTTTCATCTATTTCTCGGCAAATTTCTTGAAAAGACTATTGACCATAACGGACAGAAAATTAAAACATTCGAGGAAAAAGAAACTGACGTGCATATTGCAGTTCAGATGATCCGGGATGTTGTATTAGACCAATGTGACACATCGGTTTTAATTTCTGCAGACAGCGATTTGATACCCCCTATTGATTTCATTAATGAAATTAAACCAACGCATAAAATTTTTGTTTACTTTCCGCCTGCAAGATTTTCTTACGATTTAAAGCAGAAAGCAACAAACTATATTTCCCTTAACAATCACGAAGCAAAATTTAAATCATCTCAATTCCAGAATGAAATTCCTTTACCAAATGGATTTATTCTTAAAAGGCCTGCGGAATGGCAATGATTATAAATCCCGAATCCTTTATAACTCATCTATCAAGTTGAAAGAAGAAACAATATAATTTCGGAAATAAACAGACCGACATTCTCAAAACTATCACCGAGCATTCTAGGATTTGTAAACTCATTCCATTCTCAGTTTTAAAAAAAATAGCCAAAGCAGTAAGTTTTATCTCATAGCTTCGCCCGGAGTTTATAGATGACTTTGCGTAAAGTTGTGAAGTGGAAGAGATTTAGGATTGGTGAAAAACCTTAGTAACACATCTTACGTTCAAAAATTACTCAAAAACTTATTTACGGCATTAACAAACTTTTCCGGTTCTTCTAAATGTGTATTATGTCCCGCATTATTTATTATTATGTGTTCTGAATCGGGCAAGAGCTTAACCAGCTTTTTGTTTACTGCAATGAATTTAGTATCTAATTCGCCGGTGATAAGTAGAGTGGGAATTTTAATTAATGGAAGTCTGTCAAAAAGGGGAGGCATAGCACCGGTACCGTAACCTAAAAGCGAATTGGCTAATCCGGTTTTATTGTTTTTGAGTTTTGCTTTTTTTAGTTCGGTAAGCTTTTGGTTTGAAAATCTTTTTTGTGTCTGAAAAATTTCTTGATCCATCCAATAATCGGTAAACTCTTCGATTGAATGAAAGAGAATAAAATCAGATAACTCTTTATCCATCTTAATTCGATCAATACGCTCGTTTGGATCTTCAATACCGGCTGTGGCGCTTTCAAGAATTAAACCGGAAATTTTATGTTGAAATTTATTTGCATAAGTAAGTGCAACTCTTCCGCCCATCGAATAACCTAAAAGAAAAATGTTTTTCCAGCGAAAGTATTCAATTACATCGGTGATGTGTTCGATTACATTATTAAGACTATATTTGAATTGCTCATTCGGTGAATCGCTCTCGCCGTGTCCGATTAAATCGATACCTGCTTTTTGAAATCGGTCGTCAATTTTATTTGCAGGATGAACCCAATCTTCAGATGAGCCGGTAAATCCGTGCAAAAAAATAATTGTTCCGCGCGGATTTATTGGAGAGGAAAATATTTCAACATTAATATTTATCTCGTCCGATTTTATTTTCATAACTTTAACATGGTGAACTCATTATTTACCAATTCCCAATACTTTCTTCTTAGTGCTAACGACCTAACTGCATCAGTCTTAATTTCAAGAACATGAAATTGTCTGCTTGATAAAGCTTTAGCAAAAACAGTTCTAAACTCATTCCAATTTTTTATTTGATTAAACTTGCCGCCGTAGGCTTTAACGAAAGGTAAAAAATTTAAATTATGCGGCGCAATAAAATATTCTTTAAATACTTTTCCGTATTTAGCAATCGGGAGCACCTCAAAAATGCCTCCGCCGTTATTATTGATGAGAATTGTTACCAGAGGAATTTTATATTTATTTGCAGCAAGCAGACCATTTAGGTCGTGATAAAATGCAAGGTCACCGGTCAGTAAAATAGTAGGAGTTGAATCGATTGCCGCAATGCCCAAAGCAGTTGAAGTAATGCCGTCAATTCCGCTCGCCCCGCGGTTGTTAAAGATAGTAATTCTTCTTTCTGTAATTGAAGCGAAGTAATCGAAATCTCTTATCGGCATGCTGTTCGAGATCATCAAGCGTGAATTATCGGGAATTAAATTAATGAGTTCGTTGACAAGACGGCTTTCGTTAGGGAAAGGAGCGCGGTCAATTACTTCACATTTAATTTTACCTGAAATTGCATCCGCCTTTTTGAACAATTCTAACCAGCCGTTTTCTTTGGGTTTAAAGTTTTTACGGTTTAAATATTCTGTCATCTTTTGGCAAAACAAATAAGGTTTAAAAGCAAACGAAGCCGCTGCTTTATTTGAAGGGTCGAACCAATCGCCAAATTCATTTATCATGTAACGTTTTGCAGTGCAGCTTTCCAAATATTCGTCTAAAGCTTTTGATGTTATTGTTCTGCCAAAGTGGAGGATGAGGTCCGGTTTAAATTTACGTGTAAAATATTTTGAGCGGAGAAATCCTTCAAAGTTAGAAATAATATTTTCTTTTGAATGCAATCCAAATCTAAGCTGTGAAGCGCCATCGGCAATGACAGGAAAGCCGAGCTTTTCGGAAAGTAAAACGCAATTGCGGTGAAAGTTAGGATTGTAATTTTCCGGACCGGCAATAATTAATCCCTTTTTAGATTTACTCAAATCAGTAAATATTTCCTGAAACCATTTTTCTGAAAAAACATCCCGTTCGTCTTCTTTAAAGAAATATTTCTTCTCGATGATAATTGAATCTGCTAAATAAATCAGACTTTTTTCGACTTCGTCCGTTAATGCATCGGGTTCAAATGGTTTTCTGAAAGGAAAATTTAAATGAACCGGTCCCTTCGAACGAACGGTACTTTCGTATACTGCGCGCCTTGCAAGAACTTTTATATGCTTGATTCGACGGGCAATCGGTTCGGGTAAGCCGACATCAACAAACCAGCGGATATGATTCTTGTAAAGGTTATTTTGATTTATTGTTTGATTAGCGCCCACGTCCAGCAATTCCGGCGGTCGATCTGCAGTGCAAACTATCAAGGGGACTCTTTGCTGATACGCTTCAATTATAGCAGGGTAAAGTTCTGCCGTTGCTGTACCGGAAGTGCAAACAATTGCAACCGGAGATGCACTTACCTTTGCCAATCCTAATGCGAAAAAAGCACAGCTTCTTTCATCAATGTGTACAAATGATTTGATTTTTTTATTGTTAGCAAACGCAAGCGTTAAAGGAGTGTTTCGGGAACCGGGTGAAATGCATGCATATTTTACACCGCTTACTATAAGCTCTCTAACAAACGTTTCTGTCCAAAAAATGTTTCTATTAATTTTTATTTTCATTGAATAACGAAATAATAGGTTTTAGTTTTAATTCGGTTTCGCGAAATTCATCCCCGGGAATTGAATCTTCTACAATTCCACTGCCCGCATAAGCATAAATTTTATGTCCTTTGCTCAACGCAGAACGTATCGATACGAAAAATTCGCCTTCGTTATTAAAGTTATACCATCCGATTAATCCGGAGTATAAACCGCGGCTTTCAAATTCTAAATTGTTGATTACATTTAATGCCTTCTCTTTAGGAAAACCGCAAACTGCAGGCGTTGGATAAAGCGCTTTAATAATTTTAAAAATCGAACCGTAATCATCTAATGAGGCTTCTATTAAGGTTGATATATGTTGAATATTAGCAAGCTTACGAATTACCAGATGTTCTTTAAAGTGGTGTTCTGTAGTATACGGCTTTATTGAATCGAGCGCATGATCGATTACGAATTGATGTTCTATTAAATTTTTACCGCTTGTAAGTAATTCCTCTTCGAGTTTTACGTCTTCAAAATTACTTTTACCGCGCGGAGCCGAACCTGCAAGTATATCAATCTCAACATGTCCGTTCGAAAAACTAATCAATTTTTCGGGAGATGCGCCAAAGAAAACCGATTCAAAATTATGGTATGCAAACACAAAGCAGTCAGGATATGATATCGCAAGCCTGCTGATTATTAGATCGAAGTTTGGATAGCCGGATAATGTCAATTCTAAACTTTTTGCTATCACTGCTTTGCTTATTTCTTTTTTTAAAATGCTCTGCAAGGATTTGTTTACTTGTACATTCCACCGCTCTTCTTGTAAGGAAGAACGGTTCAGTCCGGTAATCGAAATTTTTTCACCGGTTGTAAATTCATTGTTATCATCCAATAACAGCTCAAGTTGTTGCCTGCAGCGGGTTAAGCTATCGTTCACTTCTAAATCGGAATTTGGAACGTAATTTAAAATGATAAAATTTTTCTTATTGTCGCTTATTAGACAAATCCTCGGAATAAACCAAAGTGAATTCGGGTAGTCTGTCCAAATATCATTCTTCGCCGAATTAAATTTATGAGCGCAGAAAATTAAAGGGACGGAAATTAAACCATGATCTAACCAATTATTCAGTACATGATTCTTGAATTTAGCAAAACTATTTTCGAGCGTTTCGAAAACGTTAACATCTTCTGAAACTGCTTCGTACACTGAATCAAGCGCCATTATAGAATAATTCTGAGCCGGTTTTTCGAAAAATATTGAGGGATTGAATGTTCTCAAACAATGATCTATTCTTAAATCTGCATTGCTGTTAGGAATAGCAAAACTGATTAAATAATCCCCGCTTAATTTATCTGCTTTAAGATTTTTTTCAATGAAAAGGCGGAAAGAATTGATGACAGATGAAATAAAATCTTCCATTAAAATCGAAATTTTTGACACTCAAATATAAAGTATATGGATGGAGTTTCAAATTTAACTTATGGATGCTTTTGACCAATGTGAGAAATAATTAATACAAAATTTTGGATAGGAATGCTTCAACTATTTGCAATCAGAAGATTATGTCTTCCTCAATAGTGTCCAGTATTCGTAAATAACTCTCATAGCGATGAAGATTGATTTCCCCATTCTCGACGGCTTCAATTACCGCGCATTCCGGTTCATGGTGATGCGTGCAAGTATTAAACCTGCATGCGGGGATATACTCTGAAAATTCTATAAAGTAATGTCCCAAATCTTCCTTCCTTATTCCGAATGGGTCTATTTCGCGAATGCCCGGCGTATCTATTATGAAAGTATCGTCTTCGACTTTGATCATTGTACTCGTAACGGTTGTATGAATTCCTTTTTCGGAGTAATAGCTTATTTCACCGACTTTTAAATTAAGGAAAGGATAAAGGCAGTTTAGGATAGAGGACTTGCCGACGCCGGACTGCCCCCAAAAAATATTTTTCTTTCCCAGCAACGTTTCATTCAATTCAGGTAAACCTTGTTTGGTTATTATGCTCGTGATGAATGTTTGATAACCTAAATCTTTGTAAAGATTAACCCAATTTTTTATTTCATCTTCATCGTCCAAATCGGCTTTGTTGATAATAATAATGCAGTTGAGATGCGAACTTTCACCTGCCACAAGAAGCCGGTCAATTACCTTATTATTAAATTCGGGTTCGTGTATGCTTGAGACGATTATGAGATTATCGATGTTTGCAGCTATTATTTGTTCTAATCGTTCACCTCGATAGCTCGCACCTCTTAAGCGCGGTGCTTTTCGGGAAAGATAATTTTTCCTGGGATGAATTTTTGTGATTACCCCGGCATCATTGTCGGTTAACTTAATATCTACCATATCACCAACAACGGCGATGTCGGTATGATATAGTTTATCTTTCTTAAGCTGAAATTCCTTTTTGAATTTACCGGGCAGTGAGCATCGCAAAGTTTTATCTTCTTGTGATATAAGGACGTAATAGTCTTTGCTTTCAATCCTTGTAATAAAGCCTGTTATAAATCCTCCTAATTGATTAAAAATTACGTGCTAAAATAAGTTTTGAACCGAAAGGATTCAAATAGAGAAGTCTTTGAGAAGCGTTTATTCAAACTTATAAGACTTGGTAACCCAAAATTCATGTGATTCCGGATGAAGGTTTTCCCACCTCGATTTATATGCTGCCTCTAAAACTTTTTGCATGCAGTCCTCACTGTTAGTAGTGTTGGTTAATATTTTATGATCCGTTACTGTTCCGCTCGTATTAATTTTTAACGATAGTGTAATATAACCTTCAACATTTGAAGATACTGTTTTTGGAACTACTTCCAGAATTTGTCTTGGTGGAATAAATTTTTGAGTGCCTGCCAAATCTGATGTTTGAGATGTACCTTGTTCATCTTCTGCCGCAAAATGTGAATCGGAAAAATCTGCAGTCGTTATCTCTTCAATCAGAATATCTTCAGTTGCATCCGGCAGAAATATTTCAGGAAGTTTTGGTCGTTTAACTTCCAATCCGGCAAAAGGACTCTCTTGCACCGTATAAGGTACAAATTCCAAAATAATATTTTCATCATGCGGTTTTATCTGAAATCTTTTCTGTTCAATTCGTGGGAAATAAATTATCACCAGAATAATGATGAGCAGACTTAAAGCTAAGGAAAATAGCCAATTTCTCTTGTAGTTATATTTGTCGATATTTTTTTTAATGCGTAACATCATTGAATTATTTATCTAACTAATTTCAAATTAAACGAGTTTGAAACAGCTTTGCCGGTTCGTTCATCGGTAATTTTTATGCTTAATAAATAATTGCCTGGCTCATATCCACTCAAGTCTAATTCAAAATAAATTTGCGGGTGCTGAGAATACGACTGAATATCGGTGGATATAATTACTTTATTGCCGGACTTAGTTATTCCGAATAGGTCAAGAAAATTTTGAGCGATACTTGCAATAGAAAATTTACTTTCGGCTTCTTCCAATTTTTGAAGAATTAAGTCCTGCTTAAAATAAGTCAGGTTTTGTTGATCCAATTTTAAATTATAAACTTCGTAATATATTACAGCATTTTCGGTTATTCTATTTGTTCGATATGGTTTCGGGTAAATGTTCATTTCTTTTCTCTTAATAGCTGTCGGTGAATCATAATCGAAGCTAATCGAATCGGCAAGAACTATATCGCTTATACTTAAGGTGCTTCCCGAAAAATCATTTATTTTTATTTTACCGCGGTTTACAGCAACAGCCTTATCCTTGTCTCGAATAATTTCAAACGAAATGTTTCCGGTGTCCGGCGGAAGAGGCAGATAAAAAGTATTCATTAGGAGAGATTTATTAGAAATAGCTGTGACGTTCGGTTTGAGAATCAAATCGTTTATCCTTGAACGCTTTTCATAAATCGGCTGAAAATAACTATCGAAATAAAATATTCCGAGTCGGTGATTATAATTATCAACAGCATCGTAATCTTTCTCCTTGAACAGTGAATAAATGAAGTAAACGTCCGTGTACTTCGATTTGCTGTTATCGAGATTTTTAAACTGAATCACGTATGAAGGTGCTTTAATTATCTTTCCATCAAATTTGGGTTCGTAATCTTCGTGGTTCTCTTTCCTGTAAAGTTGAATGAATTCATAAGTGTTGCCTTCGAATTGAGAAACAAATCCAATTGAAGAAGGATAGCTGAATGAATATTCTCCTGAAGAATACGGATCAATAAAGCCTAACACTTTATCATCGTAGTACCAAATTTCGGTTTTTACATTTATTTGAACTCCTCTTCCTGCAAAATCTAAATCGGGTCTTAGCCTAATATGTGAATTAGGAAATCCATATCTCAATAATGTTTCGCCTCTGTCGGATAACCATCCTTTCTTCCCGGAAAAGTTTCTTCCGAATCTAAAGTTTGCCTGTGCAAGCCGTGAATAGTGTTCTAATAGTCTTTCATTATATTCCGTTAGATACAACGGATCATTTATTTTCCAATAGTCACTAAAAACTTCTTTCAATTCATTTGTTAAAAGTATCTCATAGTGTTCTCCGATTACCGGTTCTAAAAGTGCTTTAACCGAATTAAACTTGTAATCGGCTCTCTCTTCGGGATTCATAAACATAAGTGCACTTTGATAAGCAGTCAGCGATTTTTCCATCCTTGAAGTTTTATAATAAAGCAAGCCAAGCAGTAGAGGAATCCTATAATCTTCAGATGAATTTTCGATTAGCTTTTCAGCATATTTTAGTGCAGTTAGAGGATCATCGTTTTCTTCATATAGCATAGCAAGCCTGAAGTTAACTTCGAAATTATTCGGATCGTATTTAAGAGCAGATTTATAATAATGCAGCGCTTCCTGAAAATCTTGCTGTGCAAACTCCTCTAGATTAAAAAATATTCCTCCTTCAACTTTGTTTTTAGAATTATGATATTCACTGAATTCACGTTCCCTAAGTTTTGCAAGTCCTATCCAGGCATCTACAATGCTGCTATCTATTTTTAGAATTTTTTTATACTCACTTGCTGCACTTAATGCGAAAGATTCTTCAAGCTGCCTGGCAAGGGTAATGCGGTATTTAACATTTTGCGGCTCAATTGAAACAGCTTTACGAAGCAAGTCTCTTGCAATCTTGCGGCTGTTTATTGTGTTTGCTTCTATCTTTTCTAGCGCTGAGCTAAACAGTTTCTCTGCTTCGGAAAGATTAACTAAATCATTTTTATTCACAAAAAGAATTGAAGAATCCATCTCGATAAATTGATTCATCGTTTCATTCGAAAAGTTTGAGGGAAGGCAAAATTGAAATGGAATGATGAAGCAAAATGAAGTTTTAATTAGATAGCTCGAAAAACCTGCAATTGTTAATATTTTGAATAACCTTTGCATGTAGATAAAATAATAAAAAAACTTTTATTTATCTGCATACAAAGTAAGTTTAAAATCTATATGTAACTCCCAGAATAAGATGATTTACGGTAATATCCTGATGGGTTCTCGATACATCGAAACCATAATTGTCGCCAAAGTCTTTCCACCATCCATGTGCGAAACCAAGGTCGATACCTATTGTTTCTTCTGTAAGGAATCCAATACCGGCGGTAACGTATTTCTTATCGTAATCGGAAGGATCATCTTTATAAGCCGAGGGTTTAATAAAGAATCCTCCACGTAGTCTAACGTCAACAACCGGAATTGTATACTCAAGACCTACATTCAAATTTACCGCCGGTCTTAACAAATCCTTAATATCTTTGTTTATTCCGGAAATATATTGTGCGCTGAGAGCTTTTGGATTTTCAAACTTCAATTGAGTATAATCGGTAAAAGCAGCTTCTCCGCTGAATATGAATCCTTTAAAGTTAATTGAAAAGCCGCCGCCGATTGAAAATGGAGTTATAATATCATATTCGACAGCGTCAGAGTATTTGTCGCGGTCTAAATGGTAAACTTTGCCGGTTCCAAATTCACTGCTGCCGTCAACCATAAATTTTTCTTTTACATAAAAAGTTTTTGGAAATTGAACTGTTGCACCGAAACGAGCATAGGTATTGATTTGGTATATCAATCCGATTTTTGCATCCCAGCCTGATAAATTCCAGTTTAACAGATTATTCAAGTAGAAAGTTCTGAAATCGACCGTTTGCGGTTCTCCTGCAGCAGTTTCACCTTGATAAATATTTTGAGTATCGTCCTCATAGTAATCTCGATTTCTCTCAAATGCACCCGAGATAACACTTAGATTCAAACCAAAGTACAAATTTCTAGAAATTTCAATTGCTCCTGAAAAGGTCCAATTATTTATAGAACCGGATGAAAGAACATCCCCACTTTGGTGTAATCGTCCATTAATAGGAGTGTTGTTATCGTTATCTGTAAGATAAAGATCGTAAGGAACATCGGTTGATAATAAATCCTGTATCATCGAATTTGAACCGTTATTAAAACCGCTGAATTTTAATGCATGCGTAAAATCCTTTGAAGTATGATAGCTTAATCCAAAGACCAAACTGCCTCTTATAGTAGGGAAGGGGAAAGCAAAGCTTAGTCTATCCAATCTCGTTGAAGAATTCGAATAGGATGAAACATCCCTCATAAAAGTAGTGCTGTTATTAAAACTGTTATAGTTCAAGCCACCTGAAATTTCAAGCCTTTTAATCAGACCAAAACCGGCGGGATTAAAGTATGCGGCAGATGCATCATCGCTCAACGCTAAGTAGCTGTTTCCCATTCCCAATGCTCTTGCGCTCGAACCTAAACCCGGTAATCCTAATCTTAAAGCATCGTTAACATTTTGTGCATTAACAATTGAGTAACATAAAATAGACAACAAGATTGATAGACTAATATAATATTTTGGGAGTTTTAACCTAATCATTTTCTACCGCCTCCTGAGTTTCTGGTGCCGTCATTATTGCGTATTTTATTATCTGAATTGCCTGAACTGCTTCGGTTGTCATTGTTCGAATTTTGAGATGAACTGCTACTTGTTGTTCCGGAATCATTTGAACCTGTCGATCTTTTTTCTGTACTTGCCTGATTGTCGTTTGAACTTCCGGTGTTGGAGCTTCTTGTGGGTCTATCTCCTTGAAGTATTTCGAGATTTCTTTCGGGTGTTCCCCGGTCTCCCGTCGTATTTCGTATTGCCTCAACATTATTATTCTGATCTCGATTGGTACTTTCTGCTTTTCTATAAGAAGTAGCCGGCGGAGTTATAGCCAGCCACCAGGGGTAATCATAATAATAAGAATAAGTACCGTAGTAGTAATCATCAGAATAGTATCCATCGTATGAATATTCACGTGGGAATTCTTTTTCCGGGCTCCAAATAATTGTATAGCATCCCGCGAATAATATTACAGAGGTGAAGAGGATTAGTATTAAAAAATTTCTAAACATAGCTGTTACCTTTCTCTCTTTCCGGAACCGCCGCCGCTATTTCCTCTGGAGGGTGGCGGTGACGAGCTCCTATTCGGACTGCTGCTCGGAGGAGGAGAATAGCTCCTCGGTGTACTATTACCTCTGGGCGGAGAGTAAGTTCTTCGTGAATCATCGCTTCGGGGAGTAGAATATGTCCGCGGTTTTTCAGTACCCTGTCTTCTCTCAATTTTTGGTGTACTCTTAGTTTCATCATTTTTGCGCGGTGGAGATGTTCGCTCTTTTGGAGGAGCATACGGAGTTTTCCGAACTTCTCTGGTGTCGGTTTTTTTATCGCGCTTAATGCTTTTAGGAGTTTCTATTACCCTGTTCTCTTCACGTCTCTTGTCAATCTGCCTTGTATCTTCCCTTTTTACCGGTTTGTCTTTTATAACTTCTCTTTGCCGTTCAGTTGGCTGCCTGTCTTTCGAGATGGTTGAGTTACGATCTCGCGTAGATTCCTTACCGGTTAGAACTTCGCGCTCTCTGGTTACTCGAGAGTTTTTATCAAGAAGTAAGTCTCTACCCGTAGTAGTTGTAGTAGTCCCTCTATTTAATGTGGGTCTTGTAAGGCTGCCCCGATCACTGAAACTGCTGCGTAATCCATCATTGTTGCGAAGTCTGTATCCATCGCCTGTTCTTTCTTTATGAACAAAATAACTTCCCGGATAATTGTATTGTCCGTAGTAGTACGGGGAGTAATAAGGGTAGTATCCCCAGCCATAATAATATGACGGATAGTAGCAATAAACCCAAGGATAGCACCAAGCCGAATAGTAGAATGGATCCCAATAAAACGGATCGTAATAATATGAGCCGAAATAAGCGCCTATATAAACTGAAGGATAGTAGCTCCAAAAATATTTTCTATAGGATGGATAAGTACCGAAGTAGTAGTTGTAATAAACACTTCCTCCTCTGTCTTCATAGTACTCCTCATCGCTATAGTATTCGGAATCGGAGTATGTTTCGTAATATTCTTCTTCAGCTTCCTTCTTTGGCTCATAAGCTCTGCTTTCTCTTACTGCAATTTGAGTATAGCAGCCGCCTAAAAACAAAACAGCAATTAAAATAATGATTGCTAAATATGTAAATTTTTTCATTTCTATCACCTCCGGTCTTAAATCTATCGATAATATGCGCAAAAATTAAGCCTAATTAAAGGAAGAAAAAAGGCACTAAAGGTAGAATTTAATTCATGATTGATAAGTGCGAATGTATACATAATTAAACTTGAGTGTATAATATTATCTACAAAAAGTAGTATGAAATTTATCGTGCTTTAGGTATTAGAATATCGACTTAATGTATTCTATTTTTAGCGCTCTATCGGCTGTACTGGGACTCCATTTCTTGTTGTCCAATAAATCTCGAAGGTCGAAGCCAAGGGTAAAACCTTGTCCGATAGTCCAGCGAACACCGATGTTTAAATAACCGTTTCCGCTACCATAAGAATCGGTAGTGTTATCATTAAATGCGAAATCATATTCACCAACAACTGAAACGCTTGTTCCTAACGTTTTTTCAACACCTACCGAAAAATTTAAAAAGTTATCGCCGTCTTTACTCTCCAATGAATAATTAAGAGTGCTATGGATACTCATGTAACCTAAAAACTCGAAATTCTTACTTACAGCTCCGTAAAATCCCGGGGATTTAACGGCGTATCTCGACGAAGAATCAAAATAGACGCCTTTACCCTGGGAATCAAAGCCAAGCGCTATTGCCGGAAATGTAACTGATTCGTTAAATAATCTGAATCGAAAATTTACTGCGGGCAGTTTGTACCAATCCGGAGTTCCTGCGCCTATGATGTTAGCGCCACCGTAAGAAATTCCGAAACTGATGTTATCGAAAACACCAACTTCTAATTTTGTTATTAAAACACCATACGGAAGTACGTCGGCTGTAACACCGACAAATCCCTTATCCAGGATTCCGGCTGTAGGCATATCGATTAGGGAGCGGTATTCAAATTTAGCACCCTCACCGGCTGTTCCCTGAGCAAAAATTACTGTCGAGAGTAGTACGAAAAAACCGACAATGTATTTTATTTTTTCCATAATGCCTCTCCATCAATTACAAATTAAATTTAATACAAATCAAAGATAAGAATTATTGTTATAATAATTTATGTATGCTGCGTTCAAACATTGTTTGAATGAATTTTAATTTCAATCAGTGAGGGCAGCAATGAATATTTGGATTTAGCACGAACAACAACAATGCCGGGTGAATTTTTTACTTTTAATTTTATTATTCCAATGTTTCTGTTGTATTCAATCACTTCCACTAAATCGTTCCCCTCGATAATCTCGAAATCAGTTTCAATTTTTCTTAAAGGTACTTTCCACCCACAAGCATTAATTGGAGCGGCTTCTATAATAAATTCGGAGATATTATCGGCAAAAAGGATGTCCGGATTTGAACGATAATTCACTTCATAAATATTAAAGATGTAGTGATTTACTATCCACAAAATTATTATAAAAATTAAAAGATATAGAAAAATTTTGGTTCTCCTGCTCATTCAAATTATTTCGATTATAAGTTTATTCTATTTGCGAAGAAGTTTGTTGACCTTATTCAATAAGTTCAAAATTATTTGTTTTACAATTATATCGGGCACACCGTCAGGGTGCTCGGATTGCAGTCTCATATCGCATTGATCATTAACATAATCGATTACGATAAATTTACCCTCATCGGTTAATACAGTTTCTGTTGAGAAAAAATCAAGATTGATAAGGGCAGAGATTTTTCTTGTTATCTGAAAAAGTTTTTTTAGTTCGAACTTATTTATTTCTTCCGGTGTCAATTTTGAATAGATATGGATTAAATCATCCCACCAAACTGCAATAGGTTTATCGAATGCCCAAAAGCATCTAAACCATGCTCTTTTTCCTTCCAGAATTGTTGGGTATACTTTTTCCTGAAGGAGATATTTGTCTTCGGTATTCTTCATTCTTTCATTTAAAACTTCTTTAAGTGACTCCGCTCCGGTAACTACACCTATACCACCGCCGGTAGTATTGCATGGTTTAATTATAAAAGGTCTGCCAAGGATAGACAAGTCATCAAGCGAAATGTAAATTTCTTGCTTTATATTATGAGGAGGAACGATAATAGAATGGGGCACATTCAATCCGGCTGTTATAAATTCAAGGTGCATGCTTGCTTTATCGATGGCATGTAAGACCTTTTTATAGGGATTAAAAAGAACCGTCCTTTTTCTTGCAATAAGTTTTCCTAGTTCTTTAAAGTCATGTTCAACGTCCCATGCACGATCAAAATAAAAATTGAATGAAAGTTCTTTTCGGATTACTTTTTGAATTGTTTCCTGAACGTTGTGATAATTAATTAGGTAGGTAGTTAATCCGGCTGAATGAAAAGTTTCTTCAATTAGAGATATGAAACTCTGGTCGTATTCCCAAACATAAGCGAGACCAAGATTGAATGTTTCCATAAATTTTTAAGATTTATCGAAAGATATTGTTTCGTATATTTGCAATCAAGGTTAAGCAATACCGGCGTATGTTACGCTTCACAATAAATTAATTCAGAAATAATGCAATCGTTGTTCGTTGTTTGTTATCCAAAAAATCAGTCAAGGTTTTATGCTAAATAATACTTCAAGGAAAATGTTTTTTTATTCTCTTTTAGCTTCAATAGCCATACTTTTTTTTGGTTGTTCGGCTTCGAAAGAATCTTACCGTGAGGAAAAAGATACAAAGGTTACTTCCGTAACTCCTTCGGATGAAATTAGCAGAAATGCTTTAGAACATTTTATAAACGGTAATGTTGCACAGGCTAAGGGTGATTACGCCACCGCTATCATCGAATTTCAGGATGCTTTAAGATTAGACCCCAATGCAGGAATTTATTATGCGCTTGCCAAAAACTATCTTTTTCTTAATAAGCTCTCTCTGGCTTTGCAAAATGCAAAGATGTCCGTTGAGCTTAATCCCAATAAAATAGAGTATCAAGATCTTTTAGCTGATATTTACTCTACGGCTCATCAAACAGATTCGGCAGCTGTTGTGTTAGAGAAAATTATTTCCTTAGATTCAGCAAACCTGTCTGCTTACTATAAGCTCGGAAGGCTATACGAAAGCAGCAAACCGTTAAGAGCGATTGAAATCTATGAGAAGCTTACTAACATAATTGGTCCCGATTGGAATGTGTTGATTAGAACTGCGGAACTATATGAAAGACTTGGAAGAATAACTGATGCAGTAAATAGTATTGAGCAATTATTGAAAATTGATCCCTCAAATACACCGCTGCAAAAGCTATTGATTGAGTACTATCAGCGTGCCAACATGAATGAACAAGCACTCGATGTGGTAAATGAAATTATAGAATTCACCCCCGATGATCTCGATGCGAGAGAAAGGAAGGCTCAAATCTTAATTTCATTGGGCGATTGGGAAAAAGCCGCAAAGGAATACGATTTTATACTTAAACAAAAAGATGTTCCGCTGGAATTAAAAGTAAGAGTAGGTGCTTCATATTTTAATCGCGCATTAAAAGATTCATCTCTCATGCCGATAGCGAAGGAATTTTTCTCAAATATGGATAAAGATACATTGGATTGGCAGATAAAAATGTATTTAGGTGCAATTGCAATCAGTGAAAAAAATGATTCCGCAGCAATAGTATATTTCAAATATGTTACCGAAAATGCCAGATGGAATGTTGATGCATGGATTAGATTGGGCGGTTTGTATTTTGACAACCGTAAATATGACGAAACTGCTAAAATTATGTACGAAGCTGTAGAAATTTTTCCACAGGATTTTATTATAAATCTTATTTTAGGTTTATCACTTTCTCAGAACGGAAAATACACAGAATCCGAACCGTACTTAAAAACGGCAGTAGATTTAAATCCGGGCGACATCAATGCAATATCCTCTTATGCTTATACGTTAAGTCAACTGAAGCGGAACGATGAAGCAGAATCATATCTTAAAAAAGCACTTATAATTGCACCGAATGATGTTAATTTATTAGGAACGTTAGGATTAATTTACGATTCCGAAGAGAGATGGGCTGAGTGTGACAGCGTATATAAAGCTGCGTTACAAATTGAGTCTGAAAATCCTTTAATCAATAATAATTACGCATACTCATTATCGGAAAGAAACGAGCGGCTTGAAGAAGCTTTGAAGATGGCTGAAATAGCTGTTGAAGCCGAACCGAATAATTCTTCCTACCTTGATACAATCGGGTGGGTTTTCTTCAAGCTGGGAGATTATCCGAAGGCAAAATTCTATCTAGAAAAGGCAATCGAAGTGGGAGGCGAAAAACCGGTTATGCTCGAACATTTAGGGGATGTTCTGTTTATGATGGGAGAAAAGGAAAACGCACTCGAATTGTGGCAAAAAGCTCTAACCCTTGACAGCACTAATGATTCTCTAAAAACAAAAATTCAAAAAGGTGAAATTTGAAAAAGTTTTTAATTTTATTAGCAGTATCGGCAAATATTTTAATTCTTTTTATCCCGGGTTGTATCCCATCCAAACCAACCGATGATATCGAAATTTTACCTTCGGAAAGATTAATTAACAGGCTTGAAGCTAATCGAAGAAAAATCAGAAACTTTGAAGGGCAGGGAACAATAACTATCCGCTCTGCAGCTATCAATAACAGCGCATCATTCAGAGTTGTATTGCAAAAGCCCGACTCCATTTATCTAACTATCATGGGTCCCTTCGGAATTGAATTAGCTCAGGCTCTTGTTACCAGGAATGAATTTTTATTTTATGATGCTCTTCAAAATACTGCATATCAAGGTTTTGCCGATGACAATATTCTCGAAGAAATATTTAAGATTAATTTATCGTTCAGCGATTTAATGGATGCTTTCATAGGTTCGGTTAATTTAACGGAGAAGTTATATAAAACTCCAAACAAATATGAAGTTGATTACGACCAGTACATTCTTACTTATATTGACTCTGTAAAGAATTCAACAACTCAATATAAAGTGGACATACGGCAGCTTGGTATTACCGGTTACAGGTTAACTGATCCGAAGGGTGTAGTATTGGAAGGTAAATATTCGAACTTTAAGATTTTGGAGAGCGTTGCAGTTCCGCATTCGATTAACATCAGGAATCAGAAAGAAAATCAAACTGTAACAATCGAATACAAAAATTTAGCAGCCAATCAAAGTAATATTTTTATTGATCTAAAAATTCCGTCTGATGCCGTTCATATTAAATGGTGAAAGCTAAAAAAAATATTGTGTTGTCAATTCTCGTAGCTGCATTGAATATTTCCTTTGCTCAGGAAGCGCAAATATCCAACCGTAAAGCAGAGCTGACTAAAATTAAATACGAAATTTTGCAGCTTGAAAAAGAACTGCAATCCAAAACAAAAAAAGAACGTGAATCGTTCTCTACTCTTGAAAACTTAAGCCGTCTAAATTTTTTAGTGATAAAAGTAATCAACAAATTAAAGAGCGAAGAAGAAGCGTCTGAAGCACAAATAGTTAAACATAAAAAAGAAATTGCTTCTCTTGAAAAAGAAATTTCCGAATTAAAAGAGAATTATGAGAAGTATATCGTTTCTATTTATAAATACGGAAAGACTAGCGAACTTGAGAGTCTATTAAATTCCGGTTCATTAGATCAAGCTCTTCGAAGATATAAATATCTGCAGCGTTTTTCCGAAAGAAGAAAAAAAGATATGGATGATTTCAATGCGGCAATTGTAAAGTTAGCTGAATCAAAAGCTGCTTTGGAAGCAGAAGTGAAGAAGAAGGAGGAATTAATTGCACTTAAGGGCGATGAAGAACGTCAGCTTAATCTAAAACTTGCTGAAAGAAAACAAGTACTGGAAGCGTTAAAAAAGGATAGAGCTTCGTTGAAAAAAGAAATTGACGTCAAAAAACAAGCTGAAGCAGATATTAAAAAGATAATCGAGAAACTAGTAGCAGATGCAGAACGCAGAAAAAAAGAAGAAGCCGAACGACTTGCCCGGCTTGAGGCAGAAAAGAAAAGAACATTGCTAAAAACGGATGAAGTGAATAAAGAAGTTAGATCAACAGAAGTTCCCGCCGAAACATATAATCTCGACTTAAGCAAATTAGCTTCATTTAGTGCCTTGAAGGGCAGATTGAATTGGCCAATATTAAATGGTAGAATAGTACGCAAATTCGGAGAGAATAGACACGCACAGCTAAAGACAGTAACGATTAATTACGGAGTTGACATTAAAGCTGCCAACGATTTAAATGTTAAAACCGTTGCAGACGGAGTAGTTTCTGCCATCGATTGGATTCCGGGATATGGCAGTGTAATAATCATAACGCACCGTGATGATTTTAGAACGGTCTATAGTCATCTTGCCGAAATTTTTATAAAGGAAGGCGATAGAGTGAAGATGGGCAAGGTAATAGCCAAAGTAGGAGAGAGCATTGAAGGCAACATACTGCATTTTGAGATATGGAATTCAAGGGTAAACCAAAACCCTGAAATTTGGCTTGCAAAGAAATAAAAACAATAACTCTGTGCAGCAAAAAAATATTAATTGCTTCTTTTGAAATGACACTAATTTATTCCTTAACCAAACCATAAGGTCAATATGAAAAAATTATTTCTGCTTCTGCAATTAATCATTTTCTGCAGTTCATCCTTACTCTCTCAGATTGAACGCTATCCTCTTCCTAACGAAGGCAGTATTGCCGGAGGTTTTGGATTGAACTGGATTGATGGGGAGCTGCATTATACCCTGCATTTCCGTCCCGAAATTTCTTTTGCAAATTTTGGTGTTGGTCTCGACCTCAACCTCGACTTCGATTCCAAAGGTAATCTTCGTAAAGAAAATTTTAACGAGTTCTCCGATTACTTGAGCGTAATTCGATACCTCCGATATGGATTAAAGAACGACCCGCTCTTTGTCAAACTCGGTGCATTAGATTATTATACCCTCGGACACGGAAGTATTATGTATCGCTATAACAACAGCCCGAGTTTCGATACAAGAAAAACAGGACTTGTGCTGGATATTGATTTCGGTAACTTTGGTTTTGAATCTATCTACAGCAGATTTGGCGAAGCCGGGGTAGTCGGAATTAGAGGTTATACAAGACCACTTCAATTCTCATCTGCCGGCTCTTTACCGATTATCGGAAATCTTGAAGTTGGTGTAACTTATGCAGGCGACTTCCATGAGAATGCCGGTGTAATGCAAACTTACAATCCTCAAACAGTTCAGTTTGAAAAGAAGGACGAAGGTGGTGTGAATATTATCGGTTTCGATTTGGGATTACCTCTTATCTCAACGGGTATGCTAGGTATTGATTTGTATTTTGATTATGCGAAAATTATAGATTATGGCAGCGGAACTGCCGCAGGTATAATTTTTACTTTTAACGGTATCGGTTTAATAGATGCCCAAGCGAAGTTTGAAAGGCGATTTAATAATGATAAATATATTCCGTCATATTTCAATTCTTTCTATGAAATAGAACGTTTTAGAGAAGATTCAACTACCGGAATTGTTACAAGCAAAATAAGCAGACTTTCAAGCATGATCAAAGCCGATAACGGCTTCTATGGAGAATTAGGAATAAGTGTACTCGGTCTATTAGATATAATCGGAAATTATCAACGGCTTGATAAAGATCCGAAAAGCGGCATACTTCAGTTAACAACTTCAGTAATGCCGGAAGGTACACCAATAGTTGCACGTGCGGGTTATGATAAAATTAATATTCAGGATGAAAAAGATTTGTTCAAGTTAGATGACCGCTCGTACTTATTTTTCGAATTTGGTTATAAGCCTATTGAATATCTGTTAGTCTCGATGGTGTATAGCTGGACTTTTACCCCTATCCGCGATAAAGATGACAAAGTAATTGATTTTACTCCGCAAAAGAGAATTGAACCAAGAATATCTTTTATTTATCCGTTTAGTTTCGGGAATTGAGTCAGCTCCAATATATACTCGGAACGGTCGGTAATTATCAGTCGATAGTCTTTATTAGCTAAAAATCTGTATGAGATAGTCGGTAGGCAAATGTTTAGTACTGAGTTTTATAATAACCAATCCGAGGATTGCGTTTATTTAAAGACTAAAAGATTTCATTTCCGGGATTCGTAGGCCCTGAAAAACGGAAAGAAATCTAAGTGTAAATGAAGATTCTTCCCTGCGGGTGAAATTGCGATTGCACATTTTATTTGCATTTTCTTTTAGACAGCCATATTTTATTTATGAGGCGTATCTAAAAAGGTCTTATCCAAAGGATCGTTCCGATTTGGAAATTTTGTATTTGAATATTCTTTCCAAAGGATCCTTCGGAAATAATCGAAACATTTTCTTGATGAAA
>JAGUYG010000053.1 GCA_020061465.1 Ignavibacteriales bacterium
AGCTCTATGAAATAAATCTCTCAGTCTCATTCTACTGGAAGAGTTGAGGAATTTGAGTAATAAGCGGGAGAGGTAGTAGTAAGATTAAGACGATATATCCGAGAGTATTCCCATAGAGTAAAAGAAATATTGAATAACTGCTGCTAACAGGTTACCAGCCTTATCAGCCATTCAAAGGGATATGTAAATTTTTCAATGGTAGCAAATTCCTCCCTATTGACAGCAATAACTTGCAAAAAATCAAAATTAATGTCAAGGATTAAAAAACCCTTCAAGGTTTGCAAGGTGTAAAAATTAATAAAACCTCCGAGGTTTACGAGGCGAGCAAGCTAACAGAAACCCCGGAGGTTTGAAGCAATATTACTTGAGAAGTGTCATCTTCTTTGTTTCGGTTTTTTCTTCTGTAATTAAGGAGTAGAAATATATTCCCGAAGGATGACCATCACTGTTGAATGAATAAGTGTGAACTCCACTGGCTAATTCTTCATCAACCAATGTTGAAATCAATCTGCCCATTACATCATAAACAGCAAGCTTAACTTTTCCGGTACGCGCTAATTCAAAATTAATTTTAGTTGAAGGGTTAAATGGATTAGGATAATTCTGATAAAGATTAAAAGCTCCCGGTAAGTGAGCTATTTTATCGTTAACATCCGATTGTGTTTCTTCAATCTCAATCATCCAGACATAACCGTCGCCGGGCCAAACAGGGAAGCTGGAACGATAATTAACAAAAACGTATTCATCAAGTCCGTCCTTATCCATATCGTTTGCCGGACAACCGTAAAACAATCTCGGATCAATTGTTGGCGAATCATCGGGAGAGAAACCGCTGTATTCAAATATATCGAACAGAACGTGCAAGTCCCAGCTCGTAGAATCAGCCGGATCGCCTTCGCCTTTATATTCAAGCGAAAAGATTTGCCCGTTTAGCTCACCGCCGATCATTAAATCTAAATTACCATCCTTATCGGGATCGGCAATCCACATAGACCTAAGCTTGCCGCCTGCTTTAACAGGAATATGATAGAACAGCTTTATGTCATCTTTAGTAATTGCACTTACGTCATTAATATTAGTAATAATAAACATCGCATTTGGCGGTTCGGTGCTTGCAATATACAGCTCGTTTATTCCGTCGTTATTAACGTCGGCAACTCTGACTGCGTCAAGAGCACCGTAGTCAATTCCGGTTTCGGCAAATACTTGCGGCAGCGAAAGCACAAGTTCGTACTGATCCGGACCGGTGCATTCAATAATGTGGAGCGAGAATAAATCCCAAATAAAAGCATAGATTTCTTTATTACCGTCGCCGTCCAAATCGCCTGTAGTAACGCTGTAAAGCGAGCCTCCGGTTAAACCTTGAAGATTGTACTCGATAACCCACGAACCAAAACCTGAAAGTTCACCGGCTACCGAAGCAACAATTACTTCCCTTCCCCTGTCACCCTGTCGAACGCCGACTATTAGTTCATTGTAGCCGTCGTTATCAATATCTTCAATTGTTAGGCTGTAAGGTCGGAAGTCAACATTATCCGGCAGGTCAAAATTCCATTGGCTGGTAGGCTGCATTTCTCCTGAAATATAGTTGCCGTACTTGTTTTCACCCACAACACCATTCCATTCGAAGGACCACAATCTGGGCGGGTTGGGATCCGAAGTTGTTCTGGAAGGCATTGTAGTAACGATATCAACTATTCCGTTATTGTCGATATCGCCAACTGCTATGCCGGCAAATGTATTAGCAACGACCGGATACTTAAAATACCATACAAGCTCATAAGTATTATCCGCAGTTGCTTCATACATTAAAAGATAGTTTTCGAATAAATCGGTATAGGCACAAAGAAATTCCCCCCAGCCGTCTTGATCGGTATCAAAACCGGCTTTTACTATTGCCATTTCAGAAGCTACCTGCGGATCCTGAAAAGGCTTTTGATGGAGACTCCAGACAAGATTCCAATTTTGCTGGGAAAAAAGATTTGACGCAAAGAGAACAACTAATGAGGCTAATAAAAGTTTTTTCATAATTAACTCCCTTTTATTGATGGAAAATACTTGAAGAGCGCAATAAGAATACGACTAAAAATTTACATTATTAGGTTCTAAATTTTTTAAATCAATGTCAAATGAAATTGAATTATTTTTATTGAATGTCTACTTGATTAATCTCTTCTAATTTTCTTCTATCTGAAGAAATTCAATTACGCTCTTATTAAACATTTCCGGTTTTTCAAGCTGCACATAATGCCCGCATTCAGGAAAAAACAACAGTTTGCTTTTTGGCATCTGAGATGCACCGGTTTGAGCTATTTGTGCGGTGCTTAAGTTTGGATGCAAAATTTGGTTTGGAATTAATTGATCGTTCTTGCCGAAAATAATTAATGTCTTAGGTTCAATTTTATTTAGGTTTTCGAATATGTTGTCATCTAGCATTCCATGTAATGAATTGGCGATTATCGAACAATATTTAAAATAATCGGGATCATCGCGAACGGCTATTTTATCATTAATAATTTTCTCTGCCGCTTCAGACATCTCATAAAAACTGCTGCCAAAGCTATGCGCTTGACGTTCTTCCGAAGTGTTCATTACGTAGTCAGAAGTGAAAACCGATTTGATCCATTCCTTTTCGTCTTTACTAAACTTTTCAAAGCCTGCCGGCGCAGCAAGAATTAATTTATCAACCAAATCAGGAAATTGCAGTGTGAAATTCATAGCAATTTGTCCGCCCATTGAATGACCACATAAAACAGCATTTTCAATTTTGAGCTCTTGGAGGAACTCTTTTAATACTTTAGCATAATAACTCATGGAACCCGAATGAATTTCTTTGCTTGACTTTCCATGTCCGGGGAGATCCACTGCTATACAACGGCAGTAATTTTTTAATGCGGGTATATTTAATTTCCATGTAGGAATGTAGCTGCCTAATCCGTGAATGAAAAGAATTGTCTGTGTTCCACTCCCTTCATCGCAAAAAGCTATGCGTATGTTATCCGATAAATTGATAAACTTGGTATTGCAAGGATATTTAAGAGAAGCAAATTTCATTTCAAAAAAGAATTAATAATTTTCTCAAGCTGCTAGTTATAATTTAAACAACACTAAAAATCTGAATTCCAATAATCAAACATAAAAAATCCGCGAAAATTAATGTTAATTCGTTACTAAATTTTCTTTTTATCACTAAGCCGTCAACTATAGCCACTTATGTTACGCAAAAAAACGAACTCATTCCTCTACACTCATACCAAGAGTGTAAATTAATAACTCAAATTACGCACAGCTAAGAAATGACATCTTTTCGTAATAAATATCAATCCTTAATACTTGAATGTAAACTCTATTTTGATGAAAATATGTTTAAAATGTTAAAGATGTCATCTTCTACGTCCCGAACTTCTCTGCGTAACATAAGCTCCAAATAATAAAATATCAAAAATGAATTATTATTCAAACTTGTTTATATATTTTTAATTTGTTGTGTTATCTTCCATATAAAATATTTCCCATAAATGTCCGTCTAAATCTTGAAAGCTTCTTCCGTACATCCATCCATGGTCCTGAGGTTCTCTCGTCTCAATTCCGCCAGCTTCAGCTGCTTTAGTAATCATCTCATCAACTTTATCTCTACTTTCAACTGCTATTGCATTAATAACTTCGGCGCATTTTGATGCGTCACAAATTTCTTTTTTTGTAAAGGATTGGAAAAATTTTTTTAATAAAAGCATTACAAAAATATTATCTCCAATTATCATACACGCCGCATTTTCATCTGTGAACTTAGGATTGAATTTAAAGCCAAGCTTTGTGAAAAATTCGATAGATCTATTTAGGTCATCCACCGACAGGTTAACGTATATTTGTGCCGCCATTTAATGGTTCCTTTCTCGGGTCTTAATTGAATAATTATTTACAAACTATAATGGAACTGTTTTAAGAGTTGCCTAATGTTATTTCGCGTATTTTCTAATCGCATAGAAAATTTCATCCCTATCATTGATGCAGCGGCACCCATATTCGCAGAATCACAGGTCGATTCGAATTTCCAAAACTTTCTGTACAAATTTGGCTGCGTCATCTATAATTATTTTCTCTCTGTTATTCGTTTCAACTTCTTGTTTACTCATTAACAATATTCGATTAGCTTTCATCGGCGTATCCACAATTAAGATTCATAAGGTTATTTAAAAAAGTAATTTTATTGTAAATATTTTTTTCTAAGGGATGGATTCTAAATTTTCACAACCTTCAACTGGATGAAATCGAAGATGGATAAATTTAAAATTAAAAATTTAACTTTGAATTTTTCCGTTAACGTTCGGTATCGCTAAGACTGATTATAGTTAGCTCGTTTATTCCAAAATACGTTTAAGGCGTACCTTAGGGTCATCAAATAACACAGAATATGGATTAAATATTTCCGGATTGAATTCACCGCCAATCCATTCTTTCATTTCTTCGTGCTCTTCATTCCGTGGATCATTTAGTATCGATAACATATTATAATAACCATATATTCCGCCACAATCTTCGGGGGGACATGCTATTTTACCATCAATACACTTAGGATATTTTTCTCCGATTGCTGCGGGAAAAATCTTTTCTAATTTAACAGTATGTATCCACGAATCTCCGAAATCATATTCGTATCTGGCATTACGGTTATTTTCATTGAAATATTTAGATATGCTTTCTTTATAATCGGGCAATACTCTTCTGCCATACGTTTCGTACTCCTCATCGGGAATTCCGATTTCGACTTTTCTATTTGTTTTCGGATTTTTTATTTCAAACATGTGCAGATGGTAATCGATCCACCCCATCGAATCTTGAATAGCCACGTGCAAATCCCAAAACGAATAATTTGAAGGAACGGCAATTCGTCTCCAAATCAATGGTTTGGAACCATTCAAAGATATTTTGAATTGATATACTTCACTTGTTTTTTGTACCATAATTAAATCCTTTAAATGATTGATGTACGAATAATGTCAAATTTGTATAACCGTTTTGCAGCTAACCAGTCTGCCTCGGTTTGTTTTTACTTCTTCTAAAGATATTTTAAAATTAGTATAATTTTTGTGTCAAAATTAATCCGAATCCAACTAAAAATACAAAGCGGTAAACCAGAAATTCCATCGCACCAAAGATAGGGATGATTATCAGAATTTAAGCGGAGCTCAATGCTGCTGAAAAATTAATATGTTATGTCAAAAAATTGACAGCAGCATTTTCACTCTAAGCGTATGTTCAAGTGTTAAATTAAATCAACATAAAATAAGGATTATTAAAATGACGGAACAAACATTCGCGAAAACAGGTTTTTCAATTCAATCAGCCTTAATTGCCGGATTTATTGCAACAGCAGCCATGACTGCTTTTACCTATATGGCACCGCTGATGGGCTTTGAGATGGATATACCAAAGATGCTTGCATCCACCATGGGTGCACCGGTTCTTATAGGCTGGATAGCACACTTTATGATTGGCGGAATCCTCGCCATTATTTATGCTGCAGTATTCTTAACGAGGATAAGTAAAACAGCAGATCTAAAAAACGGCGCATTGTTCGGAACATTACCATGGTTTGCTGCACAAGTTGTTGTTATGCCGATGATGAGCATTATGGACGGTGGAAGCTACTCTTCCGGATTGTTCTCGGGTTCACTAATGGTTGCGATGGCTAGTCTTGCAGGACATTTAATTTATGGTGCCCTCCTTGGTATTATTTATAAACCACAAACCGCTGCGGCTAAAGCAACAGCATAACGGTATTAAAATGATTTTTAATAATAAACAAAAAAGAACTGCTTACCTTGGGCTGCTGATAATGGCGGCAGCCTTCTTAGTATGGATTGGTTTCGGCGGAGAAATCTTCACCAAAACTCAGGTGCTTGTTGAGAAACAGGATGAATTGTTCAACATAACTTATAAAGAGTGGAAAGAGCAATTTGTGTTGGGGCTTGATTATACTCTCGGAGTTAGCGGAATTATTTCTCTTGTCTTTTCAGCTCTTATCTGGAAGCAACGAACAAAGAAATTGAAAAGTTCATAATGAATTAACGTTTTTTACGAGCAATCTATTGAACAAAATTTTTGCCTGCTGCCGAAAAAAACATCATCCAAAAATAGATTGCTGCGGAAAGTTACCCTATAATATTTTAGGTAAGTTTCTGATACTGAAAAAGTATTATCAAAATCGAACTTCCGGAATTCAAGCTTAATTTTTGTTAACCAATACACCAATACACCTTAAGAATAAAATCACTTCAACTAAAACGGATTTTGTCAAAATCTTGACAGAATCCCTATCAGGCATCAATTAGTTTTACATTAGTTCTTCAAAATAATTTCAGTCAAAAACCCAAAGGAGTAAAAGATGAAAAAGTTAAAGGCATTAACAAAAGAGCAAGCACCCGAAAAGAGCAGACAATTCTTTGAAGGTATTGAAAAAGCAGTCGGGATGCTGCCGAATATTTATGCGGTTATAGGCAACTCAGCTAATGCTCTTGGATCATATCTTGCATTTAACAATGCACAAAAAAACGGATCATTCAATGCAAAGGAAAGAGAAGCCATATTCTTAGCAGTTTCTGAAGAACATGGATGCAATTATTGCTTATCGGCGCACACAGCTATTGCAAAGATGAACGGATTCAGCGAAGAGGAAACCCTGCAGCTTCGAGCCGGAACACACTTAAATAGAAAGTTAAACATCTTAACCAATCTCACTAAATCTATTGTAGTAAACAGAGGAAGAGCTGATGAAGAATTAGTAAATGCATTTTACGATCTCGGCTTTGATGAAAATGCATTGGTCGATTTAGTAGCGCTAATAGCAGATATAACTTTTACCACTTACATCGGACGGCTTTCAAGAACGGAAATCGATTTTCCTAAAGCGCAAACATTGAATAAAGGAATTGCAGCCTAATTAATTAAGTAAAAATCAAAAGGAGTAAAAAATGTTGAAACATGAACAAAAAAAATTCGGCGGTTTGATGGAGGAAGCTAAATCTGTCTCGTCTGGAAAGTTCAGCTTTTCGGAAATAATAAAACTGTTTTTCATAGCAGTCCTGACTTTTGTGTTAGAAATTAATTTGTCTGCACAGACATTTTCTGTAGATTCTAAAGACGGTAGAAATCAAGCATCATTTATTTCGGATGCACCATTTGAAAAAATTGTTGGTCTATCCAGCGGTCTTGATGCAACTGTAATGCTAAATATTAACGATATTACGCAAAAGCCGATGGGAAAAGTAAAAGTGCCCATCAAGAACATCAAAACCGGAATTTTTCTTAGGGATGAACACCTCCGAAGTGAAATGTGGCTTAATGACGATAAATTTCCTTATGCTGAATTTCAATTGACCGGTATTAAAAATCCTTCTTCGAAGAAATTAAATGACGGAGAAAAAATAAATGCCACATTAACCGGAAAATTTTCTGTTCATGGTGTTACAAAAGATGTAGAAGTGCCTGCAACTCTAGCTTATTTCAAAGAAAGTGAAAGGACTAAAGCCAAAGCACCAGGTAATTTATTAGCCGCAAATGCGGAGCTCAAGATTCAGCTTTCAGATTTTGGAGTTCAAATTCCGTCAATGGTTGTCGGGAGAGTAAACGAAGATGTTTTTATTACAGTGAGCTTTGTAGCGAGCGATGCGAACGCCGGGGATAATCCTTGTGCTGCTTGCAGCCAAAAGAAATCCGAGAATAAGTGCAACCCTTGCGCAATGAAGAAACCGGAAATGAAGAATAATCCTTGCAGCCCTTGTACGCCTTAGAAAAAATAAGAATTCTTAATGTGCGGAGGTTAATATTTACACTTCCGCACAAAATCTTAAAAACTAATAGCAACAATGGAAAGAAGACAATTCTTAAAAGCAAGCGCAATATTTGCTATTGGCTTTTTGGCAAGTACAAAAATCCAGTCTGCTTCAATTATTAAAAAAACAATTGAAGCCGGTAATGATTTAAAGGAAAGAATTATCAAGTTAATAGCAGAACTGAAAACCGAAGGGTCAAATCTTGTAAAGCTGGTTATGAACGGAAAGAAATATGTTTACGATCCTTACACTCATTATCCTTACGACGGCGGCATTAAAGATGAACAAACCGGCTGCCAGTTGTTCTTCCATGCTCATCGTGAAAATGAATATGGACATTTCCATACATTCGCCGCAGATGAAAACGGCGATCTCATTCATCTCGTTTTGATTTCGATGGATGAAAACGGCAAACCGATCGCTCTGGCAACAGTTAACCGCTGGGTTACCGGCGACAAATATGTTAAAGCAGAAATTCTAAAAAAACTAACCGACAACTTTTTTATTAACCCTTCTTTATTCAAAAACAGCCGTGTTATAGAATTTATTAATATTGCCTTCAAAGCATACCGTGAAGAAATAAATATGATTTACGAGGAGCGCGATAGATGGATTATGAACTACGTAAAAAATAATTTTAGAGAACCGTTTGAAGATAGAGAGTTTGAGATACTATCCGAGAAAAAAATAGATTTGGGTTAAAAAAGCTTAAAGAATACTTAATATTTTACTTCTAATTTCATCGACTGTCGGCAATCCACCTGGATAATATCGACATGAAAGAAATGGTTTCTCAGGAGAGGTTTGATTTTCAAAATCTTCTCCATTTATTAAAAGAGTCGGTGATCCTCTGAATCCAAGCTTTTCGGCTTTCTCGTTCGTATCAACAATGACTTCACTGAATCCAACATTTTCAAAATCCTTTATTGCAAGCTTAACTCTATCAATTAAAATTGGTGAATTAGGACAGTCGTTAAAATGCTGAATTTGAATTCTTACTTTCATTGTAACTCACTTTTTTTAATTATCCAACTTGTTGTTTAATATTTATAACCTTTAACTTCCCCTTGGGAAAATTCAACTCCAAGTCCAAGCACAATTCTGTTAACAAAATTGAAATAGCTGATGATTAAGTTAGCAAGTAAAATATCTTCATCGTTCCACCCGGAATTAACTAATTCATCAATTGTTGATTTAGAAATCTGCTCGGGCAAAAGCGTTAGCAGTTCCGCATATTCAAGGATTGATCTGTTTTCCGGTGTTGTTTCGATACTTCTAAAATTACTGATGAACTGCTGAAGTTTAGTTTTATCTTTCCAGTAAAAATTAAGCGCTTCCGCATGATGGTTGATGCAATATTCACATTTGTTGCAAACGGAAACAACTACGGCGATCATCTCTTTTAATTCACGCGAAAGATTCGATTCGCCGAACATGATTGATTTATACAAATCTAGATGCTTCAACATTGCATCGGGATTTAAACTATGAATTTTCATTATGTTGGAAAGTTTGCCGCGGGTTTTAATGATGTTAGTATAAACTTCTTTTAACTGTCCTTCGGCATTTTCTTCTTCTATTACTTTAATGAACGGCACTTAAACCTCAATTTAATTTTGCAAGTAATTTTTGTTCGTCAATATCACCATACGAAAATAATTTGCTGTTTATAAGAAGTGCAGGAGTTATCGAAATTCGTCTCTCTTTATATGAGTTAATATGCAATATCTCAATCTCTAAACCGGGTATAGCAGTTTGAATATTTTTTAGCACTATTTTAGATCTATCGCATGAATCGCAATTGTCCGATACAATTAATGTTAGGGTCATTTGTTTTTTTAACACAAACTTACTGATGTTAATAAAAAACCATTGTCAAATAAATGACAGTGATTAAGAAACCATTTTTTTTAATTCATCAATTTTATTAATTATAAGTTTACTCCGGTCAAAATCAATAATGCCTTTTTGTCTTAAGCCGGTTAATATAGTATTGACGGTTTGACGGGAACATGCGGTAAGTTCACCAATACTTTGATGCTTTAAAAACGGTTTAACGAATATTTGCTCTCCGATTCTCTTACCATTCTTTTCGGCGTATCTCAAAACAAATGATGCAACACGCTGATCGGCATCTTTGAAGATCAAATCTTCTATGCGTTCGGAGAAACTACGGAGTTTTAGTCCGAGAATTTTTGTCAGCTTTAAATTCAGCGAAGGGTTTTTTTCAATGAAGGAAGCAAGATCGTTTTTATTAATTGCACAGATCAAAGAAAGCTCAAGTGTTACGGCATAATCGGTCCGCTCACCCTCATCAAGATAAGCCATCTCTCCGAAAATCTCGCCGGGGTTTATTAGTGCAATAATCTTTTCGCTGCCGTCAGAAAGATATTTAGTAATTTTTACACGACCGGTCTTAAGAAAATAAATAGTTTGGGAAGGTTCATTTGCAAAATAAATTGGCTGCTCTTTATTAATTTCCCGATCGGAAATCATTCGGTTTAATTCCATCATTTTCTCTTCATCAAGATTGTTGAACAGGTTGAAATTTTCCAAATACCAAAGTTTCGATTTATTTGCCATAATCTACTCTCTTTAAAATTTTTTCTTCTTACTTTAAATATAATAAAGTAAGGATTGAACATTTAATTTAGGAATCAACTCTAATCAGTCGCTGCAATACCGAATCTCAACATGCAAGTTCTTAGTACAATGTTGATTGCTCAGATTTTGGAATCACTAGTGCTCAGCTTTATTAAGTTCAAAATAAAAACTGAAAATTTTGGTTTCGTGTTTTTCAGATTGACCTTATATATCAATAATGAAAGTTATTTTATAGCTGTCGTTTATACGTTTATTCAACATAATTAAATATTACAATTTAAGCTCACCAATCAGGATGTTTTTATTGATATGTTCATATTGACGTTTAAGAATTGATTTACCGATATTTTCTGAAAGCAGTAATTCGTTAATCTGTTTTTTCATTTCTTCCTCTCATGAATTTTATCTTTTTATTTTTCTTTTTTAGTTGTGGTTTTCGTTTCTGATTAGGAGGAGGCATAATGCAGCGGCTAACCCGCCTCCCATATTTCACTAATCCTGATTTCAGCAGATGAACAGCTTTCACGCCTTGTGCGGTTAACGCAAATATCAGGGCTATCTGGTTGAGTAAACTGAAGGCACTCTTTTATTCATCAGACTAACTGACATTTCATCAAACATTTGAATGTAATTTAACAATTTGTCTACTTTTCAATTTTTACCTAAAGATGTTTCTTTATAAAGATGCCGTTGGCATACGCTTGCACTGTATAATTATTTTCTTTCGCTAACTCTTTACTTTTACTTACTTATCCGGCTTTGATGGGTAGAAGAGGTTATTCCGTATTTATGAAATGCAGGTACTCATTTTAATAAGACTCTTTTCTAAAGTCTATTGATAAAACGTAAATTATTTTTTCGGTTTCATTAATTAGATAAAATAATCTGAACTTACCAATTCTATAACGCCAAGTTTCAGGTTTATAATCAACTAATTTTTTGATATTGCTTCCGAAATGTGGTTCTTCTCTTAATTGTGGATAAATATATTGGATAAGTTTTTTTTTGATAAAGGCTTTTTCACGGTAAGGTAATCTATCAATCTTCTTTAAAAACTCGTTGGTTTCGAAGATTTTGTAATTATTCAACTAATCGTCCCTTTTTCGACTTCATATTTGCAATTCCACGCTTTAAGCTTTTATTGAGTTCATTATTGTTTCGTATTTCGTCCATTTCGAACTCATCCACATACATATTATGTTCGATGAATTTTTTAACAGCAGTCTCAATAAAATTTGAAATTGGTCTATTCTCTCTATCCGCTAATTTTCTGTAAACTTCATAATTTTCTTCGCTTAAGCGAAGTGTGATAGTTTTAGACATATAATAACCTATGAATTTGTATGGTCAATTTACGTTCAAATGTATTCATATTCAGATAAATTTTCAATGTCATATTTCTTATAATAGTGTAACGTTGCAGGTAACAAGCATGCCTAAGAACAATGAAACTGGATTTGGCAAGTAAACAGCTTATCCCACCCTGTGCAGTTAACACAAATATCGGGGCTATCGGGTTGAGTAAAAGTGAGGGCACATTTTCATTCATCAGGATAAATGACAGCCCATTGAGTATTTGATCGAAATTTAGCGATTTGTCTACTTTTTGATTTTTATCCAAAGATGTTTTTTATATAGATGCCATTGGCATACGCTTATTACGAATTATTTTCTGATTGATCAATCTAAATCCAAAGGGAAGCACATATCAATGCAACACTTCAATTTCCGCACACTTTACCGCAATTATTATTTTTGGGTTAACCGGACAATGTGTAATAATGGAATACTTCATAAATATCTCTCATATCAGCTTTTAATGTTTTATCCCACAACCTTCAGAAGAGTGCATAATACTTAATTACTTTTTTTCTTTCCAGTCATGACTTTTTTGAATCGATGCTTCTGATTTCAAAACCTTCGGGGTGTGCGCGTATGATTGCTATGCTGCAAACCTCCAGGATTTGTAAGGAACACTATACGGCAACCTCCGGGGTTTGTATCCGCTAAACACCGGGCAACCCCGGAGGTTTTTTTACCGCGCAAGTACCATTTTCTTTACGCTAATAAAATCTCCGGCTTCCAATCGATACAGGTAAATTCCGCTGGTGTAATTTCTGCCGTCAAAATCTGCGTGGTAATATCCGCTATGTTTATATTCATCAACAAGCGTGATTATCTTCTGTCCGAGGATATTGAAAACTGTTAGTGCTACTCGACTGTCATTTGCAATTTGGTAATTAATTCTTGCAACAGGATTAAAAGGATTAGGATAATTCTGATATAAAACTGCTGTGCGTGGTAATGATTCATCAGCTTCTTCTTCGGCTTTTGTGTAAACATCATTAAGCTTGCCCGGCGTTCCGAATAGCTGTGAGGCTTTCCAGTTTTCCGGCAGGGAATTATCAAACTGCGGATTGATCAATGCAAGCGCAGCTCCGCTTCCATTGGGTAGTGAGGTCCAATCACCTGATGATAAATATTTAACTCCATTAACAATATCTCCGCTTGCACCTTTTAATTGAAGCGTTTCCCCATCACTGCTGAAACCGAACGGCAGATTACCGATAAGAGACGGAACGTCATTCCGAAGTGATAAAAATTTAGATGTGTCTCTGCATAAAACCAGATAGTCTTTTGCAGCTATAACTGTATTTTCAGGGAAAAAAAATTGATTGGATGTTTTTCCGTCACTGAACATCCAGCCGGTAATATCAACAAGTGTATCTGCAGGATTATATAATTCGACCCAATCTTCCGTATCAAACAGTGGAGACGATTTGTAATTTATTTCGTTGATAATAATTCCGGTAACATTCAAATCAGCCGGTTCGAATATCGCCACAAGGTCGGTGCTGCTGCTTGCAGTAATTGTAATTGATGGTGATGAGGAGCTTGAAGCGCCTTCCCAACTTACAAAACGATAGCCTGGCATAGGAAGAGCGTAAATTTTCAACGGGATATTCTTAAAGAAAACATACTGTGCACCGTTCTTTTTTATTTCAACCGTGTGTGTAAATACTTTCCCCCACGTAGGTTCATTTATTGTTATCCTGATTCCATAAGAGCCTGCCAGCTCAAACTTTGTATTGAAATGTCCTCTTACATTTACCGGACGGTTCGACGCAAAGTCTTTCATTACCTTCACATTATTTTCCCATACTGAACCCATCGAGATTGACTGTGTCCAACGTTGTTTATGACGCGGTATTTCGGAAGCGATTGCAGCGCCTAAGCTGTCAATTACCCGGTGAACGTGTGCGGTTTCGAATGTTGTGTTCATGTGTGCGGCAAAGCGCTGAATAAATTCATCTTTAAATTCAGGATTCTCTAAAAGTTTACGAAACATCAAAGTAGCCCATGGAGGGTTAGGCCAGCTCGGTCCATTTACTGCCGTTGCCTGTGCAAGCGTGTTGGTAGCAGCAACTCCCTGCGCATTTCCACCGAAAGTAAAATCAAGATCGTATATCATCCATCTCCACTTACCGTTTGGGGTTCGCTCGCGCCATAGCTTTACATTAGAACCGGGCCAATCGCCGTTAGCGGAATATATTTGCGCCGCCAGGTAATCGATGTACTCATCTACATCGATGATAGATTTGATGTAAGAATAATTTTCTTGTATAGCCATGTTATTGTTCGATAAAAAGTTAATCATCTCGTCGTAAGCTTTTCTATCGCCCTGGTTCACCCTGGTTTCTTTACTTATTTCGATAATGTCAAGATTGTTTTTATCAACCGGGTGATGATATCCGATATAATGCTCGTTCAGTTTTTCGCGGATGTTGTGAATTCCCCAGTACTGCCCGTTAATAAATAGTACAGCAGAACGGTAGTTTTGATAATCGAGTTTCATACCCTGCTCGATAAGAGTTTGCACCATACCGTCGCGAAACATAGTACGCCACCAATCCTGTCCTGAGCTTCGTAAAATAAAATTGTTATATTCTGGCAGTAAATTGTCGGGAAATAACCTATAGGGAAGAACTTTGAATCCATATTCACTGCGGAAATAAAATGCGAGAGATTTCATAGGATAAATACGGCTGCAGCCGCCGAATATTTTTACTCCCGCTGAAACTTTAAAAGCAAGGGATTTATCATCTTCAAAAAATTCCAGGTCAACCGGGCGTTCCCAATCCTGATTCCAATTCCTTGGAGAAGAGCTGCAGTTACCGGAGATTCCGTTTGTGCCTTCAACATAAATTCCGCTTGTATCGCTGAAAAAATTTGCCGGATCAGTAATAAGAGAAAAGACCGGAAGCCCCGTTTGTTCATTGATGAAGTATGAAAGCGATAATGTTTTCCCCGGCATGAATCCTTCCTTAAATGTACGAAGCCGGAGTATTGAGGTAGAATCAATTTGAATAGGAGCAGTATAAAAGGGATCGTTAATTGTTGGTATTCTTCCGTCAATAGTGTAACGAATAACAACATCGGGATCTTTATTAGAAACGGTAAGCGAAAAAGGATTTGAATAAAAACCGCTTTGATGCGATACTGCAGGGACCGAAAGAATGTTGATAATGTTATCTTCAATATTTTCCGTGCCGGGCGATGCAGGTGAAAACAAATACCAATCATGCGCTCCATCCGGAAATCTTCCGGATGAGATATTGTTTTGCTGCATACCGAAAGTAACTGAATCGATTACATCACCGGAAGGTGAGAACAACCCTATGCTTTCGCCGTCTGCACTAAGCTTAAAATTCGTATGAGCGCCGGTATTTCTGTCATCTGCCCAAATAATCAAAAATTGTTTTGGTTGAATATTTATACTTGTTTGGAAGCGGTACTTCTGCGGCTGTGAAAGATTATCTGTGATTGAATAGCCCAGCAAATCAACCGATTCATCTCCGGCGTTGAAAAGTTCAATCCAATCAGCATAATCATTATAATCAGGATCGCTTATTGTTGATAGATTAGATGCCATGAATTCATTTATGAAAATCTTCTGTGCAAACTGCGGTTTTTGAACGAAAATTAAAGCGGTAAGAAAAAAAAGAAGACTAATATTTGATTTCATCTTATTCCGAAGATTAAAAAGTCAATTGTTAAAGTTGACCGGCGATTAATTTTTATTCTTTGATAATTAAATATAACCATACCCCAGCCGAGCCGAAACTAAAAAGGAATAATGAATTCATCAGTTGATGGATTGAATAATAAATGTAAATTTTATTTGCGTCATCAATTTTAAAAAGCGTTTGACCGTTTGAGCACAAATCACAAATTAAAATCCATTGCTCAGGGAAAAAGCTCCAAGAGATGTTCGGATAGAATAATATTTGATAGATAAACTAAAAATCATTAAAGTAAAATAATATACGTTAAAAAAATAAGTTGGATCTTTCACTTTAATGAGTGCTCCATAACGAACCAACAAGATTTGAATTAAGTATGGCGCTTCACTAAGCTCAGTGTGCCAAGTTTTTATTTCTTGATTAATCTATCAATTCAGAGAAACATTCATCGTATCAAAACCATTTTTTTTGTTTGAATAAAGTCTCCCGCTTGCAGCTTATAAAAGTATATTCCGCTTGATAATTCCACGTTCTTCATTATTAATTCTACAGTATGCATCCCGGCAGATTTAAATTCATTTATTAGCGTTATAATTTCTCTGCCTAACAAGTCATAAACTTTAAGCGAAACAAAACTACCTTCCGCTAAGCTGTAGCTGATTACTGTTGATGTATTAAAAGGATTAGGATAGTTTTGAAACAAAATAAAATTCTTTGAAATTGAAACCTCTTCATTTGCTGAGACCGGTTCAGCAAAAAGATTTTTGTAATAAGTGAAGTTGCCGTCGTACTCTCCCAATATTAAATCCTTTCTTCCATCGCCGTCTAAATCGGCGAAACCGGGATGCGCATTTTGTTTAACCGATACCCCTGAGAACAATGCATCGTTTCTTGTCCAAACCGGAGTTTCCTTGCTGCCGGTGTTTTCATAATAAATAAGAGCGCCATTCGATCTTCCAATAATCAAATCATAATCACCGTCGTTATCAATATCGGCAAAAGCAGGTCGGCTGTAATTAGGAAAAGAGATGCCGGAAAAGACTACTGTGTTTTCTTCATAAATGTTATTGCCTGTGTTAAGGTAATATTTATAGTTAGCTCCCGTTTCTGAGCCAACTAATAAATCGAGATCGCCGTCGTTATCCAAATCGGCAAAAGCTGGAATGCTCATATAACCAACACTCACAAAATTGAATAAAGAATTATCTGACGAAAAAGTTCCGTTATTGTTTATGTAGCAGTAAATCTTTCCATTCAATGCACCGGAAACAATATCGTAATCGCCGTCGCCGTCAATATCTACAAATACGGGTGAGCTGTATGAACCTACAGTGAAAGATGAGAACGGCATGCTAATATTTGTAAAGATAGGTTTTTGGTTCGTTCCCTCATTTTTAAAATAGATAAATCTGCCTGTCCATATTCCGCTGAGCAAATCATAATCTCCGTCGCCGTCGAAATCGGCAAGTGATACGGTAGAACTGTTCCCTTCCAATTTGATCACCTTGAAATAATCGGGGTAAAGTTGAAATGAGGGATTGGAGGCACTGCCGTTGTTTCTGTAAACATAAATTATACCTGATGAAGTGCCGTAAATAAGATCGAGATCGCCGTCATAGTCAAGATCGGCAAATGTTGGGTTTTTCCAATAGGTAGAAGTTTCAACCGAAGAAAAAGTTGAGTACTCTCTTGTCCACACCGGTTGGTTTACTGTTCCGGTGTTTTTATAATAAAAAAGCGCGCCGCCGTCTCTTCCTATTAGAAGATCATAATCGCCGTCGTTATCTAAATCAGCCAATGCGGGATATGAATTTATACCTACATCCGGGATGCCGGCTACAAGAGAATTATCGTGAACAAATTCTGCTTTGTGCGGTGTGCCGTTATTTCTAAAGCCTAAGGTAATTCCTGCCGTTGGTCCGCCGAATAGCGATTCGCCGATTCCAACTAATAAATCCAAATCGCCGTCGCCGTCAAGGTCGGCAAATGCAGGCTTAGGATCGGCGCCGATTAGCGGATTTATATTAACAAAGAGTGAATCATTTTTTGAGAATACAGGATTAGTTGATGTTCCGGTATTTTCATAATACAATAATCCGTAATATCCGCCGATTATTAGATCAAGGTCACCATCGCCGTCAAGGTCGGCAAGCACAGGATAATCTGAATTGGTATTTATTAAGCCTCCGGAATAAATCGAATAAAGGAGCAAAGTATCCTTTGAATAAAAAGACGGAAACTCAAAACTGTTGTTCCTAAAAAATTCGGTTTGATCGACGTTGTTACCTAAAAACAAATCGAGATCTCCGTCGTCGTCGATATCAGCAAAAAAAGGCGCCGAAAAATTTTTAACCGATACACCCGATACAGAAAATACCGAATCCAATTTTAACCAATTTTGCGAAAAGGTTATTGGATTAGATAATATGCACAAAGCGATTAGAAAAAATCTTATTTGTTTCACTACAGTTCTCCCTTTAGATAAAGACTGAAATAACTTGTCTTTGTTACCGTACTATGAAATACGTCATTTATTACAGGTTAGGAACGACTAAAAAGTAATTGGTGGAATTTTGTGTTCTAGAGTCTTTGTGGCAAATGTCATTTTTTTGAATAAAAACATATCTTCTTTTTGCCACAATATCACCAAGTCACAAATTATCACAAAAAATAATTACATTTAGGTCACCCTCGTTAGGTATACTAAATTATATATTTATTCCTGCTTAAAGGATGCCGATAATTTTTTTCCTAATAAAATACTTTTATAATCTATCATTTAGATTTCGGCGTAATGTAACTTATTACTCACTTTTCGATATCAAAGACTTATAAAAAATATGCTATTCGATTAAATAAAAAAAGCTGCGGGTTATTTTTCAGCTTACTCAATAGTGCTGATAAGCACGGAATTTTTTTATCAAACGAAGTGAACACATAATATTGATTAGTATTGCAATCTTGAGATTTTATATTTTATACGAAGCCCAATCTCTTAACATGCATTATTTACAGCATATGATTTTACATTATGCTTTAATGATTTCTTTTAAATATTCTCAGCAAACGATTCAATTTTCTTAAAAAAAATAAATTTTTTTAAAAAAATTTTCCGAGACCGCACATTTTTACACTATTAATTAAGTAGTAAAAAAATTTTGTTTTTTAATCTTAGCCGGAATTAAGCGAATTATTTATGGAATTCGTTAGTTTAATATCAATATACTTTTACATTAAATATGTTAAAT